>NZ_ASPU01000022.1:0-35589 GCF_000517905.1 Paenibacillus sp. FSL H7-689
TCGCGTTCATTCTGCAAGCAGAATGTTTACTCACTCGTTGTTCAGTTTTCAAAGATCAAACTTGTTTCGTTACCGAATGTCGTTCTCTTCAGCAACTCTTATATAATATCATGTCCGAACCAACTTTGCAAGCTCTTTTTTTAAGTTTCTTTCGAAGCTTATTTCAATTGCTTGCCGCACCGTGTATCTCGTGTTTTTTTGGCCGGAAATAGAATATACCATGTAGAACACACACTTGTAAAGAGTTAATTTCAAAACTTATCAAATCCACGATCTAACCATATTAAGGACCTTCAATCTACCACGAACTCTTAGGTTCAATTTTATTATCCTGCAGCTTAATCTTCTTTATTTAAATCTGTCTTTCTTCTATATATAAGAAGGCAACCCTCTCAACTCTTATATTCGAGACGAAAGGGTTACCTTCTATAGTAATCTATATTTATTTACGTTCTACTTTATATCCCTTATCCTCAAGCAGTTTCACGATGCCGTGATCGCCCAAGTAGTGTGCCGCACCAACAACAATGAAATATTCCTCACCTTTGCCGTTTTTCAAGTAACCATCGATTTTGTCCGCCATACCAATGTTACGATCAACCAGCATTGCTTTGTTATATTCCTCGTTAGTGGAGAAGCTGTTTGTCAGTTCAAGCAGTTGCTCGTCATTACCCGTTTTCCACATCTCAGCCATTTCTTTCACACTGTTATCCAACACGTCGAAGTTTTCGATTGTCGCTTTCAGTGTTTCCTCTTGTGTTTCTTTGGAAAAGTCGTTAAACATACCAAGTTGAGATTGATAACTCTCCAACTCGATAACTGGAAGTTTGCGCTCGATCGCTTTCTGGATGAAATACAGATCCACTCCTGCTGACGCTTCGTATCCTGCCGTTGTGGACTTCAAACTTGCAAGTGTGCTCTCTACCACCCAAGGCTTAAATGCATCCAAAGCGTTAGACTCCAGACCATTTTTCTTCAATACATCACCCAGCTTTGTATACGTTTCACTGGAAATGTGGTCTTTCAGTGTTGTTCCATCTTGATACGAACCCAGACTTAGAACCAGCTTTTGCTGCTCTTCGTCAGCGGCTTTGCTAATATCAATCTCTACCCCGAGATAATCTGCTTCGGCAAAAGCTTCTTCAAACTCCGGACGCAGTGGGTAGAAGCTCTCATCCGCAATATGCATGGACCCTACCAGATAGACGGTGTTGCCATTGCTTTCAACTTCCCACATGAAGCCACGTCCACCGGTTTGAGCAGTTTCAGTTGCTCCACCTTTGGATACCAGCAGCACGGTGCGCGTTGCAGCATCCCAGCGAACTTCATAACCCGCTGCATCACCGACGATGCGGATTGGAGCATACGTTACACCGTTGATACGTGTAAGCTTGCTTTTAAGTGTAATCGTTTTGCCATCTACTACAGCCGTGATCGTATCATCTGTCGCAGTTGTTAGCTTCACATCCATAGCATCCAGCGTGGTCCGCAGTGGAACCAATGTTGTACCTTTCTCCAGGATCGGCGCTCCTGTAGCATATTTCACAGCTTGGTCATTAACCTTGACGGAAGTTCCTTGTGGAGCAGCCATAGCTGGCACTGCAGATGCAAGCAAACCTACTGAGATGGTAAGAGATAAGAGCATGCGTTTCCAATTCTTCATATTATGTATCCTCCTTTAAGGAATATAGTTGCCAATCCAATTTTTAATAGAATAGACATACTTAGATACTACGGATAAAGGTGGGAATTGGTGCCACTCCAAAACGGAGCAGCACTTTCTCCCTTCATTACTCTCATTAGAATAAGAAACAATAAAAACGAAACCGTCGTATAGGTTTAATGCTAGATATTCGCAAAATCCAAGCTATGCCAAGATAAATAGATACTGATCAGAGCCAGGAAAAAGAATGCTATAGAAACCTTCGGATTGCCCAGCAGCTTCACCCCATATGCGACGAAGAAAATAGCGATAGCTAAGCTTTGGTAGTTGCCCTGCTCTGAAAAGGCTGAACTGCTAAATACAATTGAAAGTAGTAGTGTAGTCAGGATCGATCAATGCTTTAAACCACAGAGGTTCCCTCAAAAACTGTATATAGAACCCTTTTAACTGCTGCATGATCATCGACCCTCTCCTGAACTCGATTTAATATGACCACCGACAGAGCACACCACTTGTCATAATTAGTGAGAAAAAGTCATCAATAAAGCTTATCTATCAGGACATATTTTCATGATAAGTAGGAAAAAGCGCAAAACTCATTTTGCATATTCATGCATGCTAATATATACGGATTTTTGCGATATTTTTTCTTAATTATACATAGCAAAAAGACCACTATCTAGTATTAGATAACAGTCTCATTTTAGAATACTTTATTCATTTAAATTAAAATCATTCCGTCTTCTATTCTTCTACAGAAACATAAATACTTAATCGTATGCGAATTGCCGCTATCTCAAAACCAGTTAGAATCATAATCCAGTGATCTTTCCTCCCCTTCTTTCTCTAGTAATATGTTCAGGAAAACATCAAGCAGCTCCTATCAGCTTGAGTACAACTAAAAATATTGCTGGGATAATCGAATTGATGGAATTAAATATTCAGTGAACTATGATATTCGACCATATATTTCTGATAGCTCCTTCTAAAGTAAGTAGAAGCTGGATCCTTATTCTTGCTGCTTCATTCGGAAAGAATCTCACAATTTTTGTGCTTCGGCATGTAGTTGTCATGATTCATCCTCTGGTATAGAGTCTAACTAATCTTCTTGCACATTTCGGTACAGTTTATCTAATATCGTTTTTAACTGATTTAATTCATCGTGTTCCAAACCTCGTGTAACATAGTCATGCGCGTTTTTAACTGTTAACAACAGCTTTCCTTTAACTTCTTGACCTTTAGAGGACAAATATAAATAATGTGAGCGCTTATCTTGATCATGAACAATACGTCGAACCATGCCCTTGCGTTCTAAAGAATGTATCATTCTCACTACCGTTGTTTGATCCCGATCGATGGCCTCCGCCAGCTCTTTTTGAGTCATAGCTTTATCTATATCAAGACAGGAGATAATGCTCCACTGCTCCGGTGTAACCTTGTAGGGCTTTAATTGTTTCGTAAAATAGTTTGTAAGCTTGACATCTGTACGATGGATCAAGAAGCCGGTAATATTATATAAGTCCATTGCAGTACCCTCATTTATCATTTTCTTAAATCAAATATAGTCGATCTCTCAAAGGTTACACATGAAATCCGTCAAAAATTCGTTAATTTCGTTTAGAAAAAATGATACATGGATACAATCAAGCTAAGTATGAACAAAATGAGTGCTGGAATGGCCTTCTGAATCGGGTCTTTAGCTAAGACTATTAAAGTAAACGCTCCAGCAAGCATTGTTCCGGCTAGAAGCAAGCCAGCTAAAATTGCTGCGACAGGCATCCAGATGCCAACGATCATACCAGCTGCCCCCACAATCTCGAACGACCCAGTCAAAACATTAAAGAACGATGGCAGTCCAAAACGTTTAAACTCATTGGCCATTTTACCGGAAATAATTTTGCTTCCTGTAAAAAGGAAAAAAACACCTAATAGAACCTGTAAAACTGTGATAAAAATGAACATATCTACCCCTCTTTCATAAAGTTATGCATATGAATTTAATATATGCTATAGCATGTATTTTGTTTGAAATTTTATATATTGTCAACCCTAAAATAAAGCTTTATAGATTATAGCCCTCTTATGTCCTTTTAATTTTTCTTAGATTATCGTTCCAAAGGAAGCTTTCTTTTTCACATATCGTTAATATTTCTAGCATGGATAATTCAATTTCTGTTCTTTGTTGAACTGTGGTAAATTTCTCTGTAATCAGCCAATTAAAAGCCTATGCTTCTTACTTTCAATAAATTTAGTAATAAACAAAGGTAATTTACTTAACTTATTGTCAATTCGACCTACGGAATGTAATTTAGCTTGTTTATACAAAAATCAACCATCCCAAATTAAATAAAACTTCTAAGTAATTATTCGTTCTTGACTGTTTGTATCGAACACCATTAAACAACATGTAGCGCGTTCAACATTAAATTGGCCACCAATGGCTGCAAGCTAATTTCAAATAGAGATATGCATATTTATGGATAAATATGCATATCTCTCTAATTATGACAACACACACACCTTCAAACACTCCACCTAGATCTTATATGCCTTCATGGCTTTAAACAATTCCTTAAAGGTTGGACGTTTACCGTACATCAACACACCTGTGCGATAGATTTTGGCTGCAAGCCATCCGAAGATGATAATGGATACGATGAGAATGGCTAAGGACGTTAGAATCTCCCAAGTTGGCGCAACTCCTGCGCCGATTCGTACCAGAATCGCGGTCGGCGACGTGAATGGAATGAAGCTTGCGATTTTCAACAACAGAATGTTCGGCGTAGAAATACTGAAGATCGCAATATAGAAGGAAACAAGCGACAACATCGTAATCGGCAGAACAGCCTGACCGAGTTCTTCAGTACGGCTTACCATTGAACCAATGGCAGCAAACAACACGGCATACAGGAAGTAACCCAGAATGTAGAATATGAGTCCGTACACAATAACTGCACTATTCACATCACTTACACTCATATTGAAATCACCTAATACTGCACGGTTATGCGGCAGCAAGATATTTCCGGCAACCACCGCTCCGAAGATCCCGATTTGCAGCATCCCCACCATGAAAATACCGATAATTTTACCAAACATCTGACTGAGCGGTGATACACTCGTAATCAGAATCTCCATAATACGTGAGCTCTTCTCAGCTGTGATCTCAGAGGCAATCATGTTACCTGTCATCATCGTTGAGGTAAACAGCAGGATGATCAGCAAGTACACCACAATATAGTTAATCGGGCTCATTTTACCTTCAGACTCAGTACCTGCTCCGCTCTCATCTGTACTCAAACTTTGCTCAGTGAGCTTCACAGGTGTTGTAATCAGTTCCTTCTGCTCCGCTGTGAGTACATCCTTCACAACCACATCCAGCTTCACACTCTGCAACGCTGCTTCAATGGATGCAATGATCTGAGGTGATACGTCTTCTGCTGAATATAGAATGGGCTGCGGGAACTCTTGCCCGGAAACAGCTTCAAACTTCAGATAACCATCGGTAAGCCCTGCTTCCACATCCGCCGCAAGAGCAGCCTCATCTTTGTCACCACTGGCAATGAATCGATAGGCCTGATCTCCTTGAGCCGCAGAGAAGCTCTCCAGTTTCTCGGAAACTTCAGGTTGCCCTGTACTCAAAAGACCAATATTTACAGGATTACTACTTGAAGCTCCACCAATGGAACCCCCATTAAATAAGGTAATGAAATACGGGACATTGAGTCCGATTGAAATTAAAAGTGCAAGTACAATGGTCGTTACCATGAATGATTTCGTTTTAACTTTGTTTTTAAATGTAAAACCCGTAATCGTTCCCATTTTATTCATTCGACTCACCTACCTCACGAATAAAGATTTGGTTAAGCGTTGGTTCCTTCAGTTCAAAGTGTTCCACTGTCGTCTGAGTCATGGCTGTTCTCAGAATCTCTTGAGCCGCTTCCACCTGACTAATATGTATCAGGTAACCACGCTCATTTCGCTCGACTTTCTTCACACCAGGCAACTGTTCAAGTCCTTCCACACTACCAATCGTACCCAGGAATACCTGTTCACGCGGATACCGGCTCTTGATCTCCTTGATCTCTCCTTGTACCACCGTGTTGGAACGATGCAGAATGGTGATCTGACGACACAACTCTTCAACGTGCTCCATACGGTGTGTTGAGAACAGAATGGCCGTGCCTTCGTCACGCAATTCTTTGACGGTGGACTTGAGTAATTCCACGTTGACGGGATCCAGTCCACTGAACGCTTCATCCAGAATGAGAATCTGCGGTCTATGCACTACAGCCGCGATAAAGCCCATTTTCTGCTGATTACCTTTGGATAACTCCTCGATCTTCTTATCGTAATACTCAGGTACCTCAAACCGATTCAGCCAATACTTGAGGCTCTGATCTGCGTCCTTACCATTCATGCCACGAAGTCGTGCCAGGTAATTAATCTGTTCGCTGACTTTCACCTTCGGATACAATCCGCGCTCTTCCGGAAGATAACCCATAATCTGTTGTAGCTCCGTATTATAGGGCTTGCCGTTGTACAGGATATTCCCTCCGTCAGGGTGAATCAGTCCAAGCACCATACGCATTGTTGTTGTTTTACCTGCACCATTAGCTCCGAGCAGTCCGTAAATCTCCCCCTCTTTTACATTGAGCGTAACTCCATTAACGGCTGTTTTGTCTGCATATTGCTTGACGACTTGCTTCAATTCCAATCGGTTCATCATTTATCGTCTCCCTTCGGTTATTTCCACTGTACGGGTGCATACCCGGCAATCCAGAATGCCAGCACTTCATCCAATTCCAAGTTACGGATTTTCAATACCCGGTTATTGGACAGCTCCAGCCTCTCCTGCGCCTCGCTGACCCGGGTTGTAATTACGCGAACCAGACCTCCCTCTTCTATAGAAGATTCCACAACACCAGGAATACTTTCTGGCCTTAAATCTCCTTCATACCAGACTTCTTTCCACTGATCGAGCACCATATCTTTCTCGGCCATCCCCAGTGACTGACCACGGTGCATCAATACGATGTAATCCGCAAGCCTTTTGACTTCGTCTGCAATATGTGTGGCAATCAGAATCGTGGTGTCTCCCCCCGCCATGAAGGTACGGAACTGCTCAACCATCACTTTCCAAGCAAAGGGGTCCAATCCTGATGAAGGCTCATCCAAAAGCAATAGTCTTGGGCGAGCTGCAATTGCAGCTGCAATCTCAAATTTTCGCCTTTCTCCCTTGGACATCTTGTTCAGCTTCACATCAACAGGTACTTCCATATCCTGAATCAGTTGGTCGAACAACTTCATATCCCAACGTGGGTACCAGTACGCCCGGAAATGGGCCGCTTCTTGTGCTGTTATCCGGTTCTCTTCTGAACCAGCGTTATCTGCCACAAAACCAATCTGTTGTCTCAGTTCAATGGGAAGTGGCCCATCATGTTCCTGACCAAACCATATAATCTGCCCAGCATCTGGCAGCACCACTTGCTGTAACATGTTAAGAAGGGTGCTTTTGCCTGAACCGTTGTGACCGAGAATAGCCACTATATACCCTTCCGGGATGGTCAGATCAATTGGGCCGATAACTCTGCGTTTTCGCATTTTGGATATGCCGTTCAACTGGATTGCTATGGGTTCCACGTATGAATCACTCCCTTACTTCACGTAAATAGCCTTCAGGACTTCCCGGAATAGGCTCTCCATCTCTTCTTCCGTACAGCCTACCGATTTCCCGGACTGCACCGCTGCCTGCATCGCTTCCTGTGCGGCCTTTAATCTATAATTTTCTCTGTCACCGGCTTCTACCTGGGCCACAAATGTACCTGTCCCCTGCTTCGTACGAAGCAAGCCTTCATTCTCCAGATCCTGATAGACCCGTCTAACCGTAATAACACTGCAATTCAGTGCTCCGGCGAACTCACGAATGGACGGCAAATGTGTTCCCTCCCCCAACTGACCCGTAATAATTAACGATCTTAACTGATTTTCAATTTGGTGGTATAAAGGTTCAGCGCTATTTTCATTAATTTGAATGGGTATTTTCACATCTTGCACCTCGCCCTCCGGTACACTCCAGTCTGTTACCTGACCGTGCCGGTTTCATCCTGTATTCGTACATAAGCTCAATTCTCATTTTAATTCAAATCCCGATGAACCAGCTTCTTCAGCGTAAAACGACTAGACAGCCATAATCCCGCTACGCCAGCCACCAGAGAAATCCACATGATCGGGGAAAGCAGCCCCCATGATTTACTTCCATCCATTACAATCCGTAATCCGTAACTGCCTGATATTCGAATCAGTATGGATATGCCAATGGCGAATGGTATAAAAAGCATACTGAGAAGCAAGTATTTCTTGCCACTGTTCAGAAACTCTCCGTAAATATAGAACCCTGTTACCAAAAGGCCATAACCTGTACAGGTAAGGCTAAAGGCCAGATACTGATCCCATCGGAATCCTTCGACATGAAGGTTAACCACGTATAATGATCCGTAGAAAAAGATTCCATTGTACGTAAACGCCATCAGAGACTGCTGTAGCCTGGACCACATCACCACTTGTTCAGGGATGGGAATTCTACGATAGTAGGCCAGCATCTGCGTATAAGAATCTTCCTGTATGTAACGGAAGGAGCGCCTGCAGAACATAAACCCTTGAAATGGCAACATGATTAAAAAGAAGGAATCCACTACTGGATTAATAATATCTGTCTGTTGTTGTCCTAAAAACATCACACCGCTCATGCCGCCAGTGTATATCATGAATAATGCAGACCATAGCCATTGGAGCCTATCCTTACTCATCTGGCTGCGGGTCAACCACCATGCCTGCTTCCATTCGTTCATATGCATGCCTGCCTTTCACCTGTCATTCACTCATGTTGCTTACTGTGATTACTGTATATATCAATATACACAGTATACAGACCTGTTTCTCATCCCGTCAACCCCTAATTTTCCTGAATCAGGAAGACGGGATGGGACACAGTACGAATTTACGTTAAAATAAATTAGAATCATAGAAAGGAAGGTTACAGCTATGGATTGGCTGGTAGAGATCGGATTTGTCCTCCTTTTCCTTATCGTCGTAATCTGGTTGGTCCTTCGGGATGAGCCTCATCGTCATTCTGCCAAAAAAGGCAGATACCGCATCCGCCGTAACAACGGTTATACCGACTCTGCTTCGGGATATCCGGTCATTATGGGAGATGACTCCTACGATCGACATGCCAAACACACACCGGATCACAAACATCATGAGTCGGATTCTTCATCAGACACACATTCTCATCACAACAGCGATAGTGGTAGCAGCAATGACAGCGGTGGAGATAGTGGCGGCGGAGACAGTGGGGGTGGCGGGGATTAAACATCATTCCCCAATCACAAAAGAAGGGCTGTACCCGTTATTGTGTAAACACAATTCGGGTACAGCCCTTTGCCGCTCTCTAGCACCTGTTAGAAGAAGAGGCCTTACGATTAAACGAGGTTATAACCACTAGGCAGACTGCGATCCCTGCGGATTGCGCGAATCTGAGCCAGCGTTAACCGTTGATTGGTGGAGATCAGGGATTCCACATCATTGCCACGGATCAGATCATCCAAATCTCTCAAGTTGGTGTTGCCTCGGAAGACCCGGAATCCACCTTGGAAGTTAGGACGTGTAAACACAACCAGTGTTGCATTAGAACTTGTTGAGAAAAAGCGCAGGCTCTCCACCCCATCCAAAATATTGTCCAGGTTACGAAGACCCGTGTTGCCACGATAGATGCGGCTTCTCCCTCTGTAGTTCTCTTCTGAATACACGGTAAGACGTGGATACGTCTGACTGACGTTGACTGTTTTTTTCATTTTGTTTCCCCCTCTCGAACTCATTCTATGAATGAATGAGAGAGGAAGCGTGGACGAATGATCTGCTAGATTCGTCCATTTTCATATTTTCAGAAGGTTATAGTGACGCACGCCCGAGTAACCGGAGGTTATATCTCTACTTCTATACGCCGAGGATAACTTCCCATACCGGACGTGTATGACCACCAGGATATAAGAGATATAAAAGAACATACACAACAACACCTGTTAGCGCTGACCCAAACCAGATCATGGACGTGAACTTGCCCCAGCGGCGATGTGTTCCGAACTTCTTTTTGAACCCCAGTACCAGTGTGGAGATGCCAAATATCGCTGCCACGGTAGCGAGGATAATATGAAAGATCAGAAATATCCGATAAAAGATCTCCAGATCCGGGTCCCCGCCCCAAGCCGTATTGCCCACGAACACTGTACGAGACATATAGATCACAAAGAAGATTAGAGCTGCAATCGCACCTGCTACCATGGCGGACTGATGAGCCTCACGTTTCCCCCGAATAATCAGTACCCATCCAATCCCCACCAGTACTGCACTAATCACAATGAAAGAAGTACTGATCGTTGGTAGCCAAAAATACATATCCATCGTGTGTTCCCCCTCTTGTCAGAACATTACTTCATTATTTGGCAGCCGGATTGAGCGGCCCTCCTGCGCCCCCTGCAGGATACGAATCATCATCATCTTCCTGCTTCTCTTTCCGATACCATTGGAAAAAGACATAAGCCAGCATGGAGGCAAAGATTCCTTCCTGAATAAACTTCATGACAATGCCACCGACCTGCTGATCTTCTTTCGCAGAAGACAGGAAGTTGAAGAACGCAGGCCCACCGAATGAGCGAAGTAATGCCGTAGAATCTCCAGACACACAATACCGCATTGCTTCAGCCCATACTGCCGGGTTGCTGTACGTCTGATACAACGGCTCGGCCGCAAAAATAATCAATCCACACGCAGGCGTGAGCAGTACCATATTCAGAAAAATAAAACCAATCTTGGATAACCCCGATGCTTGTCTGCCTTCTGGTAACGGATTCAGCAATGTCCACCACATGAGCATCGAGGTGATGAACAATGCAATATAATACAACCGGTGAACGGTAAAATTCAGCATGACGTAATCATGTACAATCGGTAGGTGATACAGCGAGAACAGCCCGTTAAAGAGCACTGCCGCAACGATCGGATGAGCCAGGAACGATAGCTGTCGTGTAGGCAACCAGCGTACGATTTTGCGCCATACCCAGATCGGCAAACCTTTCATCATCAGCGGCGGGGCTACCAGATAGGAGAACGCCATGCTCACCATATGGAAGCTAAACATCACGTGACCAAGCAGATTAAATGGTCCAGCTTGAGCCAGATACAGGACAAACAGCCCTGTAATAAACATGATTTTCTGTGCAGCAGTCGCAGGTTCTGCATCCTTTATTTGCTCGCTTAACGGTCCCACAAGCACCAGATAAGCCGCAGCAATGATCAGAAATAAAGCCAGTATAAGCGGACTCCATAAATCATTGAAGCTAAAATATTGCAACCCGAGCATACGGGAAACCTCCCCGTGACCTGATTTGGTTGTTGCCTTCATTACTTTGTGAAGATTCATTCGCCAAAAAGGGGAAAAGACGGCGGCATTGCGCCGCCGCCATCTCTTTTACCACCAGACCCAATAGAGTGCCATAATGATGCACGTAAAGGCTACGAAAAAGCCAAAGGCCATGAACAGAATCGGCATCAAGTGCCCTTTGTCCTTCAAGTGCATCCAATAACCCAATTGAACGAATACTTGAAGAATAGCCATGACGAGCAAAATAATAATGATAAAGGTTGTGTTGACCCCTCCGGCAGAAGCAGCCGCAAACGCAATCAGCGTAAGAATAATGGAGAAGATAAACACCACGACGTGTTTCTGTGGCCCTTCCGTCCGGTGACGGTGTTTCACAGGCTGTTGATCTGTCTTATCCTGTGCCGACATGTGCTACCCCACCTTTCCGAGCAGGTACACGACCGTAAAGATGAACACCCATACCACGTCAATAAAGTGCCAGTACATTGCGGAGACGTATACTTTAGGTGCGGTTACGACCGTCAATCCTTTTTTGAACAGCTGACCGATAATGATTCCGATCCACACAATACCAAAAGCAACGTGGGCTCCGTGGAACCCGACCAGTGTATAGAATGCTGAACTGAATGCACTCGTGGTCATGCCAAACTCTTTATGTTTCACATACTCGTAGAACTCGTAAATTTCCAGTGCGAGAAATCCCATACCCAGTACTACCGTGATGCCAAGCCACAACGCCAGTGCATCTCGCTTGCCCTTATGCATGGCCTGAATCGCAAATACACTCGTCAAACTACTGACCAGGAGAATGAACGTTGCAGCGGCCACAAGTGGCAGGTGGAACAGTTCATTCGCCGTAGGTCCATCATTAGTTTGGCCACGAAGAGCCAGGAAGGTAGCAAAGAGTGTACCGAACAGTACCGTCTCGCCGCCAAGGAACAACCAGAAGGCGATAAGCTTGTTACGGCCTTCCAGCGTTGCTTTCTCCGGTTCATGCGGCAATTTGTCGTTCACCGGTTCGGCATGTGAGGTTGTCATGTTCTAGCCCCCTTCTCATCCTGATCCTCCGGTTCAATATGCCAGCCATGATCATCATAAAGTGAACGAAGTGCCATTGCACCGAATGTGATTACGAGACCAATAATAACTACAATATAATTGTTGAAAATGACATTCATAAATGCATTACCAAATTCATCATTGCTGAACATCAAGCCAAGTCCGGCGATAAAGATACCTACTGACATTACAAACGGCAACGGCGTTGCTGAAGGCATATGAATCGAACCTACAGGTTCTGCCGGTGTCATCTCCGTATGTCCTGCCATTTTTTCCTTCCAATATGCATCAATTCCGCGTACCAGCGGCGTCTGCTTGAAATTATATTCCGGCGGCGGAGATGGAATAGACCATTCCAGTGTACGGCCGTCTTCCCACGGATCGTTTGGCGCGCCAGCCGGTTTTTTCATTGTGATCACGATGTTCACGAGGAACATGATAACCCCAACACCCATTAGAAACGCACCGACGGAGCTGACCAGATTGAGCAGGTCAAAGTCCTGATTCGGCAAGTATGTAACGATCCGGCGCTGCATCCCCATCAGACCGAGGAAATGCTGTACAAAGAACGTTAATTGGAAACCGATCATAAATGTCCAGAACGTCCATTTGCCCAGTGTTTCGCTGAGAATACGTCCGAACATCTTCGGCCACCAGTAATGCAGTCCCGAGAACAATCCAAGTACGAGTCCCCCTACAATAACGTAGTGGAAGTGGGCTACAACAAAGTACGTATCATGGAACTGGAAGTCTGCCGGAGCAGATGCCAGCATAACGCCTGTAACACCACCCATAACGAAGGTTGGGACGAATCCAACAGCAAACAGGTTTGCCGCGGTAAAGCGGATCTGTCCACCCCACATCGTAAAGAGCCAGTTAAAGATTTTGATCCCGGTAGGTACGGCAATCAACATCGTGGAGATGGAGAAAAGCGCGTTGGCTACATTACCCAGACCTGTTGTAAACATGTGATGCGCCCATACCATGAAGCCCAGAAAGGCAATCAGGATGGTGGCAAATACCATGGAGCTGTATCCGAACAAGCGTTTACGCGAGAAGGTCGGAATAACCTCCGAGATAATACCAAATGCCGGCAAAATCAGAATGTATACTTCCGGGTGCCCGAAGATCCAGAAGATGTGCTGCCAGAGTACCGGGTTACCGCCACCTGCTACATCGAAGAAATTCGCTCCCAGTATACGGTCAAACGTCAAAAGTACAAGCCCTACCGTGATGGCAGGAAAAGCAAAAAGGATAATGGCAGATGTAATAAATGTCGTCCATGTAAACATCGGCATCCGCATGTAGGACATGCCTGGAGCACGCATTGTAATAATCGTTGCGAGAAAGTTAATGCCCCCGATGAGCGTTCCCAGACCCGCGATCTGAAGGCCAATGGTGTAGAAATCCACACCATGCGTTCCACTGTACTCACTGCCCGAAAGCGGAGTATATGAGGTCCAGCCCGCATCCGGTGCTCCGCCCATAACCCAGCTCAGGTTCAGCAACAATCCACCAAAGAGGAATGTCCAGAAACCCAGCGCGTTAAGAAACGGGAAAGCAACGTCCCGTGCCCCGATCTGCAAAGGCACGACAGCATTCATAATGGCAAAAATAAGTGGCATGACACCAAGGAAAATCATCGTTGTTCCATGCATTGTAATCAATTCGTTGAAGACCTGTGCCGATACAAAATCATTCATAGGCTTCATCAGTTGAATCCGAATCAAAATGGCTTCAATGCCGCCGATTCCAAAGAAAAATCCACCCGCAACCAAATAGAGAATGGCGATTTTTTTGTGATCGACGGTGGTGATCCAATCCATCAAGCCCCTGTACCTCTTGACGCTATGCGCATGAGCCAAGGTTGTGTACCCCCTTCTTCGTCCTTGCTGTTCTATTCATAGTCCAATTTGTAGTTGGCCAGATATTCGGCAATTCCGTCGATTTCTTCATCCGTCAACCCAAGATCTTTGGGATTCGGCATGGTATTGCCCGGCTTCACGGATTGTGGATCATGGAGCCATTCTTTCATGTTATCCAGTACCGGATTACCTTCTTCCTGTCCCTCGCGAGAATTCAGCAAAATGCCTGCGACAGATTCCTTGCCGCCAATTCCCGTCAGGTTAGGTGCAACCGGTCCACCTTGATCACCAACAGCGTGGCAAGAAAGGCAGTTTGTTTTGAACTTTTCGGCCAATTGAGTGTCTTCAGGAAGGACTGCAGGTGCTTTCATCTGGTTCACCCATCTGTCAAAGGATTCCTGACTCACTGCTTTTACCTTAAACTCCATAAAAGCATGCGATCTGCCACATAATTCGGCACATTTACCACGGTAAACGCCTTCATTCGGTGCAGAGAAACTGAACTTGTTAAGTGTTCCATCCGGGTTTGTGTCCATTTTGCCCGCAAGTGACGGCACCCAGAAGGAGTGAAGCACGTCAGCGGTTTTTAATTCGAATGCAATTTTTGTTCCGGTCGGGATGATGAGATCTTGAGCGGTGGTTACGTCATATTGAGGATAAGTGAATTCCCACCAGTACTGATGCGAGGTGACTTGGACCTTAAGTGCATTTTTGTCATTGGACAGATCTTCGCCTTGGGCAAAAATCGTTTGGACCGTCGGTACTGCCAGAACAATAACCAGCAATAACGGAATGGCTGTCCAGATTACTTCCAGCTTGAAATTACCTTCAACCTGTTCGGGCATCTCAGTCTGCCCGGCTCGTCTACGAAACCGGATCAGAACATAGGCCGCTATGGCAAATACAATGATGAGCACCACGATCATAATCGCGATGGATAACTTCATCAGATCATATTGGCCTTGCGCTACAGGACCCTGAGGTTTCATTACCGACAAGTCTTCCCGCCCGCATGCGGATAGCAGCAAAGAGAACACCGCCAGCAAGGGGAGAATTCGCTTTGCAACCTGCCACTGTTTCATCATTGATCTACCCCACTTTTTTACGTTTTCGTAGATTACCGTTGTCGTTCGGTAGAAAGGCAACAAAAGGTACGTTTCAGCACGATACGCATAATCCTCTTCATCATACAGAACGCTTAGAAAAATAACGCTTCCAGTACTCCCGTGATTTCCTGCTCAGGGCATGTCTGCGCATTCTTCCAATTCATTCTATATGCTTCAATCACTTATTAAATATAAGTTGAGGGTATGATTTTGTCAATCTTTGGACACATGTTCACAAATTGTTCACTTTATGTAAAAAACCGCTCTACAACTTGATTTGCAAACGATTTCAGTTAAAAGTATTACACTCTACATTTGAAAATTTTTGCCAAATTTCGGTGATAAAACTCGATTTATTGGTGATTTTTCTCACATTGAAAACATGTGCTATTATGCAAAAGAAAGATCAGAATTTATGGAAAACCTCTTCCATATCCATTCAGAAGACATGCCTATCGCTCCATACCGCTATCTTCAAGCTCAAAACAGCATGGAGCATTTGGGAGAAAGTTCAACTCAAGTCCTCTTCTTCTCTGATTTCATCTCACGTGCCATCGGTCAGAATCAAGGGGCCATTCCCAGTAATCGCAACCGTATGCTCATACTGGACCCCCCAGCTGCCATCTACCGTCCTTACCGTCCATCCATCGTCATCCCACACAACGGCCCCAGAACTGCCTTTTGTAAAGATTGGTTCAATCGTAATAACCATACCCTCCGTGAGCATCGTGCCCGTTCTGCGTTTGCCATAAGGCAACACATTTGGGGGTTCATGAATATATTGACCAATCCCATGACCAATGAGAGGCTTCACAATTCCGTACCGATACAATCTGGCTGTTCGTTCAATGGCACTTCCAATATCTCCGAGTGTATTCCCTGGAACTGCCTGGGCAATCGCCCGCTCAAGTGCCTTCTCCGTGCGCCTCATCAGCTTGCGAATGGATCTGCTTGTTTCACCAATTCCATATGTCCAGGCCGAGTCAGCAAGCCAGCCGTCTTTGTTCACCACCATATCGATGGTCACTACATCCCCGCTCGCCAACTCCTCTTCCCCAGGAAATCCGTGGCAGACCACTTCATTAACAGAGGCACACGTCGCGTAAGGATATCCTTTATACCCTTTTTGCTCCGGTGTGGCTCCTCGTGCTGCCAGAAACTCTTCCACCCGCTCATTAATCGCTGCTGTCGTGATACCAGGGACCATCCACTGCTCAATATGCTGGTGACAGCTCCACAAAATTCTTCCTGCTTCCCGCATGTAGCCAATCTCTTCTTTGGTTTTCAAAATAGGGTCCACATGCATTCATCCTTCCCGCTGTAGGTGTACTACCATATATATGCAGCAGGAACGCAAAAAAAACCGCCTTCCGGAGCTTAACGCCCGAGAGACGGTTCTATTCATTATCGGAACAGTATAATCAGAGTTGTGTGTTGTTTCAGGACACGGAAGAATCCATCTTGACAAGCTCATGCTCAACCACAGAAGTCAATTCTTCCTCATATCCACCCGTAATCCGGTATTTTCTCACGTACTCCTTCACGAATTTTTTTGGATCCTTAGGACGGAAAATCCGAGTCATTTCCCTCAAACTTTCTTTGACCTCATTGTGACCTTTCGTTGCCATTGTAATTCCCTCCCAAAACGTTGAAAGTGAATGCTCCGTTTAGAGAATGCCGAATAAGTCTTAAATGCCATCCATGAAGTTGTGTGCGCGGCTTAAAGCAAGCTTTAGGTCGGGAACCTCGCTAGAAAGCAAGTACCTGACACTATAAATACCCGATATGATTCGGAATGAATCATAATCTTATTGTAGCATATTCGGAAGTATCTTACGACTTGACGATTTCCTCTAATAAATATAACGGTTTTCATGCCCAAAAAGTTTAATTCCGAATCATATGTTAAGATTGCCACCATTCTATACGGAATTAATATATCCAGCATAACACCGAACTATTCGGGGGATATTATCACGGACAACCCATACAGTTAAATTACTGGTATCCAAAGGAGGCGTCGTCTCATGGACCGCAAAGAACAAGATATGCTGCCCCTTTCTCATGAAAAGGTGGAAGTAGACGGAGTTTACATCAATGAAGCCGGACGTGAGGAACATCTGCACCGGGGGCAACATTTCCCGGCCGATCCCGTTCTTGGCAAGTCGGAATGGAAACTGACCGAATATGCATATGATAATCATCACGAAGGAAGAACCGATGAGCGGTTGGTTCCCAAAGAAAACGACACCGATAAAATGGGCAAGATTACAAACCCTCGCAGACAGATCGAGGGCGGATAACGATTTCGTTTAAAGCAACGTTTAATCGTAAACGATAACAGGGGCAGAGTAAGCTGTACAATGGCTTGTTCTACCCCTGTTTTCTTTTTCCTATGTGTTGATCCCCATCCGTCACAGGCAAATAAATTCATCGGTTCAGTTCTGTCCACCTCTCTCATAACCTAGTTAAAAAGGTCAAAGGAGGCTGGACCGATGTCCCCCATGAAATCGTCTAGCGGTCTGGATGAAAATATTGCCGGCATGCTTTGTTATCTGTTTACCTTTGTAGGTGGGATTGTCTTTCTCGCTGTGGAGAAGCGGAGCCGGTTCGTGTTATTTCATGCGCTGCAATCTGTAACGGTCTTTGGCATCATTATGGTTGGGCATGTATTATCGGCTTTCCTTCCGTTGTTCGGACCACTGGTGGCATCGCTGTTATCCCTGCTTGGTGTAGTGGTCTGGCTTATTATGGTCGTTTCCAGCCTGCAGGGGAAATGGTTGAAGCTACCGTGGGTTGGCGATTTTGCAGAAAAACAGCTGCGTCATCTGTAACTTCAGGCAGAAGGTATACGTGTTCCAAAAAGAAAAGACGATCCATTTCCGTTCAACCGGATGTGGATCGTCTTTGATTATAACGAGGGAAACGAGTCAACCTCTCACCCCCGTATCATGAACACGTGGCTCAGAATGCTTTTTACGGATCGGAATGAAACTTAGATAAGTACCACATCTCCATACCCATTCCAGCGGCCCATACTGGAACCAGCGCATCCACAGATTACTCGCGATGACTTGTACAATAACCATGCCAATGCACACAAGGGTAGACACCGTATACGACACAGCAGCATCTGCAAATATGAGTTGGTATACCACTAACAAAATGATGGTCTGTGCAATATAATTGGTCAGGGCCATTCGTCCGAATGCATGCAGGGGACTTAACATTTTGGAAAAGGTCATGTTCTGGTTCAATCTCAGTAATGTACTTAGATAAAAGATGGATACCACCGGACCAATTGCCACACCGATATGTTCTAATCGAAAAGCAGCATCCATATTGGCTTGCTCAGCAACAGGCAGGCTCGCACCAATCACTTCGTATAGAAACGGACTCATCGCATCCGGAGGAGCAACCCACCACATGATACCGATCCCCACCGTAGAAGCGATGAATGAAATGAACCAGATTCTGCCCAGATACGGGAGTCCTTTCTGGATCTTCTCCATCAGTTGATATTGACCTGCTGACAATCCCAGTATAATTAAAAAAGGAATCGTTAGCATTTTGACACCTATCGCGGCGGCTGCAATAAATCCCACCACACCGATCACCAAATTCACAGTTCGAGGTGCCCAATATAACGGAATGACAATCAGCCCTATGATAGCATAAAGAAATAAAGCTTCTCCAGCCTGATACTGTTGATGAATATATCCCAGCGCTAATAAAATAAGCATCCTGCGGATATAGAGAAACAGCTTGGTATGACCTTTGGGAGCTGACCGGCTTAGAAAAAGATAAAATCCAAGGCCAAATAAAAAACAGAAGATATCGTAAAAACGTGCCTCCACCAAAAAATATAATGCTCGTTGGATCCAAAAATCTACACGAGTATCCGGCTTCAACATAACCCACAATGCCAATACATTTACGAATGGTAGGCCTATCAAGGAAAACCCTCGAAACAAATCCAGAAACTTCATTCGATCTTGTTTTAATACAGGTTGATAATTCATCGTTCCTCCCAGTGAAATTATTGTTATGTAATCAAAAAGCGATTGGATCGCTTATCTCTTTGGTGTATATCCCCATGCATGATAACAGTCTATCCTTCATACAACATGGCTTGCCATCGAATTAGGTGAATAACTTCTTACATCCGGCATAAGGTCTTGTTCCTGTATTGTTCCTGTACAGCAGCACATTGGACGCTATGCTGATGATAAACAAAGCAAAAAAACACCGAAAACACGACTCTGCTGAGTCTGTATCTTCGGTGTTTCACATATAAAAGTGTCTCTTTCATTTATTCATGGGATTGAATATTCATAGCATAAACGATGTATGTCATAAACCATTCATGCTGTATATCACCATGATTAACCTGATTCATTATTTATCTTGTGAATCGTCTATTTATAACAGTTAACATAACAATACTGCTGGATAATAATCCTAGCCTAATTCGGCTATTTAAGCTGACTTGCCCGTCTCTCCAAGGATGGCATCTGCCTGTTGTTCAGCCATCTTGGCAGCCGTTTCCTTGGTACCCAGACCATTAAACAGCAGGTTCATGAAGATCGCCGTGAAGCTGCCTGCAATGATACCATTACCGAGCATAATCTGAGCCCAGGCCGGTGCACCTGCGAACAACTCAGGTACAACGGTAACCCCAAGCCCCATACCTACAGAACAAGCGATGACAAACAGATTTTCATGTCGGTTCAGATCAACCTGACTGCCGATAATCCGAATGCCTGATGATACCACCATGCCAAACAAGGCCACCATGGCTCCGCCAAGTACTGCCCCTGGAACGAGCTGTGCGAGGGCTGCAATTTTTGGTACAAATCCAATGACCACCAGGATTCCACCAGCTACTACAATGACATCACGTGTCTTCACACGTGTCATCTGTACAAGTCCTACATTTTGCGAATACGTTGTATACGGGAACGAGTTGAAAATCCCGCCTAACACAATGGCTAGACCCTCTGCGCGATAACCGCGCGCCAGATCCTTGGACGACAGGTCCTTGTCCAGAATTTTGCCCAGAGCCATAAATACACCTGTGGACTCGGCCACGCTGACAATCGCCACCAGAATCATCGTCAGGATCGGTACAATCTCAAATGTCGGTCTGCCGAAGTAAAACGGCTGAACAACGTGGAACCAACTTGCATCGCGGATAGGAGCAAAATTAACCTCGCCCATAAACCCTGCCGCAATCGTACCTACAAGCAGACCAATCAATACTGAGATGGAACGGATAAAACCGGTTGTAAAACGAGTCATTAGAATGATAAAGAGCAGCACGCCAAAACCGAGCATGAGATTAACTCCGCTGCCAAAATCTTCTGATCCCTGACCGCCGCCCAGATCGTGGAAAGCAACCGGAATCAAGGTTAAACCGATGATCGTAACCACCGAACCCGTAACCACTGGTGGAAAGAGCCGAATAAGCTTCCCAAAGATTCCGGAGAAGATCAATACGAACAGCCCTGAGGCAATAATCGCTCCGTAAATGGCAGATACTCCACTGTTCATCCCGATTAGGATCATCGGAGACACAGCCTGAAATGCACAGCCGAGCATGACAGGCAGCCCTACGCCGAAATATTTATTTCCCCATACCTGAAGCAGTGTAGCCACACCACATGCGAGCAAGTCAATGGCAATGAGATAGGTTAGTTGTTCCTGTGTAAAACCCAATGCGTTACTGACGATCAATGGAACGACAACAGCTCCTGCATACATCGCAAGCACATGCTGTAGTCCGAGGGAGAACGTTTTGATTGGATGCCGATGCCGTTGAAAGATACGTTCGCGTGCCATATTAGTTCGTGCCCTCCTCGTCCGCAAATGTAACCTGTCCATCCGACAGTGCCCCGATGCGAACCAATGATTCCACACGGTATCCTGCTTCTTTCAGCAAGCGACCTCCCGGCTGGAATGCTTTTTCAATCACAATACCGATACCCACCACTTCAGCTCCAACCTGCTCCACAATGCGAGCCAGACCAAATGCTGCTTCGCCATTCGCCAGAAAATCATCAATGATCAGCACGCGATCACCAGGCTTCATGAACTTCTTGGCAACGGTAATTTCATTGGTCTCCTGCTTCGTGAAGGAGTAGACCTTCTCTACCAGAATGTCTTCCGTCAGTGTGAGGGACTTCTGCTTCCGTGCAAAGATCAGCGGCACGTTCAGCTCCAACGCAGTCATGATACCTGGGGCGATCCCTGACGACTCAATCGTCAGCACGCGAGTAATATTCTCGCCTTCAAAGCGGCGAATGAATTCTTTACCTACTTCCTTCATCAAAACCGGGTCCATCTGGTGGTTCAGGAATGAATCCACTTTGAGTACTTGCTCGGACAGGACAATACCTTCCTGTCTCACCTTGTCTTTTAACAATTGCATTGTAATTCTTCCCCCTGAATGCCCTCCGCACAGAAGCTCACATGCTCTTCCAATCGCATGGTAAAAAAGCAAAAAGCCCGCCTTTTCACACGCTGCGGAATAACCGGAGACGGGAAAGACGGACTTGTACGTATATGGACAAGCCGTATGGATGCTGCAAGTGTACTGGTTGGACAGAATGACAGGAGTTCAATCCTGCTGTGAGAAACCTCAAACAGTGTAATCAGAAACAGATAAAAGCCACTTGAACCTGCTCTTCAGTCAAACTGTCTGAGAATGATCTCATGCCAACCCTACAAAACATTGCAACATCTTTCCCGTAGTCCGATCATTCCGGTGATCAGGTAGAGACATGCAGGCCTATTCCTGCACATATACGAGTAACGGCATATTTAATTTTTTGGCTCCATGATTCGTTACAATGTATGATCGCGAACCTGAATGTAAAAGGTTAAACATAACTGACAATGTTAGAAGTATACCGAATCGACGCCGTGAAATAAAGAAGTATTTTCATGGAAGTTGCGGAAACTTGTCTTAATTTGCAAACAGGGGGTGATTGGAATCTATTTTTTATGTACAATATGAGAACGGAAGCGCGGATCTGAACGGAGAATGGATGGAAACGCGGCCTAGATTTTGAATCGAATGATCAAAGGAGATATGTAAACATGAAAGGCGTACTTAACGAATTCAAGGAATTTGCCGTCCGCGGCAACGTCATCGATCTGGCGGTCGGTGTCATTATCGGGGCTGCTTTTGGTAAAATCGTCACATCCCTTGTGAATGATATCATCATGCCCCCGGTTGGAAAACTGATGGGTGGAATCGACTTCAGTCAGAAAATCATCAACCTGGACCGGGATATCAAAACAGCAAACGGACAGGACATCACCACCCTCGCTCAAGCCAACGAAGCTGGGGCTACCGTGATTGCTTATGGACAGTTCATCAACGTCATGATTGATTTTCTTATCGTTGCGTTCTGTATCTTCATGCTTGTGAAGGGCATTAACTATCTGAAAAGCAAAGAACACAAAAAGCCCGAGCCGCAAAAAACGACCAAGGCTTGCAAGTATTGCCTATCGGAAATTCCAGCCGCAGCTACCCGCTGCTCGCACTGTACTTCAGAGCTCGAAGCTGAAGGCACCGGCGCTCTAGCATAATTACAATGAACGTTTAAAGACGCACCGAGTTGAATTACGGATAAATCCTGATGTGGGGGACAACCTCTTACTTGCTAGGGTTTATGTATGAAAAGCTAGCCATATGGGCTTCATTAACTATGGGTTGCGTAGCTTAAAGGTTTGAAGGTTCCACCGTAAAGGTGGGGCCTTTTTTGTGCCTATCATACATGTATTACATATGCTCCCCCATGAATTTCATTTGCGGCCATGCTCATGAATTAGAAACGGCGTGGCAGCAAATGCTCCAGGATCGACTTCAGATCTTTATCTTCTTTGTAAACTTCTTCCCCAGTATCAAGCTCTGTCACACGAATATATTCAAAGTTGGCCGAAGCATCCACTGGCTTGAACAACAACTGGGCCTCATCTTCCAAACGTACATTAAATCCCATATCCTTAAACATGCTGCTTAACTGACTGTTAGCCGGTTCCTGACCTTGCCCTACAAATATAAGTCCTCTAAGACTTTTACGTTCCTGAGGTTGCGGATAAATCACCTGAAAGTGTACAATGCATTCCATACGATGGTTCCCCTTTCGTTTAAAACATACTTTGTGAAATTTTGAACTTTAAAATCTGCTATATAAGGAGATACGTTTCATGACCCCAGAACGTTTCGACATTTATGACGATCAGCAAAATTGGATCGGCACTTCACTCCGCAGCGAGGTCCATGCCAAAGGATATTGGCACCGTTCATTCCACTGCTGGATCGTGCGTGACGAAGGCGAGCAGCGACGGGTCCTTTTTCAGCGGCGGCGTGATATTAAGGATACCTTCCCCGGATGTTACGACATTACAGCAGCAGGTCATCTTACCGCAGGTGAACAACTGCAAGACGCCAGTCGTGAGCTGGAGGAAGAACTGGGTGTTTATACTCCATTCGAGGCACTAACCTATCTACTCACGGCTACACAGCAGCTCCAAGGAGAGGTGCGTGGTGTCCCATTCATAGATCGGGAATTCAGCGCCGTCTATGGATTATGTCTGAACCAGCCGCTCGAAGCCTACGTTCTGCAGCCTAGCGAGGTGGATAGCCTGTATGAAGTGCCGCTGGATGATCTACTCGCTTTGTTTCGTAATGAGATCGAAGTCATTCAAGCTACCGGAGTTCAGACTCAGCCGTTGATATCACCGCCACATTCCATCGGTCATAAGGACCCGTCAAGCAGTGATCATGCAGCTGATGAACCGGAACGTATCGTTCGCGAGATTCGGGCAACGGAATTCGTACCCCATGGTACAGCTTATTATACGGACGTGCTGGAAGCTCTGTATCACGTGCCCAAAGAATGATCGTGTACAATCCTGTTCAACCCGATCCAGTTCAATCGAATGTTCATAGCTTCATTTTCTCAAAAATAGCATAACTTCATACCTTTACTATCGACTTGACTAGGAACAGATGCTGTGACGAACATCACTGTCATATCTCAAACCAGCACAAACAGGCGTCTGCCTTCGGGCAGCGCCTGCTTTATGTACACACGTATTCGTTTCGTCAAGATAGGTACCTATGTGCTGGCATGTTCACTCCATCAGAGGTGAATTAGTCGCCGATCTGTCTAGCTCTGGTCAACCTCTCCTGAAGGAGAAGACCAATAACGCGCAGAGAGCTCTTCGTACCGGTGCCCATAGCGGGACTCCAGTTCCTCCCCCATATCCTGTTCCAATTCGTACAACACCAGCTCTTGAGCAAAATGATTCAGCAGCAGCCCGGTCATTACCGGATGCTCCGTAACTAGTGCCTGTGTGGCGCATGATTCACCGCGCATGCCTAACATGCACCAGCGGCGATCGACCACCAGGGAAAATTTCCGACCATTACCTGTACCATACATAGGCAAACCCGGCCAAGGGACAGGCTGATCAAGCATGCCTTCGCCACCATCACACGACCATAACAGCCGCACACCCCGAGCTTCAGCCTGCTGTAAGTCATTACGTAGCAACTCTGCTTCTTCACGCCAAACGTCTACGACAATCTCATGCTGAGCCTCGGCCAATTCACGGCTCAGATTCTCAAACACATTTTTGTCACCTTCGACGTTATAGAAGACAGGCTTCTCCGGTTCACTCTTGGGCATGCTGCTCTGGACATAATCCAGCGAGGTACGCATTTGATCGGAGATCATACGTGTCATCTCCTCCGGCTTCAGCACACTATACTTCGCTGGTTCCCCCGGACTACACCGCAAGAACCCACGCTGCTCCAGCCGTTGCAGGGTCGCATATACATTGGAACGGGACACGCCCAGCCGCTTCGCAACCTCATATCCCGAGGCTGATCCCTGACGAGCGAGTTCCACCATAATTTTAGATTCCATCTCGGTAAATCCGAGATGACGCAAATGATGCAGCAGTTGGTCCATATTCCCGTCCCCCCATGCTGTCAGCAACCCGCACTGCCTCACACTGATGCGGCAGTGCTTCTACTGCATCAGATCAGATCTGTTCGGCACCACAGCGCGGGCACCACTTCGACCCTTTGGGTAGCTCGGCTGCACAAATCTGACAATTCACCATTTCACGTGACACTTCGGTCTGTACGTCCACCGTATTCACGATCGGGTTGTTTTCTTTCCAGTAGCGGATGCGTTCGTCCAGTTCCTGCTGACGCTCACGTTCCCGTTGCATCTCTTCATCTCTGCGACGTTCCCACTCGGCATCAAACGCTTCCTTTTCTTCCTGGGTAAATTCCGTACTGTTATATTCCGATTCCGTTTCCAGATCCGCTATGGACGGAATGACCGTATGGTACGGCTCGTCTTCCTCCAGTTCCAACTCAGGTGGCGCATCGTAGAAGTCCGGCTCTGGAGTTGGGGTCTGAGCTACAGCTGCCTCCTGTCTTGCGGCTGTGGTGGCTCCTGCAACTCCTGCTGCTGCTACTTTGGGCGCTGCTGTCTTGAGTTCACCCAACTTGCGTCCGCATTTAGGGCAGAAGTTGGCATCCAGGGAAGCGACGTGTCCACACTCGCACAACCGTTCGTTCTTGAGTTGTGCAATCTTGTTGCGCAGACCATCAATCTCGTCCTGCAATTCGTCGCAGAGCTGCGACAGATCCACCATCTCTTTTTCTGCACGCGTCATATCCTGTGCCCGATAACCCTCATAGAAGATGCGACCCATATCTGTAAAATGGACTTCCTGTTCCTGTTGCAAGCCCACAATCTGGTTGTTCAGTTTCCCAATCTCAACGGCGTGTTGGGCACGCTCTGTTGCTTTGTTCGCTCCGTCTTTGATGCGCTGAAGCAGTTTCATGACCATTCCTCCTCTGTCCCGTCAAAACCAATATTATCATTTCTATTTAGTAGTAAATTAGCATATTACATCCTTCATGCAAAATGCTCAGGCATATAACTTATACGATATCATGCCAAAAAGTTGCGTAATCTCGTGCAGGTGCCCGTTTTATACCGATACTGGATGAAATCGGGGGCTTTCGTCAAGACCATATGTTCGGGTATAATGAAGCTTTGGCCCTACTTAACCGCCTGATTAGGCGACTAACTCTATCATACCAATTTACAATGCGATTGTGAAAAGGGCAAATGGTTTACTTTTAGCCGGGATAGTCCTATCCCTGAATGCATACAGAGGTGGATGAAACATGTTAAGTCCGAACTCAACGTTCTACCCCCGTCCGCTCGGGGTTACCCCGGCGGCGTCCCTGCCCCAGTCCCCGTCTGCTCCGCTGGAGACCAGTCGGCAACTCGTGGGTAATGATCAACAGGATGCCTTTTATTTTCGTTCTCTGGAAGAGGCAGGCATCAAGTTAAACGCACCACAAATCTCGGCAGTCCGTCACGGCAGAGGACCGATTCTGACGCTCGCCGGAGCCGGTTGTGGCAAAACAACTGTACTGGCTGCAAGAGCCGGCTACCTCATAGAGGTCAGTGGCGTACATGCAGGCAGTATCCTGCTGGTGACGTTCACGAACAAGGCCGCCACCGAGATGAAAGACCGGATCGCCGCATTGCCAGGCATACGTCCGGCAGCCGCGAGAGCCGTACAGGCTCGCACCTTCCACTCTTTTGCGCTGACATTATTGCGTCATTACGGTGTGCAGGAAGAGATCTTTGGCGAGTCACGAGCCCAGCATACGGTGCTGAAGATGCTTCTTCGCCAAAATGGCATGAGTGAAGCCTTCCAGCCTGAAAGTCTGCTGGCCATGCTGTCCGCATGGAAGATGCAAGGATCGGAAACAACCGACTTGCCTGAAAAATCGCAGGAAGAACGCGATGCCAAGCGTGTTCTGCTTGGTTACGAAGCCTGGAAGCAGGATCGCGGCAAAATGGATTTTGATGATATTTTACTGCGGGCAGCCGCGCTACTTCGTGATCCTGCTGTTCTGGGGCCGCTTCAGAAGCGTTTCCAGTACATTATGGTGGATGAGTTCCAGGATACCAACCATCTGCAGTATGAAATTGTGCAAAAACTGGCTTCCGCTCACCGCAATCTGATGGTTGTGGGAGACGATGACCAGACGATCTATACCTTTAATGGCGCACGCCAGGAATCAATTTTGGAATTCGATAAAGTATACCCCGGTGCACGCATTGTGACGCTGGATATCAATTATCGTAGTGATGCACGCATTCTGGGACTCGGAAGTGAACTGGTCGCCCGCAATAAACGCAGACGTGACAAACGGCTACGTGCCGCTGGAAACCGCGGCGATGCCCCCCGTTTCGCTACACCCTCCAATGCGGAGGAAGAAGCAGCGTGGGTCGTAAACCAGCTGTGCCAGCAGGTTGAAGAAGGACAACACACCTATCGCGATATTGCGATTCTTCACCGGACAGCCAGCAGCAGCCGGGCTGTATTCGAGCAGCTTGTGCTGAAAGATGTACCTTTTGTACAGCATGGTGCTTCTCCGGTGTTCTATGACCAGTCTCTCATCAGACCCCTGATGGATCATCTGCGTCTGTCCCTTGACCCACGAGCCATGGATGCTCTTCCAAGTGCACTGGGTCCGCTCTACGTCTCACGCGATGCGGGTCTGGAATGGATACAGCGTTGTGAACAACAACAGGCGAAGAAATATCCGCTCATCCATCTGGTGAAATGGGAAAAGCTGAAACCATTTCAGCAGGAACAGGTCAAAGAACGCATCAAACTGATCAAATCACTGCACAAACTAAAACCCATCATCGCCATTCAGGAGATGCGCAGGCAGTTCTACGACAAGTATATGGAAAGTGGTGATCCCAGCATCTTCACCCACTATAAGGAAACGATGCTGGAAACTCTGGATGAATTCGAAGCTGCTGTCAAAAAATTCGAAACGGTAGAAGAGTTCATCCAATTCGCGGATGAGCTGTCCCGCAGACACCGTGAGATGGAATCTTTGCGTCGTGCGCAGGATAGTGACGCGGTACAGCTGATGACCATTCACCGGGCCAAAGGACTGGAGTTCCCTTGTGTGTACTGGATCGGAGCCAGTGAAGGCATTGTGCCTCACAGTACCGCACTGCGTCAGGATATTCCTGAGGATCAGAAAGCTGCGCTTGCTGTGCAGCAGACAGATGCCGAACTGGACATGGCGCTGGAGGAAGAACGCAGGCTCGCCTACGTTGCCATCACACGGGCCAAGCAGTACTTGTATGTCACCTCACCGGCGAGCCATCACGGAAAACCAGCGGATGTGTCCCGTTTCCTGCTTGAAGCCTTCGGCATGGAAGTACCGGACAAACGCAAACCTCGTGAGGAGAGCCGGACGAGCAGTCAGGCTTCATATGGTAAAGGCAACGGACAGTATGCCCGCTCGTCCGGCTCAGGTGCCCGTTCCGAAGGTCGGGATGTGGCACAGCGTCGTGCCATCAGCCACAGTGACCGTCGAGACTACGAGGTCCACAACGAACGTGATGAGGATCGCCTCGGTGAACGGCGTGGCAGTGGTGAAATTCGCAACCATAAGGCATTCAGCACTCCGGGTGTGAGTCAGACAGCTGCGAGTTCCTCCAGTTCGCAGTCGCACACTTCAGGTTCAGGTAATGCTGAGCGTACGGAGACCGTTGCGGTATGGAAGTGCAGTTCATCCACCTGTAAAGCGTGGCTAAGACAGAAGCCGGCTGTGCCTTCTTCAAAAACAAACAAGAAAGCTTCATCGGGCCCTCCCGCCTGTCCCCTGTGTTCAGGATCAATGGAGGCCGGTACCCGCCAGGTTCCTGTAACGGGGAGATTTGGGAAATAACTCAAAGGAAAAGGTAATGGCTGGTCATATGTGACTGAACATGTGGATGAGTAAATAACACACGAGCATAGTAGCTCGTTTCAGGGCGCTTTTTGCTGTTTATTAACAGTAGAAGCGTCTTTTTTCCATTTCAGAATGGGGGTTGGAATATGCAGGACGGCAAACAACATCTGTATGTATCGGTAACACATAATCTTATTGAGCAAACAAAGAACGAATCTACACCCTTTGAGGTGTTGGTGGATGACGAACAGTTGGGCCGATTGAAAGATCTGATGAAGGTGCTGGAGGATGACGATGCCTATACATTGCAACGGGCTCCGGTACCCTACAAATCAGCAGACCACGATGAGGCAACAGAGCAATTTTCGGATGGCATGACCTTGCTGTACACCTTTCTGTATGACCATGGCACGCCGGACTCCCGGCAGGCGATTGAGAGCATGAACGTGCTTCCAAGGCTGCAGGATACGGATTATGATGACCCTGGATACGAGAATTCACCACTGAATAAATGACCTGATGCCAAAAAGCATGCGTAACCGCAGATCACGCGGAAGACGCATGCTTTTTAATATGCCGAAGGACAACTGCCATGTAAAACGAACTCAATCCAGACGAATCTCCTGCCCTTTCTCAGCGGATTCGTAGATTCCGCACAACATGCGCGTGGAAGCCACACCATCCGCAATTGGGCTGATCGGCTCTGTACCGTTCAGGCAGCAATCCACAAAGTGGTCAATCTGGTTCTGGAATGCACTATGAATATGGAGACCCGTATTGTCCGTCTGGGGTTCAATATTCAGGATGGTGTTATTTTTCTCCGTGACGATCAGTGTCTCCGGCTCCAGTTCGAACCCACCACGCTCGCCGTATAATTTCACCGAAGATTCATCTCCGCGTGCATGCAGGGTAAAGCTCACATCCACCGCCAGCGAAGCCCCGTTTTCAAACCGAATAAGTGCATTCGCCATATCTTCTACGTCATTCACAGCTGCGCTGTAGTCGGCTGCTTTGTAAAAAGAAAGATGTTCGATATGGGCACGATTGCCCAACTTCCGATACGTATTACCACTGACCGTAACAGGTTTCGGCCTGCCCATGAGGTACCAACATTGGTCGATAATATGTACGCCCAGGTCAATCAGAGGGCCGCCGCCGGAACGGCTTTTGTCAGCAAACCAACCGCCCGGATTGCCGTGTCGCCGTAGAATGGAAGCTTTGGCATAATACAGTTCACCAAACTCCCCGGCATCAATGAATCTGCGCATCATCTGCATATTGTTATCATAACGCCGCACAAATCCAACGATAAAGGTACGTCCACTCTTCTTCACCGCTTCTTCAATCCGGAGCGCATCTTCCACATTGGTTGCGACCGGTTTCTCCAGCAACACATGCTTGCCTGCCTCCAATGCAGCAATGGCAAATTCCGCATGTGTATTATTCCAGGTACAGATACTGACAGCATCCACATGTGGGTCCTCCAGCATCTCCCGATAATCGGTGTACACGGATTGAGCATCATACTTCTGTGCCGCAGCTTTAGCCCGTTCTTCGTTCAGATCGCAGATCGCATAGATGACGGCATCCTCGTTTTTGGCATAACACCTCATATGAAGATCCGATATTGATCCCGTACCGATCATTCCGATGTGCAACATTTGTTTCGTGCTCATCATCGTCCTCCCTTCCTTTTCCACAGCTTCCACAACATCATTATTGTCTAGTCTGCCCGCAGCATGCCTTCGTAAATACCCGGCGTTGAATTTTCAATCTTCACGGCACCCAGCGTCCGGGCATAGAAATCCACAGGTCCCGCTGATCCGATAATCGCATACCCGTAACCGTCCGCCTTCATCGCATGCATACAGGCCAGTAACAAGGCCGTGCCTACACCTTTGCCCCGTGCATCCTGGCTCACACCGGTCGGTCCAAAGAAGTTGCGACATGTCGCTTCGTAACAGGCAAATCCAATCATTTTCCCATGCTCAACCGCAATATAACAGGACACCGGCTGACGCGCAAAAGCGACCTCACATTCATCCACCCAAGCCTGACTAAAGTGTGACCTCACCCAATCCAGTACAAGCTGTTTCTCTGGGGCAATGGCTCTTCGAATCACAATGGAGGATTCCTCCAACGCTCTCAGTCCACTCTCTTGCTCCGGCAAACGATAGAGCGCTACCAACATATCACTCATCTAATCCGTTCCTCCTCGTACTTGAATGTGAAATAGGACAAAGGTTTGGCCACTTACCTGAAATTAACCTGATCCTGCTGCGGATAACCTGCAATACAAGCGATATTTCTAATTTAAACTAACCTACCGCTTACATTCATTGCATTTCAACTGCAACACTTAGACGATTTGTCCCGTCTATTAACTTGAAGCGCGGCCCTAAGGAATATTTTACCGCGTCAGTACACAGATTAGAAGGGATGAATATTGATGAACAACAACATGAAAAAAGTAAGTGCACTGATGGCCCTATCCATGGCATTGGGTGGTGGAGCCGCTTATGCAGCAACACTGGACAACACAAAACCAGTCCATCAAACATCCGTTTCAGCAGATAGTAACGCAGCGAGTGTAGTAAACGTATCCGTGAATGGCGCAGCCATCTCTGATGGTTATTGGAACAAAGATGGCAAAGTAGCCATGATCCCGCTGCGTGATCTTACCGACGCACTGGGTATTGAACTGGAATGGAATAAAGAAACTAAAACTGCAGAGCTGACTCGTGGTGCTCTCTGGACACAGGTAATCACAGGCAAGGATCAATATTCTGTGAATAAAATGTCACTCACGCTGGGTACAGCGCCCGAAATCACAGGCGGCAAATTGTATGTACCGGTTTCTTTTGCTGAGAAAGCACTACATGGACAAGTGAACACAACGGGGAATCAAGTGACTATCTCTAGTGAAGAGGACGTGAAGACGGTTACTGAACGTGGTGTAATTACCAGAATCTCGAACCAAGATAAATATAAGTCCATCCAGATTGGCGGTGCAGGTACGGATGGTATTGTGCTCAATCTGAGCGATGAGACAAAATTCATCTCAGTTGAGGGGAAAGAGATTGCACTGACTGATCTGGCCATTGGCATGAACGTGGAAGCTGAGCATTCCCTGATCACCACCCGCAGCCTGCCACCACAAACGCCGACCTATACAGTCACTGTGTTGGATGCGGCTACAGCATCTGAGGCACAACCTAAAGAGCTTCTGGGTACAGCGGGTACAATTGAAAATGTAACATCAGCTGAAGGCAGCATCTCACAGATTGAGATTACAGGTACACGGTTAACAGAAACCGCTCCTGACCATGTCGTGCTGAACATTGCTGAAGACACGCTGCTAGTGAACCACGAAGGTGAAACGGTGAAAGCTGAAGAACTGACCAAAGGCGCTAAAGTCATTGGGTTCTACAGCCCTGTGTTGACGCGTAGCCTGCCTCCAATCGGAACAGCTTGGAAAGTGGTTGTTGAAACACCTGCAGCAGAGCTGGAAGCGAAATAATACGGTTAGAAAAACGTCTGACTGAAACACATGTTATATGTTGTTGCAGACGACCGTGTGCATCGCTTAGCGCGGGGTCATGAGTGTGGAGCGTCATAATGACCAGCCATCCGCATGTAGCTCCTGACGCGCGGTGTAATGAGTTTGGCGCATCAAGAACTCAGCCGTGCGGCCAGGCGGCGAAGTCAATTCAAAATAACCTTATCCGCTTGTCTTTTGACAGGCATGGATAAGGTTATTTTTTTGGTTTTGGTTTTGGTTTTGGTTTTTGGTTTTTGGTTTTTAGTTTTGGTTTTTGGTTTTGGTTCTGGTTCTGGTTCTAGTTCTGGTTCTGGTTCTGGTTCTGGTTCTGGTTCTGGTTCTGGTTCTGGTTCTGGTTCTGGTTCTGGTTCTGGTTTGGTTTTTTAGAGTGTGTCTACAAACTGCTTCAAACTGAAGGGTATCTGAAACTTGTCCGGAGCAGACACGTGCGATGTTCGCTGCATACGAAATACGTTGCATACTGAATGTAAGAGCAAGCGGAGTTAACGCTAACGAATCTGAGGCGTCTTATTCAAGGACTTGAAGCACCCGCCTAAATCTAAGGAATCTCAGGCACGCTATGTTTGAATAAATAGCTGTTTATAGCATTTTATCAGAGGAATTTGGGAAATAACGTGTCTGATGTTCCTTACATTTTAGAAAGAGGACCTTATCGCCAAATAAGACGTCCTGGGTTCCTTAGAAATCATCCGGATAACCGTCAGAATCAATCGGCTTGGACTTCATCTTCAACAATCGCTTCCACTTCAATCTCAACCATCAACAAGGGATCAATGAGTGCGCTAACTTCAACCATGGTGGCTACAGGCTGGATCTTTCCAAAAAATTCACCGTGTGCCTTGCCAACTTCCTCCCATCTGGAGATATCGGTCACAAACATCCGGGTTCTCACCACATGCGACATGTCAGCCCCCAGTTCTTTCAGTGCATTCTCGATCGTCTGCAAAACGAACCTTGTCTGTGCATACGGATCACCCGCTCCAACAACTACACCATCTTGCATCGCGGTTGTACCCGCCACTTCAATTCGGTTCCCTACCCGGATGGCACGGCAATATCCCACCAACGGTTCCCATGGGGAGCCCGTAAATACCTGCTGTCTGCTCATTCTCTCGTCCCTCGCTTTGGTTGTATTTGTCTCTTCAGATTAAACATGAATTATATCAGTCCCCCATCATCTCAGACAATGGAATCAAGTTTAATTCTATCTTAACTCCATTAACATTTTTGCACAGAAAAAAATCCCCTGAATGACTGCCCATTGGTTAGATCAAGGACGGTTCATTCGGGAATTTATGAGAAATAGTATCTTGTCTTTTTCTTTAAGGATGAAACATCCAAATTACAACTTGATATTAGCCTCATCGAAGTATTCTTCTAGAGTTAACCCACTCTTCGCCACATCCGGTGCCAAATCTGTACCGATGTACCGGATATGCCAAGGCTCATAGACGTAACCTGTGGTATCTTCTTCACCTTGCAGATAACGGATGACATATCCGTATTCTGCAGCATGTTCAGCCAACCACTGGCCTTCCTTCGATGTGCCAAATACCTCTTCCAGCACATTGCCCACACTCGGACTCGATACATCGATGGCAAGACCCGTCTGATGTTCGCTTCGGCCTGGCACAGAACTCACACGATCTGTGTATTCTTGACCTTTGGTTTTGACATTATTGTTATAGATGGATACCTGACGCTGATATGAACGATAACCGGATACCGCACGAAGCTCAATGCCATCCGCTTTTGCACCTGCAAACAACTTCTCCAGTGCCTCCGCAGCTTCCTTGCGCATATGCCGCTTCTCGTGTGGTTCGTCGAAGGAGAACGGTACATTCGGCTCTACCAGATCGTCCGGCTCGTACCCGTCAGGCAGACTCCGTTGTTTGTTCACAATGACGGTCATAGACTCGGCATTGGTCACCACGGATTGTGCATCAATCGTCGTTTGCAGTGCGCTGATACTGCGTTTCTCCAGCAATGGATCTTCCGCTGTCGCGCCATTCCCATTGTCCGAAGAGCCCTGCTCTCCGCCCGCTGAAGCATTATCTGACTCACTGCCTGTATCTTCATCATTGTTGCCAGAAGATGATGTGTCATCCCCGCCAGCATTGTCGCCATCCGTTCCCTTATCCTCCGTAAAATGAACCGTTGTGCCGTCCGTCTCCTGTTGTGTGTTACCTGTTCCATTCGGATTCTGGCTCTCCTCTGTGCCTGAACCGTTCTGGCACGCGGCAAGCAATGCTCCGCATATCATCAATGAGGACAGCATAACCACCATGCGGCGCTGTCTTCCTGTAGTTGATTTCATGTAAAAACTCCTATCGCAATAATATAAATGTTATATAGTTCTCAGCGTGCAATGTTCCCTGCGACAGTATACCTTAATTGGGAGCGAAGCTCCACCGGTAAAGACCTCCTTTAGAAGAGATCCGAATGAACATATACGGGCTGTACAGCCTGTATGATCGTTTTTTGGACTTTTAGAGCAACATCCCCGTGCTGTACACAATAGAATTGAAATGGGAATATACCTTCATATATCCAATATGCAAAAAATTGATTATACCGAGATGCACTTTATTAATGAGCATTAGCATTGTTGGATAAAGACAAAATTCATCTTGTACCGGGAAATGAATTAAATCAAATAATGCAACATGCCGCAATAAAAACAAGCAGGGGTGATCTGAGATCTCCCCCGCTCTGATGGGTGCATCATTTGGTTGCCGGGCTGTCCGTCTTCTTCTGGACAGCCTGCCACATCCGCGCGGCTACACGCTCGCGGATCAAATCCAGCCCTGCGGTGGCCGGCACGCCCGGCAGCAGCGCCGTCAGCTCCGGCAAGGCCGGCGGCTTGCCCGGCTGTGCGAGGCGCACCTCAACGGCGCCAAAGCCCGGCCCCGGCTGGTGCATGGCGCCGTCCGCGGCGGCCTCGGCGATCCACTCGCCGACGGCAGCGCCGCCTTCGCCGCCCCGCACTTGCGGGCGGCCAGCCGTTTCCGCTGCGCGGCCGGGGCCGCTGGGATCATGGGCGAGTTCCTCCGCCCATGCCCCCAGCACGCCGGCG
>NZ_ASPU01000023.1:0-275 GCF_000517905.1 Paenibacillus sp. FSL H7-689
GGAGGCTTAGCTCAGCTGGGAGAGCATCTGCCTTACAAGCAGAGGGTCGGGGGTTCGATCCCCTCAGCCTCCACCATATAAACTTTATAACGACGCGGGGTGGAGCAGCCCGGTAGCTCGTCGGGCTCATAACCCGAAGGCCGCAGGTTCAAATCCTGCCCCCGCAATTATACTTTCCTTTGAGAAAGTGATCTGGAACCGTGGTGTAGTTGGCCTAACATGCCTGCCTGTCACGCAGGAGATCGCGGGTTCGAATCCCGTCGGTTCCGCCATTT
>NZ_ASPU01000024.1:0-4303 GCF_000517905.1 Paenibacillus sp. FSL H7-689
GGCGGCATTACGCCCGATACCACGGCCGCCGTGATGGCGGCTGGAGCCGACGGAGTAGCCGTCATCTCCGCCATCGCGGGCGCGGCCAACGTGTGCGCAGCGGCTGCGCAGTTCGCTGCGGCAGTGCGCGGGATGCAGGCGTAGCCCTGCTCTCCCTGCACTGCCAGCCCCGTGGGCTGCACCGAATACATGGTGCAACCTACAACTGCTCACGCTCCTCTCCATAACAGAGGAGCCTCAAAACACCCCCGCGGCGCGGTAACAACCCATGTCTTCGACATAGAAGCACAGCCGCTCCCCTACAGTGACTGAATTTTACAATAATTTCATCACACATATTCACATCTATTCACCAATCCATGATCAAGATGCAGCTTCCATGCTCGCATCTTGTTTTTTCATTTTCAACAGTTGACTCTCACGTAACGTCACACTGTACAATCGGTGTTGTAAGGAGGTTTCACACATGGCCATGAAGGTAAAAGAAGTTGCCGAACTTGCCTCGATCAGTGTGCGCACACTGCATCACTATGATGAGATCGGATTGTTAACACCGGACGAAGTAACTTCTGCCGGATATCGATTATATTCAGATGCCAACCTGGAACGGTTGCAGCAAATATTGTTTTTCAAGGAACTCGACTTCTCTCTGAAGGAGATCAAAAACATTATAACCAACCCCTCCTTCAATCCGGAAGAAGCACTTAAAATGCATCGACTTATACTGCTGGAGAAGCGCCAACGCTTGGACCAGATGATTGCTACCATTAATAGAACGGTTTTACACGTGAGAGGAGAAATTAAAATGACAGCCAAAGAACAATTCGAAGGATTTGATTTTAGCCAGAATCCGTATGAACAAGAAGCGCGGGAACGTTGGGGAGACCATGCCGTCGATCACGCAAATCAGAAGCTGCACAGTAAATCAACCACAGATCAGAAGGCTCTATCCGATCAAATGAACAAAATCTACAAACATCTGGCTTCACTTCGTCACACAGAACCAGCATCTGCGGAGGCACAGGCCGGTATTCAAGAATGGTACACCTTGCTGAACCAGATGGGAAGCTACTCGCCTGAAGCCTTCAGGGGACTCGGTCAGATGTACGTGGACGATGAACGCTTCAAACGCAATATTGATCAGTTTGGCGATGGTTTGGCAGTATTTATGAGAGATGCTATGGCTGTATTTGCTGACCAAAACAAATAATATAGACCTGTCTTCGACCACATATAGTATTATTCAATTCTCATTGTCCTCAGATGTGTACTGTAAACGATAGTCTAGAAGTTAACCCCCTATCCTGTAAAGGTAAAAATATTCTCGTCATCAGCTTTATTCCCAGTAAATGACCCTTCGGATATTTGAACCTACCTCCTGGGGTGACCATATCGTTCTTGTAATTAACCTTATGAACATGCTGAATATTTACTAGAGTTATGTGGTAAGTAATTTAAATCAATCCGAATTGTTGCAAAAGTTATGAGCCATATCCATCCCTACCTGGTGGATACACAAAAGGGACGTACACCCTCAGGCGTATCGTCCCTATGTATGAAAGTAACTCAGCCGCAATGTGAACATGCCTAACTGCTGCTCACTCTGAGTACTTTATAAATATCTTTTAAAGTAGATGCTCTTTACTATGTTTTTCTTCTGCTTCCAGTCCTTCAATATAACTTCATAAGTGCTTAGGATGATGAGCATTAAGTTTCTTCTGTCAAACGTTCTTCATTTTGCTGCAGCCGTCGACTGTCTATCCGATTAAGCTCTTGGCGCATGATCCGATGAAGATGCATCTGTAGCTAAACTGGTTCTCGCCATCCGGCCAGGAATCTGCCATGCAGACACAATCGCAAGCACGATGAATAACAAATCAATCGGTTGACTGAAATAGTCCTGGAAGGTTTCCACAAACGCACTGATCATCTCGCTATCAAACACAAGTTCCATCACGCCTACATCACCAAACAGTTCGGAAGTAAAATAAACCACCGTCAGATATTTCCCCAACAAAATGCCGACAAGTGCAAACAGTACGGCAATAATCTTATGTACCGTCGCAATTTGTTTATTGGAGAACAACACAACTGCGTAACCTGTGAGCGCTCCAATCAGAATCGCAATTAATCCCACCTCATAATCGGTCATTGCAGCAATAGCTGCCCATACGATGCCTCCCAGAATGGCTGCAATTAAGCCACCAATGATCGGCATACCGATTTTAACTCCTTGTTTCTCTTCCACGTTGTCTTTCCCTCCTGAGTCATGCATATGCTTCTTTTCCAGAATTCACCTTTCCTATGAAACCACAAAAAGACTTATTATTCAACATTTTTCTACTTTTGGTACCATGTATTTACATAATAGAAAAGATATATTAAGCATCTATTTCCTTATTCGCTCGAATATCATTTTAGTTTTGTCCACAAACCTCTCATAATTATTCCCTTGGCACATAAAAAAACACCCCTCCAACAGCATAATAGCCGTAGAAGGGATGTTGTCCATATCTGTATCATAAATATAACCAATGTAACCGAGAAAACTACATTGAAAACCTCTCTCTATCTTACCTTTGCACTTCCTTGGAAGGCTGAATGACAGCTGCAATCTGTGCAAAAATGGCATCCACCGATGCCGGATCATGCACATCATACTCATCAATGTTCAGACGCAGCACAGGGCAAGCTGTAAACTGATCAATCCACACGGAATAGCGCTCGTGCATGTGTTCCCAGTACGAACGGTCCGTCTGAATCTCCATCTCGCGTCCGCGTTCCGTAATACGGTTTAAAATCGAAGGCAGACTGCCTTCCAGATAGATCAGCACGTCTGGATGTGGGAAATACGGTGTCATTACCATCGCTTCAAATAAACTGCTGTATGTCTCGAAATCTGTAGCAGACATGGTTCCTTGATCTGCATGCATTTGTGCAAAAATGCCCGTATCTTCATAGATAGAACGATCCTGTACGAATCCGCCACCCAGTTCAAAAATCTTTTTCTGTTCCTTGAATCGCTCTGCCAGGAAATAAATCTGCAGATGGAAGCTCCAACGCTCAAAGTCATGATAGAACTTCTCCAAATATGGATTATGATCAACTTGCTCTAGAGAGGTCTTGAAGTTCAAACGTTGCGCAAGTGCAGCCGTTAACGTGGATTTGCCCACCCCAACCGTACCTGCTACCGTAATTAATGCATTCGTTGGAATGCCATAGTTATTCATATGATATACTCCTTTACCTGATTAACAATTTGCCTGAAGTGTTCAGGATGTTCCACAAAGTCGAGTTGCTCTGCATTGACCTTAATGATTACTGGCGGATTTGAGCTATTTGCCAGATAGTCCATGCCTGTTTTGTAATCGGCGATCAGTTGTTCCATATATGCCGGGTCCATATCCTGCTCAAATGAGCGTCCACGCTTGTTAATGCGGTACATCAACGTATCGAGTTCAGCTTCAATATAGAGCACCAGGTTGGGCTTTGGCAGATCATCTGTTAACAGATGATAGATTTGACGATATTTATCCCGTTTCGTTCCCTTTAAGGTACGATCGGCAAAAATCATATTTTTATAGATATGATAGTCTGAAATGACTGGGGTACTCTGCTCTACATAATGAACGCCCGTGTCTTCCAGTTGTTTAAACCGATTACACAGAAAAAACATTTCCAATTGGAAACTCCACTCGTCGATATCCTGATAAAAGGAAGCCAGAAATGGATTCTCTTCTACGATTTCTTTAACTAACGGAAGATTCAATTCATGGGAAAGCATCGTTGCCAGCGTTGTTTTCCCCGCTCCGATTGGACCTTCCACGGCAATAAACGGGGCTGATTTCATCGTGTTCACTGTTCCTCCTCGTACTTATGCGTGTTTCCGTTTTCTATATAGACCTCACCTATTGTATCACAGCTTTAAGGATTGGAACGCCAGTATTTTATGTATATAACAAGTCAAATCACAACTATTGAATTACATTAAAATAAAAAAAACACACTCGATATCATCAAGTGTGTCTTTAGATTGCTTGGCGGCGTCCTACTCTCCCAGGACCCTGCGGTCCAAGTACCATCGGCGCTAGAGGGCTTAACGGTCGTGTTCGGGATGGGTACGTGTGGAACCCCTCCGCCATCGCCACCAAACGCATAGCTTAGCTTACATTTCAGAGTTGTTGTTCTCTGAAAACTAGATTCGAAACGAAACACGCGAATTACAACTTGCTAATTGGATAAGCCCTCGACCGATTAGTACTGGTCAGCTCCATGCATTGCTGCACTTCCACCCCCAGCCTAT
>NZ_ASPU01000025.1:0-13096 GCF_000517905.1 Paenibacillus sp. FSL H7-689
GTGCCTGGGCCATCGGCGGCGGCTGGCGCTGAACGCCGCCGACGCCTGGACGCAGCAGCGGCACGGCTTGAAGCCGCTGCTGCGCTGGTAGAGCCGTACCCCGCCATGGGGTCGGCGGTACGGGATCTGCGTGCACGCGCGGCTTCGCTTGCGGGCGGCACGTTCACTTTGGCGCTGTTCGGAGCATTCAGCGCCGGCAAATCCTCCTTCGCCAACGCGTTGCTGGGCGAAGCTGTACTACCCGTCTCGCCGCATCCAACAACAGCGGCGATTAACCGAATCATGGCTCCTGCCGGGGGCGCGGAGCATGGAACAGCCCGGGTCCGCATGAAGACCCGGGACGCCTTCCAGGAAGATCTTGGCTATTCCTTCCGATTGCTCGGACTGGGTGAGCCTGGAGCGGAGTGGCAGAAGCGAGTACGCTCCCTCTCACCACAGGATGTGCATCCGGCGGGGCGCCCGCATTACAGCTTTTTACAGGCGGCAGCAGCCGGCTGGGAAGAAACAGCGGACCAGTTAGGTCAGGATGTGCTGGTGGATCTGGACGGTTATCGTAACTTTGTCGCAAACGAGAAGAAGTCCTGTTTTGTAGACAGTATCGATCTCTATTACAGTTGCGATGTGACTGAACAAGGCATTGTATTGGTGGACACACCAGGAGCGGACTCCGTGAATGCTCGTCATACGGGTGTAACCTTCAATTATATGAAGAATGCGGATGCACTCATTTTTGTAACGTATTACAACCATGCTTTCTCACAAGGAGATCGCCAGTTCCTGAATCAGTTGGGACGTGTTAAGGATAGTTCTGCCATGGATCAGATGTTCTTTGTTGTGAATGCCAGTGACTTGTCTTCCTCTGAGGAAGAACTGGAGCAGGTTCTCGATCATGTGAGCACCCAACTGCGCAGTAATGGAATTCGGGCACCACGACTCTTCCCGGTATCCAGCATACTAGCGATGGAAGGCAAGATGGCAGGGGATTCGAAGCTGCTTGAGCAATCCGGTTTTATCCGTTTTGAGGAAGAGTTCAACCAATTTGCAGGCAGAGAATTAGCTGATCTTGCGGTAGGTGGAGCTTCCGAAGAGATGGCACGTGTCATTCAGCGAGTGAAGAAACGTGCCGAGGATGCAGCTCAGGGTGAGGAAGCACTGCAGCAGCGGCGGGATGAACTGGAGACGATCCAGGGACAGTCACGCCAGCGCATACAGCGACTTGCAGAGCGATCCATGAAGGAAGAATTGTCACAGGAAACAGCAGAATTGCTCTTCCATGTGCGGCAGCGACTTGCCTATCGCCTTGGTCTATTCATGGCAGAAGCATTCCATCCATCCGTACTTCGGGAGGATCGGGGCAATCTGAAGATGGCTTTTGCAGCCTGTGGACGTGAACTGTTACGCATGATTGCCATTGAACTGGAGCAGGAACTGCTTGCTACCACCCTCAGACTTGAACAGGCGGGTCAGACCTGGCTGATGAAGCAAGTTACGGAATGTATAGATGAGGTGAGGCAGTTATCAGGGGGCGTGGATGTGTCACTGCCACTGAACGAACGCTGGAGTACACCTGTGCTTGAAGAAGTTCGTCTGGAAGAACCGTCTGGATGGAAAAGCTATTTGAATTATTTCCGCAATCCGAAACAGTTCTTCGAAGGAGATGGACGTCAGCGATTACAGGAGGCACTTGATCCTGTCCTCAAACAGATGATCATTGAAGTTCTTCCTGCTGCGCAAGACAAACTGATTCAGTTTTATGACAACCAGATTTGTCAATCCTTGCAACACCAATCCCGTCAGTTGGAAGAACGTCTGGACGAGGCGGTGAGTGGAATTCAAGATACACTGGAGAGCGGAATTCCGGCGGAGCAATGGACCAGCTTGTCTAACCAACTGGAACAGATTGAACGCAGTTAAAATCACGGCAAAACGCGTATTCTCTGGAAGTCTTTGTAAAACAAAATGAATGATACAGCAACACATTGAAAATGTTGCGAAAATCAACCCAAAAAGGCCCCTGCCGAAAAGGCATATAGGGAGCCTTTTTTTGGTACGAACAACCTGAAATAAAGAGAATATTCAAACATTTGATTGAAAGGTGGGTATTTACCTTCGTTAATGCGTCAATAAGCTGAAAGCAGGCAGAATATGGTCTGTTATTCGCTTTGCCGCGAATGGGGTACGGTGATAAACTTCATAAATGTTCATAGTATTTTTGAACGACATAAGAGGAGGAGAAACATGGATGTTCTTAGGCAACTGCAAACCTTTTTTTGGGAAAAGCGAACGTATTTATTTGTATCAATCTTGTTCCTCGCCTTAGCGACCGCACTTGGGTTAGTGTATCCGTACATGCTGAGGATACTGATTGATGACATCATTGTTCCGCGAACTTTTGAAGACGTTCCCATAATTGCTTTGACTGTGTTAGGTGTAGTTATTTTGAAAGCGGGAATGCAGTTTTTACACGGATTTTTTGGAGGACGCTTGGGTAACTTCCTGGCGTACAGACTGCGTAACGCATGTTACGAAAAGCTTCAATTTTTATCCTTCCGTTATTATGATACGGCCAAGACAGGTGATCTGATGTCCCGCCTCACGGGAGATTTGGAAGCCATCCGTAACTTTATCGGATTTGGTTTCGCCCAGATTCTTAACATGGTTTTCATGGTCGTATTTGGCGCAATCATGATGATGACCATGAGTTGGCAGCTTACGCTGTTCACGCTCATATGCATCCCATTACTTGCCTTCGTTGCGCTGAGATTCGAATCCAAAATTCACCCTGCGTTTCAGGAGATGCGGCTGGCGCTCAGTTCACTGACAACAGCGGTACAGGAGAATATTACTGGCGTACGTACGGTAAAATCCTTTGCACGTGAGCCTTATGAAGTGGAGAAATTCTCCATACGTAATGAGCGTTACAAAACAAATCAGATTCATGCCGCAACATTGTGGAGTCGCTATTTTCCGATCATGGAGATTCTTGCTTCGGTGAGTATCGTGCTGTTGCTGGTGATCGGTGGAAGAATGGTTATACAGAAGACGCTGACACTCGGTGAACTCGTTGCCTTTTTCAGTTTGATCTGGTACATAATCGGTCCAATGTGGAACCTTGGGTTCCATATCAACAACTATACGCAATCCAAAGCTTCAGGTGAACGGGTGCTCGAGCTGCTGAATACGCCAGTGGATGTGGAAGAAACGCAAGATCCAGTCATTGTTGAGGCAGACCAGGTGAACGGCCATGTGACATTTGAATCCGTTACCTTTGCCTACGGCAACAAAATGCCAGCAGTAACCGATATTAATTTTGACGCTGCACCCGGTTCTGTAATCGGTTTCCTCGGGGGAACAGGGTCAGGTAAATCGACCATCATTCAGCTTCTGATGCGTGCCTATAACGTCAACTCGGGAACGATCAAGCTAGATGGCAAAAACATTAAAGACATAGGTATTCGCAGTTTGCGGAGTCAGATCGCTTCTGTTTTCCAGGAAACATTCCTGTTCTCATCCAGCATTCGCAATAATATTTCCTACGGGCTTAAGAACGTCACCATGGATGAGATCATCCGTGCAGCGAAGCTGGCCAAGGCTCATGACTTCATTATGGAGTTCCCGGACGGATATGACACGGTGGTTGGTGAGCGCGGCATGGGATTATCGGGTGGACAGAAACAGCGGATTGCGATTGCAAGGGCTTTGCTGAAAAATCCAAAAATTCTGGTACTTGATGATGCAACCAGCGCCGTGGACATGGAGACAGAACACGAGATTCAGTCCGGTTTCCAGGAAGTTATGCGCGGCAGAACGACATTTATTATTGCACACCGGATATCTTCACTACGACATGCAGATGAGATTCTGGTGCTCGATGAAGGCCGCGTGGTACAACGTGGCAAACATACCGAACTCATTGAAGTGCCTGGACCATATCAGGATGTTTATAAAATTCAATATGCAGATTATATTGCCCGCGGTAAGCGGGAGGCTGGGGAGCAGGTGAATTCATGAGTGCCGAAACGATAGCAGACAGGCGCGAGGCAAAAGTGGCCTCTGAGAAGAAACTGAATGAACGATTTGTGTATCAGGATGATGAAATTATTGAAAAACCGTTTAACTGGAAAGAATTTGGACGTTTATTTGCATACATGAAACCTTATGCGAAACAACTGTTACCACTCGTTATTCTAATGATGATCTTGGGTACCATTACAAAATTGTCCGTACCTTTTCTGATCAGTCTGGCGATTGACCGTGCCATCGCACCGGCAACGGGGTTGCCAAGCATGACTATGCTTTATCTTATTGCAGGCTCCATATTTGTGTTGTATCTCATCCAGTGGGCTGCCAATACGTACCGGATCAAATTGACAAACATTATCGGACAGCGTGTTATTTATGACCTTCGCTCGGATCTGTTCAAGCATATCCAGAAGCTGTCCTTTAACTTCTTTGACAAAAGACCGGCAGGTTCCGTACTGGTACGTGTTACGAATGATATTAATTCCCTTCAGGATCTATTCACTAACGGTGCAGTTAACGTCATGATCGACTGCGTACAGTTGCTCGGGATCATTGTGATCTTGCTGTTGATTAACTGGAAACTGGGTCTTGCCGTGATCATTACGGTGCCAATCATGTTTATCATCTCGACCAAACTGCGGGTGCTGATCCGTCGGGCTTGGCAGGATGTGCGCATGAAGAACTCTCGGATAAACTCCCACTTGAATGAATCCATTCAGGGGATTCGAGTGACTCAGGCTTACACACAGGAAAAAGAGAACATGAAGTATTTTGACAACATGAACCTGTCCAGCAAAAAGTCATGGGATAGAGCATCAGCGATGAACCAGGGCTTCGGACCGCTGATCGAGATTACCGGCGGATTCGGTACATTAATCCTTTTCTGGTTTGGTGCTTATCTGATTCAGGAAGGTCAGTTGACTGTGGGATTACTTGTTGCTTTTGCCAACTATGTCGGCAACTTCTGGGACCCAATCAACCGTCTGGGACAGATGTACAATCAGTTGCTGGTTGCAATGGCATCATCGGAGCGTATCTTCGAATTCATGGATGAAAAACCAAGTATTGCGGATAAACCAGGTGCCAAGCCACTTCCTTCTATTAAAGGGGATATCGCATTCGAAAATGTGGTGTTCGAATACGAGAAGGGCAGACAGGCGCTGAAAGGGATAAGCTTCTCCGCGGCTGCGGGACAATCGATTGCACTTGTTGGTCATACGGGCTCAGGTAAAAGTACGATCATCAATCTGATCAGTCGTTTCTATGATATATCCGGCGGACGTCTCACCATTGACGGACAGGATGTGCGGGATGTAACGGTAGAGAGTTTACGCAGCCAGATCAGCATTGTATTACAGGATACCTTCATCTTCTCGGGTACGATTCGTGACAATATTCGATTTGGACGACTGGATGCAACGAATGAAGAGGTGGAGGACGCAGCCAAAGCAGTCAATGCACACGAGTTCATCATGAAGCTGCCTGGCGGATACGATACCGAAGTAGAGGAACGCGGGAACGTATTATCCATGGGACAGCGACAACTGTTATCCTTTGCCCGTGCGCTGCTTGCTGATCCACGCATACTGATCCTGGATGAAGCTACAGCCAGTATTGACACGGAGACAGAGCTTAAAATCCAGGAAGCGTTGAAGGTGCTGTTGCAGGGAAGAACGTCCTTTATGGTCGCTCACCGTCTCTCAACCATCCGGAATGCAGATAACATTATCGTCCTGGATCATGGTGAAATTAAAGAAGAGGGCAACCATGAGCAGCTGATCCAAAAACAAGGCGTCTACAATGGATTAATAGAAGCTCAATACAGATTTTTGTGATGAAACCTTCGGACGCCTGTGAAGCGTCTGAACACATATGAACTTATAACACTCTGGCGTTCTATAGCCTGATCTTTCAATAATAAGCGCATCTTATTCATTGAAGACAGGTTAGAGGATAGCCGGAGTGTTTTTTTTATTCGTTAGTGTGGTATGTTATATTTTTGAAGAATGAAATCAATACAATCGTTCATGGCTGGAGGGAGATCAATGCAGATGGACAACAACGAAATAAATTCAAAGCATTTGGATCACCTGGATCATATGAATTTTAGGCTCCTTCAAGTTAATTATACGAGTGATCCTGCGACGGAGTGGCTTCTGAGGAAACACTTCATTGAAACATACATGTTATTATTTGTAGCCAGTGGGCAAGGGTGGTTAAAGATAGATGGCAGTTTCATCGAATTGAAGGCGGGCGGACTGTATGTAGGCTTCCCGGGGCAACTGGTTGAGGCAAATGTGCATTCGTTGGATAAAAGAGGCGTGTATCACATGAGTTTTGATGTCATGTACGCACTGGAGCAGGAGGGTGGAACAGCCCTTGAAATGATGAAGCAACTTTTACGTAATGAAGTAAATGGCGAGGTCAGCTCATCTTCACCCGTTGCTGTTGGCGTGATCTGTCAGATGATTTACCACCACACGTTGAAGAAGGATGGTTTGCAAAGGTACTATGGTCAGATTCGTTTTCAGGAACTGTTGTATACCATGTTTTACGACGTGGCCTTTACCGAAAATACGGACCTGGCTTCACCAATTGAACATGTCAAAGGCTACATGGAGCAGAATTATTCGAAGAGATTAACCATTGAGGAATTAGCAAATGTGGCACGAATGAGCCCTCGACATTTCATGCGTTTATTCAAGAAAAGGTATGGTTATAGTCCTGTTGACTATTTAACGCTATATCGAATTAAACAAGCCCAGATCTTAATGAGAAATGATCACAGTTATCGACTCAAGGATGTGGCATCATACGTGGGTTATCAGGATGAGACGTATTTCCGGCGTAAGTTCAAGCAAATCTCTGGCATTCCACCAGCAGCGTTTATACGTAATAGCAAACAAAAAATTGCTGCAATTCATTCTGTGAGCATTGGTATACTGCTTGCATTGCAGATCATCCCCTGTGCCGCGCCGGCAAGTCATCCGTGGACATACTATTACCGACGTAAATATGAAACGGACAAAGTTATGCCACTCGCAGAGAGTGAGACCACCTGGCTGGAACAGCTTCGATTAGTTAAACCTGATTATATTATTACTGTTGGGACGGAGTCTGAGGATTTGCAAAGACAGCTTCATTCCATTGCTCCTGTGTGTGACCTCCCGTGGGAAAAAGGAGATTGGAGAGAGCATTTGAGATATGTTGCAAGCTTTTTGGACAGGTCTGATATTGCAGAGGTATGGCTTCAAAGATATGAAGAGAAGGCAACGACCATAAAGGACCAGCTTGAGGATTTCATACGAAAAGACAGATTAGTTGTACTCAAAGTTTATGGTGAAGCGTTGCAGATGTTAGGCCCAAGGAGCATTGCTTCCGTTTTTTACGTTGATATGCAAATGGAGGGTCCCGAAGGAGTTGAGACTTATTGGGAACGGGGCACAGTAACCATTAGGGAGTTGTCTGTTCTCAACGTGGAAAGAATATTACTGATTGTGGGTGATGATGAGACATCCAGGCAGACATGGTCTGCTGTGCGTAAGTCTGAAGAATGGCTTGAGTTGTTAGCGGTACAGAATGGCAGAATGGATATCCTTTTGTCGAGCGTCCTGCTGGACTACACTGCGTTTACTCATGAGCTTATGTTGGATGAAATATTAAAGTTATGGCAAGATCGTCCATAGCAAAAAGTCTGAATAGTCAATATCATACCTGAACATATTTTAATATACTTACTCCTATATCAAATGATAATGATAATTATTATTAATTAGACGTTGTCATAACTAAATGCCATATAGGGGGTACATAAAGAATGAGATTCAGATGGTTAACGGTACTATGCACCATGATGTTGGTGCTCATTATTTCGGCTTGCGGTGCAACAGGCAACGAAGCATCCTCGAGCGAGGGACAAGAAGCGGGTACCGCCAATTCTTCAACAACAGAAACAAGTCAGGTAAAAAAAGTGACTACGGAAATGGGAGAAGTTGAAATTCCGGCGAACCCACAAAAAATAGTTGGTTTGTCCGTTGTATATCCAGAATTTTTATATTCACTTGGCATCGTACCCATCGCTGTACAGAACTACCATGAGGATTTTCCTTCTTACTTGCAAGAGCCATTCGCAAACACGATGAAAATGGGAATAGGAAGAACGCCTAACTTTGAAGCCCTCATGGAGGCAGATCCGGATTTAATTATTGCTCCTGACTGGTGGTCCAAAAAGGACTATGATCAGCTTACTCTGATTGCACCTACCGTACTTTTGCCACAGCGTGATGATTGGCGCGATGAACTGCGGGATATGGCCAAAATTCTGGACAAAGAAGAACAGGCAGAAAAGGTGATTCAGGATTTGGTGGATAAGGAGAAGGTAGCTGCTGCCAAATTGGATAAGCTGATTGGTGAGGAGACTGTTCTCTACATTAGAGTGATGGAAAAAGAAATCGTACTTCATGGGGAGAACCTTGACCGAGGAAACTTTGTCCATAAACGATTGGGAATGAATCCACTCCCTAATTTCCCGAAAGATCAAACTGCCATGTCCGTATCCTTGGAAGTACTGCCTGAATACGACGCAGATCATCTGATCGTTCAGCTGGATGATGAGACTAATCCGGAAATTAAAAAGAAATTTGAAGATATGTTATCTTCATCGTTATGGAAAAATCTGAAAGCAGTCAAGCAGGACCACGTCTATATGGTGGGTGGCAAGGAATGGTTCAATCTGGGAATGTCTCCACTTGCCGATGAATATGTCATTGATGATATTGTTGCTGCTTTTGAAGCAAAAAACAAATAAAGCAAACGGGTAAAGTTACATGTATCTCGAATTCATAACTAAATTAACAAGGTGTGTTTAAAATGAATGAAGAAGATATCTATGATGTAACCATCGTCGGAGGCGGACCGGCGGGATTATATGCGGCCTTTTATGCCGGGATGCGTGATATGAGAGTTAAGATCATTGACGGCAAAGACCAACTTGGTGGTTTTCTGCATACCTATTCCGAAAAAACTATTTGGGATGTGGGTGGCCTGCCACCAATGAAGTGTTCAAAGTTGATTGAGTATCTGGTTCAGCAGGCGAATACCTTTAATCCAACGGTTGAATTGAATTGCAAAGTAGATCGGTTCGCTCGACTGGACAACGAGATTTTGGCTCTGTATACTGCTGAAGGCGACATACACTATACGCGTACAATCATTGTTGCAGTGGGCCGCGGTATCGCAGAAATTCAGAAATTGGAGCTTCAGGAGCCGATTCAATGTGAGTATGAAAATCTTCATTACACCGTCCAAAATCCAGAACATTTTTCCGGGAAACGTGTGCTTATTTCAGGAGGAGGCAACAGTGCAGTAGATTGGGCAATTGAACTTGCTCAATTTGCACGGAGCGTAGTGGTCGTCCACCGAAAAAATGAGTTTCGTGCAATGGAACGCAATGTTAGCGAGATGAACAATGTAACGGATGTCAGAACACCATATAGCATCACACGGCTTCATAATCATGGTGAACGTATCCATCAGGTTGTAATTACGCATATGGAGAGTCAGGAAAATGTATTGTTAGATGTGGATGAAGTCGTAGTTAGTCATGGATATAAAAGCAATTTAAGTGATCTTGCCAGTTGTGGCTTAGAAATGGACGATGGAATGGTTCTAATGAGCCAACATGCGCATACGAACCTCCCGGGTATTTTTGCTGCAGGGGATTGTGCAACTCACGATAGCAAAGTCAGACTTATTGCCGGAGCCTTCAACGATGCGATTTTAGCTGTAAATAGTGCGAAAAAATACTTGACTCCAGATGCTCCCATGATGGCGTACGTCTCCTCCCATAATGAAATTTTCAGAGAAAAAAACAAACAAATCCCAAGGTTCTAAACTTGGGGTTTGTTTGCTAATTTATGATCACTGGAATATTAAAATCTACTCTTTTGACATTTCCTTAATTTTGGGAGGAATGGAAGGAGTATCGAATCTGTGAGCAGTAATTGTAAAATTTGATCGAAAAAACACAAAAAATCTTGTAAAATTCACAAGAAAAATAGGGAGCACTCTTGCAATCTTTAACCAAAACCCCGAAAATAGAGAGACAGATATAGAAGATTTCTCTTTGGGAGGATTGGAAAGAACATGTGGGGTGCTCCTTTTACGGCTCAAGCCAAAAAAATGCTGCTACTAGGCAGTGGAGAATTGGGAAAAGAGGTCGTTATTGAGGCCCAACGACTGGGAGTAGAGACGATCGCTGTTGATCGTTATGAGAACGCACCTGCAATGCAGGTCGCGCACCGGTCTTACTGCATCGACATGCTGGATGCCGAAGCTTTGAAACAATTGATCCGTAAAGAAAAACCTCATTACATCGTACCTGAGATTGAAGCTATTGCAACAGAAGCTTTACTGGAGCTTGAGGAAGAGGGATTTTGTGTAGTACCTACTGCCCGAGCTGCACGTCTAACGATGGATCGCGAAGGCATCCGTCGGCTTGCAGCCGAACAATTGAAACTTCCGACAGCTGATTACCTTTTTGCGGACAACCTGAAACAACTTCAGGAAGCCGTACGTGAGCTTGGCACACCTTGTGTCATTAAACCATTGATGAGTTCTTCCGGCAAAGGGCAGAGTGTATGCCGAACACCGGGCGACGTGGAGGATTGCTGGAACATTGCTCTCTCGGGGGCTCGTGGCAAATCCGTTCGTGTTATCGTGGAGAGCTTTGTGCAATTTGACAGTGAGATTACATTACTCACCGTTAGGTCTGTATCAGGCACCGTATTTTGTCCTCCGATTGGCCATATTCAGAAGGATGGGGATTATGTCGAATCCTGGCAGCCTCATGCAATGACTCCTGAGCAATGGCAGCAAGCTTGTCATATTGCCAAATCCGTCACAGATGAACTTGGCGGGTATGGACTGTTTGGAGTGGAATTGTTCCTCACATCGGATGGTGTTGTGTTCAGCGAGGTATCTCCTCGTCCACATGACACAGGTATGGTTACAATGGTGACGCAAGACAGTTCCGAGTTTGCGCTGCATGTGCGTGCAATTCTTGGTTTTCCGGTCACAGGTGTACATCTGTTGACACCGGGAGCTTCAGCAACGCTGAAGGCTAATGATGAAGCATCTGACTTTACTGTAGGCGGGATTGAAGAAGCACTGGCTCTTCCTCGTACTCAGATTCGTGTATTTGGCAAACCTGAGACCAAAGTAGGACGCCGAATGGCTGTAGCCTTAAGTGCTGGTCAAGATGTGGAAGAAGCTCGTAAAACAGCGGTGCAAGCCGCTAATATGCTGAAAGTGGAGGTAAATCATGTCCAATAATGTTGAGGCCCCTGTACTGATGATCCGAGAGTGTGAGCTACGAGATGCTGAAGCGGTAACGGGACTGATGCGAGAGGTCAGCTATCCGACAACAACCAATGTCATGAAAGAACGTATTGAATGTTTGGAAACCAATCCAAACGCATGCATGCTTGTTGCCGAAGTGGATGAACAAATTATTGGTGTGATTGGCTTGCAATGTGTGCAAAGTCATGCCTATCCAGAACCTGCCGCACAAATTACTTCCCTGATTGTAGGTCAAGAACATCGTGGTGGTGGGATTGCCCGTCGTCTGATGGCTCGTGCCGAAGATTGGGGCAGACAGCAAGGTGGTAAACAACTGTTTGTCACGGGTGCAAACCGTGAAGTGACTTCAACAACGTACTCTTTTTATGAGCACATTGGTTTTCAGAAGAGAGGGTATCGGTTCAGTAAAGTTCTTCTATAGTACAAATAAAGTTTCTTCTATTGCATGGAAATTCTCATGATATCCTGATCTGCACATTCTTGTGTGGTGAATGATAAATAGATGGTGAAGCGACATTCGACTAGCATTTTTAGTCCGAATGTCTTTTTTTTATGCTTTTGTAAAATCTGTAACATTCTAAAAAATGACAAAAAAGTTACTTTTCCATATTTTATAGGTTCACAATCTCCTGTCGAATTGATATACTGCTAGAGTATTAATTACAAAGTTGTAATAACTAATCTTAAGGAGATGAATGAATTTGAAAAAGAAATGGATGAAAACTGTCGTAACGAGTAGTCTGACAGCCGTACTGGCCGTAGGGGTAATGCTTCCTGCTTCCGCGTCTGCTGCAGATTCAACATATAAGACTATCACAACGTACAAAATTACAAGCACAGACAGCTTGAAAGCTTACATTGAGAAATGGCTCAAACAAAATGGATACACCGTATCCGAGGGGCAAATTGTAGAGAAACCTGCTACGCAGCCTGATCAAACGACGAAACCTGCTGAGCCGACAACAAAACCAACTCAACCAACAACAAAACCTGCTGAGCCTACAACTAAGCCTGAGCAACCGACTAAACCAACACAACCAGCTCAAGAAGAAAAACCGGAAACTACACCGGCTAAAGATCCTTCAAACACGGGTAACACAGGTAATACAGGTAACAATACAAGTAATAATGGTAGCGAAAGCACACAATCCGACTTTGCTACTCAAGTTGTAAAACTTGTGAACGCTGAGCGTGCTAAAGCAGGTCTGAACGCTCTGACTTCAGATGCACTTCTGGACAAAGTAGCTGTTGCTAAAGTAAAAGATATGAGTAACAATAACTATTTTGATCACCAGTCACCTACGTATGGTTCTCCGTTTGATATGATGAAACAATTCGGAGTAACTTACAGCTATGCAGGTGAGAACATTGCCCAAGGACAAAAAACACCACAGGAAGTGGTTACAGCTTGGATGAATAGTGAAGGTCACCGTGCCAATATTCTGAGCAAAAACTTTACGCATATCGGTGTAGGTTTCTACAACGGATATTGGGCACAAGAGTTTATCGGTAAGTAATCGATTTATAATGAAGAAAGTATGATTTTCTTTTCCACAAGGTTATGCCAGTACACAGTTCATATCTGTGTATGGCATAACCTTTTTTCCGTAAAATGACATATAAAAAATGAATTCTGCGAATGCAGCGCCAAAGTTTGCAAATTAACGACAGAACATTTATGTTATTTAGGAATAGCATCATCAGGGCGTGGCTG
>NZ_ASPU01000026.1:0-31004 GCF_000517905.1 Paenibacillus sp. FSL H7-689
GATGAAAAAGAAAAAAAGCCTGGATTCAGCACCCTGGATCTGGAGAACTGTCAGTACAGTATCCATCTTGGCAACTTTGTTGTTGTTATTTGGATTTGGTTACGCCATAAAAGACGTGATTTTCCCCGAGGGAGATTCGGCATTAACTACAGGCCAGGAGGCAACTGCTCCATCTAAGGATATCGAGGGGGAACCGGCTGTCGTGGAAGATGGCAAGATTCGGATGGCCGTCATCGGTGATTCTCTGGCAAGAGGCACGGGCGATGATGAAGGACTCGGTTTTGTGAGACGTGCAGGGAATCTGCTTAAAGATAAAGGATATGACGTTCAGGTTCTTAATAATCTGGGTGTAAACGGTTTGAGAACAGATGCTTTATTGGGAAAACTCGATGAGCAAGGCGTACGTTACGTCTTACAACAATCCAATTTTATCTTGCTCTCGATCGGCGCAAATGATTTGTTCCAGGGAGGACAAGTTCTACAGGGGGAAGATCCGCCAACAGCAGAGCAGCTGGCAGCGGCTTTGCCGGAAACGTCGAAGCGCCTTCAAGAGATATTGAAGAAAGTCAAAGAAATTAATCCCGATGCGCAGATTGCGTACATAGGGTTGTACAATCCATTTGGCGATGTGAAGGAACTGGAGAAGCCAGGTAATGCAGTGGTGGCTGCATGGAACGATGCTGCACTGGCTATTTTGAACAATGAGGACAAGATGACACTGGTCCCTACATTCGATTTGTTTGAAAATCATCTGGGGGAGTATCTCTCGTCAGATCATTTCCATCCCAACGGACAAGGTTATGAGCAAATTGCAGTTCGGATTGCACAGGAATTCCAGGCAGATACACCGGCAGAAGGGAGCGGAAATTAAATGGCAGAGCAGCAGTATGATTCCGTCCTATCCGTACAGAATCTGAAAAAGCGGATCGGACGCAAATGGATCATTAAGGACGTTACATTTGACGTAAAACCTGGTGAAATCTTCGGATTTCTCGGTCCCAACGGTGCCGGCAAAACAACTACGATACGGATGCTGGTCGATCTGATTAAACCAACAGAAGGAAAAATTAAAGTCTGTGGTTATGATGTGAATCGGGACCCTGAGCGTGCTTTGAAGTATGTAGGCTCCATTGTTGAAAATCCGGAGGTATATACATATCTGACAGGGTGGGAGAACCTGGAGCATTTCGCTCGCATGCAACCAGGTGTGGACAATGAACGAATTCAGGAAGTTGTAGATATTGTGCGTCTGGATCAGCGGATTCACGATAAAGTCAGAACGTACTCATTGGGTATGCGTCAACGGCTCGGTATTGCACAAGCGCTGCTTGGGCGACCGCGTCTGCTTATTCTGGATGAACCGACAAATGGTCTTGATCCAAAAGGGATTAAGGAACTTCGTGTCTTTATTAAGCAACTTGCCAGCGAAGGTATGGCTGTATTTGTCAGCAGTCACTTGTTAAGTGAGATCCAGCTTCTCTGTGACAGAGTAGCCATTATCAGTGCTGGGCGTGTGCTTGCTGTTGGAGGTGTAAGCGAACTGATTGAAGATCATTCGAAGTTGGCTATATGGCATGTTTCACCACTGGAGCAAGGCAAAAAAATGTTGCAGGATGCAGGCATTGCTCTGGTAGGTCGACCTGCGGATGTGATGGATGATACCATTGTTGCGGGCCTTGGTCCCAACGCTGTGGTTGCCGAGATGCACGAAGATCGAATTCCTGATATGGTGCAACAGATGGTTCAAGCTGGTATACAGGTTGAAGGGGTACAGCGGATTCAGCCTACGCTTGAGCAACTATTCTTAAAAATGACAGAAGGTGAATCCATTGAGTAATATCATGCCGCTGATCCGCAATGAAACGATTAAGATGGTGAAGAAAAAACGGCTTTATATTATATTTATTGTACTTGCGGTCCTCGTACCGATGTTTACGTATGCCCAGATGAAATCTGCGGAGAATAATCGCGACAAGTTTGGCGGCGATTGGCGTCTTGAACTGCAACAGGCCATCACAGACAATCAAAATTCGCTCGGTAGCGATCGGGTACCTGAAGAGTACAAAAAATATAGAACCGTATATATCCAGCAGATGCAGTATTATCTTGAGAATGACATCAATCCCAAAGAACCGGGCGGTGTCACCTTTACGCGGGAGTTCATGAACAACGCGGTTGGATTGTTTATTCCACTGTTAATCATGGCTATTGCTTCAGATCTTGTTTCTGGTGAACGTACGACAGGTACGATTAAAATGCTTTTAACGCGTCCGGTTAGACGCTGGAAAGTGCTTTTGAGTAAATTAATTACGCTGATTATGTTTGTTTCGATCATAGTGGTATCAGCCTACATTATATGTTATGTCATATCGGGTGCGGTCTTTGGTTATAAAGGCTTCAACATGCCAATCTTCACAGGATTCAAAGTTGTGGGAACAGATGTCGATATGTCGGCAGTGCATGCTGTAGACCAGTGGCTGTATATGCTTATGCAGGCAGGACTAATCTGGTTTGTGAGTGTAATTGTGGCTATGCTTGCATTTATGGTATCCGTGCTTGTGCGCAGTACTGCTGCAAGTATTGTTATCATGATGGCCGCTTTGATTGCAGGAACAATCTTGACCAGTATGGCAGCGTCCTGGCAGACCGCGAAGTATTTGTTCATGGTTAACCTCGAACTTCCGAATTATTTGTCTGGCGGGTTACCTCCAATCGAGGGTATGAATTTAGGTTTTTCCCTTATTGTGCTTAGTGTTTGGGGCATTGCTTCACTCATTGTGTCATTCCTTGTCTTTACGAAACGGGATATCTTGAATTAAAATGGACAAGGATAAGAAAACATCTGTTTGCATTTTAGGCATTTTTTTAGTTGCAAGTTAAGAAGGGGGAGCATGAATGGTCGAGCAAATCGATATGTCGGCAGGTTCGACAGGCGGAGGACAGGGGTCTTCAGGCTACGACGCGGACGACATTCAAGTACTTGAAGGGTTGGTAGCGGTACGGAAACGGCCGGGGATGTACATCGGCAGCACCAGCACTTCAGGTTTACATCATTTGGTATGGGAAATTGTCGACAACGCTGTCGACGAACATCTCGCCAAATTCTGCTCCAAAATCGATATCACGCTGCATAAGGACGGTTCTATTACGGTTCAGGATAACGGAAGGGGAATTCCGACAGGTATACATAAAACAGGGATTCCTACTCCCCAGGTCGTGTTTACGATTTTGCACGCAGGCGGAAAGTTCGGTGGATCAGGATACAAAAAATCAGGCGGTTTGCACGGTGTAGGTGCGTCAGTTACTAACGCATTGTCCGAGTGGCTTGAAGTCGAGATTTTCCGTGATGGCAAGATTCATCGTCAGCGATTCGAGTATTGGAAGGACAAAAAAGGGATTGAACATGTCGGTGAACCGGTCTCCGGTCTCGAAGTGTTAGGCAATACCAATCGGACAGGTACAAAAGTTACATTTAAACCGGATATTCGGGTGTTCCAGAGCGGTATTCAATTTAATTATGATACATTGGCAGAACGTCTTCAGGAGATTGCTTTTCTGAATTCGGGTCTGAGAATTGTGCTCAAGGATGAACGTTCGGGCAATCAGGATGAATACATGTATGAAGGTGGAGCAAGCCAGTTTGTTGCTTTTCTTAACGAAAATAAAGATGTGCTGCATGATGTTATTCACTTCTATGCGGAGAAGGATGACATTGAAGTCGAAGTGGCAATCCAGTATAACGCGGGTTATACCGAAACGCTGGCTTCGTTCGTGAACTCGATCTCTACTCGGGGTGGCGGTACACATGAGACCGGATTCAGGGCTGCGTATACTCGTGTAATGAATGACTACGCGCGCCGTACCAGCATGATCAAGGAAAAAGATAAAAACCTTGAAGGCAATGATTTGCGTGAAGGTATGATGGCCGTCATCAGTGTCAAGATGTCAGAGGTTGAGTTCGTAGGTCAGACCAAGGATCAGCTCGGCAGCGCTTCCGCTCGAAGTGCAGTGGATTCGGTCGTGTCCGAGAATATTCAACGGTTCCTGGAAGAAAACCCGCAGGTAGCGCAAACGTTAATTCGCAAAGCGGTCCAAGCCTCCAGAGCCAGAGAAGCAGCACGCAAAGCACGTGATGATATGCGCACAGGCAAGAAACGTAGCGAAAGTTCCAACCTGAACGGCAAACTAACGCCGGCGCAATCAAAGGATTTTACCCGAAATGAGTTATTTATTGTCGAAGGGGATTCCGCAGGTGGTTCTGCCAAACAGGGACGTGACTCGAAGATTCAGGCTATTCTGCCGCTCAAGGGAAAACCGCTCAATCCGGAAAAATCAAAGCTGGCCGACATTCTCAAAAATGAAGAATACCGCGCCATTACAGCGGCGATCGGGGCGGGCATAGGAACCGAATTTGCAGTTGAAGACAGCAATTATTCCAAAATTATCATTATGACCGATGCGGATACGGACGGCGCACATATTCAGGTGTTGCTGTTGACCTTCTTTTATCGTTATATGAAGCCTTTAATTGATGCAGGCAAAGTATATATTGCTCAGCCGCCATTGTACAAACTTACTCGTAAGTCTGGTAAGCTTGCGAGTGTTCGATATGCATGGACGGATGAAGAACTGGCTAATTATATGAAGGAATTCGGTAATAATGTTGAGCTTCAACGTTATAAAGGTCTTGGTGAGATGAATCCGGATCAACTGTGGGAGACAACAATGAATCCGGAAACTCGTGCGATGCTGAAGGTACAGATTGTTGATGCAGCAAAAGCAGAACGTCGTGTATCTACGCTCATGGGTGATAAGGTTGATCCGCGGAAACGCTGGATTGTAGAGAACGTCGACTTTACAGAGTACGAAGAATAGAAGGTGCTTGGAATGAGTCCATCAGAACAATTTATGCCGGCCTTTCTCGAAGAGGTCGTTGGGGACCGTTTCGGTCGCTACTCCAAATATATTATTCAGGATCGAGCCATTCCGGATGTCCGGGATGGGTTGAAGCCAGTACAACGGCGTATTTTATACGCCATGTACGATTCAGGTAATACGCCTGACAAGACTTACCGCAAGTCTGCCAAAACCGTTGGGGACGTAATGGGTAATTATCATCCACATGGTGACTCCTCCATCTATGAGGGCATGGTGCGGATGGCTCAGCCATGGAAAATGGGCCATATGCTCGTGGACGGTCATGGTAACTGGGGATCACAGGATGATGACCCGGCAGCGGCGATGCGGTATACGGAGGCCCGTTTGTCGCCCATCGCGATGGAGATGCTTCGCGATATCGAGAAACGGACGGTTCTGTTTAAGGATAATTTTGATAATACGGCCAAAGAACCGGTTGTATTGCCATCCCGTTATCCGAACTTGCTGGTTAATGGTGTCAGCGGTATTTCCTCCGGATTTGCAACGGAGATTCCTCCACACAATTTGCGTGAAGTCATTGATGCTTCGATCGCTGTGATGGAGAAACCGTCGATTGAGCTGGACGAAATCATGATGTTTATGAAGGGTCCTGACTTTCCAACAGGCGGATTGATTATGGGCGGTGACGGCATTCTGGATGCTTATCGCACAGGTAAAGGACGGATCTATATCCGGTCCAAAACCGAGATTGAAAACATGCGCGGTGGCAAACAGCAGATCGTCATTACCGAAATTCCTTATCAGGTCGTGAAATCTCGTCTGGTTACAGCGATGGAGAACATCCGACTTGAGAAGAAGGTTGAAGGTATTGCCGAAGTGCGTGATGAGAGCGGACGTGAAGGTCTGCGAATCGTGGTTGAGTTGAAAAAAGAAGCGGACGCACAAGGTATTTTGGCTTATTTGCTGAAGAAAACCGACCTGCAGGTCACCTATAATTTCAATATGGTTGCGATTGTGAATAAAGCACCTCATCAATTAGGATTGAAATCGATCCTCGAGGCTTACATTGCCCATCAGCGGGAGGTTGTAACCTTCCGTACCCGGTTTGAGCTGGAGAAGGCGCAAGACCGTGCGCATGTGCTCGAGGGCTTGGTAAAAGCACTTAACATCCTTGATGAGGTCATTGCGGCCATCAAAGCGTCGAAGAACCGTCAGGATGCCCAAAACAACCTGATGTGGATGTTTGGATTCACGGAACGCCAAGCAGATTCCATCCTTACGTTGCAATTGTACCGTTTGACGAATCTGGAGATCAATTCTCTGGAGAAGGAACTCGGTGAACTGATGAAAAAGATTGCACAATTACAATCCATTCTGGATAGTGACCGCAAACTCATCGGAGTCATCCGCAAGGAATTGATGGAGATTCGTGAGAAATATGGCATAGACCGTCGTTCTGCGATCCAGGGTGAAGTGGAAGAACTTAAGGTTAATCTCGAAGTACTTGTGAATGCGGAAGATGTATTTGTTACGTTATCCAAAGAGGGATATGTGAAACGTACAGGCATGCAGTCCTTTACACGTTCTGGTGGTGAACGGAGCGGAAGTGGTGTGAAAGACGGCGATTATATCGCTCAGGTTCTGGAAGTAAATACGCTTGAGAACTTGCTTGTCTTTACGAGGAAAGGTCAGTACTTCCTGTTACCTGTTCACCAGGTACCTGAATTCAAGTGGAAAGATCCAGGCACAGCCATTGTGAATGTCATTCCTCTTGCGAAAGATGACCGTATTGCAAGTGTGCTTGCTGTAAAATCCTTTGAAGAGCCAAATCACAGTCTGGTCTTCGTTACGCGAAGAGGACAGGTGAAACGAACGGAGCTGAAGGATTACGTTACCAAACGTTCCGGTGCAGTTGCGGCTTGTAAAGTGGGCAAGGACGATGAAGTGTTATCTGTACATTTAAGTACAGGTGGTCAAGATATTATGTTGATTACAAAAGAAGCCATGGCGATTCGTTTCCGAGAGGATGAGGTTAATCCAATGGGACGTGTATCCGGTGGTGTTCGTGGTATTCAGTTAAGAGATACAGATGAAGTTGTACTGGCTTTATGGGTAGAAGGAGATGAAGGTGAAGTTGCCGTGTTGTCCGATCTGGGATATGGTAAACGATCATTACTTCTGGATTACGCTATACAGAGCCGTGGAGGCAAAGGGCTTGCCACATTTGAGTTCAAAGAAGGCAAACGTGTGAAACCGAATGGTAGCCGTATTGTCGGAGCGTTTTATTGCAAAGAGCAACGTAAGATCACTGTAATGACCAAAGAAGGCCAAGTGTTCCCGATCTCTTCGGAAGGTGTTCCGATTACAGAGCGCAAACATATTGGCAAGCTAATCGTTCATGTGGACAAACAAGACGAGATCGTTGAACTTCTAAGGGATTTCAATGAGAATCAACCAGCATCATCTTCATAAAAACAAACAAACGAGACTTTTCGCAGAACAGCTAATCCTGTCATGCGAGGAGTCTTTTTTTGTTGTTCGAAGGCGGATTAGAAGAGGGCATTCATGCGAAGTTTAACAACCTTCGTCGATTACGGTCGATCGCTAGGAAATTGAAAAAAGGCAGCAGGAATGCGGCTTTGGAGCGCGAAAACTTAAGCAGGTGAAGTGATAACCGGTTGCAGAGAGGAGCGATGGAAGATGTATAATTCCGATTTTGCCAAGTGCTGGTCCAGGTTGACCAAAGATTATAAATTGCATATGGATCAAGAGCTGGCACCCTCATTAACGGAGGCTCAGCTGGCTGTTTTGGAGGTACTTGAAGACCATCAGAAGATGAAACCTTCGGATCTGATTCCTTATCTGTCAACTACGCCAGCTGCTGTAACCATGCTGCTCGATCGAATGGAGAAGAATGATCTGATTCGCAGGAATCGGGATAATCAGGATCGACGCATTGTGTGGGTATCTCTATCAGAGAAAGGAAGAATGGAGACAGAGCGGGGAATTACCATCCGTAATGAATTCATGAACTCTGTTCTCAGTAACATTTCGATGCACAATCAACAATTGCTGGTATATCTGTTAGGCAAAATGACAACACCCAAGACCAAAGAGCCTGCCTTATCTACTTCGGTATGATACCATGCTGATTCTTCTGAATAACCATAGGAATGCCTGCTCGTTTCATGCAGGAGCCCTATGGTTATTTTATTTACAAATTACATATGCTACACACTGTGTCCAGGTTAGTTGGGTAAAGGCATGGATGTAACACAGTTAGTATGTCCTAATATTATTTTTGTGAATTCATATGTAAAGAGTTGACTATGTAAATATTTTTGTTATAATAAATAATTGTTCCCCTGATATTTCGTGTACGAAATATTATATTCCAAAAGTAAAAGGGTGAAACAATGACTGATACGTATGAAGTATTCTATATTATTAATTCGTTCCGCCAAGTGAATCAAATGCTTTTTCGAGCATTTTGGAATGAAAACAAGGAGATCGAGCTGACTTCGATCCAGTTTATGGTGTTATCCATCCTGAGGGAGCGTCCTTCCATTGGCATCAATGAAGTGGCTGAGCTATGCCATATGGGCAGTAGTTCCATGAGCGCTGTTGTGGAGCGGCTCGTCAAAGGCGAGTATATCGTTCGGACACGTTCGGATGCTGACCGCCGATCCGTTAAGCTTCAGATTACGGATAAAGGGGAACAGGCCCAACAGGAAACGCACCATTTGTGGATGGAAAGAGTGTCACCCATTCTGGATATATCGAAGGAAGACCTTGAGCACCTACTTAGAATTCATAGTCAAATGATTGAAAAGTTAGAAGGAAGAGAGATGAACAACATATGAGTACGACTACTGCTGCAGCTCCATCCTCAGCGATGGACAACATCAAGAAAGGCCCGATTGTAGCGGCATTGTTAATTGGTGCCTTTGTGGCATTCCTGAACCAAACCCTGATGAACGTAGCGCTTCCTAAAATCATGGATGACCTCGGCATCGGGCCAAACAAAGCCCAATGGTTAACTACGGGTTATATGCTTGTGAACGGTGTGCTGATTCCAATTACGGCATATCTGATTGCCAAATTTTCAACGCGTCAAATTTTCATTACAGCCATGACTCTATTTACCATAGGAACGTTAGTCTGTGGTCTTAGTCCAACCTTCACCATTCTGATGGTAGGTCGTGTCATTCAAGCGGCAGGTGCAGGTATCCTGATGCCTCTGATGACCGTTGTATTCCTGACCATCTTCCCAATTGAGAAACGCGGTCAGGCCATGGGAACCATGGGGATTGCGATGATTCTGGCTCCTGCGATTGGGCCTACACTTTCAGGTTATGTGGTTGAGCATTATTCCTGGAGATTGTTGTTCTACATCATCTTGCCATTCTCTATTATTGCAACGGCAATTGGTATTGCTTTTGTCAAAAACGTAACACGTCAGTCCAGACCTAAACTGGATTATCCAGGCGTTATTTTATCTACACTTGGTTTTGGTAGTTTGCTCTACGGATTCAGTGATGCGGGTACCGATGGATGGGGCAGTGCAATTGTCATTGGATGTCTCGTCGTAGGTGCGATATCCCTGATTCTGTTCGTTATTCGTCAACTGACAACAGATCATCCGCTCCTTGAGTTCCGTATTTTCAAGTACAACATGTACACATTAACAACGATTATCAATATGCTCGTGACAATGGCGATGTTTGCTGGTATGATCCTGCTCCCTATTTTCCTGCAAAACATTCGTGGATTCTCACCAATTGAATCAGGACTTCTGATGATGCCCGGTGCGATATTGATGGGGATTATGTCTCCAATTACAGGTCGCATATTTGATAAAGTGGGCGCACGCTGGCTTTCGGTTGCAGGTCTTGCCATTACGGCAATTACAACTTTTGGACTGAGTCGCCTGGCAATCGATACTACCTACGGCTACATGATGTTTATCTACACGGCTCGTATGTTCGGTATGTCGATGCTGATGATGCCAATCCAGACAGCAGGTCTGAATCAATTGCCTCAACGTCTGAACGCGCATGGTACAGCGATGTCCAATACATTGCGTACAGTTGCCGGTGCGATCGGTACAGCCATTCTGGTTACTATCATGAGTAGTAAGCTCAAAACACATCTGGCGGATGCAGTGGCTGCTGGCCAAGTTGACCCTAATAATAAGACAGCGATGTTAGCAGCTACAGCAGATGCAACGATTTACGGTGTTAACTATGCATTCATCGTGGCTACTGGAATGACCGTGGTTGCTTTGATCATGGCGTTCTTTATTCGGAAAACAAAGCCAGCTGTTGAGCCTGTTACTGTAGAACAGGAAAAAGCGACGGCTACAGCATAACGAATATCAGATAAAACCAAAAAGAGAACTCTAACAGTCGAAGGGGTAACCCTAACTGCCTGAGTTCTCTTTTTTTGGTGTGCGCGATAGGAGGAGAGTACTTTATTATTCGGGCTGGATCGTTGGATCGATAAGAAATACAGGATCGGGCTCATGACCGAACTGTTTGAGATTAATGGTTCCGTTTAGTTGAAACTCCACACCTTCGCTAATCAGTTCTGTTTCCTGCATCATGCGCGAGTGTTCGTCCGGTATGGAGATTTCTCCTTTTGCATTGACGACACGGTGCCAGGGCAGACGTTCCTTGCGGCTCATCGAGTGCAGAATACGTACGACTTGTCTCGCGGCTCTTGGACTCCCGGCATGGGCTGCAATCTGACCGTAAGTCATCACTTTACCTTCGGGAATCGCCGCGATGATCGCAACGACTTGTTTGGTAAACGGGGTCATCATGATGTCTCCTCTCTGTATTTTAGTTATGCAGCTGAAAATATAAGAAAACGTGTCGTTCAGATACAGAATCTGAACGACACGTTGTATGGACAGATGTAACCTGATCCTGTGCACTTATAGAGGTTGTTCGATAAAACCGCTTTTGATCCCATCTTATCGGTATTGAAAACCAGTCTTTTTGAACACGTATTTATTGAGATTGTCCAAAAGCTTTTTGGTACACAGCGTCTGGCCATTCTGCCCAGGGGAATTCTCTTGCAGGCAAAGATTGCAGAATAACTTCTTCCTTAGTAACTGGATGAGGAAAAGCAGCAATCGCAGACCATAGAGCAATCTGTTGCCCGGGTTTATTCACGCTTGCGCCGTACTTCTGATCCCCGTACAGAGGGCAGCCGATTTCTTTCATTTGCACTCGAATCTGATGAGATCTGCCGGTGTGCAGTTCGATATGGACGAGGCTGTAACGGTCTGTCTCGCCGATAACACGGTAATCCAGAACGGCATCCTTACCGCCAGCCGTACCTTTAGGTACAACAGTAACGGTATTTGTACGTGCATCTTTCAGGAGCGTGTGTTTTAACGTTCCCTGCTGTGCAGGCAAATTGCCGTGTACAACAGCCGCATATATTTTACGGAAATGACGTCCCCGCACAGTCTCGGACAATCTCGAAGCTGCTTTAGAAGTCTTGGCAAAAATCATTGCCCCTCCAACAGGACGATCAAGTCGGTGTACTAACCCGAGATAAACATTGCCAGGTTTGTTGTATCGTTCTTTCAGATCCTGCTTCAGCAATGTAAGCAAATCCGGATCACCTGATGAATCTTCCTGTGTAGGTACATTGACCGGCTTCGTAATGCCTAACAGATGGTTGTCTTCGAACAGAATCGGAATTGCATCGTGATCATGCCGATGTTCTGACATGATTAAGACTCCCAACGGCCCAGAATACCACAAGGCAGATCAAGACCACTACGTGTGATCGGCAGACCAATTTCACCTGCAGTAATTTCACCACCGTACTGAGCAGACATCGTCATGGTCAACATGTTGCGCAGAACCGTAGAGGAAATGCCCGTAGTGTAGGAGTTAACCAGCATGAATAATGGATTATCCGACAAGATCGTCATACATGACTTCAGGAAAGGATATAGGTTCTCTTCCAGTTTCCATGTCTCTCCATTAGGGCCACGGCCATATGAAGGAGGGTCCATAATAATGGCGTCGTAACGATTTCCGCGACGTTGTTCCCGTTGTACAAATTTGAATACATCATCTGTAATAAAACGAACAGGGCGATCAGCCAGTCCGGATAATTGAACATTTTCCTTGGCCCATTGAACCATGCCTTTAGCTGCATCCACATGCACAACAGATGCGCCTGCATAAGCAGCAGCTACCGTTGCTCCGCCTGTATAGGCAAACAGGTTCAAGACAGAAATAGGGCGTCCTGCATTGGAGATTTTGTCCATCATCCAGCTCCAGTTGGCGGCTTGTTCAGGGAACAGACCAGTGTGCTTAAAGCTGGTAGGTTTAATGTGGAATTTCAGGTTTTCGTATCCGATCGTCCAACGCTCGGGAATGGGCTTTTTCATATCCCAGTTACCGCCACCGGAAGAGCTGCGATGATAGTGACCATGCACCTGACGCCATTCATTGGTTTCTTGCTCAAGGGGCCAGATAATCTGTGGATCGGGTCTGCGTAAAATCACATCTCCCCAACGCTCCAGTTTCTCGCCGCCTCCTGTATCGATTACTTCATAGTCCTTCCAATTCTTAGCTACGTACATAATGATTTATCCATCCTTCAAAAGTCATTTGGATACTATTGTACAACAAAAAAGGGCTTGGACGCCAGTTGGGGGACGGGAGTGCGCCATATACTGAAAAACAAAGATAACCAAAAATTTAATTTGACAATGATAATCATTATCACATATGATTTTGTTAATCAAAAATTCATTCTTTCTTCATAGAGAGAATATAACATGATCAAATAAAGTGAGGGAAAAATAGATGGCTAAATTGTTAGTGGCTTATGCGAGCATGACAGGAAATACAGAAGAAATTGCAGAACTGATTGTGGAAGGAATTACACAGGGAGGCCACGAGGCAGACCTGAAATCCGTAACGGATTGTAATGCATCTGATGTATTGGACTATGACGGATTCATGATCGGTGTGTACACCTGGGGAGACGGGGAGTTGCCAGATGAATTCCTTGATTTCTATGAGGAGCTGGATGAGCTTGACCTGAGTGGTAAGAGAGCTGCGGTGTTTGGTAGTGGTGACACCTCGTATGAGCAGTTCTGCGGTGCAGTTGATCTGGCGGCTGCCAAGCTGCAGGAGCGTGGGGCGGAGGTATCTCCAGAGATGTTGAAAATTGAATATAGTCCGATTGAGCAGGAGAAAGAAACATGCCGTGACTTTGGCAAACGCTTCGCTACTGCCGGATTACAGGTGTCCTAAAGATCATGTTAAGACATAATGTTCAGGCAGCGATGCCAGTCGGAAGGAATGATCTTCCTGGACGTCTGCTTGAAGATTACAGATTGGAAGAAATGCTGCGCAGCCCACATCGATTCATCCGCCCTGAACCAGTGTCTGAGCAGCGTCTTCCACTTCAATGGAGGCACCGTGTACAATATGCGGTGAGCCATGCGGTCAATGCTTTTTACAGTCTCGACCCCGATGTTCGTAAAGAGGTACCCGTACAGTATTTACTTGAGAAGTGGTGGCCCAGAAAGACGGATGGTTTCGAATCTGTTCTCCATTACTGGGATGTGAAGAACAAGATTACGGATGAATTGTCACTCGCCATTGCAATGAACGATGATTTGAAGCATCCAGCCATTCTTTTTGAACAGTGGAGAACGGAGTTACCTTCATTATCCATGCATTTATCGATGATAATTCAGGCGGCCTGGCAACCAGAAGGCTGGGATTCGCTGCTTATTCAGAAATATATGGTTGTCCATGATCCAAACGTAGTTGAGGCATTTCAGCATATGGTCAGTGCATTCTGCTGGGAAGCCTTCGGAAAATTACCGGGTATGATCGAGATATACTGCTTGTTGGAAGGACGCAAAATAAGGTACATCCCTGGACGCCAGTCTCTGATCCGTTCCATGGACTACATTCGCTTGATACGTGACAGCATGCCGCAAGCAGAAGTGGTGGAGTCAGAACAGTTTACGACGCGTGATAAAGCGCGCATCCACGAAGAGGTAGATCGCTGGAGAACGGAAGCCATTGAACCGAAGAAAACATGGTTGATGTGAAGACAGTTGAAGGATAACGATATATCATGCAGATAGAGGAGGGGAAGTTGCAATGTCTACCGGTCTAAGTCAAGATATAAGCAGCAGCAAGAGACGTGCAGGAACTTGCGAATTCAGTCCGTTGCCAGTACCCCAGTCGGTTATACGAAAGTTGCTTGATGAAGCAGATCCTTCATTATATGTAATGAGTTCAGAACCTTGGAGGTTTATGTTGTTTGCAGGCGAAGGACGACAGCTTTATCTGGAAGCGGTCAGACAGAGCTATCCACCCCATCTGGCTGATCGCTACGGCGATTGGGCTACATATCAATACACGGAAGCAATTCCAACCCATCTGGTTGTCGTGGCGCCTAGAAATGCCCGTGAGGATGATCTTCTGCCGGCCAAAGCCTGGAGCAAACGCTTTAGTATTCTGGCTGCGGAACAGGGGTTGAATGCGGTCTGGAAGATCAATGATTATCAACAACATCCTGTGTTTATGAATTTAATGGGTTTGACAAGTGAAGAGAAGGTGCAGGGGGTATTCCATATCGGTTACGGAGACCAGCCTGCATTGCGGGATATGGATGCAAGCAGACCAGCCTCTGAACTGATGACGGTATATGACCATCTGGTCTAAAAAAATGATTCATTAGTTCTCTTATTTGCTGGTGTTGAATAGAAAATCACGAACGAGCTGACGATTCGTCTGATCTTTGTTGTAGACGGAGAACAACCGATTGGATACGGTAAGGACATTGCCAAAAAAGAATCGTTCGAATTGGGTCTGTCTGCCCCCGAATGAACCAGATCCAAGCTCCCAGATTAGGCGGAACAGAGCGTTGCGTTCGTGAGAAGCCATATCGTTCCCTTTCAGATATATATTCAGTGAAGGAGCGATATCGGATTGAAACTCTTCTTCCTGAGGGATCATAATCACCCCGCTCGAACCTAAGAGCTGCAGAATTTCAATCATCTCAGGATAAAGTTTCGGAAAAAGGAGATTGGCTGCCATCAATGGTTTGGGTGCAGGTAATACAAATCCTCTTCCGTCTGGTATTGCACCTGCCTCCGCGGCCAAGGCCAATGCTTTTAACGATTCAAGACCTGCGAACACACGTGCAGATTTCTCTATAACATGTGCTTCCGTATTCAGATCCAGCGTATCCGTGAGAAGCTGGATTGTACCGAGAACAAATTCCGTCTTGGCAATATAACGACACAATACCTGATGACCTGCGTGAATATGAAAGTTACTACCACTGAAGAGACGCGAGGATATTTCCTCACTTCCTGCAAAAAATATTCGTTCATGCGGAACGAGCACCCGGTCAAAGATGACGATATTGTCCATTTCTTCATATCTGGAACTCAGGGGATAATTAGTGTGGGATTTGGCTGCGTAGGTATCCCTGCATACGAGACTGATTCCTGGAAGATCATTGGGGACAGCAAAAGAGAATGCAAATGGATTTTCGTCATCAAATGGGGCGGGAGAAGGTGACGGATAGACAAATATCTCATCCGAAGTGGCAGCTTGTGTAGCCATCATGAATGCACCACTAATAATGAGACCTTCCTCGTTGCGATCTACGACCTTTGCGGCAATAGCATCTTCAGTAGCATCCAATTGCCCTGAGATCTTGCTGGCATATGGCTGAATGAAGGCATGGGATAACGTGATATCATGATCACGGCAGTACGCATAATAATTCTTGAGATTTTCTGCATACTGGGGAGATAATTCTTTCAGGAGATCGGCACCTGTGTAAAAGGACATTATGGCTGTATTCATGTAATCGGGTGAGCGACCAAGAAAGCCATGATGCACATTTGCCCAGATATTCATCCCTTCCCGTCGTTTACGGAGGTCGTCGGCACTGGTTGGAGGCAGGAAGGATATGCCCACAGGTTTGCCGTCTGCCGGGGAGGCATACGTCATCGTTTCTGCAAATTTAGGATCAGATTGTAGATCATACATGTACATCTGAGTCTCCATTAAACCTGCAAATGCTACATGTTCAGAGCGTTTTCCAGTAATAAGGTTACCTTTGTACCAGCAAGGGACGGACTGTGCATCAATTCGTTCGCGATACTGTGTGCCACTTTTAACAGGCATTGTTATTCACCTCTTGGTTCTAATCGTTCATGGGCATACTGACTTCTTACGTAGTGTACGTAGGTCATCTGTCCAATGTGCATTGAAGAGGTGAGAAGGATTTTTACAGAATAGGGCTTGATAATAATTATCATTCTTGTTACAATAGACAAAGAAAAAAGGAACCGGTAAGGGCTCCTTTAAGTGGATCAATTGAAATTACTTATTTTACTTCAAAAGTCTTGCAGTCTGTTTCAGCAGACTGACTTGCTTCTTTGGAACTGTGACTCACAATGTAGATCGAAGAAGCGTTACATTTGTTCTCTTGAGCCCAGTGACGACAGGAATTAACTTCACACAATACGTCTTTTGCCATGATTGTTAACCTCACTTTAATTGGATTACAGTCGTTGGTATAAAGAATCCGGATATAACAAGTTGCCGCTTGTTAATATGGAAAATTTTTGCTCTCGTGAAATTCGGAGGGCTTTTTTGCGTTATACACAACGATGCATACTTAGAATAGCAAATTTAATTGAAGCTTGCAACCAAATGCCCCCTTCTGTGGCAAAATAGTGGACGTGCTGTGGTTATATTTGCAAAAAGGCAGTAGTATGTTATTATTTAATAGTAATAATTACGATTAATAGTCTAATTGATTCTATATAAATTGAACTAAACAGTTACACGAAACCATAAATGAAGGAGCATGTGTATACATGAGCAAAATAAATCACATGAATCGGATTCCCCGCGCGAAAGGGATCGATATGGCTGCTTTTTACACGCCAAAAGAGTGTAGACGCAAAGCCCAGCATATTGTATTTTCCGCTGAAAATGAACGCATCATTAATGAATTTGTCACCATTCTGGGCATGAAGGAGAAGTTCAGAGAGCATGATGTATCAATCCCCAACAAAATGGTCATGTTCGGGCCTCCCGGTACGGGAAAAACATTAACGGCATCACATCTGGCGGAGCGCCTTGATCTGCCATTGGTTCTTGTGAGATTAGATGCGATCATTCATAGCCATCTTGGTGAGACGGGGAGTAACATACGTAAGTTATTCGAATATGCACGAATGAATCCCTGTGTGTTATTTCTGGATGAATTTGATGCCATAGGCCGGACACGTGAGAGCAATGATGAAGTGAAAGAGATGGCTCGTGTCGTCAATACGTTGTTGCAATGTCTGGACGAATTCGATGGGGACAGTATTCTGGTGGCTGCGACGAATCTGGAAACCCAGCTGGATCACGCCATCTGGCGGCGGTTTGATACGAAGATGACCTACGGTATGCCTGATGATTCGAGTCGCAAATTGTATATCAGCAAATTGGTAGGGGCATTTGAACAGGAGACTCGGCTGGAAGATTACATATGTGAACGCTTGACTGGGTGCAGTTATGCGGATATAGAGCAGATCGTTCTGAAAGCAAAGCGGAAAGCAATCATTGCCAGTAGTGCACTTCATAAGCAACTGATCTCGGATGCTTACGATGAATACAGACCACGTGTATTAGAGTGTTGATTGCTTCCGTTCTGGATAAAGCAACAAAGAACAACGTTGAACTAGCCCAGTCTCCTGAATGGAGTTCTGGGCTAATTGTCATGTTAGCAAGGTGCATTATACTTTAACGGCTGCTCCGTATGCTTTTTCTGTATTCATGGCTTCTTGTGTTGCAGTCCAGCGTGGCAGGCTTAATCTGAACATGCTGCCTTCCGGGCTGCTGGAGACAAGTGTCAGTTCACCGCCCTGTTCCTGAGCGAGTAGGCGGCTATATGTTAATCCTAGACCCAGGCCGCGGTTACGACGTTTTTTGAGTTCTCCACGATAGAACCGTTCGAAAATTTTGGGTTGTTCTTCGGCTGCGATGCCTGTGCCGTAGTCTTTAACATCAACGTACAGCATCTGTTCTTCTGTACTTAGATAAATGTCGAAGACAGTTTTCTGTTCAGGAGCTGTGGCATGAAGTGCGTTATTAAGCAAATTGACAATGATCTGCTGAATGCGGAGAGCATCCCCCATGGTAAAAAAGTTAATTGGAGGGGCGTGCAGCTGAACCTCTGGCATTTTGTCCTCATACGCAATCTTCCACTGATAGATGATCTCACCGACCAACAGTTTCAGATCCGTCCGTTCCTTGCGAACGGTAACACTTCCTGCAGCCATGGCGTTATAGTCAAGCAAATCTGCGACCATTCGCTCCATGCGTTCAGATTCCTTCAAAGCGATATCCAAAAATTCTTTACCTTCCTGTGGACTTACGACATCGTCACGTACTGCCATAACGAGCCCCTTGATGGAAGTTACCGGTGTCTTGAGTTCATGACTTACCCCTGCCAGCGAAAGTGTACGCCATTCTTCAAGTTGTTGGAGACGAGTGGCCATATCGCGAAATGAATTTACAAGTTCATTAATCTCACGTTCTCGTGTATTCAAGTCAAGACTCACATCATAATTGCCACCTCGAATCTGTTCAGCGGCATAGGCGACCTGACGAATCGGTCTGGATAACTTTTTGGACAGGAGATAGATTGTAAACCATCCACAGAGGATTAGTCCTCCGAGGATTAGAGCCACGAGCCATATCGTCTCTGGACCAAATGTAATGGATTGTTTGGACTGCATGACCCACACTTTACCCAAGGTTTGATCGCCCTCGGATATGTTGACCGTTACACCTGCATATTTGTTGTTTCGAGGTTCAAGATAATCGTCTGACAGTCGATAATGCACATCTTTTTGCTCCATTTTAGGCTGGGAAAAGATCAATTGATTGTTGTTGTCCAAGATCATGACACAAAAATAATTATCTGTGTTGAATAGTTTCTCTCGCTTGGTTACCAGTCTGTCCAGATCGGGTGGAACCCGAAGCATATTATTTTCACTGGTCACTCGATCGGCAATCTCCAGCCCAAGCAGTTCTGCGGTTTTGAGGCTTTTCTCAATGGAAGTTGTCCGAATCCAGTAGAGTGCCCCTGCCACAATAATCGTGAAACCAATGCATAAAATGAGAAAATATCGCAGTGTCCAGTGTGACAGAATGGATATCGTGCGTTTGGGTTTCTTCTGTTTCAGTTGGCGATCCAAAATTGATACCCCATTCCTCGCAACGTCCGAATTTCTCCCGTCTCTGGCGACCAGTGGGAGAGGGCTTGACGTAGTCGTTTAATCGATAGATCCACAGCACGGTCACTGCCATCGTAGTCCATCCCCCATACCTGTTCAATAAGGTGATCCCTGGTAAATGTACGATTCGGATAATCGGACAGGAAGAACAGTAACGACAGGTCACGAGGTGTGAGTGCAACCTCTGCACCGTTCAGCAGCACCTGCTTGGCAGCAAGATCAATGACGAGATTTCCAAAGGAACGCTTCTCTTCGCCACCTGAGGTCCAATGTGGATTACGGCGCAACACCGCATTAACTCTGGCGACCACTTCTTCCGGTACAAAAGGTTTGCTCATATAATCGTCAGCACCGGCATTTAGTCCGTTGAGACGGTCTGAAATGTCATCCAGTGCAGTTAGCATGATCACGGGACAAGCACTTTTTTCACGAATAATCCGCAGCAGATCCCATCCGTCCATTCCTGGCAGCATCACATCAAGTAATACAAGGGAAGGCGTTACGGTATCAAAAAGGGTCAGTGCAGTCGGTCCATCTGCTGCATGATGAACTTCAAATTCTGCTTTTCTCAGATAAGCAGCCAATACTCGTGCAATAGCTTGCTCATCCTCGACGATAAGTATGGATTTCAAAAAAGCCGTTCTCCTTTCGCTTTGTAAACTTGTACTGATTTTACATGAGCCAGAGCGTAAAGCCAATCCTGTATTACGGATTTGAAAAAAATATGTGACTTGTCTTATCTTGACTTCTTCCTGACACATTCAATTGATATGATTCACTCCAAGAAGCAACCTAAACAATCATGTACTGGAGGAAACATAGAGATGAACAAGAAAGCAAAAGCATGGCTTATTACAGGTGTAGCGGCGGTTGCCGTAATCGGTGGCGGTGGTTACTATATCACAAACAGTTACTTGGGGAACAACGTGGAGATTGAGCAGGTGCTTCCTGCGAGCACAGCGACTTCCACCACAGCTGTAGATAGCACAGGAACGGTTGTAGCCAATGAAACTGCTGGAGCAGAGCAACTGAACGGAGACTGGAGCATCAGCGAAGGTTCGAAAGTATATTTCTCCGTAACCACATCGCAGGAGACCGTTAACTTTGTGGACGAGCAGGTAACAGGCAATTGGACAATTAATGTAGACGATGCTGCTCAGATGAAGGCAGAAGGACAGATCGAGATGGACGGAATTGATTCCGGGAATGGACAGCGTGATGGTCACGTGAAGCAAGCCGATTTCTTCGATGTCGCTACATATCCACAAGCTACATTTACAGCGACTTCATTTGAAGGGGTACCTGCGGAATGGCCTGTCGGTCAAACGGTTGATATCAAAATGAATGGTACCATTACGGTTAAAGGTATTGAAAAAGAAGTAACCTTTGACGCAAAAGCTGCTTATGAGAATAATGCAGTATTGTTGTCGGCAACATCGATGGTAACGTTCGAAGATTTCGGAATGGAAAATCCACACTCCGTTGTGCTCTCGACTGAAAATGATATCCAGGTACAACTTGAATTGAAACTTACTAAATAAGTGTAACAATGATCATATACCTGAGAATCTGTTCTGTTCTGCCTTAGGGTGGACGGACAGATTTTTTGCTTTCTTTTGCAAAATAGCGTGATCGATATAGCTCAAATGTAACTATCACAGGATCACATTGTTAAAATAACTGCTGTTTCCTTTGGATTATGCCGTGTCGCCTATCACTATTAAGCGCTTACAATGAGGAGGATTCATAACATTCATTGATCCATGCACAATCAAACACAAAAAGGGGGAGATCAAGAGTGAATAAGAGTTACATAAGCGGGTGTCTGGTATTACTAATGCTGTTCTGTGATCTGGGGTTGATGGTTCGTCCAGCGGCTGCAGAAGATGCAAAAGTGAACGTGGCACTTAATAAGGCGGTTACGGTAAGCACAGAATATTTGGAGTGGGAGAGTAAAAAGGAGCACTTGGTTGATGGTAAAAGTGACACGCATTGGACTGCTAAGGCGGGAGTTACATCCGAACAACCACAGTGGGCAATGATTGATCTGGGTGAAGACTACAATCTGTCCGGAGCGGAAATAACGTGGAGAGAAAACACGGTTGTGAAATATATGGTAGAAACGTCTGCTGACCAGCAGGCATGGACCAAAGTTGTTGATCAAAATGAAAATGCCGATCCCAAACAGATCGCTGATCTGACGTTTCAGCAGAAAGATGTACGATACATCAGACTGAACATCTCCTTTTACAAGGGTGAGGGAGTTTGGCCGGAAATATTGGAGTTCAAAGTGTGGGGAGAAGCAGAAGGAACTGAACCAGCCAATATTAAAGGATATGATGAGATCGAAGTGAGAACGGTGACCAGAAGTGCGCCAATTCTGCCCAACGAGGTAAAGGCACAGTTTCAGAATGAAAAATCGGGAATGGTACCTGTGACTTGGGATCATATCGACCCTATGCAATACGCCTCTGCAGGCGAATTTACGGTAACAGGAGTTGTATATGGTGCGCCTCCAGAACCTCAGCTTAAAGCTAAGGTGATCGTTGAGGGATATCGTGCAGACTATGTTAGAGGTGTTGATATTTCCACGTTGACTGCCATTGAGGACAAAGGCGGCAAATACGTGGACAGCAACGGTACAGAGCGTGATTTGCTCGATATTCTCAAGGATCGCGGTGTCAATTATGTGCGTCTTCGTCTGTGGAATGATCCACAGAAATCAGGGGGATACAACGACAAGGACGATGTCATTCGTTTGGCCGAGCGGGTGAAGAAAAAAGGTATGAAGATCCTGTTGGATTTCCACTACTCGGATGAGTGGGCGCACCCGGGCCAGCAGCTTCGTCCCAAAGCTTGGGAAGGTCTTTCGCCCGAAGAGCTGAAGCAGGCCGTATACAACTACACATATGAAGTTGTGCGAGAAATGAAAGCTAAGGGCGCCATGCCTGATATGGTGCAGATTGGTAATGAGATCAACAGTGGTGTTCTGAACGGCTTGAGCAGTGACGTGGATTTCGAGCAAAATGTTGCATTGCTAAAAAGCGGAGTTGATGCTGTACGTGCAGTAGAAGGAGAGATCACCGATAACGCGGATAAGGTGAAGATTATGATCCATCTGGCTGAAGGTGGCAAGGTGGATACGTTCGACTGGTATTTCAGTGAGCTGGAGAAACGCGAACTGAAGTACGATATCATCGGACTTTCCTATTATCCGTTCTGGCATGGGACATTTGCCGATGTGCAGAAGACCATGAATAAAGTATCTGACAAGTTCAAAAAAGACGTGATTATTGCCGAGACTTCGTATCCATTTTCATATAAAAACGGGGATGCACACGGCAATATCATTGGATCGGATGAAGCGCTTCATGTAGGGGGAGCAGACTTCCCCGCAACCGTTCAAGGTCAATATGATGCCATCGCTGGCATTATGGACATGATTGCGAACGTACCAGGAAATCACGGCGCAGGTTTTTTCTACTGGGAGCCAGCGTGGATTCCGGCGGGAGTAGGCTGGATTGCATCCGAAGGTAATGCATGGGAGAACCAAGCGATGTTTGACTACGATGAATTTCCGGCCAACGGCGGGCATTCGTATGAAGGCAGAGCGTTATGGTCCCTTGATGTGTACAAACGCGGACTGGGTATTCTGCCCGCAGACCGCCAGCAACTGGATGCGGCACTTACACGAGCCAAATCATTGGTACAGAATGATTTTACTCTGGATAGCTGGGTGACTCTGGCTCCGGCAATCTCGGCAGCGAATGATGTATACCAACAGGCATACACGCCGGGTGGGGTAACTCAATCAGATACAGATGCAGCGACAACAGCATTGGAACGTGTGATGCAGCTGATGCAGGTTATCGCTCCGCAGCTTGACGAGCTCAGAGCCAAAATAGCGGAAGCGCGTACGTATCAGCAGGCTGACTGGTCTCAGGCCACTTGGGCGGTATTGACCAAAGCGCTGGAAGGCGCTGAGCAGGTCTTGAATGATCCAAGAGCAACACAGACGGATGCGAATACAGCGCTTAAACGTTTGGATGATGCCATTGATGGTCTATCCAATGTGGACAAAACACAACTGCACCAGTACATTCAACAAATGCAGCAGCAGACTAAATCTTCCTATACACGCCGGAGCTGGTCTGTATTGGAACAGTCTTTGCAGGCAGCGATTCAGGTCCGAGATAACAATGCTGTTGTCCAGTCTGAGGTGAATTCAGCACTGAGTACGTTGAAACAAGCCTTTACTAGTCTGGTCTCTCTGGAGGCTTTAACAACGGGAAAAACGGCAACAGCTTCAAGTAGTGCAGGGACAGGAGGCAATCAAGCCAACTCTCCTGAAGGTGCAATTGACAACAATCCGAACACTTCATGGGGGACCGATAAGAGTATTGACAGCTTGTGGCAAGTGGATTTGGGGCAAGTCGCAAACCTGCGCAAGATCGAGATGTCGATGTGGAGTGGCGGCATCAAATATACGATCGAAGTGTCCAACGATAACAAAAATTTTGTGAAAGTAGTGGACACCACAAGTGATGTTGTTGTATCGACCGCACCTAGCCATGTACTTCCAGAAGGCACGGAGGGACGTTATATTCGGGTAACGATTAAAACAGGTCCCACCTGGGTAGGATTCATGGAATTTGAAGCATATGGTACGTTCCCGGCGGACAAATCTGCACTGCAAGCTACTGTAGATACCGCTGAGAAATTAAAACAAACCGAATACACGACTTCAAGCTGGAATGTATTTAGTAAGGCACTTTCTGAAGCGAAAGCATTCATTCTGGATGTTGAATCTTCAACGCAAGATGTAAGCAATGCGGATCGTGCGTTACAAGATGCTGTGAGTAAGCTTGTACGTCAAGATGTAACACCTGGCCCTGGCCAGCCATCAGAACCAAGTGTACCTTCACAACCTTCCAACCCGGGAACAGCTCCTTCAACGGGGAATCCGGCTGTAACACCACCGGTTGAACCTAGTAATCCGCCAGTTAAGGGTCTAATAACGGTAAAAGGAACAGCAACCGGGAATGACAAGTATGCGATTCGTCCAGATGTATCTCAATTAACCCAGGCACTGCAATCCATGGATGCAGGAAATCGTACGTTGAAACTGTTTGCAGATGTACCCGACACAGCCAAGACAGTCACATTCCAGTTGGCTGCAAGTCAACTGGCGGAATGGATTCGTTCCGAGGAAGTGAAATCCCTGGATGTAGTTGTAGGACAGACTACCGTTCGTGTTCCTCTAAAATCACTCCCGCTAACTATTGCGGAGACTGAGGGAACGTTCGACATCGTAGTAGCAAAAGGTTCGACAGATACATTGTCCACATCGCAAAAAGCAACGATCGGAAATCATACGATTGTTGATGTGAATTTGTTAATGAACAATAAGCCATTGCAATGGACAAACAGAGCGGTAGAAGTTGCCCTATCCAATGTAGAGCAACCTAAAAAGAATGATTTAGTTATGGTTGTGCATTCCATATCTGCAAGTGGAGAAATGAAACCTGTTACGTATTCCAAGTACGATGATAAGACCAAAACGATGACGTTCAAACCGCTGGAATCCAGCAGTTATGTCATTGCAGAAGTTGAAGTACCATTAAATGATCTGCAAAATCACAATTGGGCTCTCCAAGAGGTGCAGAACCTATATGGTAAAGGGATTATTACGGGGATGAGCGCAACTCGTTTTGCCCCGCAAGGTGAACTGACTAGAGCACAATTTTTGCAAATGATTATTAAAGGTATTGGTGATACACGCCAGCCGGATCCATCTATCTCAGTCCCAACGGATGTGAAGGAAGGGCAGTGGTATGCCGATTCAGTACGACTTGGAATTGAAATGAACATTATTCAAGGCCGGGCAGATGGAAGCTTCGGAGCCAATGAACGTATTTCGCGAGAAGACATGGCCGTTATGCTGAACAGAGCACTGAAGGTTGTCCAGCGTGAGGATTCGGCCAATTCTGTACAAGGAAATATGGTGTTTGTAGACAATGATGAGATCGCCGGATATGCAAAAGAAGCTGTAGCCTCGATGCAACAACTTGGACTGCTAAATGGCATGCCTGATGGCACGTTTGCTCCGAAAGAAACAGCAAACCGTGCACAAGGGGCTGTTGCAGTCGCCAGAATGATGGAACAACTGTATTAGAGATAGTTAGAAAAGTCCGCTTTTGATTACGAAAGGTGCCTAATGGCATCATTAACACGTATGAATAGAAAATAACGAAGCAGGTAAAGAGATCGGATCATAGGATTCGGTCTCTTTATTTTTTGTGAAAAGAGATTATATAAGTTTAACTATTGATTTACACGATAACGGAGAGGACAGAAAAAACTGAAAAAGCGAAGCGTTCGCCTTTATCACCGGATTTTCCCTTTAGAAAAGGGAATCGAAAAAATCTGGGGATAACAGCGATTAGAAGGTTAATCTGTCATCGGAGTGTCAGTGTAAATAATCTTTAGTTCAACTTATATAGAACGGACCCGCTTTCTTTAAATAGGCATATAAACATTTTGTTAATGTCGTATTGACAATATTGAATCCGTTTGTTATCATTTCGATAATATCAAAACGACAATATTAAGAAATGGGGAATGAGCCATGTTTGGATTCCGATTTGCGAAGTTTCAACCCAGTGAATATGTCATGAAAGTGAAAAATGGTGAGGTACAACGTCAAGGTGTCGGATTGTCCTTCTATTATTATGAGCCGACCACATCGGTAGTGGTTCTACCCGTATCCTCGGTGGATGTACCGTTCATGTTCGAAGAGATTACAGCGGACTATCAGACGGTTACTGTGCAGGGGCAATTAAGCTATCGAATTGTGGATTATTTGAAAATAACCCAGAGCCTGAATTACACGTACAATTTGCGCAAGAATCGGTATATTTCCGACGACCCCGGCAAGCTGGATCAACGGGTGATCACCACAGCGAAAGTACTGACCAAGAAACATCTGGAACAAATGCCGCTGAAAGAAGCTATTCAATCCAGTGAACGTCTGGCTAGCAGCATGAAACGAGAAGTTGTGCAAAGTGAAGAATTGGAGAAACTGGGCGTTGAGTTGATGAGTCTATCGATACTTGCCATTCTGCCTAATAAAGAGACGATGCGTGCATTGGAAGCACAAGCGCGGGAAGAGATTTTGCGTCAGGCAGATGAAGCGCTCTATGTACGTCGCAATGCCTCCATTGAACAGGAAAGACGAGTGAAAGAGAATGAACTGAACACCGAAATTGCCATAGAGACGAAGAAACAGCAGATTCGTGAGACCCAATTGCAGGCTGAGCGCTCGGTGAAACAGAAACAAAATGAGATGGAGCAGGAGCAGCTTCAGTTCAATACAGCGATGGAGGAACGGAAGCAGCAACTGATTGAGTTAACCATTGCCAATCACAATGCCGAAGCAGATGCCAAAGCCTATGAGATTGCTGCCGTAATGAATTCATTGCAAAATGTACAGCCGAATGTACTGCAAGCAATGGCGAACATGGGCATGAATTCTGATAAGCTGATCGCACTTGCGTTCCAGGAACTGGCTGAAAATGCGGGCAAGATTGGGCAACTTAATATCTCGCCGGATCTGTTGCAGGGATTGATGTCTCCTGCGCCGGGCCGAGATCAGGGAGGACGAGCGAGATGAGATTAGGAAGAAGAGAGCAAGCGGAGCAGGCAGGGAAATCAGTACGTCAGCAGGCCACAACGGACGATCGGATGAGTGAACACAAGCTGATTCTGGTGAAACGCCGGACCCGACTGGAAGAGCTGGTGGTTCGATATAACACGGTGCAGCAAGCTCAGTTCTATATTGAACGTCTGGGCGCAGACTTCAGTGATTATATGGAGGAAGACCGTCGTTATCGACAATCCGTGCAGCAGGCACAGCAGCAGATGGGACAATTGGGCCGCGTTCAGACGATTGATCGGGAACATGTACCCAATTTTATCTTTGGAGAGCAAGATATCGTGGTCGTGGTTGGACAGGATGGGCTTGTGGCCAATACCCTCAAATACGTAACCGAGCAGCCGCTCATCGGTGTGAATCCGGACCCGATGCGTTGGGATGGGGTATTATTACCTTTTACCGTGGAGGATCTCAGCTTCATTGTTCCTGATGTCATTCGAAAGCAACGAACCTTGAAAGAAGTCACTCTCGCCAAAGTTGAACTCAATGATGGACAGTATCTATATGGTGTGAATGATCTGTTCATTGGTCGGAAGACGCATGTATCGGCTCGTTATGAAGTGCGTTTGGGTTCATCCACAGAACAACAATCTTCTAGTGGCATCATTGTATCCACAGGCATGGGATCGACAGGCTGGTTCAAAAGTGTGCTGGCCGGAGCCACCGGAATTGTAGGGTCCGCTGCATGGCAGAACATGAATTCTGAAGCAGAGGTCGCTACAGCATCGGCATCCATTCATGGGAGCAGGCAAGAGCTGAATCATTTTAACTGGGATGCGCCGTACTTATATTTTTCAGTACGTGAACCTTTTCCGAGCCGAACGACTGCGGTCAATCTCGTGTTTGGGCAGATCCATTCAAAACAACCACTGCACATTGTATCCCAGATGCCAGAGGATGGTGTTATTTTCAGCGATGGGGTCGAGCAGGACTTTCTTGAGTTTAACTCAGGGGTGGAAGCCATCATTGGGTTGGCAGAGAAGAGAGGGCGTCTCGTGGTCTAAAGCTTTATTTTCAAGCCGTTTCCGACTAAAATGGGTAACTAGATGTGATACACTGACGTCAGGAAACGGAAAGAGGGTTAACGATGCAGTCGATATTGTTGGTTGAAGATGATGCCAAGCTAGCAGGATTGCTGGCGGCTTATCTGACCCGAAATGGATTCCAGGTACAGGTCACAGATGATTTTCGTCATGTATTGGATGAATTCGTGAAGATGGAACCGGATCTGGTGCTGATGGATGTGAACTTGCCTCAATATGATGGCTACTATTGGTGCAGACAGATACGCACACATTCCATATGTCCCATTTTATTCATATCGGCTCGTGATAGTGGTATGGATCAGATTATGGCGTTGGAACATGGAGCGGATGATTATATTACAAAACCTTTTCAATATGAAGTTGTTCTTGCCAAAGTCCGTAGTCAGCTGCGCAGAGCCTATGGTTCTTACGCTGCTGTTCAACAGGAAGTGAAGGTGAAGAACGGTCCCATGATCCTTTATCCTGAGCGATTTGTATTGGAATATGATGAGCGTTCTACCGAGCTGACACAGAAGGAAGCGATACTGGTGGAAGCGCTGATGGCGAAGGCAGGGCGAGTTGTCAGCCGAGAAAAATTGTTAGAACAGATGTGGGAAGATCAGCATTTTATTGATGATAATACGTTGAATGTCTATATTACACGTGTTCGCCGGAAGTTGAAGGAGCTGGGTGCAGAAGAGATTTTGGAGACGGTTCGCGGAGCGGGTTATCGTGTGTTGGATCTGGATTCATCCGCACAGGGGAAAGGGAAATGAGACTTTTCCTGAAAGACCACCTGATGTTAGTCGGATTTTATGTGTTACAGATGCTGCTCGTTCCGTGTGTCTACTGGCTCTCTGGTGAGGGCCGTCCGATGAAGATTGTCCTTTATGGCATGCTGATCAGTATCGTGGTATTGATGGTTTATCTGGTCATTCGTTACTTCCAGTTGCGAGCATATTACCGTCTACTTCAACAACCACGCAAACTGGTAAACGAGCCTTTCCAAGCGCTTGGAAATTCGGGTGTGGCGGAAGCCATCCAGGAATTATTACATGAACTGGAGCGTAATCGGCAGAACGAGATGGGTCAGTTACGTACTAGCAAGGATCAGCAGGTGGTATTCATGAATCGCTGGGTTCATCAGATGAAGACCCCGTTGTCCATTATCCAACTGACCTTGGAAGATGTAGAAGATGAGACGGCGGGCAGTATTCAGGATGAGCTGGATAAAATGCGCAAAGGACTTGAAATGGTCTTGCATTCATCAAGGCTTGAACAGTTCGAAGGGGATTTTCGTGTGGAGCTGTTGTCTCTGCATGAGGTGCTTCGGAGTAGCATTGCAGAGAACCGACGTTTGTTTATTCGCAGAGGCATTACGCCGGATATCCGTATGGAGGGCGACCTTCAGATCTACAGTGATTCCAAGTGGCTGCGGTTCATGTTCACCCAGATTTTGACCAATGCCGTGAACTATTCCGATAGCAAATCAGGCAAAAAAGTGATCATTATCGGCTATAAACAGGAAGAGCGTACAATCCTGGACATTCAGGATGAGGGAATCGGCATCTCGTCTGAGGATATTCATCGCGTATTCAATCCCTATTTTACAGGTGAACGGGGCAGACAATATCACGAATCTACTGGAATGGGATTATATCTGGTTCGTGAGATCAGTGCCCGCCTGGATAACCGTGTGGAGTTGTTTTCGGAGCCAAATGAGGGAACGTTGGTCAGATTCAGCTGGATTCATTCGAAATATCCGAAGTAAAGAGCGCTTTGCCCATGGGCGAGGTGCTTTTTTTAATGGACAGAAGTGTGATAGAGAAGGCAGGGGAACAGAACCTTAAACGCGTTGTAAGGGAAGTTTAAGGTAATTCGATAGCACCGTTACGGGAGGTCAGTTAGGATAAGAATAGAATTAACGTATAAAGAATGACGGATTAGGAGGGAATTACGCATGGAAATGTTACAGGTATCAGGACTGAACAAAGTATATCAGGGCAAAGTGCAGACTCAAGCCCTTAGTGATATTCATCTGACAATCAAACAAGGTGAATTTGTGGGTATTATGGGCCCGTCGGGCAGTGGCAAAACCACATTGTTAAACATGGTCTCCACCATTGATGAACCCAGCTCGGGCAAGGTGCTGATTAATGGCATGAACCCGTTTGATATGAAAAAGAAAGAACTTGCCATGTTCCGACGTCGGGAACTCGGATTTGTCTTTCAGGATTTCAATCTGTTGGACACGTTGACTGTTGCTGAGAATATTGTACTTCCATTGACACTGGACAAGGTCAAACTGAAGGAGATGGAGAGCAGACTACATCGCATTACAGCGAAGCTTGGGATTGATCATATTCTGGATAAACGAGTCTACGAAATTTCGGGTGGACAGCGACAACGAACAGCCATTGCGAGATCCATGATCAATATGCCTTCGATTGTTTTGGCGGATGAACCCACCGGTGCCCTGGATTCTACGTCATCCCAAGCGGTCATGGAGTCACTTGAACAGATGAACCAGCAGGAGAAAACAACTATTATGTTGGTCACACATGACCCGCTTGCGGCAAGTTATTGCAACCGCATCGTGTTCATTAAGGACGGAAAGCTGGCAGCCGAGGTACACCGTGGAGATAATCGACAGACGTTTTTCCAGCGGATCATTGATACTTTATCCTTCTGGGGAGGGAATTCACATGAGCTTTCCTCAGTTCGCGTTTAACAATATTCGCCGGAATGGGCGAGCGTATATTGCTTTTTTTCTAAGTAGTGTGTTTATGGTCATGATATTCTTCGCTTATGCGGTGTTCATTTATCATCCGTATGTGACAGAGTTACCGATGGGTGACACAACCGCTACGGGAATGCAGATCGCTTCAATTATCGTATATGTGTTTGCATTTTTCTTTGTTATGTATTCCATCAGTGCTTTTCTCAAATCTCGGAATAAAGAGTTTGGCATTCTGACCATACTTGGTGCAGAACCCGCACAGATTCGGAGATTGGTCATTTTGGAAAACATGTTGATCGGCTGCCTGTCCATTATTGCCGGTATCGGCGGAGG
>NZ_ASPU01000027.1:0-23907 GCF_000517905.1 Paenibacillus sp. FSL H7-689
CACTCTTCACATTGTTTTTTATCGGAAATAAACGGACGTTAGAACTTCTAACGGGAACCAACAAACCTAAAAAAGAGCCCAAATCTTCATGGTTCTTCTCACTTCTGGGTTTTGCATTACTTACAGTAGGTTTCGTGGTACTCCGTAACGGGTTAAATGGCGGAACAATCATGCTTGCAGCAGTAACAGGGATAGCCGGGACGTATTTTTTCTACTCACAACTTTCCGTGCTCATCATTCGTTTATTGAAGCGTAATCGTAAAACGGTATGGCATGGTACACGTCTGTTGTGGATCTCAGAGATGAGTTATAAAATGAAGGATAATGCCCGCATGCTCTTTATGGTGACCGTGGTGATTGCGATTGCTTCAATGAGTGCAGTTGTAATTTTGTCACTGGATCAGGAGAACCGGGAACAGTTTACAAACAACGATTTTGCAATTCAATACAACGTATTCAGACCAACAGAGCAACTGGATATGAGCGCTATTGATTCGAAACTTGAAGCCGCAGGCTTGGATTATCAGCAAGTCTATATTGAATATTTCTGGTCTGATGCAGATCAGAGTGCTGTCTCGGTTATGCCGCTTAGTCAATACAACCAATACAATCTGACACAAGGGAGAAAGATGTTCCAATTGGATACCGGGTCCGCTGTATTTGTGGATACCCGCAATGAGAAGGGTCAGGATCAGATAAAGCGCAACAGATTTCGTGATTATGCGAAGGGAGACAAGTTGACGTTGACTCTGAATGCTAGTCCGCTGGAAGTTAGGGTTACGGATACAGATATCGATCCACAGTTTGGAACCCTACTCTATGCTACAGGTGTAGTTGTCCTACCGGATGAGAAGTATGAAGAGATTGCCCAACAGATCAAAGATAATATGATATCTGGTAAATACCTGTATCAGATTCCTGCATGGGGTCATGCTGTACCTGATCGCCACTCTTCGGAAGCCATGGTTAGCGATCAGCTTCTATCCTCCGCGGATTCCATCCGAAGCAGCAACGCTTCAACGGATAACCAGTCTGGATATCTGAGTACGCGGTACGATGATTTTGAAAGATTCAGACAGGGTACAGCACTCTTTACCTTCCTGGGCATATTTATCGGATTAATCTTCTCGATCTCTTCCGCAAGCTTTTTGTATTTCAGACTGCATACCGATCTTGAAGCGGATGGAAGGATGGTGCATTCTCTTTCGAAAATGGGTCTCAGTTTCCAGGAGATGAAACGATCATCCACCGTTCAGATTGCCATTTTGTTCTTTTTACCGATCGGAGTAGCTATCATTGAAACTTTGGTCGTAGTTAAGCCATTCCTGACTGAATTCGGTATTACCAATTATACGATGCCGGTATTAACTGTATTTGGTGCCTTTGTACTTGCACAGACGTTTTATTTCATCATTATACGTTCGAGATATATCGCTTCTCTGCGCAAAATGATGGTGTAACCATCATAGAAACAAACGGTCATGAGGACCGACCATGATTTGTTCATTGCCCGCATTTTCTTGATTCAGATCAAGGAAACGCGGGTTTTCTTGCGATAAGATGAATGTATTCACAGATTATATTATCGAGGAGGACGATTATGATGACTATCACGTCATTGCAAGAAGTCAAAACATTCAGTGAGGACCGTTTCACGAAACGAGTTTTATTCCAACAGGGTGGTGGAGTGACCTTTGTACTTCATTTTCTGCCAGGTCAGCAGCTTCCCGTTCATAAACATCCGGGCACAGATGTTATTTTGCTGGTGGTCGAAGGCACAGGTACACTTATTCTGGATGGAAAAGAACAAGTGGTGAAACAAGAGGATGTGATCCATTGTGGCGGTGAGGTCGAGTTCGCATTCCAAAATACAGGAGATCAGGAGGTTCGTTTGTTCGTGGTGTTAAACAAAGTGCCAGCAGTATCCTATGCAAAGGACATCTAACATCTAACATCAAGGAATCTATAAAATGATTCACTGATCGACACCAATATAAGGGGAACTCTATTCTGGAGTTTCCTTATTTATTTTTTATTCAAGAATGCCTTGACCAAGTGTGGTTCCCATCGCAAAACAAAAAGCATACCTGGGTCTGAGAACATCAGATTTAAGTACGCTTCTTTGTATTCCGCCAGCAACTTGTTCATTCATCCGGTCTATCGTCATTCTGCCTAGAAGTATCCCAGCATTTCCTTGGCTTCATTCGACATCAGCTGTGGAGACCATTGTGGCTCCCACACGACTTGAACATCAATATCGGTCTTATTTGTATTTTCCTGCAAAACCCATTTCACCGCACCGACAATTGTATCGTGCAGCGGGCAACCTGGTGTAGTCAGCGTCATCCGTACATGTACCCGTTCAGGCTCTTCCCTTACTTCATACACCAGACCCAGGTCAACGATATTGACACCTAATTCAGGGTCATATACTTCCTTGAGACATTCCAGCAAATGCGTGGTTTGTTCCATCATGTTCACTCTCCAGTCCATTTTACTAACATTAACGTCTGAATACCAAAGCAATATTTGTTATATAAACGATGGAGACAAGAGACAGTATCGTTCCTCCAACCATCATGACCTCAGCCAGATTAATCAGAATTCCACTGACTAGCAGAAGGCTTCCAGCCACCATGGCGATCATCCCCCAATTGACGTTCCGTTCACTCAGCATACCAGCCATTAACGGTGTCCCAGGTCTGCCTGCCTGCTTGCCATATTTATGGGTCCACCACAGAAAAGGAACGATTTTGGAGGCATATCCGAGTATGGTGAGGGACACCCAGCCCCCGAGATATACCCATCCAGACAGCAGAACAACCCTTGGATGGAGCAGCAGTTCAGTCCCTTGCGAGGAATAGATCAGTAGGGCCACAGCATATACAGCAAACGCACGACTTACATAGACAGACCAGCGAATGCCCGGACCTGGGTTACTTTTGTGCCGTTTCTCCTGAATTTGCTCCAAGTGATACACATAGAAGAGAAGGGTGGCGGTTAGAAGTAAGAGCGCAAGCCAGAGCAATCCTCCCTTGATACCTGTCAGAAATGCGATAACACCTGTAACTACAGCTGCATTCCACAGAACCAGGACCACTTTTTGCAGTCGAATGGAATAATCGTGGGACAGGTAGAACATCGGAAGCATTTTGTAACTGAAGCCGGTAATTAACATGCCAAACCAGCCTAGTGTTCCCATCCAGATATGTGCACCGAATAATCGTTCATGCAGACTATTCCAATCACCAAAGGCAAAATTCAGACCCATCAGCATACCGGAAAGCCCGGTTAGAACCAGATAAAGACAGGAACAAGCTGCACTGATCGTTACCGGATTCCACTGTGAGGCACGGATGAGGGTAACGGCCATATTCCATCCGAACAACAGAATGCCAGAGAGAGCGAGTGTAGCAGAACCCGCAATCCAGATGACATCTGCACGGATGAAGCCGTATAACATGCCCACGATTCCGATACTGAACAAGAAATAATGACAATAACCAAGAAACAGACTGTAAATATTGGATTGCAAAATAACATGTATCAACTGATAAACGGCACCCATAGCCAGCATGGTTGCCCACCCTAGCACAAACAGATGGGCATGAAACCAGCCTTCGGGTCCTCTGAGTTCATCACCAAGCCAGCCTGTCAGCGAGAGCAGGGAGAATGCGTGATACATTACAAATCCAAAGATGCCCGTGATGATAAAAAGAAACGGCAACCTGGACATGGCCTTTGCCTCCTTACCCTTTTTCAATTCTCACTTTGGCCGTACCATCGGCTTGATCCTCAACGGTGTAGGAACAACCGAGATTGTTTAACTCTTCAATCAAGAAGACTGGCACACGGTCATTATGAATCAGTACGACTTCCCCAGGTTTGCAACGTTCCAGTGCGGCAAGTGTTCGCATCATGGGTTGTGGCGGTTCCAATCCGCGATTGTCCAGTATAACGGTGGGCGCCTGTAGGGATTCAAAGTTTTCAATCGCAACAGCTTGCTCCTCTGGATGGCCATTGCATGAAGCTGATTCTTCGTCTGAACCGGGCTTAGAATCGACTTCCGATCCAGATAAAACCATTGCAGATAATGCTTTGGCACCGGTTTTGTTTTTTTTGTGCACAAACGTGGTGACCCAGTGATCTGAACCCTTTCGTTCCGATGTGCTGGAGTACCCTTTCATCTTGAGAATACCGAGCAGAGGCGTTGGTTTGAATGGAGCATGAAGTACAAAGACATCTTCATGCTGAAGGCCTTTGACCGTGTCCATGATCAGTTGAAACGGCTCTAACTTTTTACTCAGATGAGGACGCACATCCAATTCAACAATATGGACATCAGATGGAGACATGTGCGTTCACATCCGATCCTGCACTAGCTGCATCCGCCTGCTGTACCAACTGTAGCGCTGATTCATACAGGGCGGCCATTCCACCGTACAGCGCATAGAAGAATGACTCCGGCGCATCGAGGGAGAAGGACAGGTAGGCTTTGGGGTCCATGCCGAGCACACGCTCAAAAAGTCTTGCACTGTCATAGGCGTAAAAACAGAAATGAGTATATTCGAACACAGGCATTATTTCGTAAATGGTGATAATCTCTTGCGCATATTCCGCTTGCTCACGCTGTGCCATTTGAACCATGGTTGTGGCGTCTTCCAGCCGCAGCGTGATGCGGAGTGTAGTATCGTCAATGATTTCAACGTGCGCCATAGCGGTTCAGCTCCAATCTATAATTTGCTGATTTTGACCTGGAAGGTTGTAGGACCCTGCTCAATATACTCCCAGTTGAAGCCATCGGGATGTGTGGACTGGAACTGGAATCGTAGGGGCTTAGGATCGTGATCGTTAATGAGCAACATGGATTCCTGTGGTTGCAACTGATCAAACGTTTCGAAAATAACTTTATGTTTCAAATGCGGTGGATACTCCGTGGCATTAATGGTTGCTGCGTATGTGTTCATGTGTCATTCCTCCAAATGGGATAGTGTGGCGTTGCAATTTGATTATAGAAAACGTGAGGAGGGGGCTGTGTGAGCCTGCTCACACATTTTTTAATGTCATAGTCTCGCCTTATTTGAGTCAGAATCCTGTATGGAAAAAGTGCCATGGGCAAGCCAAAAATAACAATATCCTGATACGTATATTGCTAATTGCGCATGCGAAAGAGACCTTAACATCGATTAAGGTCGTTAAGGTCTCTTTGTGCACACACAGTGTAATGTAATAGCGTGGGAGAAAACAGTGTAGCTGGGTGCAGGGTGGTCACGTATCCCTTTGTTCCTTCAAAGCTTGCAAATCATGAATGATGATCCGGCTGCGATCCACTTCGAGCAAATTCTCTTTTGTAAGCTGGTTTAAAAGCCGATTCGCTGTTTCCCTTGTAGTTCCAATGGAGTTGGCAAACTCCTGATGTGTCATGGGCAGGTTGATGATAATCTGGTCTCCATGCATTTGTCCGTGCTGATCTGCAAGCATGAGAAGGAAGGAAAGTACACGATTGCGTACATCCTGACCAGAGAGCACCTGCAATTTATCCTGTAATTCTCTTATTTTATCACCGAGCACACGCATAATTTTGATCGCAATTGAAGGTGTGCTCAGCATTAATCGTTCGAAAAGTCGGACAGGTATGGCTAGTAGTTCGGTAGGGGTAATGGCTTCTGCCGTAGCCGGGTAAGGGTGCGCATTAAAAAAGCCGGTGTGTGGGAACATATCTCCTGTTTTGAGGAAAGAGACAATCTGTTCATGCCCGTTCTCATCGGTTTTATAAGCCTTTACAATGCCGGTACGGATAAAAAAGACAGCTTCTTTTTCGCTTCCTTCGCTAAAAATAACCGATTTCTTCTGAATGCTTCTGGAAATGGCGATATCTTCGACTTGCTTTAATTCCTCGGGGCTAAGGTCCTGGAAGATGGGGAACTGTTGTAGAAACTCCGTTGTTGTATCTTTGTTTACCCTACTCATGAGAATCTCTCCTCTCTGTGTTCATAGTTCTGAACGACGACATCATTTCATCATAACGTGATTTTTGAACACATCAGGTGATATAGATCACCGTAAAGCCACATCACTGTTTTTGATTACTCAACCTGGGTTAATGGAATGATAGAATATGATTGAACAAGAGAGGGGTCGGCCCGGATGTGGGGCGGCATCTCTGCCTCAGCGGTTGTCATTGGCGCACTCGCAGCCTTGTTTCTGAAGATTCCCAAACGAGTTATTGGCTGGATCATGGCTTTTGGGACAGGAACATTAATTGGTGCAGCGACCTTTGAACTTCTCGGAGATGCGCTGAATGATGGAGGAATAATACCTACCGCCATTGGATTTACGGCGGGTGCCGTTGTGTATACCCTGTTTGACCTGCTCGTTTCTGCAAAGGGAGGGGCAGGGCGTAAACGTTCGGCAAAGTCGGGTGACTCTAACCAAAGCGGGCTTGGGATCTTTGCAGGAACAGTAATGGATGCTATCCCGGAATCCATCATGCTTGGTGCCAGCTTGCTGGCCGGTAACGGTGTCAGTGTGGTCCTGGTAGTATCGATCTTTGTCAGCAACATTCCTGAAGGTCTGTCCAGTACGGTTGGACTACAGGGCAAATACAGTCGTGGCAAAATCATATTAATGTGGCTGAGTGTACTGTTGATCTCCGCGATTGCAGCACTGGTTGGATATCTGTTTCTGGAGCAGCTTCCAGAGGAGATGGGTGCAGCGATTGGTGCATTTGCAGGTGGTGGAATCATTGCCATGATCTGCTCGACGATGATGCCAGAAGCCTTTGAAGAGGGCGGACCTGTAGTGGGTTTGATTGCATCCATGGGATTGCTTGTGTCGCTGTTGTTGGATCTGTAGATGACAGAATAAGCTTCCGATCTATGAGTTGAATTTATATAAAAAGAGTATCCGAACAGAGTGGTTCTGATCGGATACTCTTTTTTTGCCAAAACAGCTTCTTCCGCATTCACAAGCTTTCTTACCCAGTTCATTGGCTTCGGGCAGGCGGTTCAATTCTTTCCCTGAGCTGCTCCAATTGCAGAATAAGGATGCAGTTTCCTGTAACCTGAAGCAGTCCCTGAGTTTGCATCATGGCAAGTTTGCGACTAAGTGTTTCGGGTGTGATCCCGAGTAACAGAGCCATATCTTTTTTGAAAACAGGCAAGCGGATCTCATGTTTTGCTTGATTTCGGGTATGAAAATACAAAAGCAACTTGGCAATCTTCTGTTCCGTTGTCATCGCACTGAGCGAGCTGTTCCATTCATCTGTTTCACGGAGCAGCTTGGTAATGGCAAGCAGGAAATGATAAGCAAGCTTTGGATCATGTTCAAGTAATTGGTCAAAGTCATGCTTGCTGATAGAGCAGATGGCTGAAGGCTCCAGAACTTCGGCGTTTGCGGCATGTGGTTTTTGGTGTAACAGGGAATCTTGTCCGAAGAAATCGCCGGGAAACAGAAACCGGATAATATGTTCCTTGCCATTTTCATTGTATTTGGACAACTTCACACATCCCTGATGAACCACATAAAGCGTATCGGAGCGTTCGCCCTCCTGGACAACAACTTCGCCTTTGTTATATTTGTGGGTATGCAGAAGGGAGATCAACAAGGCAGCTTCGGATGGATCAAGATGCTGGAACAGAGATACTTTGGAGAAACAGGCATCCTTCGCTTCGTGTGTACAGATCATCGTTTAATCACCTCGAATGGTTCAGGATAGGTATAGCCATTATCTATTGTCATGTCTCAGTGAGACATCGCGGGTCCACCATGATCAGTTCCATCCTTGGTCACACGCAGAACAGCGGCAGCTCCTTTGGCTACATGGTTGAACTGATGGGTTACAATCGCATAATCACCTTCTTCGGTCACGGTGAACTCTACGACAGCTCCACCACTTGCGGGAAGCATAACCGTCTGTATTCCATACTGGATGTTGCGTGGATTCCCATCGGTATACACACGGTCCATAATGGTACCCACAACGTGGAAGGATGAGACTTCATTGGGTCCTGCATTACTGACATAGATTCGCACCGTATCTCCTACTTTGGCTAACAGGGGATGTTTTATTAATCCATAATCATTGCCGTTAAATACGACATAATCTGGTTCCCCGTTCAAAAAAGCTTCATAGTCATGCTCTTTGTACCATTCACTCTGAACAAGGGTATACTCACGATCAACCAAATGATCGGAAGGGTATCCTGCTTTGGGTTCCACAATAATCATGCCGTACATCCCGTTGGCGATATGGGCAAGGACCGGTTTGGTTCCACAGTGATACATGAATACACCGGGTGAGGAGGTGGAATAGGTGAACGTGCCTTCCTTGCCTGGCATCACATCAATAAATTTGCTGCTGGGAGCAGCATGTACAGCGTGAAAATCCATGGAGTGAGGCAGGCTGGAATCTTTATTTTTCAACGTGAACACCAAGGTATCTCCCTCGGTCACTCGTAGGACGGGCCCGGGGACGGTACCATTAAATGTCCAAGCGTTGTATATCACTCCTTTGGAGATTTCGACATCTGTAACCTGGGCCGTCATTTCAATATATACCGTAGTACCTTCTCTGCGAATGATCGGGTCCACCGGGGGTTGACTGACCGCAGAGGAGGAGGAGACTTCATCGTGGTGAACAGGTTTAACCGTATCGGTTGAACTACAGTGAGAGAGAGTTGCTGTGAATATAGCGAATACGAGTGACCATTTGTATACATTCAGTAAGGAGAACATAGTTGCACAACCTTTACTCAAGTGATATTTTTCACAATATAAAAAGCAGGTTTTCTTTCATTTCAGTAGTTATTTAGTTATAGATTACGTTATTGAGGTGGAGACGGGTGTGATGAGGCACACACTTGGGTATGTCGTAATAGAGGCATTTCCAACAATCTGTCTTCAATTGTTGTGCTGAGGAACGGAGTTTCATATAATTTTAGAGAGATGGATTGGTAAATGTTGAGTATTTTGACGCTGTGTGTGTCGTAGTTTCAGAAGAAAGGTGGATACAGGATGAAACGTTTCGAAGATGAAGGTGCGTATAAGTATAGTTTCTATTCGGTCCTTCGACGGGGAGAGCGGATTGATGTGAAATGTCCCAAATGCGGTGGGCACGCTTCGATTGATCAACGGAATGGTCAAATGGGGTGGAAGTGTTACGAATGTTACGCTCAAGCTTTTGAAGAACCAGTATATCAATATAAAGCCAAGGGGAATTGTGCTGTATGTGAACGTTGGTTTAACGTGGAAGTCACAGACGAGAAGAAGACGTCTCACCGATCGACGCATGTGGAATGTCCGCATTGTAGTTCTGTGAATCAGGTTGAATTACACGCCAAGCCGACATACCAAAGGTATTTTTCCGAGATTTGTGCAGGGAAAGATCCTGTATTCGGGTTGGAATTATACTTCCTGGATGATTTCAGAGGAAAAATAATATGGGCTGTGAATCGGGAGCATCTGAATTATCTCATCGCTTATGTCTCCGCAGATCTGCGTGAGAAACCTGGAAATATGCCTTTAAGAACAGCTTCACATAGTATTCCGGCTTATATTAAAGATGCGAAGAACAGGGATATGGTTGTGCGTACACTGTCGAAGCTTCAGCATAAGACTGGATGAGACTGAAAGCGAAGATGAAGCATTAAAGCTGCAAGGGAGAGAAGACATGAAACTACGAGTTAAACTTAGCATTTTTGCAATCATTCTGGGTATGTTGATGATTCCGGCTTATTTTATTTTACAGACTTATGGCATATTTCAAAAAGAGACAGTATTATCTGACTATGCTCTCGCCGTTGATGTTAATGGGAAGTCCTATGGGGCCTGGCCGCTGATTAACAGTTTTGCAGCGATGGACAAAGAGGAAGATAACCGTCAGTTTTATTACCGGATTGATATGAATCATATCCAATACCTGTTTAATCTGGCTTATAAGGAGTATGATGTGAAGCCAGGCGGGGACAATCCGTATCTGGCTGGTACTGTAAACTATCAACGTACAGATCACAACTATGTACAGACCGAGAGACAGTATGAGAACGCCAATGATTTCACAACGGTTTTGAATCTGTATGATCAGGATGGGCAGGTGATCTACACCTACAATAACACCGGCAAGGGAGATAAACAGCTGGTAGAATCCATCATTCATCAGGGAATGAGCCGTAATAGTGGCGGTAGTAGCGAAGCTGCCCGCGATCCGTATATCAATATTACGGCGTTATTTCGCGACAAGCTTAACATTGATGTGAAACTGACGGTGGATGAGGAACACAAAGTAGTTACTATTCGAATGAACAAATCGGAGGCGAGATGATGAATGAGTATGGTGTACAACACGGACCTGCTTATCTGGAAGGATTAATTAGGAAGGAAGAGAACATAAAGTCCGATGAAGTGGAGTGGAAAGGCAAACTTCAAATGAGTGACGGTCATGATAAATTCCATATTTTTTATTATGGTGACTTGACTGAAGATGATCTGATTACCTGGCATGATTCGACACCTCTTCTTGTATATGCGGAGCATACGGTCACGGGTGAGCGCTATCTGCTCATTGATACCGCCAAGCACGGCTATGATGCCATGTTATGTGAGACCTATTCGGAAGACGCACTACATGACAGACCCCTTCGTCCTTACCTGGATGTTGAAGGTGAGGACATATTTGAAGTAGAGTTGACGGCTTACTACAATGTGCCTTGGGATGAAGAGTTTGGCGAAGATGTAGATGAAAATGGTGCATATGAACTGATTACGGGAGAGAGCATGCATTTTGATCAGGTCAAGCGTGATGGATATGATGCCTTTGCCGTTCGCATTCTGAATCGTAAAGGAGTATGGACTGAAATTGTACAGGAAGAACTGGCTTAGATCCTGAAAACGAATGAACAAACTGAGATGGGAGATGTCGAAAAATGTATATTGTATCCCGTGTACTTAAGCCGGTTCCAGCAGAGGAACTGGATCACTTTGAACAACAGCACGGCATCTCGCTACCTTTGTCATACCGCACCTGGATTGAGCACTACGGGGAAGGTACATATACGGGGTGGATGAATGTGCAGAGACCGGACCCAGAAGTGTTGAAGCCTTTTGTTGAATATGATTTTTGGATACATACGGATGATTCGCCTATAAGTCAGCATCAACTTGAGCAGTGCATCTCCATTGGCAGTTCTGTAGATGGAGATTTCCTTGCTGTTCATCCGGAAGTTGAGGGGCTGTTGTGGCTACCGCGTCATGATGAAAATATCACCTTATGGACATGCTCGGAGACTGAATTTGGCGAAACGCTGGACCGGATCTATTGTGGGTATTACCATCAGGATAAACCAATAACGCCACTTTACTTTGAGCCGTGGAATGAGCTGCGGAAACATACGTTTTACCATTTTTCAGGGACGGAACAGGGAAGCTCCATGAAGGAACTCGCCGATACATGCAAAACAGAATTTAAGTGGGATGCTGTGTTGGAGAATGAGTACATGTGCAAGATGTTCATGGTGTCGATGGGAGGATATTTACGATTTAACTATGCAGCTGGGAGAGAAGTTGCCCTGTTCTATGAAGAAAAGAATGGTGCGGAGGAGGCGACGGATAACGAAATCAGTATGTTCTTGCAGGCACATCATTGTACGGCATATGAATAGGGGCAGAGTGGAGGGACACCTATGAGTTGGTTAAAGGAAGACATTGCGGAACAATGGCGCAATGAAGGCAAGCGTTATGCAAGGGATGTCAATGCATTTGTCCGGAGAAGTATGCAGGGAGAGCAACCGGATGAATCCGAGTTGGAGGTAGACTCCAGAAGCGGAATGAGTACTGAAGTATTCCATATGGTGAGACAGGCCAATCTCCATGGTGATGTGGAGGTGCTTCGACATGAGCTACCCGCAGCGACGTGGCCATTGAACGAGGCGTTTCAGGCTTCCATGCAAGCGGTCAAAGTTGTAGGTTATCTGAACGAGGAAACGATTGTATGTAATACGGGGATTTTCACGGAGAATAGTCAGATATATACGATGGATCAGCACGGATGGCAGTTGATCACTCCATATACTTTTGCAGGTTGTTCATCGGATGGACTTGACTTTGCGCTTGCAGGACGGGATGGGATTCGTATTATTCGTCAGCCAGATCGCAAGTTGGAAGGACAGGAGATAGCGACATATCGATGGGAAGATATTCAAGCCCGGATACAGTCGGTATTACCTCGGATTGAATCACTTGCGGACTGTGAGCATCCCGAACGGACACTTGAAGGACTTATACCTATCGATGAAGGCAAAGCACTACTCATACATTCAAGATACGGGATATATCTCGTCACACAAGCCCAGGTGACCTTGCTTCATCCCGATCTGGCAGAGATCGAAGAGTATGAGCTAGAGGATACACAGATAGATATGGGACATGCAGCTGTATCTCGGGATGGTAGATGGATTGCCTATGGCAGCCAAGGAAGCAATCATATGGTGATGGACCGCCAGCTGAACAAGACATACTCTCTCTATCCAGAATCGAGCTATCCTCATTATGCGGCATTCACCAGTAATAACCAGAACGTCTGGTTTAACGCATGTCATTTCTATAACGGGGTCACGATACTGGTCCCGCTGGAATCAATCGCAGGCAACGAAACGAAGGAAGATTGGCCAGTGATGGATGAGAATGCACGAGTGTATGCAGCAGTGGAAATAGAGGCGGGCATGGTGCTTGGGGATGCATATGGTTATCTATATTGTGTAAATGGCGAGGGTAAGGAAGTATGGCGTCATTTTGTGGGTAGTACGATCTATTCTCTCGCTGTATCACCAGAGCAGTCCAAGCTGGCAGTTGGTACATATGGTGGCATGCTGCATGTGCTTGATCTTCGTTCCAAAGAAATGGACGAGTACGGGATCGGTACAGGCACTCTTCGTGAGTTGGAGCGGTATGTGTTGTGGCGTGGAGAAGAACCTCTTCGCTGGTAAGGTCGTATTACAACCTGCAAAGGGGTGAAGGGATGGAACGTGAAGAGGCTGTAACGTTATTAAAATGTCACTCCTTTTCTTATGATGATCTGAGTCATCCCAAGATGGAGAACGGTTTTATTGGCAGTCTGCGGCCTTTCCGTGGACATTTGATTAAGGAGAATTTTCATGAGTTGATGGAGATACTGCGTGTTCTGGCGTCCGAACTTGCACGGCCTTCACTGGATCGGGAAGTCATGGCATGTCTATGGGGAATTACTCATATGGCCCGTGCTTGGGCCGTTGAACCCGAAGGCACGCTTCGCAGCAACAACCTCATTTCGGACGCACAGGTGGCGTTGATGGAACAATGGCTTAATTTGTTATCTTACGCAGTCATGATTCTGATTGAAGGCGGCGGAGAGGAAGAAGCGTTTTGGGAATATCATCAATATCTACAGGAAGAGAAGAACTGAGTTAGGGGAGGTGTAGTGAGATTGGAGCCGAATGTATCATTAAACGTGCTAATGGACGAGCTGAATCACTTGTTAGATGAGAGAATACAGGATCAAGAGATTCGACAATTGTTGGAAGAATATCAACAGCGGGAAGGTGCATCCGAGGAAAGTCTGGATCTATTCGAAAAGGAGTATGGCGTCCGGCTGCCTGGCGATTTTCGTGCCTTTTACCAAAGGAAAGACGGCAGTGGCTACGGGTTGCATGTGCTGTACCCGGGTGATGCCGAGACGGGCCGATGTACACCCTTTTATCTGATGTCATTGGAAGAGATTCGAGAGACCAAACAATACTTCTGTGAAGTGGATGAGAAGCTTGAAGAGTATTATTCTGCCGAAGAGATCAGCCAGCTGGACCGGGAGATCAAACCATACCTTTTCCATAAACCATGGATTCCTTTTGCAACAATTGCAGGTGGTTCACTGCATCTGATGCTCGATTTTGATCCAACGGCGGAAGGCACGTATGGGCAGATTATTATGTACGTGCACGATCCGGACTTTGTTTATTACCTTACACCTACCTTCACGGATCTCCTCAGCATGTCGAACCGTAATCTGAAGATGATGGATGAGATCACCTATTAAAATCATGCACGATTAGACAATTCCTTCAATAATAAAGAAGCTGCCGAAGCAGCTCCTTTATCTGAACAAGTACTTTGAATGAGTCTAATGATTACCACTGGAAGAAACGATGTCCATGAAATCCTCCACCTGGAGGTCCTCCGTGTCCACCTGGACCACCCGGCCCGCCTCCATGAGGTCCGCCTGGATAGCCACCTCCTGGGAAATGACCAGGGTGTCCACCGGGGTAACCACCGCCGGGATATCCACCATGCCACCAAGGACCACCGATCGGATATGGTAGTGGAACAGGAACGATGGGCGGGTATGGATAGGGATAAGGGTAAGGATACGGTGGGGGTGGCGGATAATAAGGGTAAGGATAACCCGCAGATTGCGGGGATGAAACTGAACCAGGGCCGTATGCCATGTAATAAGCCTCCAATGACTGGATTGATGATATCAGCCTATGCCACAGTGGTTTCAGATGATACAGCAGATTGATGAATAATGAGTAATGAGGGGGAACATATGGTAGCCGTAGCTTTTCACACTGATCCAAGAGGAACGGCCTATGAACTGTTGATTGACGAATTGATCGAGAAGACAGACCGGTTTATGCTGGTTGATAGACAAAGGTACGAAGAGAACGAGATACCGGAAGTAGTTCGTGTGTTAGAGAGATTGAAGCCCTATCTTGTGGAACGAGCTACGATGGAAGAAATGATGCTAAAAAGCGGAGCCTATTATTCCGAAGGCACCTATTATACATATCGCTGTACGCCGGAATCGGGTCGCGTGCTCAAAGAAGAAGCCAATCGTTTTCATGATTGGTGTTATCCGTCATTGCCGGACGATCTTTGCTTTATGACAGAAGAAGGAAATGATTATTTTTTCTCGGTTGCCCATGAGCATATGTATGGCATGAGGATTACATACAAAGAAGCGAGTGAACTTATGGAGCGGATTCCGGGGTTGTTCTTTGATTTGGACCGTCATAAGGAAATTGATCATCTCCTGGACGATGCGATCAGACATCAGACCGATAAGCTGGATATCAGCTTACATGGTTTAAGTGAGCTTCCCGAACGAATTCGGGAGTTGAAGCACTTGAAGGAGTTGACGATTTTTGAGCAGAATCTGTACTCACTCCCTGCAAGTCTGTTTGAACTTACTTCATTGGAAAGATTGGTCATTACAACGTTGGATTTGGAGTGTATTCCGGCAGAAATCGGGAAATTGAAGCAACTTCAAGAGTTAAGAATTTATTGTGGCAGTCCTTTTGAATCTGCACCTGGTTGGAGGCCCAAACCACAAACTGAGTTGGGATTAAATTGTATCCCGCCTGAGATTGGTGAATTAAGTGAGCTGAAGTATTTGGAGATCGTATATTCTGGTATACGTGAACTCCCCCCGGAGTTGGAAAGACTGAAGAATCTGCGTGCTTTACTGGTGACAAATGCACTGATTGAGGGAACTCCGGATGTTGTCACAAGAATGCATTGGCTGAAGTATGTAGACTTAATGAATATTCCATTTGGAACCCATTGGGAAGAAGTCTGGGAAATGAAAAAGAACATGTAACAAATAGAGCCCTGCTCTCGGGATGTCCGAGTAAGGGATATTTGTTATGCGAGGAGAACTTGGCGGAAATGGGCTCACGTATCTGGGCGCTGGGCATAAGCTGGCATATAGGTTATGACCTAAACCGAGAGCGAAGGGCAGGCGTTTTATTTTGGCAACCTCATACATGGATTACACTTTACCAACCACCGAATTTACTTACGATTTGAGCAATAACCCGTTATTCAAGAAGGATGAGAACAACTATATTAACGCTCTTTCCATCAAGCAGTTAAACACACTGGGCAATGTTTCTTTACTGGATATTTTCCTCAACACGGGCAATGTGGTTGAACCACATACGCATCAGAATGCAACGGAGTTGGTATACTGCATCAGCGGTGCGGCAGTTGTTTCCCTCATTAATCCATTTACCAACGAGCTTCTTCATTTCCCGATTACTCCGGGGCAGGTGGCTAACGTTCCTCAAGGCTGGTGGCACTATGAAGTGGCCACTGCAGATCACACGCACTTACTCGCAATCTTTGATGCTCCGGTTCCTGAAGCGATATTTGGTTCAGACACCTTACGTCTTACACCTGCAAAACTGTTGGCTTATACGTACTGTCTGGATGAGAAAAAAGTTCAAGAAGCACTTGCTCCCATTCAAAAAACAGTGATTATTGGCCCGCCGGCAGATTGCCAGCCTTCAACTACTCCTGCCTCTAACGGTGCTCCAAATGTGAATCATCAGCCTTACGTAATGCCTAATGTACAACCAAATGTACAGCCAAACATGCAACCAAACACACAACCCAATGTACAACCAAACATGCAGCCCAACTCACAGCCGAACAACCAACCAAACATGCAACCTTACGTAAACCGTCTTCCGTACTGGGGCACTTGGGTTGATCCACGTATTATTCATGAGCCGGGCTGTCCGTATTATAGAGAGCTTCCTATGAATACGAATAATCAAGAGGAAAGATGACGTTCCTGAGGCGAGGTTTATCTAATACACATAAGTATTTCAGTTAAATTAGGTATAACAAAAGAAGCGTCCGCAAAGGAACGCTTCTTTTGTTGATTAAAGTTGTCTTCAAACCTGCTGAAAGCCGATGCATACCTGAACGTGTCCGGAGCATGGAGTGCTAACGAATCGTAGGCGTCTTAATCAAGGATTTGAAGCGTGCCCAGAAATCTAAAGAATCTGAGACATGTTATATCAGAATAAACAGCCGTATGAAGTGTTTTTATCGGGGGATTTTGGGAAATAACGAGTCTGAGGTTCCTTACAATTTTAAATGAGGACCTAGAGGCCAAATAAGATGTCCTGAGTTCCTAAGAAAATTTTCAACCCATTCCCCAGAGACAGCAGGATAGTACTTCAAGACTTTTTAGGCGCTGACATCCATCATCGATAATTTGCCTGAGATTGAAGAACACCTACATAAGTTCAACTAAACATTTACACGATAGCGGAGAGGGCAGAAATAACTTGAAGAAGCGGAGCGTTCGCCTAAAAGCTTTCTAAAAGAAAGCTACATCGAAAGCATACGCTATCACCGGATTTTCCCTATGAAAAAATGGAATAAAAAAATCTGGGGATAACAGCGAACGTAAAGTTATTCTGCCATCGGAGTGCCAGTGTAAATATATTCATTAGTTGAACTTATATATGATTTAATTTACGATGTGTAATTTCGTCCCAAGCCAAGCTCCGTCAATAATTGACGATAAGCAATCGAAGTACGGTCTGCGGGAATATGGGCCTCGGCATGCAGATCAAGGGGCAGATCCTCCGGTTTCTGTGACTCGACCATCTCGCGGTCTTCTTCAAATACCTGCAAGTTGAACTTGATTGTGTCTTCAATCGGAGCGTCTTTGTCAAAGTTGCGTGTGATTGGACAGAATAAACGTGTATAACGGGCAGAGATTGGCGAAGCACAATTCAGAATATTCAGCTTGGCGTCTCCTGGGAAATGTACCGTAAGAGAAGCCGCAAAAGGTGGGAACACTCGAAACTCGCGCAGCCATTGGAAACCTTCAGGTGCAACAAGATCTTGCCCTTTGCCATAGTTACTTACAGTACTCCAATACTCCGCCAGTAACTCATTACCTTCGCGTTTCACTTTGTATTGGGGGACTTCGGTGTTGTTTCGGTCACCAAACGTTTCGGTATGCACATAGGCAAAATGGGATACATCCAGGAATCCCTCCATTTGTCGTCCAGAGGAACCAGCAATGTCAAAGTTGGGTGGCAAAATATTGATATAATCCGGATCATCCCATCCAGGGAAGGAGGGGATCTGTTCTTCCGTTCCCGCCAAAGTGGTCCAGATCAAGCCATAACGTTCGACTGCCGGGTACACGATAAGTTTGAGCTTAGGCGAGATCTTGGAGCTTGGGTGCGCAGGTACTGCGGTACATTTTCCTTCACAATTATAACGGAAACCATGATAAGGGCAGACAATCTCGCCATTTTCTACCCAGCCTTTACTAAGTGGAGCCCCGCGGTGAAAACAAAGATCCTTGGCTACCACAACCTGATCATTACTGCGGTAGAGAACCAGCTTCACATCGAGTAATTGAGCAGCCAGGGGTTTGTCTGTTACTTCGGTTGCTTGGGCTACCGGGTACCAATATTGGAATAATACATGCCAGTCTTCAGCAGTGAACGTACACCCTCTAGGTAATTCGGACGTCACATTATGGTTTGCGTTGGAAGTTATCATAGGAAACACTCCTTGCTGATATGGATAAACGATTCTCTTTTTAATGTCAGAAAAGTTAACTTCATTAGCCGTATGTTACTACTCTTTTGGTCGAAATATCAATATATCCAACCTGCTTTTGGTTAAAATCACAAACAGTTCAGTAAAAACCGTACATGAATACGGAAAAACGCGGATTTTTCTTACGTTAGATGTTAATTGTAGAAAAGAGAACAACCTTTCAGTATGTTTTTCTATTACTGATTATTAACTCCATGGAGGTTGTCCTGCCATCAGAATTCAGTGTGAATATCCGTTAGTTGAGCAACCATTCTTGTGGGCATAAAAAGATTTTCGCAAAGAATGTCACAGATCCCAGCCGTCATTTGTCTACAGTATGTAAACCAAATGACGGAGGCGAATGAAAAATGAATTTAAGAACGAATTACAGAGTAGCGAATCCAGGCGCATTTAAAGCGATGATGGCAATGGAGCAATATATTTCTGGGCAATTTGAAAATAAAGTATTGTATGAGCTGTTAAAAATCCGAGTGTCCCAAATTAATGGCTGCGCCTTTTGTCTTGATATGCATGCCAAAGATCTGATGAAACTGGGAGATTATGCGGATCATATTTTATTGCTGAGTGTGTGGCGTGAAGTGCCTTTCTTCACGGATCAAGAACGTGTTATGCTGGAGCTGGCTGAGGCGGTGACCCGAATCTCGGAACATGGTGTACCACTTGCGTTGTACGATAAGGTCCGTGAACATTTCAGTGAATCCGAACTGGTGGATCTGATCCTGGCCATTAACACGATTAATAACTGGAACCGGATTGCGATCACAACTGGGATGTATCCGGGTTGCTTTAACTAAAAATACACGCACCATGCCAGAGGAGGCTTCTTATGAATTCTAATTTCCACGCCAATGAGCCAGAAGTGTCTTCTCTGGATGTTGGTGAGTTGTATATTCGTTATAAAAAATATGCATTTTCAATAGCTTACCGCATGCTGGGCAGTGTGGTAGAAGCTGAAGATATTGTGCAGGATTGTTTTGCGGGGATTCAGAGCACGTCTGCTCAGGATATTCGTAATCCCAAATCCTACATCGCCAAATTGGTTGTGAATCGAAGTTTGAATCTGCTAAATTCCGCCCGTAATCAGCGGGAAAGTTATGTTGGTGAGTGGCTGCCAGAGCCTATGGGTGGCAGTGAAGAGGCGAACATGCCAGAGGAAACGATGGAGAAAAAAGAGTTGATCTCCTACGCCTATCTGGTCATGTTGGAGCGTCTATCGCCCATGGAACGGGCTGTTTTTGTACTTCGTGAAGCGTTCCGATATGATTATTCCGAAATAGCGGATTGGCTGGGCAAAACGGAGAGTAACTGCCGTCAAATCTTTAGCCGCGCCAGACGAAATCTGCCCGAAAGACTTCCGCCGATCGAGCAGAGTGATGCGGATATGATAGCCAAAGGTGAATTGCTGAGCCGTTTTACAACGGCATTCCTTCGTTATGACGTCTCTGCCATGCTGGAGTTACTGGCAGATCAGCCTGTATTTACAGCAGATGGCGGTGGCGTTGTGCATACGGTTATGAGAACAATGAACGTTCACAAAGGTGTGCTTGCACTCCTGACCTCACGGCGAGTCCTTACGCGATTGCGTGAAAGGGAATGGGTACCGATGTGGATCAATGGCGAACTTCAACTCGCGTTGATGAAAGAAGGGCAGTTGTCCGAGGTACTCTGTTTGGAGTTGGACGCTTCCGGAGAGCGGATTGAGGGCGTGTATCTCGTTGTAAATCCGAACAAACTTACATCAATAGACACTTCAACTCTTTGATCCAAACGTAACGACTTGATATATAAACTTAAAAGCGACAACCTCTGTCACGAGGATTGCCGCTTTTTTGGCATTCACATTTTGCGATTCAGCATCCGATTATTCACGGGCAAATTGTTGTTGAACAGGTTCAATGATTGCTCTGACTTCAGGTGTAAGCTCATCATTATTCTGATTGAGAACCAGTAAAATCTTTTCCATGGTATCCAGAAGAACACTCTGCGTATTGTACTCCCGGTAAGCCAAAGTTTTCTCGTAAGCCTGTTTCACCTCAGGGTCTATGGTGCGAATTTCTTCATCCGTGTACCAATCATAAGCAGGCGTGTTGTCACTTCCATAAAAGAGATAATCCACAAATAACCCTTGCTTCACTGCTGATGTGCGATTGGAATTCGGGAAGTTGTTCAAAAAGGCTTCTTTCTCCAATGCACGCTGGATTAATTCGTTCCAAGAGATGATAATGCCACCATCTGAAGTTGTCATTTGGTTGGACTCGGTAGCCATAATATCAATGTACGCAGCAATATCAGCCTTTACAAAAGGCTTGAACTTTTGGTATATCTCATAATTGATGATGGGGTAATACAAGCCTTCACTGGTTTCCAGTTTGAACCCGAGATCTGATGCTTCCTGCAGAAGCTTCTTCACGGTCGGATCTTTAATTTCTTTGAGCAGACGACTATATGTAAGCTTCTGTTCGTAACCAAGTTGTTCATGGGCTTGAGATATGGCCTGTTGAAATTGTTCCGTATACATTTGGTAGTCCATATTAGCCAATTTCACGTTCTGCATGTTCTCCAGTTGCAGCGTCATTAGTGTGGCCTGCCAAGGGTCGACTTTATCGATATGATTCATCAAGTATTTACGCGCTTTAACCAGACTTTCTGTGGACTTTACTGCTTCTGTTCGATAGGTTTGGAATTGATGATACACCGCTTTGGAAGCGGGGACAGGTGCAGCTAGTGTTGTTGAAGGTGTGAGTATTGCGCCAATGGCAGTACAGCCGAGAGCCATAGCCAGTAAACCAAGTTTAGCAGGTTGCTTCCATCTCATTTGTATACCTCCCCATTAATGAAGAAAAAGCCATTTGAATTCTCGTATAACGGCAGTTCACCCTATTCTATATGTATGATCCGTAAGTTGAATATGTACGGGTTTGTCTTTGATTAAACCAGTTTCTGGTAACCAAATCAAGAGTCTTAAGCAGGAAATGATTATAAATAACCAAAGAACAGCCCCTAAAACCCGCATGGGTTGAAGAGACTGTTCTGGGGAATCGGACTTTATTTTCTAATTAATGAAGTGGTTTATTGTTAATAGGCATCTGAGGTGCTCCGGTTGCTGGAATGTATGCCTGAAGCATCTGTTGTGTATCACTTGGGGTGAGTTGAGGTACTTGGTAATAGGCGTTTTTATTCTGGAACATGAAAATTTCATAGGCCATCTCGATAAAATGCTGGATCTGAGAAGCGATGACTCGGCGAACCGTTCCATTTGTGATCTCGCTACAGGACATGCCGAGCAGACTCGCATGTGACTTGATCAGTCCCAGCATATGACCGCTAATCCCGGCATCCTTTACATCGGCCAAGCTCTGGTTTGGCTTTTTCGGTGCTGATGGCTTAAGGCCATATACCGGTGGTACCATGTTGGGGATCATATAGGTAGCTGTCTCTTGATGAGGCTTCTGTCCGGATGCAAAACACTCTGCTGTCAGATTGTACTGGGATAATATGAAATTGTACTGCCGGTCGAGAATGCCAATCAGTTCCTGGCTCTGCACAAATGTACGAAAGATCATGTATTGATCCAGCACGTTAATGGTGGAGGACAGAATCTCATGCACATCGAACATCTCATGGCCGCCATGATTCATGTTAGGGGTGACATTTGGATTAGCATTCAATGTAGGTTGTACTAAATTTTGAGGGTGCATCGAATTTGGATTCATTGTAAATTTGATTCTCCTTTGGTAAATGGTATGATTCTATATAAGTTGAACGAAAGAATATTTACACTTGCCACTCCGATGACAGAACAACCTTCCGATCGCTGTTATCCCCAGATTTTTAATTCGATTTTACAAAGGTGAAAATCCGGTGATAAGCTTATGCTTCCGAAGTAGCTTTCTTGTAGAAAGCTTTTAGCGAACGCTTCGCTTCTGTAGTTTGTTTCTGTCCTCTGCGTTCTCGTGCAAATGTATAGTTCAACTTCTATAGTATGCTTGGAGAGTAGTAAATTTATGTAATGTTAGCAGTATACGCATAAATAGGAACAGGTATGGTGGTGGTTAAGATGGAAGAGACCGATTGGGGTGTAGCAAAGGATTTGTTCGTCAAACATTACGGGAGCGCTATACAGATGCATCGAGAAGGCGTGTATGCGGACTATAAGCGATGGGACGTACCCCAAGAGTTAGAGGAACAATGGACAGGGGAGCGGATTCAACAATTAAGTTCCGAGTTGTCTATCATGAATTGGGATGCGGTGGATGAACTTGCGTTGATTGCCAAACATCGGACAGAACCAAGTATAATTAAGGCCATTACAGCATTTGCTTCAAGACAATTGAAGAGTGCGGACAGTATGGTTCGTCTCGTGTATGCTGAACGTCTGATTGAGCTGATCAAACGGTATGAATCCTCTCTGCCAATGGACAAGTTACGAGAGACCTATCAACTGACGATGGATTTGCTGGTTGATGTGGCGACTAAACCGTTGGTGCTTGATCCAGGCCATGAATTACAGCAGTATGGATTAAAGGATAAACGAGGATTGAATTTGCGTGTTGAAAAGAATAAAGAAGAAATCATCCGCTATTTTCGAAACTAATTGAATTTTATCAAGTGAGGTCAGAATCATTGAGAAAACTGAATTATATTCGCATATTTATTTTCCTTAGTGTGGTTACTATAGTAACGCTTGGCTTGTACTACGTAGCCGCAGATTGGCTGGATCAGCGTTATTTCCGCTTCCTGATCTGGAATCTGTTCTTGGGCTGGATTCCTTTTGTGTTCTCTTATGCAGCCTATCTTCTAAGTGATGTGAAATGGAAAGGTACCGCATGGCTTGCAGTTGCAAGTGGTCTGCTGTGGTTGTTATTTTTCCCGAACTCTTCTTACATTGTTACGGATCTGGTTCATCTGACAGCGAGAAGTTCCCGGTATTATGGTGGGAACGGGGTGGACTACACGTATTGGTACGATTTAAGTGTTCTATTAATGTTTGTCTGGACTGGACTCCTGCTTGGATTCCTGTCGATGTATCAGCTTCAGGAAGTGATCTATCACCGAATTGGACGCTGGGCATCCTGGATCTTTGTACTGGTTGGCAGTGCTTTGGGAAGTTACGGGGTATTGCTTGGACGTGTATATCGACTGAATAGCTGGGATGCACTGACGAATCGCGAGACGCTGATTGAACTTATGCACGAAAGTTTAAGTCGCCCTTCTCTTGCGTTTTGTTTGTTTTTTGGTACGTTTATCACTACAATCTATGCCACATTGTACTATCTGATTAATACGAGGTCTCCCCGTGAAACGAAGAAGAGTGCAGGAACTCCCGAATCGGACCTGCAAGCGTTACGCTAACACATGTTGCCTCGAGACATACAGTAAAACGAGTGGAACAAGTGATTGAACAGCATTTGAGCATGCTTTGTCAAACTTAATCTTACGTTGTCTGAAGAAGGGTTATTTCCTTTTATAAGGGAGTAATCCTTTTTTTTTTTTTTTTTTTTTTTG
>NZ_ASPU01000028.1:0-457184 GCF_000517905.1 Paenibacillus sp. FSL H7-689
GACAAGTAGGTGAACAACAAAATGTTGAATCCAGTAGAGCTGACAACAAAAGTAGAAGAAGTCATGGAACGCGTGAATTTTTCGGGTGTTGTATTACTCCAGCAAGCCGGGAAAACCCTTTTGAATATGAAACGTGGTTATGCAAATCGCAGTGAAGAACTTGCCAATCAGGTGGATACACGCTTTGGAATTGCATCTGGATGTAAGATTTTCACGGCAGTGAGTATATGCCAACTAATTGAAGCGGGTAAATTGTCTGCGGATTCCAAGCTTACGGATGTATTGGATGTGGAGTTTCCACTGTGGGACAAAGGGATCACCATCCAGCAGTTGTTAACACACACGTCAGGCATTCCGGATTATTTCGATGAAGAAGTGATGGATGACTTTTCAGAATTGTGGAAAGACAGACCCGTCTACGCGATGCGGCGTTTAAGTGACTTTCTGCCCATGTTTCAGCATCTGCCAATGAAGTCTGCTCCGGGTGAACGTTTTCACTACAACAATGCGGGTTTCATTGTGCTGGGACTTATCGTGGAGCAACATTCAGGACTGTCATTTACAGATTATGTGGAAGAGCACATTTTCAAAAGGTGTGGTATGAAGGACTCCGGTTATTTCGTAACAGATCAGCTCCCGCGTAACACAGCTTTAGGGTATATCGATCATGAAGATGGCTCTTGGAACACCAATATGTTCTCTATTCCTGTCAAAGGTGGATCAGATGGTGGAGCCTATGTTACGGCACCGGATATGATTCGATTTTGGGGTGCTTTGCTGGGTCACCAATTGTTAAATGAAGAGGCGACACAGCAGTTATTAACTCCACATGCTCATCAAGAGGATGAAGAGTATTATGGGCAGGGTATCTGGATTGACCGTAAGGGAGAAGCGATTTTCAAATTTCATGTCATGGGGTTTGATCCAGGGGTGTCGTTCATGTCTTCCGTGTATCCGGACTATGATCTACAACTGGTTGTGGTCTCTAATCAAGAGTCTGGTCCTTATCCAATAACAATTGCTATCGAAGAAGCTTTGGCATGACAAATAAACCCTCAACCTATGGTCAGGTTATGGCCACAAGGTTGGGGGTTCATTGGTCGAACAGGATAGAAGGACTGCCTGCGGTTATAACATTTTCCATAGCTCAGGGGCGATTAATCGAGGGAAAACATCCAGCGGAGGTTTCTCTTTCTTTCGTTTGTCATTGGTTAACACCGTAACAAGTTCGAGCTCTGGGACAATATATACATACTGACCACCAAATCCTCGCGCGTAATAATAATGGAGATTGGGTTGGTCGTCTTCAGCAGCAATATTTTCGGAGTCAGACCTTCCGTTCGGATAGACATCCACCCACCAATGCCAAGCATAACTGCCGTGATTGGGTGGAGTGACTGTAATGAAAGGCTGTGTCGAACGGGAAACGAGATCACTTGAAATGAGAGACTTACCCTCCCACATCCCTTGCTGTAGAAACAGCTGACCGAATTTTAGCAGATCTACGGGTAACATTTTAAGACCGAATCCGCCGGTATGTACACCTTGAGGGTCACTTTCCCATTCATAATCCTTAATTCCCAGCGGGCCAAAAAGATAGCGTTCCGCGAACTCGGCTACGTTCATACCTGCATTTTGCATCAGAATGGCGGATAGGATCTGTGATACTCCTGAATTGTATTCCATGTATGTACCAGGTTCATGACTTAGGCGTTGTTCCAACGCAAAATCTACCCAATGATCGGTGCGGGTCATGCGAGGGAATGAATTCTGCCCGCCGAACTCGTCCCAGTTGAACCCGGCTGTCATGGTAAGCAGTTGTTCCAGTGTGATCGCTGCTTTACGAGGATCAGGATCGGATGTCAACTGTGGAAAAAAGGTGGAAATTGGGGTTGATGCCTCTGGCAACAAGCCTTTATCCATCGCTATACAGATGAGTGCGGACAGCACACTCTTGGTACATGAATTGATTTTTGCAATATCAGTCGCAGCCTCTTGGTTGCGGTAGTGTTCGTACATAATCTCACCGCGTACGCTGACGAGGCAGCTTCGCAGATCCAGCTGCGGAACGATCTGTTGTAATTTGGATAACAGTGATGAAGGATTCATAGTGTCCTTTCTGTGCGGTTGATTTGTTATAGGATTTTGTAGAAATAGGTGTCCATTATCTTAGCATACTCCCGAGGTAGGGCTCAACAAGCGCTACATTATTATGTCAAAGCAAGTATGTAAAATGCGATATCCTATGAAAGCGATAAGAATCACATGCGAATATCGCATAAATTCCCAGCATTGTCTGTCAATCTTATATAATTGTCATGAGAAGAGTACCAGACATGTATAAGAGAAAGGGGTCTGTGATGTGGGAAATATAATAGAAGAATTATATTACGGTAACCTGAGACCAGAGGAGAATATTGTTCCTAAAGATTCGGAGTATCGTTCTATTAATAAGGAGATTACAGCTTATATCGAAAAATTTCAGAGCAAGCTTTCGGAGGATGACTTTAAACAACTCGAGGTATTGTTTGATATGATGGATCAAGTTCACTCTATACATTCAAAAGAGGCTTTTGCGAGTGGTTTCAAAATTGGGACGTTGATAATGATCGGGAGTGGATACTCAAGCTAATATTTTGATTTTTCACAACATGTGGTTATATAGTTAACCTCTTTCCTATGAACATATGGAAGAGGTTTTTACTAATATGAACATGCCAATATAGGAAAAATATCATATGAAACATGAACTATGTTAGTGCGTATTAAGGTTAGAAATGGTAGAATATCAATGCCTAAACATGGAACAAGTAGATGAAAGATAATTAAATTTAGGAAATAGTGTAGAATCAGTGATTTAGCAAAAAAACTTTATAGTAAATTATAGTAATCTAATACTGAATTGAGGAATTAAACATGGCGATTATTGACGTAATTAAGTATGATGGCTCACCTGATGTGTTTGCTTGGAAACATCCCGGGACTGAACTGGGAACATGGACTCAGTTAATTGTTAATCAATCTCAACAAGCAATTCTTTTCAAGGATGGAAGAGCGCTTGATATGTTTGGACCCGGAAGGCATACGTTGAGTACTGCAAATATCCCAATCTTGAACCGACTCGTTAACCTTCCGTTCGGAGGAAAGTCACCTTTTGCAGCAGAAGTATGGTATGTCAATCAAGTAAGCGCATTGGACGTTAAATGGGGAACGGCGAATCCGATTCAGATCCAGGATCCCAAGTATAATATTATTGTTCCCGTTAGAACATTTGGACAAATGGGAATTAAAATTTCGGATTCACGAAAATTTTTGGTCAAGCTTGTGGGAACACTGCCTGAGTTTAACCAAGCTAATATGATTAATTACTTCCGCGGGCTGATTATCATGAATATTAACTCCATGTTGTCATCATATCTAATACATAGAAAAGTAAGTGTTTTGGAGATCAATGCATATATCGCCGAGATATCACGACATTTTGCAGATACGATAGCTCCTACTTTTGAAGAATTTGGTATTGAGTTAATCAATTTGTATATTCACAATGTTAATCTGCCCGAAGAAGACCCATCAGTCATTCGATTAAGAGAAGCCTTGGCACGCAAAGCCGAGATGGATATTATTGGGTACACATACCAGCAAGAACGTTCGTTTGATACGCTTGAAGGTGCAGCGAAGAATGAAGGAAGCATGCAGTCAGACATCATGGGCGCAGGGCTTGGTATGGGCATGGGGGTTGGTCTGGGTGGTTCTTTCAGTGGCGAGATGTCCCAGATGTCTAAAGTGATGTCTACGAAGGAAACGCCTGCAGTAAGTATATGTAAGCAGTGTCATCATCCGAATCAGGAGAACAGCGCTTTTTGCAGCAAATGTGGCAATTCATTAGCCGAAAAATCGGTAGCAACAACAGATTGCAACAATTGTGGACATGCCTTGCCAAAGGGAACCAAATTCTGTCCTAACTGTGGTGACAAATACCATGCATGTCCTTCATGTGGGGCGGATAATGCGGAGAACGCATTGGAATGTATCCAATGTCATCAACCGATGCCTAGCCCATGCCCAAATTGTAACCATATGAATTCCGGTCATACAAAATTCTGTGGCAACTGTGGCACAGGTTTAAGCTTGAAATGCAGTCGTTGCCAACATGAAGTAAAACCCGGCCAGAAGTTCTGTCTCGATTGCGGAAACAATCTGCAAGAAGGAGGACAGGCATAGTGATGGTAAAACGGAGTAATCTCTTGATTTTGGATGTCGTCTATTTAATATGCATGTTAGTATCGTCAATCGTTTCTTTTACGGTATTTAATCATGCGCTACTATCGTTTTCTTTTTGGATGAATCTCGTCGCTTCTTATGTAGCGATTACGGCTATTTGGATCTACGCACGGTTCATTATGCAAAATATGGATCGGTTTAAACGGTTTGTTCCAGGTTACACAGCGTTAGGTGTAGTATTGGTTATTTATCTGATTTGTGTGATGATCTACACGTTGTTAACAGGTTCAGCAGATCATGCGCTTCGCTGGTTCGTATTGTTACACACGGTAACGATTGCGATCGCAATTATTTTGTGCGGAATCATTATGATCTATATTCAGAGTGCGCGCCGTCATGAAACAGATGAACATACAAAAATCGCAAACTTACAATTAATCGAAAAAGCCTTACAGCAATTGCTTCATACCATGGTGCAACATTCCGTCCTAACTGTGGAAGAGGAGCGCAAAACCGTTCAGTCATTAATTGAACTTGTAAAGTATAGTGACCCAATCACTCCGGATTCCCTTGAGAAAAATGACCGCCAGATCTTGATAGATATTGAATTGATGAACAGTGAGCTTGCAAATCAGTACGAAGCAGGGGAATTGGTAAATAGTGAACGTTTTGCTTCGCAACTATCTCAGTTAAAGTTCCGTTTGAAAGAGCGTAATCAACAGATCATGACAAGCAAATCATAAATTGCAGGAGGAGAAACTTTGAAAAAGAAAATTGGGATTATATTTATTATAATTTCATGTATAACAATTATGTTCTCTTTATTTGAACTATCTGAGGGAACTGATGTGGCAATTATTAATGCATTTGTACTTTTTGTTAGTGGAATTGTTTTGCTTGTAATAGGAATTAAAATGTGTGGTCGACCTAAATTTCAACTTAAAGCCGATCAACATTATGATGACGATTCTAGTAGTAATGTGCAATATGACGGAGGTAACTATCACGAGGAGTATGAAGAAGTCGAGGAATCTCAAGAACCTTTATCCTTAATATGTTCAGGGTGTGGAGCTAGAGTAAAGGTATATCCTACTTCGTCTGCGGATTGTGAATATTGCGGAACAACGATGAGAATCTCGTAAACCGTGTAGCGGACTAAATGACTTCTTTTACGGATACTTGTAATATACACTGCTAGGTAGAGTGTGATGTTTTAAGGAGGAAACGCGGTGAAGAAATTTTTTGGCATTTTATTCATTATCCTTTCGTCTGTGACGATCCTGTTATCTTTAATATTAATATCCGAAGGAACAGAAACGGCCATTATCAGTACAATTATTCTTTTTATCCCTGGGGTTATCGTACTTGTTACAGGCATTAAAATGTGTGGTAGACCTAAATCTCATTCTAAGACTAATCCATACCAGCATTATGATTCTAATGATAAGCAAGATCAGGAAGATCAGCATCGTGTGAAATATGACGAGGCACCTCAAGAAACTGTAGCCGTGAATTGTTCAGGGTGTGGAGCCAAGGTAAAGGTATATCCTACTTTGTCTGCGGATTGTGAGTATTGCGGAACGACAATGAGAATTTCTTAGTCGTAGCTAACATAAATAGACTTTAACAGTTTTAGCGGACGGATACTTGTAGTGTGTCGGTTAGGCGTAGAGTTTGTTTGGGAGGAATCAAATTGAGGAAGTTTTTCGGGCTCATTTTTATGGTGTATGCAATTGGCACACCCATTGCTTTTTTCAATGCAGACAATCACAAAAGTGGGATCTATTTGGCATAATTGGAGTTATTATTATTGAATTTTTATTTTTGTTTTTTGGTATTAAATTGCTTAGGAAAAAACGTGTTAAGAAAAAGCGTGTCCCTGAACGAAAGTTTTATGGGGGAGACTATGGAGGTCATCTTGATCGCGAAAATGTGAATCCGCATACTTATTCAAGTTACAATAGCAACACCGTGAGTTACAGTAGTCATAATACAATTAACTATACAGAGATCAATTTTTCAGATAAGGAAAACACTGAAGAGAAAGCCGATGAAAAAGTTGAAGAGCCACAAAGGCCTGTTTCAGTGAGTTGCCCGGGGTGTGGGGCGAAGGCAAAAGTGCTTCCTAAGCAATCAACGGACTGCGAGTATTGCGGAACAACAGTTGTAGCAACTTAGAACGGTTCAGAATAGATACGTGAAGGGTTAAGCCTGATTCCTATGGAGTCAGGCTTTTAATCTCCTCAATTTAGAATCTCTAAAAGACCCCCTAACGATCAAATCGTCATATAATTCCACGTGAGTTGCCTTAATGTAGTCCCTTTAATGAAACGTTTCGAATTTACATTTATTAATAAACCGCATAATAATCAGTATTTGTAAGCGTTCTATTTTATTGTTTACGAAAATGGGAAATTTATGATAACATATACACGAAACGTTTCGAATCCATTTGAAGGGAGAAAATCATGAAAAAAGTAAAACAATTCAGCTTCATTTTAACTTTTTGTTTGTTAGCTAATCTAGCTTTAACTCCTATGGCTTCAGCAGGTGACTCAAGCAATTTAATTGGATTTCGAGCAGAATTGAAAGCGGTTGCATATAAGACCTATACGTTTTTTGAGGACTATACGGATCAAAATACTGGCTTGACTTACGATGAAGTACGGCACACTGAAAACGGGATAGAAGAAGCTAAACGTACCTCGCCCACAAACATCGCAATGTATATGATGAGTACGGTTTCAGCGCAACAATTGGGCATTATTTCAAAGAAAGAAGCTGTACATCGCTTGCAAACGACAATAAATTCCCTCGAGAAGTTAGAAAAGTGGAACGGCCTATTTTATAACTGGTATAACACAGATGACGGTTCGGTGAAGAAAGATTGGGGGTAATTTATTTCCCAAGTCGATAATGGCTGGTTATCCGCTGGTTTAATTGTTGTTGGGCAAGCCTATGAAGAACTTCATGGGGAAACAAGCAAGTTGGTTACAAATATGAATTATACTCCGCTATATGATCCTGAAGTCGGCCAATTCCGCGGCGGTTATGATGTGGCTAAAGGCGCGCTGACGGACCACCATTATGGGATGTTTTATACGGAACCACGTGTAGGCAGCTATATTGCTATTGGGAAAGGTGACGTTCCTCAAGATCATTGGTGGAAGATGTATCGCACATTACCTCAAGAATGGGATTGGCAAGCTCAGATTCCTCAAGGCAAATCCGTTAAGTACGATGGAGTGGATGTGTTTGAAGGAAGTTATGTATACAAGGATAAAAAGTTCGTACCAAGCTGGGGAGGTAGTATGTTTGAAGCTCTTATGCCCGGTATGGTCATAAAGGAAAAAGACCTGGGTACTCAAGCTTTGGGATTGAACAACCAGCGTCATGTCGAATTGCAAATCGAATATGCCAAAGAAAAAGGGTATGCCGCATGGGGCTTCTCACCTTCTGCCACTCCGACAGGTTACACTGAGTTTGCAGCAACGCCGTTAGGTACCTCAGGTTACAAAGATGGAGCAACGGTAACAGCACACGCAACATTCCTTGCTCTAGATTATGCCCCTGAAGCAGTTCGAAAGAACATTAAAGCTTTAAAGAACTTCAAAATGTTTGGCAAATATGGGTTCTATGACTCAGTCAATGTTGAAACGGGAGAACTTGCAAAAGCTTATCTGGCACTGGATCAAGGGATGATTATGGTGTCGATCGCCAACTATCTTCAAGATGGCGTTATCCGCGATTATTTTCACAGTGATGTGATAGGGCAGACGCCAGAAGAATTATTGAAAAAAGAAGTGTTTTCCATTCAATGAAGGGCTGCTTTAGATTAGAGCAAGATCACTAACGAAATGGGACGAAGATTAAAAGATGGACGGAACGAAGCAGGGTATCAGCATGCTTCGTTCCGTTTTTGCGTTTACCACTGATAATGAAGTCGCAGATCGATTAGATTATTGAATTTATCCGGAAAAAGACAAGGCATTTACAATGGCGATTTTAAGACTTACGTTGTGGGGCATAAGCGCAAAGAAAGACGCGTACGCCTTCAGTGATGATATGTTTATTTTGTTCCTCATCTAATGTCCCGATTTTTCCCGGTTGATTGAATACCAATAAAAACGTTAATGCAGCGAAGTGCTTTGCAGCCATTTTAGGATCAATCACATGAAGCAGTCCGTTTTGTCCAAACTCTGTAAACCTCCTGATAATCCCCTCTTCAGTTGCGTTATCCAGCCTATCAAAAAACGAGTCTGGCAGGTTGGCAGCTTCCACCATAACCAGACGGATCAAAGCCTTGTAATCGGACGAACCGTTTGCAGAAGCTACGATTTGTTCACAAAATAAAATGAGCGCCTGCTCAAGATCTTCGAATTTCAAGAGGTGGTCTGAAATCCCTTGCTCAATCATGACCAGAATCGCCGAACTGGATTCTTCCACAACGGCAAGCAGTAGGTTCTGTTAGTCGCCATAATAATCATAAACTGTCCGTTTGGAAACTCCCGCTTTAGTTGCGACCGCATCGGCGCTGGAACGATCAAACCCGTCTGAAAGAAACAGATCTCGTGCCGCCGCAATAATTTTAGCTCGTTTGTCTGAAGAGCCTTTGCGGATTTTCTTGTTTTCCGTATGATCCATTCTTACGTTTTCCCCCTTATATGTATATTTAAGAAATGGATTAGAGTCCTGCTTTACAAACTACACTGTACGGTGTAGTGTAACAAATCAATGCTCAAGGAGGTTTTTTATCCATGAATACCATACCGTCTGTTGTTGATGTTCTCATCGTCGGGGCCGGACCCACAGGGCTTACACTTGCCTGCGACCTTGCCCGTCGAAACGTCAACCATCGTATTATTGAACGAAGCACCGTGTATAACGTTGCATCTCGCGCCAAAGGAATCCAGCCTCGCTCGCTTGAAGTCATCGATGATTTGGAAGCCGTTCACTACATTGTTGATACAGGTGTTGTGGACTTACCTGTTCGTTATTATACCGCAGATGGCAGAAGTGTGGACAAGCCGACTATTACCGTTGCAGCGAGCGCCGAACTTGAGACACCCTATCGTGATCCGGTCTGGATTGCTCAATTTGATGTGGAAAAAGCGTTGCGCGACCGATATGCAATGCTTGGCGGTCAAGTTGAGTTGGGCATGGAAGCTGTAGGGCTTGTTCAGGATGTGGATGGTGTATCGATAACGGTGAATACAGCACAAGGAGAAGAGCAAATTCGTGCTCGTTATGTAGTCGGCGCTGACGGGGGCAAAAGCAATATCCGCAAATTTATACACTTACCGTTGGTTGGGGAAACACATGATCATGAGCGATGGTATCTTGGCGATGTACGATTGGAAGGGTTAGATCGTGACCATATCCATATCTGGACTTCTTCGGAGGGGATGATCGGGGTGACGCCGCTGCCAAAATCCGATATTTGGCAACTGCAGGCTACAATTCCGGCAGACATTGATGAACCAGAGCAACCGTCGCTAGAGGTGTATCAAGCCATGTTTGACCGTCGTGCCGGGTCCGGACGTGTTCGGCTTACGGATGCTTCTTGGTTGTCCATCTACCGGGTCAACGTTCGTATGGTTGAATGTTACCGAAACAACCGGGTTTTCCTTGCCGGTGATGCTGCTCATGTTCATTCGCCGGCCGGCGGTCAAGGCATGAATACGGGAATACAGGACGCATACAACCTCGGCTGGAAGCTGGCGGCTGTCATACGCGGAGCGGACACCGCATTACTTGACACGTACGATGAGGAGCGCCGCCCAGTGGCTCAGGCCGTGCTCAAAGACAGCACTAAGAAGATGGGAGGCGTTATAAGAACGGCGACTGAAGGCGGAGGGTTGTCCCAATCCTTGAGCACCATATCCGACGATCTGACGAGCGGGCTTCTCATTTCCTATCGTTCAAGTTCGCTTACCCGTCCGTCTGCTCGAACAAATGCTACCCGTTTACTTCCTGGAGATCGTGCTCCTAATGCTACTGGACTACAAGGCACCGGGTTTGCAGGAAGTGTCTTTGACCTCTTGTGCGGCCCACACTGGACGCTTTTGGCTTTTGCAAGCTACATCGATCCTTCTCTGAAGAACTTCACCAACGATGCACTCCATTTGCATTATATCCTTCCATCGAAGGTGGAGGGGGCGGAAGGCATAATAGACACTGCAGGGAATGCTTATCGAATTTACGATGTCGCAATTAAAGAACTTGTATTGATTCGTCCTGACGGTTACATCGCCCTGCGCACCTCGATTGATGATACCGCATCGATCCTGAATTACTTGAATTTGTGTGGCTTATCATAGAATCGAGCAACCCAAGGCTCTGCCCGAATCACGTCGTCTTATTGAAAATAGAGTGCAAGAAATTCTATTCATGCAAAAAAGGGTCCTGCCATTTTCATAACAGGACCCATTTTCCGTAAACAACGGTCTATTGGTAAACTAAAAATCCCTCAAACGATCAAATACCTCATATAATTCCTCGTGATTAACCTTAATCAATTCATCTTGACGCAGTTCCAAATGCTGCTGTAATTGATCCAGCAACTCCGTTAGAACAACATAAATCTCTTCCCGCTCAACAGTTTCAATAAAGCCGGTCTTGGCATCCATCTTGTTGAAGGTCTGTGTGTAGTTCTCAACCATGGATACGAGCTGTTTGTGCATAGCTTCCTGATTATTAAAATCTTGACTTAACTGACGTATTTTCTTCAAACACTGCTTGTACAATTGAGCTGCTTTTTTGGCGTGTGCTGCCTTGATGTGGTCCCGCCCATCCCAATCCCGAAACGGATTGTTCAGGTTCTCCGCAAGCCATTCCGGTTTGCGTGCTTTGGTGATTTCCATATCAAGTCCGGCAGCAACGGATTTTTTATATCTTGTTTTGATTGATTTGGCTGCATCGGCAGGAAGGCTGGTTAGCCACAGCGTAGCCAATTTCTGAAGTTGCTCTGGATCAGGGAATTCTTCACCATTGAAGCCGAACAGGTCATATGTAGTGAAGGTCTGCAAATTTGCCAAATGCTGAATCGACTCTATATGGGATACATTGCCGGGTTTACCCCACAATCGTAACTCTGAAAGCTCAGGATAATACTGCACAAGTAGCTCCAGATGGAGCTCCGTGATATCTCTGATATACAGACCTTCAAGTCGTGAGATACCCGTAACCTGTGGAAGGCCCGATGGAACGTTGAGAGTGATGCATTTACCGTCTTCATAAGCCAAGATTCGCAGATCAGGAGACAACTCTCCTGTGAAATTCAGACTTTTCATCTTTGTGTTCAAAATTAACTCCTTCAACCCGCTAACATCCACAATAAGTTTGGTCAGGTGACTGTTGCTGATATCGAGCATCGTTTGACCATGATGTATGATATGAAGTTCATTAATGAACGGGTTGTCCTCTATAAATGGAAAGATTGATTCCGTATATCCATCCATTTCAATATGTGTCAGACAAGGTAGCTTTGCGAGTTCGGCTACATCTTCAGAAGATGTAGGGCTGAAATCGCGGAGTGTACTCGTACTGCGCCGCATTACACGATCGCCAATCATCACTTCTTCGTCATCATCCGCAGCTTGTTTGAACTGCGCTCTTCGGATCGCATCGATACCTTCCCATTCACGCTGGAGATAGAGACTTTCTCCGATCGGCCAGCCTCCGCCATACGTATTTGTTTCCTCGGTGTAGAGAGGAGGGATGTTGCCTGCAAGCACATACTGTGAAGGAACATTAGCACTCACGAAACTATGGGCAAGTCGGTCATTCCAGAAATAGAAATTACAGATCAGTGGTTTCATCTGATGAAGATGCATTTCATTAGGCAGTTGATCACCAGTCCAATCCAACTGAAGGACGGAGGCAAGCGTGTCAGAAGTTTTACCCTCTGTTTCTTTCAGTCCAGTTACCTGGCAGGCTGTATATTGTTGTGATTTTTCGACGTACACGCAGTACACATCTCCAACATTGGGGATCATGTTATGCTCCTTTCGTTCTGCATCAATCGATGCTAAGCTACTTGTAAACCAAGTATTCTGTAGAACTAATAATAGATGAATTATATCAAAGTCATTCAGAGACTACCATTTTGGATAGAGTCGAATAGGCTTGAATACTTTTATAAAAAGGAACGATGTCTATGGATACAAGTATGAGCCGCAACAAAAAACTGGGTGAGTTTTTGAAATCACGGAGGAGCCGCATTCAACCGGAACAAGTTGGATTGTCAGGATCTCATGGACAGCGAAGAACACCCGGTCTACGGCGGGAAGAAGTGGCAGTATTGGCTGGTGTCAGTGCAACGTATTACACGTGGCTCGAACAGGGTAGAGAGTTGGCGGCTTCACGAGAAGTGATGCAGAGTATAGCGAATGCGCTCCGTTTAACCCTGGAAGAGAAGAGTCATCTGTTTGACTTATGGGACCCTAATACGGAACATGAATTCCTTGCTTCGTATTCGCAACTGGAGCCAGGGTGGCAGAGCATTATTGGCCAGTTGACTCATCCTTCATTTATTACCAATGAACGTTCTGAGGTACTTGCCTGGAATGAAGCTGCAGACACGAACCTCTTCAACTTCTCGTTGATGAATGTGAATGAGCGTTTAATGATGCGGATTTTATTTCTGGATACAGCGCTCAGGGAGCGTATGCACAACTGGGAGGAATTCGCGCGGCACTCGGTAGCCGTATTCCGTACGTATTATGACAAGTATCCGAGTGACCCCGAATTCAGCAGAATCGTGAAACAATTGAGTGAAGAAAGTGTAGACTTCCGAACGATCTGGAACCTGCACCAAGTTGAATTCAAACAAGTCAATCGTGTCCTGCTTGAAACGACGGATCGGGCAGATGGCGTTGTGCATGCATACGATATCTTTTCCATGAATAATCTGAACAGCCAATCAGGCATTCATTGTTGTATTTACGTTCCTGTTGCCATATAGAAAGTTAATCAAACTGGTAATTTCTTTACTAGCATAAACAGAGTGTGGTTGGGGTCTCGGAAGTGAAATAGAATGAACTCAAGTTCATACGTATCTAGTTAACGTTTCTATTTCAAGATGAAAAGAGGGAGCCTCATGCTCAAAACAAGAACACTGGGAAATGATAAATTACGAATATCTGCGCTCGGCCTGGGTGTGATGATGATGCCGGATAATGACGAATCTGTACATACCATTCAGGGTGCGCTGGATGCAGGAGTCACCATGTTTGATACGGCGGATCTGTACGGAGAGTATGAAAAACAGCGATTTGGTGGGAATGAAAAACTGCTTGGACGCGCGCTTCAAGGTCGAAGATCCAAAGCAATCGTTGCCACCAAATTTGGTATAACACACACGCAGGGCCCCAAAGGAGATCCAGCCTACATCAAAAAATCAGTAGATGCGAGTCTCTACAACCTGGGAATGGATTATATCGATCTGTATTATCAACATCGTCCTGATCCGAATACACCCATTGAAGAGACGGTAGGCACACTTGCCGATCTGGTTCAACAGGGGAAGATTCGATATATTGGTTTGTCCGAAGCGCCAGTGGAGATCATTCGGCGTGCACATGCTGTTCATCCGATTACAGCATTGCAGACCGAATATTCATTATGGAGTCGAGAGCTTGAGGATGAGATTATGCCTGTCCTGCATGAATTGAACATTGGCTTGGTTCCATACAGCCCTTTGGGGCGGGGCTTCCTGACAGGTCAGATCCGTTCTATAGACGATCTGCCGGAAGATGATTATCGTCGTCACTATCCGCGTTTCCAAGGTGAGAACTTTCAGAAAAATCTGGAGGTTGTTGGATTGATCCAAGAGATGGCTAAGCAAAAAGGGTGTACGGTCTCTCAACTTGCTCTGGCTTGGTTGCTTGGAAAGGGAGAACATATCGTTCCGATCCCGGGGACTCGCAATCTGGAAAGAGTTCACGAGAACTTAGGGGCGCTACAGGTTTCGCTTACGGATGATGAGATGAACCAGATAGATCACATATCACCCCAAGGCATTGCAGCCGGAGGCAGATTCCCTGGTCAAGTCTAGTTTGTTTAAACAAGATTCTAAGAAACCTAAAGTTCAGGATTAAAAACAATATATAACATGTGTCAACGGTATTATCTTTCTATTCTCCGGCATACAGTACAACAATGAGATGTATGCCCAAGGAGGAGAAATGATCGTATGATGAATCCGATTTTACAAGCCCCGAATGTTCCGCTGGCAGCCGATTCCAATGCGGTTGTCAATTATCAGAGGGATTCACGCAACTATGTAACCCAGTTGTTTGGAGAACAGCTGCCGACCATTGCGAATGGATTCTTCAACGTATACTTAAGCAAAGGAATCATTGTGCAGCCGCACTGGCACACCAATGTCACGGAGATGGTTGTGGTCATCACCGGTGAAATTACAGCATCAGTCTTCAATCCGTTTACGCGTGAGCGATTGACATATCGTCTGAAACCAGGGCAGGTAGTGGTATTTCCGAAAGGCTGGTTTCACTGGTTTGTCGCTGAGACAGATGATGTATATGTATTAACTATCTTCGATCAACCAACGCCTGATATTGTATTTGGAGCGGATTTCTTGGCAGCTACACCGCCGGAGGTGGCTCACCGCGCGTACTGTTTGGATGAAGAGGCATATGCGAGAGCTGTTGCTTCCATTAAAAATGATGCGATTCTGGGCCCTCCAATAGGGTGTGATACACAGGTTTCTGATCAATCGACTTCACCTTCCAAGACGTCCGTGTCACCATCCAATAAGCTGAAATCTTAATTCAAGATTCCTTATTTATTATCAAAGTACACAGCCTGTAACTGGAGAATATCAGTTGCAGGCTTTTTGATGTGTCGATGTAATAATCGTATGAAGTCCATGGAGGGGTTGGTATTATATTAGAAAAAAATTCAAAATGCCTGAGTCAGTGGGTTACGTTCTCTGTTAGTATAGTATGAACATCCAACAAAAACGGAGGACTCATGAATGAACATGTCAGAAATGAGAACGCTTGAAACTGCAATGAGTTATGCACCTATTTTGATGTTTGACAGAGCCGAACCCTTTTATCCTGATTTTGTTGGCATTTCTGTGTTGCATCAATCTGGGCCTTCACCATCGTTCAGAAGGGACATTAAGTTTCCGACCGAGGTAGTACAATATGTAATTGAATATGCAATCTGGTGGGATTATGAGATTGGACATTTGTATGAAATGGAGCATGTATGGGTTTATGTGGGTCATGACGGAGAGGTAGTAGACTGTGAAGCCAGCTTTCATGGGAAGGTGCTGCGCGGATTATTGAAGGAACGGGTCAATGTGGTTGGACATCATGTATGTCTGTACTCACAGCCTGGCAAACATGCTTTCTCACCACTTCCGGTTGTATTTGAGTTATTGCCAAACCTGTATAGTGCAGCAGGTGCCGAAGCTGGATGTGATGGGCTACTTGTAAATGAGTTGTTTCAAGATTATTTTGAAACAAATGAACAGATCGATGATCAGGTAGAGCGTTATCTGCAGACCAAAGCGTTTGTACCTACCATGGAGTTCGAAGAATATTTACTAAAACCGGAGATGTTCATGACGTGGGATAATCTGTTTGGAATTATTCCGCACAGGATTAAGGACCGCCTAATGGAACTGGAGCAGCTATATAACACATAAATAATTGGTTTTAAACAGGTTTTATGTTAATTTAAAGTGTATTTTTTCGCTTCAGAACCAAACTTTGTTGATTCGGGTTTGGTTTTTTTTTATGGGAAAAAGGACTCAGTATAAGTAATCATTTATTAGACTTAGGTCTTGAAATGTTGAGTGTGTACAGAAAAAATACATAATTTTTTTTGTGGAAAATGATATTTGTTAGACGTAAGAACTATATAACTTCTTGTATAAATAAAAGAAGATCATGTCACATGAAATTTTGTATGGAGATGTATGTGTAAGTCAATGCAGAATGTTGATTATACGTATATATGTAAATTAAAAAAACAATTTAATAGGTAAAAAGTATAATTTATATTAAAAAGAAGATTCTTTATATCTGAAATAAAAATTCATAATAGTGCAAATTTATAGAAATAAAAATCTCCTATTCAGTTTTAATATATTTATGTCGAAATAGATCGTAAGTTGTCTGGAGCGCGACCTAGAGAAGGGTTTACCAAGCGTTATATACATAACTGGACACTACGATGCCTAGGAGGAGATTACATGAAGTGGTTTGGAAATTTGAAAACAGCAACAAAGATTATCTCAGCGTTTTTAGTTGTGTCGATAATCCTTGCGGCGCTTGGCGTCTACTCTGTAGTAACATTGAGAAGTACGAATGAACGAATGCAAGAGATGTATAACAACAATCTAATCTCTGTCAAAGAATTATCATCTGCTCAGATTGATTATCAAAGAATGCGTGTGAACGTGCGTGATTTGAGCTTCGAAACCGTTGAAACCGAAAAAACTCGGATCACGGAGAACATCGCTTCGATCCGTCAGAGTGTGAATGATCGCCTGACCATCTATCGTCCGCTTGCAACAACCCCTGAAGAAATAGAGTTACTCCGTAATTTTGATGCGGAATATCCAGGATATTTAACAATGTTTGAACGAGCAACTAATCTGGCTGTCGCAGATGATCAAAGTGCCTTTAATACCTTCCTTAAATCTGAGCTTAAACCACAAGGAGACAGGATTGTAGAACTCCTTACCAATTTGATCGACCTTAATGAAAGTATGGCTGAACAGGCGAATATACAATCTCAGGTTGCCTATTCACAAGCATTTAAAGTAACGATAATTCTTGTGGTTCTGTCTGTACTCTTCAGTATTCTCATTGGATATATCATCTCTCGCTCCATTTCGAAGCCGCTCATGGCTATGCTGGGTCTAGCTACGGAAGTTGCCAACGGAAATCTCACCCTTAAGTCAGACATATCCAGCAAAGATGAAGTGGGTCAACTAGCCGCGGCACTGAATCGGATGGTCGATAATCTGAAAGAGTTAATTAACAATATCGTGATGAACTCCCAAAGTGTTGCTGCTTCTTCGGAACAGATCTCAGCCAGCACACAGGAAATTGCGAGCACCAGCACAAGCCAATCCAGTGAGGCGGGAAATATCTCCGAATTGTTCAAGGAGCTTTCACTTGCCATTAACTCCGTCGCTGCAAGTGCGGAAGAAGCGGCTGAACTGTCCAACGATACGGTGAAGACTGCTCGTGAAGGTGGACTTGTTGTACAGACTTCATTGGAAGGTATGCAAGCTGTTAATACAAAAATGACCAAGCTTGAAGATGATTCTCGTAAAATCGGTGACATCATTGAAGTGATTGACGATATTGCTGAGCAGACCAATCTGCTAGCGCTGAATGCTGCAATTGAAGCGGCACGTGCCGGAGAACAAGGACGAGGATTCGCCGTAGTAGCAGATGAAGTCCGGAAGCTTGCCGAACGAAGTGGCGAGGCGACCAAAGAAATTACAGCCATCATCAAAGCAATGCAGGAAAATACGAGACAAAGTGTACAGGCTGTAGCAGCCAGTGTTGGGCAGTCTTCCATGACTGGACAGGCGTTTGATCAGATCATTGACATGGTCAATAACTCCTCACAGAAAGTAAACGAAATTGCTGCAGCATGTGAAGAGGAAGCAGCCCAAGCCGCAGAGGTGATGAGCTCTGTTGAATCCATTTCGGCTTCCAGTGAGGAATCCGCTGCAGCGTCTGAAGAGACGGCGGCAACATGCCAATCTCTGGCACGTCTGGCGGAAGAGCTGGCAAATTCGGCAGCTGCCTTCAAAACAAATTAATAAAATTGAATTGAGGGTGAATTGATGTCTTCACTTCAGAAGGAACAATATATTGAACTGTCTGTAGGTGCAGAGACTTGCGCCATTCGAATCGAAGAAATTCACGAAATTATTAAAATGCTTAGCATCACAGATATTCCATTTAGCCGTCCAGAGATCAAAGGGGTAGTTAATCTGCGCGGCAAGGTTGTATGTGTAATGAGCCTTCGTAATCTGCTGGGTATGCCGGATGAACCGGACACCAGAGCGACGCGTATTATCGTAGTTCGACATCAGGAAGAATATATTGGCTTGATCGTGGATCGCGTGAACAAGGTAACCACATATTCCGAAATACATCCGCCAACCGGCGGATATGGTCGTAACCGTGAAGGTTTATTCCATGGTGTGGGTCAACAGGAAGACAAGCTTGTGGGCATTTTGAAACTGGACGAAATATTGGGCGGTTAGGGAGGTATATACGAATGATGGATTTGTCTGCCTACCGTGACATCTTTATCGAAGAACTGAATGATCAACTGGAACGTATGGATCAGTCTTTATTGGCATTGGAGCTTTCGCCTTCTGTAGAACTGGTTCAGACGCTGTTTCGGGCAGCCCATACCATCAAGGGATCGGCATCCACTATGGATTTCCGTGAATTAAGCGACCTTACGCATGAAGTGGAGTATGCTCTTGAATGGGTCCGGGAGAAAAAACCGGAGATGACTTCGGAGCTAATTGATACGTTGTTCCGCTCTTTGGACGCCATGAAGGTGCTTCGTGATCAGTACATCCGTGGGGAAGCTTATGCAGATTTTCGAGCAGTAGTAAGAGAAATAAAGGATTTAATTCAGACTCCGGCAGTAGTCGGAAAACTTATAATACCTCAATTGCAACCAGCAGAATCGATTATGGCACAGGTAGCTATTGTGTCAGGGAAGCAGTTATTGTCCATTCATGTTGTGCTGGAGCAGAAGAGCATGATGAAAGCGGCCAGATATCATATTTTACGACAACGCATTGAGGACATCTGTGGTACGGTTGTCGCTACTTCGCTCATGGAGAGTCAACCGGGCGCGCAGAATGAAGATGATCATTATGGTCAGTTCATCATCATCGTAGCAACGTCGAAGGACCCACAGCAGCTTAAGGCAGAGCTGTCTTCAGATTCGGATATTCATATGCTGGAGATTGATCCATATCTGCTGGAATCCAATGAGGTTGCAGCGACTTCTGCACCACTTGAATTAATCTCTGAAACAGAGCAAACGAAACAAAGCTTTCCTACCGTGAATACAACTGGGCCGGATGAGAAAGTGAAAGCTGCTCAACCTACAGTTCGTGTGAGTGTTGAACGTCTGGACCATTTGATGAATTTGGTCGGTGAACTGTTAATTGATCAGACATCCCTTGCAGATCTGAGTGGATCGGGTGCGCGTAAGGAGTCTTCAACACTCATCCGGAGTATTAGTGGTGTATCCGATCATATGGGCAGGGTAATCAAGGAACTCCAAGAAGGTGTAATGAAGACACGGATGTTACCCATTGATCAACTATTCAGTCGCTTCCCGAGATTGGTTCGTGACCTATCACAGAAGCTGGGTAAGGATCTGGAACTGGTTATTCAAGGTGGAGAGACTGAGCTTGACCGGATGATTATTGAAGAACTCAGTGACCCGCTGATCCATCTCATCCGCAACAGTGCAGATCATGGCATTGAAAGTGCAGAGGTTCGGGCGGAGAACGGTAAGCCGTCCAAAGGACGTATTACCTTAACTTCGTTTCATGAAGAAAATCATGTTGTCATTCGTTATTCGGATGATGGCAAAGGTATCGATGGTGAGAAGATTAAAGCTTCCGCCTTGGGCAAGGGCATCATTAGTGAGGAACAGGCTGCACGCCTAACAACACAGGAAGCTGTCCACCTCATATTTGAACCTGGCTTCTCGACGGCTTCTTCTGTCAGTGAAGTATCAGGACGCGGTGTTGGAATGGACATCGTGCGTAGTCAGATCGGGCGACTCAACGGTATCATTGATATTGATACGGAGGTTGGTGTGGGTACCACGTTTACGATTCGTCTACCGCTCACACTGGCGATTATTAAAGGTCTGTTAGTCAAAGTATCGGGTCGTGTGCTGATCTTGCCGATGTATAATGTTGCTGAGATTGTTCGAATTTCACCTGAAGATATTCAGATGATCCAGGGGCAACAAGCGATCCTGAATCATGGACGAATTGTACCTTTTCACCGACTGTGTGACAGGCTCAACTATCCACGAACAGACCGCAAATCCAAGACCATTCCACTGGTGATCGTGCGTTCCGTTGATAAAATTGCAGCTTACGCAGTAGATGAGATTATAGGAAATCAGGAAGTCGTTATTAAGACACTCGGTACGTATCTGGGAGCGATGAACCATCTATCTGGAGCAACGATCCTCGGTAATGGTAAGGTTGCCCTTATATTGGACGCGTCCTATCTGGTGAGTATTTAATCGTTAGATAAACACAAATTTTTATACAGGCCAAAAAGCCTCATCATCCATAACTGGACGGTGGGGCTATTTGTTGAACCTTTTGACATTGTGACCACTCAGGATTTGAAAATGAGATCCATAAACCGGTTGGCTGCCAGAGAGATCGGCATATTGCGTTTGGTCATAATCCCCACATGGGAAGGGGGGAGCGGGACATCAAGCTGAATTTCGAAGAGAGAGCCTTCCTCCAGCTCTTTGGAGATAAATTCACGTGTGACATAGGAAATACCCAGTCCTCGACGCGCAAACTCAATCAACAGATCAACACTACCAACCTCAATCTCAGGTTTTAACGTGTAATTATAGCTGTTAAACAACTCAGTTATAGCCATCCGAACACGGCTGTTCCGGGAGAAGAGGATCAGTTGATGCTCCAGAAGCATCTCAAGTGTCATGATTTTACCCTTCAACTGAGCATAACGTTCCCCAGCTACAAAACAGTCCTTCAACTGAATACTTTCCCTGACTTCTAGCTGTGGATCAACAATGGGCATCCGAACAACACCAAGATCAATCTTGCCTTCTTTCAGAAAGGTGATGACTTCCGGCGTAGTTCCATGACTCAGATGTAGCTTGATATTAGGGTACAAGGTGTGGAATTCCTCTAGATACGCCAGCATGTAATGCTTGAACAGGGAGTCACTGCCACCAATTCTCAATTCACCATTGTCGAGATTCTTCAGTGCGGCCATTTTTTCTTCTGCAAGTGAGATCAGAATCTGGGATTGTTCAATATAGGAGTATAGACTGGCACCTTCCTGTGTCAGCGCTACACCCTTGGAATTTCGATAAAACAAGGTAAGACCAAAGCTCTCTTCCAATTGCTTAATGGCATGACTGACGCTGGGTTGAGTGATATACAGTGCTTTCGCAGCCTGTGTCAAACTTCCCGTTTTGGCGGCCCAATAAAAGACTTTATATAGTTCGTAATTTGTAGTCATAGATGTGGTCTATAGCTCCTGTGAAATATATTAATTACTTGTATGGCTATAAAACGTATTATAGTGTAACTACAACAAAGAAACCAGAGTTACTTGGAAGGAGAACGGTAAGATGGAACCAACTACCATTGTTTTATTTGGTGCAACTGGCGATTTAGCCAAAAGAAAAATATATCCTGCCTTATATAACTTATATCTTGAGCAGAAGCTTCCTGAAACCTTCTCATTGATTGGTCTGGGGCGTAGAGATTGGTCTGATGAATTCTTTCAGGCACAAGTGGAAAAATCATTAAATGAATTTTCCAGACGCCAAGCTGATCCTGAAGTTGTGAAGTCATTTGTGAAAGCTTTCCGCTACAGTGTATTGAATATAAGCCATAAGGAAGATTATATAAAGCTGTTGGGATTAGTTGAACAAAGAGAAGCTGAACTTGGCATTCCGTCCAATCGCTTGTTTTATCTCTCGGTTGGTCCGGAATTTTTCGAACCGATTGCCGAGAACATTCAAGAAAGTGGACTGGGTTCCACAGAGGGATGGAAACGCCTCGTTATCGAGAAGCCATTTGGTCACGATCTACAGTCTGCGAGAGACCTTAATCGCAAATTAAGCGAATCGTTCACGGAGGAAGAGATTTATCGGATTGACCACTATTTGGGCAAACCGATGGTACAGCGTCTGGAGACGTTGCATCAGAGTAACCCAATCATGAAGGCGTTATGGAACAACCGTTACATCTCCAATGTGCAAATTACGGCGAATGAGACTGTAGGTGTCGAAGAACGTGCATCCTATTATGATCATGTTGGTGCAGTGCGAGACATGTTCCAGAATCATATGTTGCAATTGCTCATGATGATGGCGATCCAGCTTCCATACAACAGTACTTCCGAAAAAGTTGGATTGAAGAAAAAACACATTATGGAATCGATCCAGCCGTTACAAAAACAAACTGTGGGCGCAAACATCATCCGTGGACAGTATGCAGAAGGCAACATTCAAGGTAAACCGGTAAATGCGTATACTGCTGAACCGGGTGTAGCCGAGAATACGATGAATGACACATTCATTGCTGCCAAATTGCAAATTGATGATTTCTTCTGGCGTGGTGTTCCGTTTTACATTCGCACGGGTAAAAGAATGAAGGAGAAATCAACACGTATCGTGATTGAATTCAAAGAACCTTCAGGACAGACTAATGTGCTGAAAAACAAGGGTTCCAAGCCAAACCTGCTTGTCATTGAGATGAGTCCGGATCAGAGCATGACATTGCAACTGAATGCAAGTGATCCTGAGAATAAAGGTGAATTCAAACCGGTTCATATTGATCTTTCTCCGGACAAAGGTGACCTTGCGGAAGCTTACGAGAATCTGATTCGTGATGCTTTGCTGGGTGATCCAACCTTCTTTGCCCACTGGGATGAAGTAGAATTGTCATGGGCATGGGTGCAGCCAATTCTGGATGCATTCCAGGAAAATCTGTTGCCACTTCACCTGTATCCTGCGGGTAGCTATGGACCGGTTGAATCAGATGTTATGCTTGAAGAAGAAGGTCACCACTGGTGGTTTGATGAGCCGGCGGATCAGGAGTCTGTAGTTACAAATAGCATACCCTTGGCGGTTAATGCGAATCTCTAAACCAAAATAAAAAATATATCTGGAGGTAATTTAATCATGAAATTTTTTATCGATACAGCTAACGTGGAAGATATCCAAAAAGCATACAAAATCGGCGTATTGTCTGGCGTAACAACAAACCCATCTTTGGTAGCCAAAGAGGGCGTGAAATTCGAAGATCGTATTGAAGAAATCTTGCGTTTGGTACCTGAAGTGGAGTCCGTTTCTGCGGAAGTGACACCAGATGCCCTTACTGCTGAAGAAATGATCGCGCAAGCAGACGAATTGATCAAAATTAACAACAGTGACAAAAACATTACGATCAAATTGCCAATGACACTTGCAGGACTTGAAGCTTGCCGTTACTTGACCAAAAAAGGCGTGAAAACCAACGTAACGTTGATCTTCACTGTGAACCAGGCGCTTCTGGCTGCTCGTGCTGGTGCGACATATGTATCCCCATTCCTGGGACGTCTTGATGATATCTCCGAGGATGGCGTACAATTGGTTACCAAAATTGCTGAATTGTTCCGTACACATAACCTGGATGCACAGATTATTGCGGCTTCTGTAAGACATCCCGATCACGTTACACGTGTAGCAATGGCGGGAGCGCATATCGCTACTGTTCCATTCTCCGTCATTGAACAAATCTCCAAACACCCACTGACAGATCAAGGTATGGACAAATTTGCAGCGGACTGGAAAAAAACAGTACAATAATCTATAACCATTCATTCGTTTCAACTTACTATATAAATAATGGAGTATTGGGAGGACATAATGAGTAAACAACAGATTGGTGTTATTGGATTGGCAGTAATGGGTAAAAACCTGGCTTTGAATATTGAAAGCAAAGGTTTCTCGGTAGCGGTATTTAACCGTTCCCCGGAGAAAACGAACGATCTTCTAAAAGAAGCAGAAGGTAAAAACCTGACAGGTGCGTTCACTATTGAAGAATTCGTGGAATCCCTGGAGTCTCCGCGTAAAATTCTGATCATGGTGCAAGCAGGTAAAGCAACAGATGCAACGATCGAGCAACTGCTTCCTCATCTGGATCAAGGCGACATTATTATCGATGGAGGTAATGCTTACTTCCCTGACACACAACGTCGCAGTAAAGAACTGGAAGAAAAAGGTTTCCGCTTCATCGGAGCAGGTGTATCCGGTGGTGAAGAAGGCGCACTGAAAGGCCCGGCAATCATGCCAGGCGGTCAGGAAAGTGCTTATCAGTTGGTAGAACCGATCCTTACAGCGATCTCTGCCAAAGTTGGCGATGACGCTTGCAGCACATATATCGGACCAGACGGTGCCGGACACTATGTGAAAATGGTGCATAACGGTATCGAGTACGGAGATATGCAGTTGATTGGTGAAGCTTATCACTTGCTCAAATCCGTATTGAACGTTTCCGTTGAAGAGTTGCATGAGATCTTCACCGAGTGGAATCAAGGGGAGCTGGACAGCTACCTGATCGAAATCACGGCAGATATCTTCTCCAAATACGATCCAGAAACAGGCAAACCAATGGTTGACGTTATTCTGGACGCGGCTGGACAAAAAGGAACAGGTAAATGGACAAGCCAAAGTGCGCTGGATCTCGGCGTTCCATTGTCCATGATTACGGAATCCGTATTCTCCCGTTTCCTCTCTGCGATGAAGGACGAGCGTGTAGCAGCTAGCAAAATCCTGAATGGACCAGCGACTGAAGCGTTCTCCGGCGACAAAAAAGCGTTCATCGAGAACGTGCGTAAAGCATTGTTTGCAAGTAAAATCGTATCCTATGCACAAGGATTTGCACAAATGCGTGCAGCTTCCGATGAATACGGCTGGGATCTGAAATACGGTAACATTGCCATGATCTTCCGTGGTGGTTGCATCATCCGTTCGCAGTTCTTGCAAAACATTAAAGAAGCATATGACAAAGATGCAGAACTCAAAAACCTGCTCTTGGATCCTTACTTCCAAAACATCGTTGAATCTTATCAAGGTGCATGGCGTGAAGTTATAGCGGCTGCTGTAAAACAAGGTATTCCAGTACCTGGATTCTCCAGCGCACTGTCTTACTACGACAGCTACCGTACAGAGCGTTTGCCAGCAAACTTGCTGCAAGCACAACGTGACTACTTCGGTGCTCACACATTCAAACGTGTGGACAAAGAAGGTTCATTCCACTTCCAGTGGATGGACACAAACGAGTAATTTTAATTTCGAAAATATAGCATTCCTGCAGGTTGTCCTTGAATTTAGCTATTCAGGGCAGCTGTGGGAATGCTTTTTCTCGTTAATGGTTCGAATTTGAATATCATCAAATTGTAATAAAATGTACGAATCTGGGTTTGCCAAACAGATGATCTGACTCATCAACTACGTTATACTTGTTCAGACGGACCTGTGTCCGTGATGAAAATTCAGAATACAACTTATTGACGTGGAGGTTAGACCGGGCATGTTTGTATTAGCAGGTATATTGTTTTTGGTCGTATACGGTTTATTAGTGTTCTACATAGGCTGGAGCGGTTGGAGTTGGATGAAACCAGTTGTGTCCGCCAGATTTCGGTGGTTGTATATTATAGCGCTTGTATTCCTTGCCGTTTCCTTCATTTTGGCAAGGGTATTTGGAAGCATTTCGTTCCTCGGTATCATCGGTTCTTACTGGCTGGCAATCTTCTCGTTGTTATTGTTGATCCTGCCCGTCGTCCACCTCACGATGTGGTTGCTGAGATTAACCCGTATTCCAAGACATCACACACAGAAATGGGCGGGAGTTGTTACGCTGGTGCTGTTAGTGTCCACATTGGGTTACGGAATTTTCAACGCTTACAGCCCTGTAGTCAGAACATATAATATCCAGATTGATAAAAAAGTAGAAGGTGTAGACAAGCTTAACATTGTCATGGCTGCCGATATGCACTTTGGACTTCTATCTGGCCCTGCACATGCCAAACGCATGGTGGAGGAAATTAATGCACTGAAGCCGGATCTGGTGCTGTATCCTGGAGATATTATTGATGACAATCTGGATATGTACCTCAATAGCGGAATTGCCGATATTATCAGTGACATTCAGGCTCCATACGGCGTCTATGCTTCACTCGGGAATCACGATAAGTTCGATGGTCCGATTGAAGATCTGATTGCTGCGCTGGAGAAGAGCAACATGCAAGTTTTGTACGATGACAAGATCGTGCTGAATGACAAGATCACCCTCATTGGTCGGAAAGACCGAACAGAGAAGGATCGGGCAGAAGTAGCTACGTTAATGCAAGGTACTGACTTGAACCAACCGGTACTTATGATGGATCACCAGCCGTATGATCTGGATATTGCGGAGCAGAATAATGTAGATCTGGTCGTATCTGGTCACACCCATCGTGGTCAGATTGCACCGGCTCAGTTCATCACACAGGCCATTTATGAGAACGATTGGGGTTATCTGCAAAAGGGCTCTATGCACTCCATCGTAACCTCAGGATTTGGCTTCTGGGGACCTCCAATTCGCACAAGTAGTCGTTCGGAGATTGTACAGATTAATGTGACGTTCCAGCAATGATGAAAGGCCCTTCGAAAGAAGGGCCTTTCAATAACTATAGTTTTACCATTTTCTTGGATTTGAAGTTCCATTCGTAAACTTCCCCTGTGTACATGTGTATGTAGTAAAGGCCATAAGTTACTTCATGTGTTTCTCTGTCAGAGTATGAACGCATTACATAATAATCTCCGTCTTTTGGTTCCTCATCAACAGTTAGACTATACATTTCGATTTCTTTTTTTATTTTTTTTTATAACAGTTCAAACGCTTGATTCCCTGTTAATTTAATTAATGGTTGTTTGCCGATGTACAGATTGTTTGACTTTAAAGCTACGTTCTCACCCAGTGCAGTACTTATACTTCTAACTGGTACATATGTAGTGTTGTTATAGGTTATTGCATTAGCTGTCAACTTCTTTGTTCCGTCTACATAAATATTTACTTTCTGTAGTAAAGCTTTTATTGGCGTTCCTGATGCTGCATAAGCTGTAACTCCTGTAAGCATTGATCCAATTGTGATACCAATGAGTAATCCTTTTACTTTGTCCCTCACGAATAAATCCCCTTTATCTAAAATTACTTCCTACAATTAAATCATTTCTCTATTTAAGGTGAAAAATCCTTCAAAACATTTACTTTAGTTATAATCTCATTCAATTCAAGCGATGAGTCGTTGGAAATATTTCGTTTGAAACTGCATCAACATGTGAATACTAAAGCATATGCACCCTTAAACGTGGAAGCTTAGGGAAAAGACTCATGTAAGGGAATGAAGTGGAATAGCAATAGTAGTATTTTTGGGTTGACACCGTTTTCAGGTTATGATAAATTATATCCGAGGCTTGTTACCGGTAATGCGGGCAAAACCACTATGGAAATGATTTTATTATTTCTGTTTTGGTTTTGCCCTTTTTTATTCCTCAAAAAAAACCAGGTGGGTCCATAATGATTATTAAACAGATATTTAATAACAATATTGTCAGTACCGTGGATGACAAAAATCAGGAACTACTGATCCTCGGCCGGGGTATCGGATTTAAGTTCAAAGCAGGCGATGAGATTGATGAAGAGCGGATTGAGAAGGTATTTCGTCTTCAGGATGCATCGATTTATGAGAAATTCAAATCCATCGTAGCTGAAGTGCCGATTGAGATTCTGCAGGCAACCGATGATATTGTGACACTGGCACGAACGCAATTGAACAAAACCATCAGTGACGGGATCTATGTCTCGCTATCTGATCACATTCACTTTGCTGTTCAGCGCTTGGAAAAAGGAATGATTACTCGTAATCCACTTTCTTGGGAAGTTCAGCACTTCTATAAGGCGGAGTACGATGTGGCCAGAGAAGCACTGACCTTGCTGAAGGAAAGATTGGATATTGAGTTTCCCAAAGATGAAATCTGTAATATTGCCTTACATTTCATCAATGCGGAAGTGAATGATTCCATGAACGATGTCACCCATCTGATGCAGCTGTTGCAGGAGATCATGAATATCATCAAATATCACTTCAACGTCGAATTGGATGAAGATAGCGTCAATTATTTCCGCTTCATCACCCATTTGAAATATTTCTGTCAGCGTGTCATTACACATTCTTCACATGATGATGCTGAGGAGTATTTATATGAAGTGGTTCGGAAAAACTATCCGGAGACATTCAAATGTATTGGCAAGATCGAGACTTTTATCCATAAGAACTATCAGTATGACATGACTCACTCTGAGCAGTTATATCTAACGCTCCATCTGGAACGTTTGATGAAAACCAAGCGGGACGAAAAGTCCACGCAATAGAATCAAATTACAACTGGATATCCTATGGGCTTGTTACTGTTCAATCAGGCAATACCCGAATGAGATGGCGCCATCAATATGCGCTAGATTCGTTCGGGTATTTTTTATTGGAAAAATGAGGAGGAAAACATCATGAAACATCAGGAAACGGCGCAGGAAATCATTAAAGCCGTTGGGGGAACAAACAATATTAACTCGGTGTATCACTGCGTCACACGTTTGCGCTTTGATCTGAAAGACAACGAGAAAGTTGATAATGGCTCACTCAAGAAACTGGATAAGGTCATGGGAACGAATATTTCCGGCGACCAATTTCAGGTCATTATCGGTAATGATGTGGCAAAAGTGTTCGATGCTATGGTGAGGGAAAATCCAGCAATCCAGCAAACTACAGAAAAGAAAGAGCCAAAGTCGGATAAAAAACAAAATGTCGTGCTGAAAATTTTTGAAACAATCGCAGGTGTCTTTGCCCCGATGCTTCCAGCGATTACTGCGGCAGGTATGCTCAAGGGATTACTTGCACTATTTGTGTCCGTAGGTTGGATGTCTGCCGGAACGGACACGTATCGTATTCTTTCAGCCATTGGTGACGGCGTATTCCACTACCTGCCTTTACTGATTGCAGTCAGCGCTGCTCGTAAATTCGGCAGTAACCCGTTTGTTGCGATTGCACTAGGTACGGCACTCATGTATCCAGACATGACAGCATTGTTATCTAGCGGTGAATCGGTTGGATTTTTGGGAATCCCGGTTACAGCAGTAAGTTATGCTTCATCGGTTATCCCGATTCTTCTTGCAGTATGGTTGATGTCCTATGTTGAGAAATGGGTTGACCGCGTTATCCCTGCTGCACTCAAGCTGCTGCTTGTGCCGCTGATTACCTTACTTGTTATGGTTCCGGTAACGCTGATTGCGATCGGTCCATTGGGTACATTTGTAGGTAGCGGATTGTCTGGCGGTATCAACTGGCTGCTGAATGAAGGCGGATTGATTGCAGGTATTGTTCTTGGCGGCGCGATGGCGCTCATTATTATGACAGGAATGCACTATGCACTTGTGCCGATCATCCTGAGTAATATCGCTACACTGGGCTTCGATAAATTCTTGCCGTTGACCTTTATCTCCAATATGGGTCAGGCTGGTGCAACACTCGGCGTATTCTTCCGGGCAAAAGATAAAAAACTCAAAACCGTGGCATTGTCAACGAGCTTCACCGCACTCATGGGTGTAACGGAGCCAGCTATGTACGGGGTTAACATGAAGTATAAAAAACCATTTGCCGCAGCGATGATTGGTAGTGCAGTGGGTGGCGGATTCGCCCTTGCTTTTGGCGCGAAAGCGTATGTACTTGCGGGTAACGGTGGTCTGCCAGGACTTCCTTCCCTGATCGGACAAACCTTCTGGTATTCCTTTGGGGGTATGATTTTGGCCTTTATTGTGGGTGCAATCATGTCTACGATATTTGGTATCAAGGAAGAAGAGGGAGACGCAGAGGCGTTAGCTCAATTCTCACCGGGTGCTTCTACAGCACCAGCGAAAGATGTTTCCAACGATGCTGCAACCGTAAATGTGGACGACATGGGCGATCCAACACCAACGAGTGATGCATTAGCTGTTGCACCGATGACAGGTAAATCCATCCCGCTCAAAGAAGTCAATGATCCAACATTTGGTGATGAATTGATGGGTAAAGGTGTGGCATTTGTTCCAACGGTGGGTGAATTGGTCTCTCCAGTGACAGGTACCATCATGAATGTGTTCAAAACAAAACATGCGATCGTTATCCGCAGTGATAACGGAATGGAATTGTTGATTCATGTTGGAATTAACACGGTGAAGCTGCGTGGACAGTATTTTGATGCACATGTTGCTACTGGAGCACGTGTACAGGCTGGGGACAAATTACTCACGTTTGAACTGGCCGAGATTGCAAAAGAATACGACATCACAACCGCTATGGTTGTTACCAATACGGCTGATTACAAGCAGGTTCTACCTGTGAAATTGGGCGAAATCACGATGGGTGAAGACGTCTTGAAAGCTGAGATCTAAACTGTCCGTCTTAGGACTAACAATATCAACAAAAGAAGGAGAGATACGAATGATTAATCGACAAGGGTTTCCGGAAGGTTTTCTATGGGGCGGCGCTATTGCCGCTAACCAGGCTGAAGGTGGATTTGACGCTGGCGGCAAAGGATGGTCGACAGCCGACATGGTTCCTTATTTTGAGAAAAAGGACTACACCAACCTTAGAGAACTGATGCATGTTACCAGTGCAACGGTTGAGAAAGCAATGGCACATCACAGTGCAGAAGGTTATCCGAAGCGCTACGGGATTGATTTTTATCACCGTTTCAAAGAAGATATTGCGCTGTTCGCCGAGCTGGGCTTCAAGACATTCCGTCTGTCCATCAACTGGCCGCGTATTTTCCCGAATGGTTATGATGCCGAGCCAAATGAAGAGGGATTGCGTTTCTATGACGAAGTGTTCGATGAACTCCGTAAATACGATATTGAACCGCTTGTAACACTCTCGCATTATGAGATGCCTATGGCGCTTGTCCTCAAATATAACGGCTGGGCTGGCCGCGAAGTGATTGGACATTTTGTAAGATATGCAGAAACGGTGATGACCCGGTACAAGGACAAGGTTAGATACTGGTTGACGTTTAATGAGATTAATACAACCATTATTGAACCGTTCACAGGTGGCGGTATTATTGAAGACCGGGTTGAGAACACGATGCAGGCTTCTTATCAAGCACTTCATCATCAATTTGTAGCCAGCAGCCTGGTGACAGAAAAAGCACGTCAGATTAACCCGAACTTCCAGATCGGATGTATGCTTGCGCGTATGATTCACTACCCGGCGACATCGAAGCCAGAGGATGTGCTGCAAGCTCAGATCGATAATCAGCTGAACCTGCTGCATACGGATGTACAAGTTCGTGGTAGTTATCCAACGTTTATGGCTCGGTATTGGGCAGAGAACGGGATTACGATTGCCATGGAACCGGGAGATGAGCAGATCCTGCGTGACCACACGGTTGATTTCATCTCGTTCAGTTATTACACATCCTTGGTGTCCGCAGTGAACCCGGAGGAATATGGAGTAACTGGAGGTAACCTGTACAGTACAATTAAGAACCCGAATCTGGAGCGTACAGAGTGGGGCTGGCAGCTTGATCCGATCGGCCTGCGCGTTGCACTGAAAGAGCTGTATGACCGTTATCAACTGCCATTGTTTGTGGTAGAGAACGGCCTTGGTGCCAAAGATACGGTTGAAGCAGACGGTTCCATCAACGATGATTACCGGATTGATTATCTGAGAAAACATATTACACAAATGAAAGAAGCCGTTATGGATGGAGTGGACCTGATGGGATATACCAACTGGGGAGCGATTGATATCATCAGTGCATCCACTTCGGAAATGTCCAAGCGTTATGGCGTGATCTACGTGGATCAGGATGACAACGGACAAGGCACATTGAATCGGTATAAGAAAAAGAGCTTTGGCTGGTACCAAAAAGTCATTGCCTCGAATGGTGAGAACTTGGAATAGATTAATCTATAAAGGCACCCCGGGCGTAGCTGGTATTACAGCGACGGGGCGCCTTTTTTATATGATCAGGTAGAATTCTCATCAACGCTATTGGCATTTCAAGGTAAAAAAGATGACTACATAACATTCTGGATGGTATACTGTGTTCGTATTGGGGGGAGGGATAACCATGAAGAAGCCTATTATTGCTGTAGATATGGATGACACGATATGTCATCTGGTCAAGCGGGCTATATATCACAACAACCTCAACTTCCCGACCCATCCGTTGCGCTACGAGGATATGATTCATTGGGATACATCCCATTTGCGTCATCCAGAGAGCACGCACGATGTATTTTATGGTCGGCCGGGTCTGTTCGAGGAATTGGAATTATACGACGAGTATGTTGTAGATGAGATGCGAAAGCTGAACGATGCTTATGATGTTATTGTTGTGACGGCAGCAGAACCAAGAACAGTCGTTGAGAAGTGGAACTGGCTTCAGCAGCATATGCCTTTTATAACCGCAGAACAGTTTATTACATGCAAAAGAAAAAACTTGCTCGGTTTCGATCTGCTCATTGATGATGGAGCACATAACCTGATCCCCGCGCATGAGGATGGCAAAAAGGTCATCTGTATCCCACATCCATGGAACATACAGGAGCGTGAGCGATACAACTTTCCGTTGATGTCTTCATGGAAAGAGGCCAAGGCATACATAGATGAAGTGTTACAAGTTGTTGGTGTCTGAAAGCAAAATCTTATTGTCCAGAGTGCTATGCTCTGGATTTTTTGCGATAGGCGAGAGGTGTTTCGCCTGTTATTTTTTTGAATGCAGCATAGAATGAATCCATATCCCGATATCCAACCAGCTCTGCAATCAGACTGACTTTGTGCTGTGAACTCTTTAGAAGTTCGCAGCTTTTTTGTATACGCAGGTGTTGCAGATAGCTGCTAAAGGTCTGACCGGTATGTCGCAGAAACATTCGGCCAATCTGTTTTTCGCTCCAGCCTGATACACGGACCAGATCAGACATCCGAATACGAGTGCTTACGTGTTCCTTGATATAGTGAAGGATGTAATCAAAACCGGTGGAATGATGCTCTTCATCATGTTCCTTTTGATAAAGTTGTCTGTAGGTCATCAATACCAACTGGCTTACCAAGGTGTATAACATGGTAGACGAACCGATTCCCGGAACGGAGGATTCACGGTACAGTTTCACCATTAGTTCTTCAATCCGGTCGTTGTGATCCACAACGGATATATAAGGAACCTGATTTTGTGCCAGATCCATCAGATGTTGAATGATTTCTTTTTCCTGAATGATTGCTGTCAGCGTGTGGATCAATTCAGCATTAAATAAGCAATTATATATAATTAACGGATGCTCGGTTACGTTGGTGCTGACAGGACGAAAGACATGAGGAACGCCGACAGGAATAACAAACAGCATGCCCTTCCTCACCGGAATGACATCTTCACCGATATGATGAAAGCCCTTTCCTTCGGCAACATAACTATACTCAATAAAATCATGTACGTGAAAAGGAAGCACAAAATCTTCAGAGCATCGATTGACAAAAAGTTGCAGATGATTATGCAGAAAGTATTCACTTTTCATGAGCTGTACAGATGAATTCACAAGCAACCTCCTCGCACAGATGGCTGAATCACCGGATGAAATAGTCCTGATTACCGGGTATTTAGGGCAACAGGATCGATATAATTATATCGTAACCCTGAATGGGAAGCCAAGATGGAAAGGACGATCTGCTAATGTTCAACGTTAGTCACCTTCGCTGTGAGTATAGAATTAATCCGATAGGCCTTGATGTCAAATCACCGAGATTAAGCTGGCAGTTACAGTCTGATCGTCGGAACTGCATGCAATCCGCTTACCAGATTCAGCTGTCATTGACGGAAGATTTTGATGGAATTGCATGGGATTCTGGCGAGATAAGTACGGATCAATCCATACATGTGGAGTTAAGCCATTTTCAGCCTTCTCCACAAACGCGATACTACTACCGAATTCAGGCATGGGATGATGCAGGAAGTGATTCGGGCTGGTCCGAAACGGCTTATTTCGAGATGGGACTTATGGATAGTCATAACAAGTGGCAAGCAGAATGGATCACAGCTCAACCATCAGATGATGGAGATACGTCATGCCCGCGTATGCGCAAGCAGTTTAATGTGAAACAACCTGTTACTTCTGCCAGAATATATGTGACAGCACTTGGATTATACGAGTTGCATATGAACAACACAAGAGTAGGAGAAGATTATTTTACACCTGGTTGGACCTCTTATTGTAAGCGATTACAATATCAAACCTATGATGTAACTCATCTACTTCAGGATGGGCAGAACATATTAGGCGCATATCTGGGTGATGGCTGGTACCGAGGATATCTTGGCTGGAACAAAGAACGGGAGATATTTGGTTCAACGTCCGCATTGCTGCTGGAACTGCATATGAAATACGCAGATGGATCAGAGGAATGTATTATATCCAATGGGGATTGGACCGCTGCTCCTAGTGCCATTCGTATGTCGGACATCTATATGGGCGAGACGTATGATGCACAAATGGAGTCCGATTGGTCGGATTCATCTCAGACGAATTGGTCACCCGTGAACGTACTGGAGCATCCGAAAGATATCATCGTTGCGCAGGAGAATGTACCCGTCACCCAAGTCGAACAGCTACAGCCAATCGCTTTGTTAACAACCCCACAGGGAGATCGTGTAATAGACATGGGGCAGAATATGGTGGGATGGGTGAGATTCAGCATTCATGGTGAGGCAGGTCAGACGGTTGAGCTGCACCATGCTGAGATATTGGATCATGAAGGCAACTTTTACACCGATAATCTTCGCGCCGCCAAGCAGTGTATTCGCTACACTTGCAAGGGGGATGGCGTGGAAACTTTTGAACCGCATTTTACGTTCCAAGGGTTCCGCTATGTGAAGCTGGTTGGCTTTCCGGAACACGTTCGTCTGGATGAATTCACCGGAATAGTGCTGCACTCGAATATGGAGCAAACAGGTCAGTTCTCATGCTCCAGTCCGCTGGTAAACCAACTGCATCACAATATATTGTGGGGGCAAAAGGGGAATTTCCTGGATGTGCCGACAGACTGTCCACAGAGGGATGAACGGCTCGGATGGACCGGGGATGCACAGATGTTTGTCCGCACATCTTCCTACCTGATGAATACGGCTCCCTTCTTCACCAAATGGTTGCGGGATCTGGAAGCGGATCAGGGAGAAGATGGCGGTATTCCATTCTTCGTTCCGGATCTGAGAGGTTCCACCTCAGAAGGGTGGGGAGACACCAGTCATTCTTCCGCCGCTTGGGGGGATGCAGCAGTTATTTGTCCTTGGACCATCTATGAGATGTATGGGGATGCCAGATTACTGGCCGAACAATATGAGAGTATGAAGCAGTGGATCGAGTATATTCATGTGCAGGGTGACAATCCGTATCTGTGGAACACGGGATTCCACTTTGGCGATTGGCTGGGACTGGACTCCAAGCCTGATAGTTATGTTGGCGCAACGGACACGGAATATGTGGCATCTGCCTTCTATGCCTATTCGGTTTCGTTAACTCAAAAAGCGGCTGAGGTCCTTGGAAAGACAGATGATGCTGAATATTACAAGCAGTTGCACACAAACATTGTTCATGCGTTTAGAAATGAATTCGTGACTCCAGCCGGCAAAATTGCTGTTCCTACGCAAACAGCACATGTTCTTGCGCTTCAATTTGACCTGCTGGACGCGACTGCCCGAACTCGTGCTGTTGATCAATTGGCGAAACTTGTGAAAGAGGCGGGCAATCATCTTACTACAGGTTTCGTAGGCACACCTTATCTGAATCCGGTATTGAGTGATGCAGGTCTTCACGACCTGGCTTATACATTACTTTTTCAAGAGGATTATCCGTCCTGGCTATATCAGGTGACTCAAGGCGCAACGACCGTCTGGGAACATTGGGATGGGATAAAAGAAGATGGCAGTCTCTGGAGTGCTGATATGAACTCATTTAACCACTATGCGTACGGAGCGATTGGAGAATGGTTGTATCGTTACGTTGCCGGCATTCGGTCCGATGAACATCAGCCAGGATTCCGAATGGTGCATATTGAGCCGCAACCCGGACCTGGACTGGATTGGGTGGAAGCGAGTCTGGAGACGATGTATGGTCAAGTTGCTTCAAGCTGGCGCCGGCTGGCGGAGGGTGAAATGGAGATTCGGGTGCATATTCCCGCCAACACGAGAGGTACGGTACGTCTTCCTGGAGCAGGTGCACAGATCGTTCTGGAGCAAGGGAAAACGTTGGATCAGATAAGTGGAGTTCAGGAAATTCAAAACATTGGAGACGATGTTGAAGTCACACTTGGATCTGGGAGTTACCAATTTACGTACAAAGACACGAATGCGAAGAAGGATCGGGATGTTCAACAGTCTGCATTGACAGAGTCCGTATAATGATAGAATAAGCGGGAAGAGGTACACTTGAAGAGGATCTGCACACACGCAGGTCCTTTTTCGAACTTGTCTGAGAGTAAATTTGTAGTTTTTGAACAATGAAAGGAGCATGATCATGGCAAAACCTGCATTCAAAGATGCACCTTTACGTAGTGAAATAGAGGATTTGGCTAAGCAACAGGATCACCATACATTGGCTTGTTGGGCTGCGGAGTGTGCGGCACGTGTCTTGTATATATTTGAGAAGAAGACGGAGGATCTCCGGGCCCATGATGCCATTGATGCAGGAAGAGGTTGGATCCGTGGAGAGATTGCCATGGTTGATGCACGAAAGGCGGCTTTTGCAGCTCATGCTGCTGCACGGGAAGCCGATCATGTCGCTGCCTCTGCTGCCTCTCGTGCGGCGGGACACGCAGCTGCAACGGCCCATGTCAAAGGCCATGCGGTACATGCCGCAACCTATGCAGTGAAAGCTATCTTTTATGACTCTTTGATGGAAGAACAAGAACGTCGTGTCTTGGAAGAGAGAACGTGGCAATATCAATATCTGTTGGGAGGATGTAATGATCATGGGGAAAGAACACGTTAGATTAATTAAACCATCAAAAGCCTATAAGGATGCGTATTTGGCATTTTATGAAGACTGGGTCAGAAGTGGAGAATTGATGGTTCCTTGGGTCATTTCCAAAGATCCTTATGCGTTCGATGAGATGTTGACGTTTTTGCAGCGCAATGAACAAGGGATTGACATCCCGGAGGGCTGGGTCAAAGACAGTACATACTGGCTGGTCACGGAGAGTCAACAAATCGTGGGTGCCGTCAATATAAGGCACGAGCTTAACGACAAATTGTTCAACAGTGGAGGGCATATTGGATATGGTATTCGTCCAGGAGAGCGGCACAATGGCTATGGTTCCGAAATTCTCAGGCTTTCTTTGGAGAAAACGAGAGAGCTTGGAATCACTAAAGTATTGATCGTATGCGATGCGGTTAATGAGCCTTCCAGAAGGGTTATCCTTCGAAATGGTGGCATTCGGGATGAAGACTATGTGGAGTCCAATGGCAACGTTGTTGAACGATTCTGGATAGAGAATGTCGAATAATGCAGAATAATGATGAAATAAAACGAAAATAATATGGATTATGATTGTATTACCCTCGTGTGCTGATTAAAATGAAGCATAGAATCTGGATTGCGGCCGGAAACTATCATCCCATATCAGGCACAAGTGAGGTTATCTTTATGAATCAACCGGTTAATCGGCCCCGGCGAATTGAGTATCTGGATCTCTATCGTGCTTTTGCCATCATGGCAGTGGTAGCTATTCATGCGACTTCAACAGCAGTTGCGCATTACCCCAAGCATACATTAGATCATGATGTGTATTATTTCTGGAACACGTTTTTGCAATTTGCCGTTCCAGCGTTTCTGTTCCTGTCCTCCCTGGTCTTGTTCTACAACTACAGATCCAAGGTGAATGAGAAGGGTTGGATGCTCGCTTTTTATAAGAAGCGTTTATTTAATGTATTTGTACCCTATGTGGTGTGGTCCCTTATCTATTTTGCCATTAAACAGTTGCTTGCGGGCAAAGAACCTTTGACCCATAGTGTTCAATTTGCTAAACAATTAGTGATGGGAACCGCTCATACGCACTTGTACTTTTTTCTGATTATTCTTCAATTCTATATCGTTTTTCCGTGGCTTCTGTCCCTTACACGCCATCGTTTGTTTAATCATTATTTGCCATTATTCTTTATTGCGGGCCAAGCGATCTTCTATGCACTACATTTGCAGTTTCACTTCGAACGGACAGGAAGTTTGTTACCCAGTTATCTGATCGTGATTGGATTTGGCGCATGGGTTGGGTTGAACTTTGAGTGGGCATTGAGCAAACTGTATACTCACCGTTATGTGCTCATAGCTGCGTTGTTAGGTGGAGGTGCCATTTTTATATATGGTAATGCTTATATCAAAACCACTTTTGCTGCATACCCGCTTATTACCTATACCGTGCTGTTCCTGTTCCGTAATCTGTTTACCTTGTCAGCCTGCTTGCTCCTGTTGATCTTTAGTGAACGAATCGGCACAGGAAAACATACCGAGGTTCGTAAAGCTACTCGTATTCTGGACTCCTTGGGTACAGTTGCGTTCGGTGTATTTTTAATGCATCCACTCGTATTGCTCTTCTGGAGACGTGAATTCACAGATGACCTGGCTCGCCACTTCAGCGTGGGCATCATACTATCTTATATTGTGGCGCTCCTGATCTCATGGATCTGTGCGATGGGTTTGCGCCGGATGAAGTGGGGATGGGTACTGATTGGACGTTAAGTTAAAATAAACATATTTCATTTAAGATAAGAGTTTTCAAGCCCTCACCCGTTGAGGGAATCACTTGAAACCTCTTTTTTATTTGCCCTAAAGAAGGTATTATAGAGTTTAATGTCCATAAAATTGAATTAATGGAATGAACACCACCTTGTCAGGAGTGATCAAATGAAATTGGTGATTATTTTTGGTCCGCAGGCTGTGGGCAAAATGACGGTTGGGCAAGAACTGGAGAAGATAACAAAGCTTAAATTGTTTCATAACCATATGACGATTGAATTGGTGTCTCCTTTCTTCAGCTATGGCACACCACAAGGCAAAAGACTGGTAAGTCTGTTCCGTCAGGAGATTTTCGAAGAAGTGGCAAAGAGTGACCTGCCGGGTTTAATTTTCACATTTGTGTGGGCATTTGACCTGAAGCAAGACGGAGAGTACATTCGTCAAATCAGCGAGTTATTCGAATCTAATGGAGGACAGGTCTGTTATGTGGAACTGGAGGCTGATGCATCAGAAAGACTGGAGCGTAACAAGAGTCCGCATCGGCTGCTGCATAAGCCAACAAAGCGAGACATCGCGTGGTCTGAGCGAGATTTGCTTGATACGATGAAGCTATATCGATTGAATTCGGAACCGGGAGAAATCAAGCATGAGCACTACATACGGATTGATAACACCCACAAGAGTCCGGATGAAGTGGCCCAGTTAATCCAGGAACGCTTTAATTTGTAATCTGAGAAACGTCTAACTTAGCAGATAAGTTACTTTATATGAGAGGGGCACTACATCATGTACTTTGTTATATTTTTGCTCATAGGACTTGTTCTATGTTATCTGATCCCATTCGGTCCGATTTTGGCTGGGGGCATTGTTTTCGCACTTGTGATAGATCATTACCGTCAGACGATGCATATGCGTGAAGATATCCGGGATATTAAGAATCACCTGGGCCTAATGAACAAAGGCGAGGCGCAGGAGTACGAAATGGATAAAGAATACACTCAAGTCGATCGTTTGGATTCAGAAGAAATGGACATGATTAATCGAAAAATTGAAGCAGACCTGGAGAAAGACAACAAAAACAATAAACCGTGAATTCCTGTAAAATAATTCTTGATTTGCTCACTCCTGTGAGTATATTTACCTAGATCAGGAGTCATGCTAATTCGATATTAACTTTTTGTTGCACTGTGTAGAAATTTGTAATAATATGAGGGAAGCGCGTACAACATATCGGGTTGTAACTGTTGAATCAGGCAAAGCCGTATACCTTGAGAAAAGGGATTGGTTTGTCTTTTTCTGTATATTGGAGTGATAAAGTGAAAATCGAGAAGGTGCTGAACAATAATGCTGTAGTTGCAATGAATGACGAGCAGGAAGTTATTATCATTGGCCGGGGGATTGCTTATCAGAAGCGGGCGGGTGATATGGTTTCCGAGCAGCATATCGACAAGATATTTACTTTACAGAATGAAGATATTCAGGAAAACTTCAAGGCATTAATCTCAAGCATTCCTCTGGAATACATGAAAGTATCCGAGGAAATCATCGCTTACGCCAAATTAAAACTTGGCAAGAAATTAAATGAGAGCATTTACTTACATCTCACAGACCATATTCACTTTGCCATTGAGCGGTATCGCAAGAATCTGCCTATACGCAACGGCTTAATCTGGGAGACAAAGCAGTTATACAAAGAGGAATATGAAGTCGGAATGGAAGCGCTCAATATGATCTGTGATCAATTTGGTGTGATCTTGCCCGAGGACGAAGCCGGTTTTATGGCACTTCACTTTGTCAATGCAGCTTTGAACGAAGAAATGCCCAACATCAAGAGTATGACGCAGGTCATGCAGGAAATCTTGACAATCATCAAGTATCATTTCAAGATTGATTTTGATGAGAACTCACTGACATTTTATCGCTTTGTGACGCATTTGAAGTTTTTCGCCCAACGTTTGGTTAAGGGAAAACATTACAAGAGCAACAACGATGATGAATTGTTCCTGATGATTCAGAAAAAGTATCCAGCAGCGCACAAGTGCTCGGAGAAAATCAAGAAATTCATTGAAAGCAACTACACGTATCAACTAACTGACGAAGAATTGATGTACTTAACGATTCATATTGAGAGAGTTGTGAATGCAACTTCTGAATAATCCCATAGATCAGCTTGCAGGGTTGCAACCACTAGGGCAAAACCTGAACGCTTGAATGACTGAACATACCGTTAACCGGGTGTTCCATACATTCAGTGTTCAGGTTTTTTTATTCTCTCCAATATGCTTTGAATCCGTGTCTAGCCAGAAAGGAAGAAAAGACTTCATGAAACACGAGCAATTAGCCAAAGACATTCTGTCTGGCGTTGGTGGAAAACAGAACATTAACAGCGTGGTGCACTGTGCGACCAGACTTCGTCTCAAATTAAAAAATGACAATAATGCCAAAACAGACGAACTCAAAAATCTGCCTGGAATCATAACGGTAATGCAAAGCGGGGGGCAATACCAGGTAGTTGTGGGTAACGAAGTGTCTGATGTTTATAAAGCCTTGTTACAGGTGGGTAATATGAATGCGGATGAACCGGTCTCAAGTGATTCAGAATCTTCCGGTAAAAAGGAGAGTCTCTTGGGTCAGTTTATTGACTTGATCTCAGGTGTCTTTACACCAATTCTCGGATTGCTAGCTGCAACAGGGATGATCAAAGGTTTCCTGTCCATGTTTACTTCTCTCGAATGGCTGGACCCGGCTTCAGGAACATATCAATTGTTGAATGCTGCAGGAGACTGTCTGTTCTACTTCTTCCCGATCTTCCTGGGTTACACAGCTATGAAAAAATTCGGTGGATCTCCATTCCTCGGGATGGCCATCGGAGCATCACTAGTATATCCGACCTTATCTGGTCTTAGTGGTGGGGAACCGCTCTATACGCTGTTTGCAGGCACATTGTTTGAATCACCGATTCATATCACGTTCCTGGGTATTCCCGTTATCTTGATGAGTTATTCCTCATCCGTCATTCCGATTATTATTGCTGCTTATTTTGGAGCAAAGGTAGAAGCGTTCTTCAAAAAGATCATTCCATCTGTTGTGAGAACGTTCCTCACGCCATTCTTTACAATTCTGATTGTTGTCCCTGTAACATTCCTCTTGATTGGTCCAATTGCGACATGGGCAAGTCAGCTGATTGGTGCCGGGGTATCGGGCATCTATGACTTGAGTCCGTTGGTAACCGGTATTGTTGTTGGTGGATTGTGGCAAGTGTTGGTGATCTTCGGGTTACACTGGGGTATCGTACCAATCATGCTGCTTAATCTGTCCACACTGAAAGCAGATCCGATTCTGGCTATGATGTTTGCTGCTTCCTTTGCTCAGATTGGTGCCGTTCTTGGCGTTATGCTTAAAACGAAAAATACCAAACTCAAATCACTGGGTGTTCCTGCCTTTGTGTCCGGGATTTTTGGTGTAACTGAGCCTGCTATTTATGGTCTTACTTTGCCATTGAAGAAACCATTTATTATGAGTTGTATTGCTTCTGCAACCGCTGGTGGTATTATTGGCTTCGCTGGCTCCAAAATGTTTGTATTTGCTTCAGGAATCTTTGGTGTTCCAGCGCTGATTAGTCCCACAGAGGGAATCAACTATGAATTCTGGATGGCCATGATTGCCACTATCATTGCTTTTGTACTAGGTTTTGTTCTCGTTTATTTTGTAGGATTCAAAGATCCTGCTAATCCAGAGGCTGCCAAACAGGCTCCAGAGCCAGTAAAAGAAGAGAAGGCTGCACTTGAGCCTAATCCAAACAATCGCTACGAAATTGCCAGCCCGATGACGGGTGAGGTGGTTCCTTTGCAAGAAATTAATGATGCTACATTTGCTGGTGAACATATGGGTAAAGGGATCGCTATTCGCCCAACCAGTGGGAGAGTTGTATCCCCGATTAATGGTGTGGTACAGACGATTTATCGTACCAAACATGCAATTGGTCTTGTAGATGATCAAGGTGTAGAGATTCTGATCCATATCGGTCAGGATACAGTACAGCTCAAAGGTCAACATTTCACTGCACATGTGAAAGATGGGGATCGTGTGAGTGTTGGCGATCTGATCGTTGAATTTGATCTGCAGGCCATTATTGAGGCGGGTTATGAGACCGTAACACCGATTATTGTAACGAATACGGCTGATTATTTGGACGTGGTTGCAACAACAAGTCGTGAAGTGCAAGAAAAGGATAAATTGGTTACGGTTATAGGTTAATTCTGCTTTAGTGCGAATTTTATTAATCTGAACATTAGCTTTATAGAGACCACTTTGATGTTTTCGAAGTGGTCTCTTTTTTTCATTTTCGGTCACTAAAATGTATTTGTGAAATTAATAAAAATAAGTGTTGCAAACGTAGTTCAGATGTACTATGATGAGTTCAAGAAGTAAGCGCATACATTGATCGGGTTGTAACTGTTCAATCAGGCAATGCCGACCACCCTCAGTTCAGAGGGTATGGAATGTAACTTACTTTCGTTTTCCAAATAATTAAATACCAATGTGTACAGCCTTACAGGGTTGCAACCGTTAAGGGCAAAACCTGAATTGCTGAATAACACGACTGATTTCCGGACGATCCGGTATGTTGTGTATGTTCAGTGGTTCAGGTTTTATTTGTTTCAAAAGTCATGGGGAGTCTACTTAGAGAGGGAGAATTACAATGAGCAACTACGATCAATTAGCTAAGGACATTCTGTCACGTGTAGGTGGTCGCGAGAACGTAAACAGTGTATTCCATTGCGTAACAAGACTGCGGTTCAAACTGAAAAATGAAAGCGTAGCCAAAACGGAAGAACTTAAAAATCTGCCAGGTGTTATTACCGTCATGCAAAGTGGTGGACAATATCAAGTTGTTATCGGCAACGAAGTGCCGGATGTATATAAAGCAGTCGTTAAAGTAGGGAATTTCCCAAGTGAAGGACAAGTGGAAGAGGAAACGGACAACTCAGGCAAAAAAGTAGGGTTGTTCAGCCGATTTATCGACATGATCTCCGGTGTGTTCACACCACTACTCGGTTTGCTGGCTGCCACAGGTATGATCAAAGGTTTTAACGAGATGTTTGTAGCCTTTGGCTGGATAACTCAGGATTCCGGAACGTATCAATTATTGAAAGCAACGGGGGACTGTCTGTTCTACTTCTTCCCGATCTTCCTGGGTTACACTGCAATCAAGAAGTTTGGCGGTTCACCGTTCCTGGGTATGGCGATAGGTGCATCTCTTGTTTATCCGACATTGGGCGGTCTTAAGGCAGGAGATCCACTGTACACCTTGTTTACAGGTACATTGTTTGAATCACCTATCCACATTACGTTCCTGGGTATTCCGGTTATCTTGATGGACTACGCTTCATCGGTTATCCCAATCATTATAGCGACATTTGTTGCTGTAAAACTAGAAAGATTCTTCAAGAACGTTATTCCGAAAGTGGTAAGCACATTCCTTGTTCCCTTTTTCACCTTGCTTGTAATTGTTCCAGCGACTTTTTTGGTCATTGGTCCAATCTCCACATGGGCAGGACAATTGATTGGCGCGGGAGCTACTAATATTTATGAATTAAGTCCTATTGTTACAGGATTGATTATCGGTGGACTATGGCAAGTGTTTGTATTATTCGGACTTCACTGGGGACTGGTTCCGGTTGCATTATTGAATCTTAGTACGTCAGGCGCTGATCCGGTTATCGCAATGTCATTTGCTGCTTCTTTTGCTCAAATCGGTGCTGTACTTGCCGTATTACTCAAAACAAAAAATACGAAAATAAAAACACTCAGTGTACCAGCATTTATCTCCGGTATATTTGGAGTAACAGAGCCTGCGATCTATGGTGTTACGCTTCCATTGAAAAAACCTTTTATTATGAGTTGTATTGCTGGGGGGATTGGAGGCGGTATTCTCGGTTATGCAGGTTCGAAGATATACATGATTGGCGGACTTGGCGTATTCGGTTATCCAACTTTTATTAATAAAGAAACAGGATTAGACTTCGCGTTCTACATGGCTATAGTTGCTTCATTGATTGCATTCGTTCTTGGTTTCGTATTGACGTATGTGGTTGGATTCAAAGATCCGGTAGAAAAAGTAGCTGCACCTGCACCAGTACTTGATCCAAATCCGAACAGCAGATACGAAATTGTAAGCCCAATGGCTGGTGAAGTTGTTGCACTGAACGAAATTAATGACGTAACGTTTGCAGGAGAGCACATGGGTAAAGGGATTGCAATTCGTCCAACCAGTGGTAGAGTGGTATCTCCAATCACAGGTGTCGTTCAAACCGTATATCGTACCAAACACGCCATTGGTCTTGTAAGCGATGATGGTGTAGAGATGCTGATCCATATTGGACAGGATACGGTCAAGCTGAAAGGTCAACATTTTACAACCCATGTGAAAGATGGAGACCGTGTTAACGCAGGTGACCTGATTGTTGAGTTTGATCTGCAAGCGATTAAGGATGCAGGATATGAGACGGTTACACCGATCATTGTCACTAATACTTCAAATTATCTGGACGTTGTAGGAACAAAAGATGCATCCGTTCATGAGAAAGATAAATTGATCACGGTATTAAGCTAATTCTAACTAAGGATGGTTAAGGAGGAACTCCTCGATGAATGAAAAGTTTACAGCCTTCCCGGAGAATTTTCTCTGGGGAGGAGCAACCGCAGCGAATCAATTGGAAGGTGCTTATCTGGAAGGTGGCAAAGGTTTAACAACGGTAGATCTGATTCCGATTGGTGCCAATCGATGGAATATTGCTCTGGGTAACCTGGATTCGTATGAACCAAAAACAGGGGAATTCTATCCTTCACATGAAGCCATTGACTTCTATCATCGATATAAGGAAGATATTGCGTTATTTGCAGAAATGGGATTTAAGTGCCTCAGGCTTTCCATAGCCTGGGCACGGATTTTCCCTAATGGTGATGAAGCGGAGCCAAACGAAGCAGGCTTGCAATTTTATGATGATGTCTTTGATGAGTTATTAAAATACAACATTGAACCTGTCGTGACGATCTGCCATTTCGATGTACCTGTACATCTGGTCGAGTCTTACGGCGGTTGGAAGAATCGTAAGATGATTGGTTTCTTTGAGAAATATGCGACGACGCTTTTCAATCGATACAAGAATAAAGTGAAATACTGGATGACGTTTAATGAAATCAATATGTTGCTGCATCTCCCGTACATTGGAGCGGGTATTGTTCTGCAGGATGGTGAAAACAAAGATCAGGTTCTGTATCAGGCAGCACATCATGAATTGGTAGCGAGTGCACTTGCTGTTAAGGCTTGTCATGAGATCATTCCGGGTGCACAGATTGGTTGTATGTTAGCCGCTGGAATGGTGTATCCATACAGCTCTAATCCGGATGATGTATGGAAAGCCATGGAGAAAGATCGCGAATCATTCTTCTTCATCGACGTGCAGTCGAAGGGAGCATATCCGGGTTATACAAAAAGATTTTTCAGGGAAAATGACATTCAGATTGAAATGCAACCTGAAGATGCAGAGATCTTGATGCAGAACACAGTCGACTATATCGGTTTTAGCTATTACGCAAGCCGGTGCACCAGTACGGACCCTGAGATTTTGAAAGATTCGACAGAAGGCAATGTATTTGGTTCAGTAAAGAACCCTTATCTGCAAGCTTCCGAGTGGGGGTGGACCATTGATCCTAAGGGGCTTCGAATTACGCTTAATCAACTGCATGACCGCTATGGCAAACCTTTGTTTATCGTAGAAAATGGACTTGGAGCAACCGATGTGTTGTTAGACAATGACTCCGTAGAAGATGATTATCGCATCGAATATTTGAATAGTCATTTTGCCGAGATGGCTGAAGCGATTCAAGACGGTGTAGAGCTCATAGGTTACACAAGCTGGGGACCGATCGACCTGGTCAGTGCGGGTACCGGAGAGATGAAGAAACGTTACGGCTATATCTATGTAGACAGAAATAATGATGGTACGGGCACACTTCGCAGACTGAAAAAGAAGAGTTTTCACTGGTACAAAGATGTCATTGCGAGTAATGGCGCACAATATTTCTGATACAAGATGTCCGACGCTATAGAATAAACAAAGAGCAGTCTCGTTATTATGGGATTGCTCTTTGTTTATGAGGGGATGAATTTGACCCATGATGTGGCTTTCAGATATAATAAAGAAATGAAGAGAATCTTGTCACTTAAGAAGGGAGGAGCATCCACTCATGAAGAAAAAATCACTTGCGTTTATATCTTCGGGATATGGATACTCCACTGCTGTCTTTTTCTAGAATCTATTCCAAGGGTGAAGTCTGCCCAAAATCGGAAGAAAACTAGGAAATAACGCAGAAAAATCTTAAGAATGATGAGGTAATCCAAATGAATATTGACAAAATTACTAGAAAAAATCCAGAAAATATGCCAGCTCCTGTAGGTCAGTACACGCATATTACAAGAATCCCGAGGAATGCAGAGTTATTTGTGACTTCGGGTCAAATTGGAGCAGATCAGAATGGACTCTTTCCAGAGAGTCTGAATGAGCAAGTCACTAATACATTTAATAATATTAAAACAGTGCTCGAATCTGAGCGCTTAGATGCTGAACATATTATCAAAGTGAACGTATGGGCAACCGAGGAAATCGATTGGGATTTCTTATATGCCGAGTGGGGACAATTATTTAGTACGGATTATCCTGCAATGACGATTGGATATATTACGGCGTTAGGTCTACCAGAGATTAAAATTGAAATAGAGCTTTGGGCAGCAAAAGTGTAACATCGAATACTTTTTAACCGAACGAAGGAGCATCTTACTTACAGATGTCCCTTCGTTTTTTATTTGTGAAAAATGGAAAGGATATGCCTGTGTGCAATCATGAGCGATAGTAGGTGGTGTATTATGGCACCTGCAAGCTCTGATAAGCATTCAGTCGACCATATGTCCAGTAGATCCCGGAGCCTGATACCGGATCAGAAGCGAAACACAGCGCGTCCCGAATCTGAGCATTTGTTTTCCCTTGTGCAGCGAGAAGTGCAGCCACTCCAGCCACATGAGGGGTAGCCATGGATGTCCCGCTAAGGTAGGCATAGGAACCACCCAGGTATGTGGATAGAATGGTATCACCCGGTGCAGCCATATCCACCCAGGAACCATAGTTGGAGAAATTGGATTTGAGATCGGAAGGGTTGGTTGAAGCGACAGCAATCACATTGGGATACGATGCGGGTACGATTGGGAATGAAGTGTTATCGTTACCGGCTGCGGCAATAATCACAGCTCCTCGATCCCAAGCATACTGTACGGCAGCTTGAAGGAAAGCATTTCCCATCGGCCCACCAAGGCTCAGGTTAACAACCTTTACACCGTTGTTGGCAGCAAAGACAAGCCCATTACCGACATTACCTATCGTTCCTTGCCCCTTGTTATCCAGTACCCGGAGCGGAACGATGGATGCGAGTGGAGCAGCGCCTGCGATGCCCACACCATTGTTGGTAACGGAGGCAGCGATCCCAGCTACATGGGTGCCGTGGCCGTTCCCGTCCTCAGGAATGTTATCATAATCAACATAATCATAACCGGGGAGGAGCTTGGAGGCCAATTCTGGATGATTCAGCTGTACACCGGTATCGATAATGGCGATTTTGACAGAGCTGTTACTCTGCGTAATATCCCATGCAGCGGGTGCATTGATTTTGGACAGGTTATACTGATAAGGAAAGAAAGGGTCATTAGGAGTGAAGGAAGCCTCAACGAGGTAATTCGGCTCTGCATGTTCAATAAGCTCATGATCTTTGTAATGTTTCAGCATCCGGTGCATTTTTTTGCGGGATTCCACACGGTACCATCCTAAATCTTCATAGGTCTCAGCGACCTTACATCTCCCTTTTTTGTGAAGGGTATGCATCTCATCCTCGGTTGTACCTTCCTTGAATTTGACGAAGAGCTGCTTGGGAGCGTGCGGATGAAACTTGCTCTCGGCAAGTTGGTCCAGATAACGATACATGAACCCGATTACTAGCAAAATGAAAACAAAAATACCTAACCATAACCACATGAGCGTTTATCCCTCCAATATGATTTGTGACACGCCTTATCGTATGCGAACTCTATCAGACTGCGCGGGCACTCTTGCAATTTGGATAGTAGTGTAGATAGATTGATAGGAAGGGATAAATTCGGTAAGATGATATGAAGAGAGCCGCTTTGGCATGAACAAGATTTAAGGCAGGGCCGAGAGGTAACTCCTAAATACAGAGGATAAGGAATGTGGTTTTATTGACACAACTTCAGAGTATACCGACAGTCACACCAGTTCAGGTACACCAGATTCATGACGCCATTGATTTTGCCATGCGTGTACGCAGAGAAGTGTTTCCGATGATGGATCATACGAAATTGCCTGTGGACTTCGAGCAGTTCAGAGAACATTATCTGCACTCCGATGGTTCGATCTTTCTTGTTGCAATGATGGAGGATGCGGGCATCGTCGGTTCTATTGGAATATTACCTTATGATGGACGTATCGAAGCTGTGGAAGGTCGATATGCAGCTCGATCGGCTGCCGAAATAGTAAAATGTTATGTAGATCCCGCGTATCGTAGGTTTGGCATTGGCTCGATGTTGATGAACGAACTGGAGAGCGTGGTAAAGGATATGCACTATACGACGCTGTATTTGCATACACATCGCTTCTTGGCAGGAGCCGTAGATTTCTGGAAACGCCAAGGGTTTACGGTTATTGCTGAGCAGGATGATGATTGGCAAACCGTACATATGGACAAGTTGGCATGTAAGTGACCATTGGAATTTATTGAAGAGAAATGACATTATGATGGTAAAATGGGGGAGATCTATCCATATATTCAAGTCTGATTGAGAAACTGGAGCATACCGAGGTTATACGCTGGTTCCCGAATCATCAAGTTCAAGAGAGCTGGATTACCGAAATTGAACAGGAGTTGGGCTTTCCGTTACCTCCGTCCTATCGCTGGTGGCTTCTGAATTATGGTATAGCGATGTTAAGTGGAACCGGAATTCTGACCATATCGCCTCCAGAACACCGAGAGTATGCGGACACTGATATTTTGTATAGATACCGACTTGCCGACGAAGACGCGAAGAAGGAAGGGAAGCTGGAACTGTTTGTACCGGACGAAGATGAATATTACTATTTTGACACGCGGACGGCAGATCACCTTGGAGAGTACAAAGTGATGCGTTTGGATTACTTTAATGGGGAACCTGAAGTATACGCGGATTCTTTTGCCGAATTTTTGGAGAAGTTGATCGATCAGCGAACACCACGGAATAGGTAATTTTGTAAAAGGAAAATGCCTGTCGGCACTCGCTCGGTTAGACATAGACAACATACATGATGGGGGCTAGGCAGATGAACGAAACGAAGCGAAAAATTGTTTTTATTGATATTGATGGCACATTGGTCGACGATGATGGAAACATTCCGTTGTCAGCACAGAAGGCTTGTAAACAGGCCAGAGAGAACGGACATCTGCTCTATTTATGTACTGGCCGATCCAAAGCAGAAATTTATGATTCCATCTGGGATGTCGGATTCGATGGTCTGATTGGTGCAGGTGGGGGTTATGTGGAGTTTGGCAAGGACGTGTTATATCACAAAAGGGTAACAGCGGAAGATGTTCGACATATGGTCGATTTCTTTAATGAAAATGGCATTGACTTCTACCTTGAATCCAATTCGGCATTGTATGCGAGTAGCAATCTTCAACCTCACCTGGAACGCCGTATCTATGGCGATGTGGAGAATGACCCTGTAGCCAGAGAGAAGAAGGAGCTGAAACCGCACCCGTTTATTGCCGGATTAACGTATGGAGAGGCCGACCTGTACAAGGATGATGTCAACAAAGTATGTTTCTTGGAGAGCTCAGCCATCCCGTTTGAGCGGATCAAGCAAGAGTTTGAAGGGAAATTCGAAGTCATTCAGTGCACTGTGCCGATCTTTGGTGAGGGAAGTGGTGAACTGATGATCCCTGGCATTCACAAAGCCATTGCGATCGCCGATCTGCTGAAGCATCTGGGCATGTCCCAAGAAGATACATTTGCCATCGGTGATGGCATGAATGATGCCGAGATGTTGGAATTTTGTAACATCGGAATTGCCATGGGTAATGCGAAGCCTGGACTGAAAGCCATTGCAGATGATATTACTGGAACAGTTGAGGAAGATGGATTGTATCATAGTTTTGTGAAGTATGGATTGATCACTTGATAAAGAAATGAGGCAATCTGGAAAACAGTTAATACGTACACCCTTTGTCCCAAACCTTATTTTAGACCCTGCATATATTATTGCAGGGTCTTTTTTTGGTTTAAAACAGATCAATTTATATTTTTACAAAAGGGTTCTAATCAAACCATAACATCTAAGTGAAGGAGAGAATCGAAATGGCCATTCTATCAACCGGACCTATCGAGAATAATGCCGTCAGTGATGTACGGCCAACACAACAAGTTACCGTTAAAATTGATAACAGGAATTCTCTGGATGGATCCGTTGTTTTGATACAAGGGTATAATCTGACCTCTACGAGGACTTTATATGTCAGCGAGCAGATTTCAATTGATCCGGATCAGGTAGTGACAAGAACTTATTTTGCCAATCTTGATGCATTTGAATTTGTCTTTGCAGTTGAAGGTGTAGCTATAGAGCAGACAGAGATTTCCGTGTGGGGCAAAAATGAAAACGGTCAGCTTGTTGCTGCACATCGATTAGTTTCTTCCGAACTTGAAATAGAGGGGGATAATACGTCAGTCAACCGCATATATGTAGCCAATTTTAATAGTAACGATGTTTCCGTCATTAATGGCGCTACGAATACGGTGATTGCTACCATTCCTGTGGGGACGAATCCTGCAGGGATTGATGTCAATCCATTAACGAGTCGTATTTATGTTGCGAACAGAAGCAGTAATACCATTTCCGTCATTAATAGTATAACCAACGCAGTGATTGCTTCTGTTCCGGTTGGGAGCGAGCCAAGTGACATAGGGGTCGATATAGCGACCAATGCTATTTATACGGCAAATTTTAATTCATTGGACACAACTGAAGATATAACCGTCATTGATGGATTAACTAACACGGTGATTGATGCGATCACTATTCCGGGGCTCAATTTTTTAACTGGAGTAGGTGTCAATTCCTTAACCAATCGCATCTATGCAGCTAATTTTAATTCTGATACGGTGTCTGTGGTCGATGGAGAAACGAATACGGTGATTGCTACAATCCCCGTTCAGGTCAATCCATTCCGTGTAGGTGTCAATCTAGCCACCAACCGTATTTATGTATCGAATTTAACCAGTAATACGGTTTCCGTTATTGATGGATTGACGAATACCGTCATTGATACCATTCCGGTCGGCGTTACGCCAGCTGAAGTAGCGGTTAATACCTCCACAAACGCCATTTACGTACCCAATCGAGACACGGATAATGTTTCAGTAATTAGTGGATTAACAAATACCGTGATTACTACTGTTCCGGTCGGGAATAATCCAAACGGAGCGGGCGCCAATCCGTTAACTAATCGAGTTTATATAAGCAATCAAGATGACAATACCATTTCTGTGATCGATGGCGAAACAAATACGGTGATTGCTACTATTCCGGTGGGGGCACGTCCGTTCGCAGTAGGTGTAAATCCGTAGAAAGGTGAGGGGATTTGGATGAAAGAAGTTATAACGGCATCAGACTTAATGGAGCAGCTGATCACCATGAACAAAGAAAATTCTGTATGCCAAGTTAGGATTCCAGGTAAGGGGATGTATGTAATTGTATTACAGGACGATTATTCAACTGTGCGATCTTCAGATCGGATGTTGAGTGATACAGAGAACGAAGCGAGCGAAAAAATCGGATCTGAAATAAAGAGGAATCCTTTTCTCTGAGGATAAGGGGAATGGCGAGTCTTGAATGATCAGATTAGAACAAAACAGGCATCTCCTCAATGGAGGTGTCTATTTGTATAGTACTCAGACTACAGACAAGATCCAGTAAAGAACAGCACTTAATGTTCCAATATAGAGGCCAACAGGGAGCCAAAAAAGAATGACGAATTTTTTTCCGTTCATAGAAATAGATGCCCCTCCTTTTGACTTTGTTATTGCATAACTCCTAATGAAAGTTTATTATAAATTTGCAAACAAGGAATTTATTGGTTTATGTTTGTCGAAGTGCATGAAATATAAAGTAGATACATGGAGGATGCTGGATGAGTAATGTAGCTCTGTTGTTTCCTGGGCAAGGTTCTCAGATGGTTGGGATGGGTAGAGACTTTTGGAATAACTTCGATGTGGCTAAGAAGTTATTTGAAGAAGCCAGTGATGCCATTTCTTTCGATTTGAGAAAGTTATGTTTTGAAGGTAGCATGGCTGATTTGACAATGACGATGAATGCTCAGCCTGCACTTTTGACTGTTAGTGTCATAGCATATCAGGTGTATATGCAAGAAATAGGGATGGAACCCGCTTATTTGGCTGGGCATAGTTTGGGAGAATATTCGGCTCTGGTCTGCGCAGGTGTTCTATCATTTCATGATGCCATTAAACTGGTAAGACAACGAGGTATCATTATGCACAATGCAGACCCGGATCAGAAAGGTACCATGGCCGCCATTTCAGGTATTCATTTAGATACACTTCAAAACATATGCGAACAAGTTTCCACGATCGAGCGTCCTGCTTGTGTGGCTTGTGTGAACGCTGACCAGCAGTTTGTCATTTCGGGACATCGGCACTCTATACAAGAAATTATTAAAAGGACAGAAGCCCTGAGAACGAAACATTCGTATATCAATGTAAGTGGTCCCTATCATTCTCCCATGATGCAAACCGCAGCAGAACAATTCAAAGTTGAATTGGATCAATATCAATATGCCCATGCAAAATACCCGGTTATTTCCAACGTTACAGCAGCACCCTATGAGTCTGATCGATCTGTCGTGGATTATTTAACCATGCAGATGACGATGCCTGTAAGATGGTTAGAGTCGATGAACTATTTGATTAAACAGGGAGTCACTGAAGTTGTAGAGTTGGGCTCTAAACATGTGTTAGTTAGTCTTATGAGTAAAATAACGAAGCGTATTGTACCGTACTCGCTAAGTCAGCCTTCCGATTTACTAATGCTTACAAATACACAAGAAAGGAAAAATAAACGGTTAACGATTCTTAAAAAGTTGTTATCAGAACTAATAGTAACGGCACTCATTTCACGGAATTATAACCCAGATTCGATATCATATGCCAAAACGGTTGAGCCATTATTTCACCAATTACAACGGGCAAAGGAACAAGTAAACAACAATGAATGTGAACTTAGTGAAGAAGAGATAAATGATGCTCTACAGGTATGTCATTCCATTATTATTGCAAAAAAAATTCCATTGGATGGAACCGCGTTGATTGATGCAATCTAGTACCCGATCTGTTCTTTTGCAAGATCTATATTACAGCGACAGACTGCCTTTTTATAAGGTAGTCTTTTTGTCTTTTAATGCATCTGAACTTGTTGAAGTTTCAGATATTTGGTAATAAATATGTCAATAACTCACAAATCAATCTCTATTTTTTACCATATAGTAACAATAAACTGATTGATTTTACATATATTTCTATGGTAAAATTTTGCTTGAAATATGTGTAAATAATTAGATAAGCATGTTAGAGATGATTCATTTGGAGGAGAGATATGTATACTAATCAGTTTCAAACACTAGTGGATATTATCCGCGACAGAGGTAAAATAACCGACCGCGGTATTCGTTTTATCGATGCGGACAAACGTGAAACTTTTATATCTTATCATCAATTATTTACTGAGGCACAAGGGTATTTAGGTTATCTACAAGCCATCGGAATTAAACCTAAACAAGAGATTATTTTTCAGATTCAAGAAAACAAACGGTTTTTAGTCGCATTCTGGGCTTGTATACTCGGTGGAATGATCCCTATCCCTGTAAGTATTGGTGAAGATGAAGAACAAAACTTGAAAGTATGCCGTATTTGGAATTTGCTAAATAACCCTTTCATGATTGCATCTGAGAAGGTGCTGGATAAAATGAAGAGATTTGTTTTGGAACATGACATGCTTGATTTCCATCATCAATTAGAAGTCAGAACGGATCTGATCCAAGATACCATATATCATTATGAATCTATTAATAATATAGTTGAACCTCAGTCTGATGACTTGGCATTTATTCAATTTTCTTCTGGATCAACCGGTGATCCCAAAGGCGTTATGCTCACCCATCGAAACCTGATTTATAATACTTGTGCTGCTATTAATGGCACACAAATTAGTTCAAACGATAGTTTTCTCTCCTGGATGCCCCTTACCCATGATATGGGTTTGATTGGATTTCATCTCGTACCCCTCGTGGCAGGAATTCATCAGTACTTGCTCCCAACGGAATTATTTATTCGCAAACCGATTCTATGGATGAAAAAAGTAAATGAACACAAAGCAACCATACTGTCTTCTCCTAACTTTGGTTATAAATACTTCCTGAATTTCTTTCGCGAAGACAAAGCGGAGGGATGGGATCTGTCATCTGTCAGAGTCATTTATAATGGGGCGGAACCTATATTACCCGAAGTGTGTGATGAATTCCTAAATGTATTGTCAGCATATCACTTAAAGAAAACAGCCATGTTTACCGTATATGGATTAGCAGAGGCTTCTGTTGCCGTCTCCTTTCCCAAGGTAGAAGAAGAATTTACTGCGGTGTACGTTCACCGGGATCATCTGAACTTAGGGGAGCGTGTCATCGAAGTCGAGAAACATGCTGAACATGTAGCATCATTTGTTGCCGTTGGCGAAGCAATTGATTATTGCCATGTTAGAATTTGCGATGAGGAAATGAACAGTGTTCCCGATTTGGTTATTGGAAAAATTCAAATCAAGGGGGATAACGTCACCCAAGGTTATTATAATAATTCACTTGCAACGGAGAAGTTATTAACGCACGACGGATGGGTGAATACAGGAGATCTGGGTTTCATCATGAATGGAAAACTGGTTGTAACAGGGCGGGAAAAAGACATTATCTTTATCAATGGTAAAAATGTATATCCCCATGACATTGAACGTGTCGCCATACAATTAGATGATATTGAACTCGGAAGAGTTGCTGCTTGTGGTGTGTATGATTCGAATAGTCAAAGTGAAGAAATTATTGTGTTTGTCGTGTACAAAAAAAAGATCGAACACTTCTTGACGCTTGTTAAAGAAATCAAAAGACATCTATATAAACATGGGGGATGGAGTGTCAAAGAGGTACTGCCCATCAAAAAATTACCCAAAACAACAAGTGGGAAAATCCAGCGGTATCAGTTAGCCAAGCAGTATGAAGCAGGCAAATTCTCAACAGAATCTGCATTCATCCATGACTGGATCAAGAATGACAATGACAAGGCAAAGGGAAAGGCTGCTGTTTCGGTTCGAGTCATAGAACGTGAATTAACTTCACTATTTTCTGAAGTGCTGGTTGGGAAAAAGGTTGAACTTGAGGATAGCTATTTTGATATGGGTGCAACTTCATTACAGCTGGCCCAAATCGCTGAACGTATAGAACAAAAATACGGAGAAGAGCTTGCTGTTACGGACCTCTTTACCTATCCCTCGATAACTGAATTGGCAGCATATCTGGCTAGAGGCTACAGCGAGACCATGCAAGTCAACAAAACTCAAGAGGATCATACGCCATCCAAAGATATTGCTATTATCGGTATGTCTTTGAATCTCCCTGGTGCATCAAATGCAAGCGATTTTTGGCGTGTTTTGGAAAATGGAACGCATAACATTCGGGACTACCCGGAAAGTCGGATAAAAGACGCAGCGGATTATATACAATCCATGCGAAGTGAAATGAGCGAAGTTCAATGGATCAAGGGTGGTTACTTGGATCAGATTGATCAATTCGACTATTCTTTCTTTGGCATAACCCCAAAAACTGCACAATTTATGGACCCGAATCAAAGGATGTTCTTGCAAACGGCATGGCATACGATTGAAGACGCTGGGTATGCAGGGGAAGGAATCAATGGAAGAAATGTGGGCGTGTACGTGGGGTATTCCAAAGTTGGGTATGATTACGAACGGCTCGTGACGGCGAGTTACCCCGCAGAACTCAAAAATTATATCATTGGAAATTTACCATCTGTACTGGCGAGCAGAATTGCATATTTCTTGAATTTAAAAGGCCCGGCCTTAACGATTGATACCGCTTGTTCCTCCTCACTTGTTGCTGTTCACATGGCATGTAAAGGATTGCTCGCAGGAGACTGTGAAATGGCAATCGCAGGAGGCATTCGAACGGCATTATTACCGATAAGTATCGGACTGGATATGGAATCTCCAGATGCATTGACGAGAACGTTTAGCGAAGATGCCAACGGCACGGGATTTGGCGAAGGTGTTGGGTCGGTCATGTTGAAGCCAATGCAGCAAGCGATTAAGGACGGGGATCATATCTATGGTGTGATTAAGGGAAGTGCGATTAATCAGGATGGCAAGACGGTAGGAATCACAGCACCTAACCCGGAGTCTCAGACCAATGTGATCGAACAGGCATGGAAAGAAGCCGGCATTTCTCCTGATACGCTTAACTTTATTGAAGCACATGGAACAGGGACAAAATTAGGTGATCCGGTTGAGTTCAATGCTTTGCGTAAAGCTTTTGAGAAGTATACGGATCGGAAACAATTTTGTGCGATCGGATCTGCCAAAGCTAACATTGGACATGGTTTTGAAGCGGCGGGGATCGCTGGATTAATTAAATCTATTCTTATGTTTCAACATAGAAAGATTCCACCATTGGTTCACTTTGACAAGCCTAATCCCCTGCTTAAGTTTGAAGCTTCACCTTTTTATGTGAATCAGGAATCAATGGCTTTTGGTGAAAAAGAGAGTCCTTTGCGATGCGGGGTTAGTTCTTTTGGTTTCAGTGGCACGAATGCGCATGTGGTTCTCGAAGAATATGTTCCTTCCCCAACCGTAGATAAAAAAATGTCCCAAGAGCCTAGTCTATTTGTTCTGTCTGCTGCCACGGAACGGGCGCTGGATGAATTGGTCAGAACGTATCATGAATATCTAACCGATCACACGGATGTTTCCATTCAACAAATCTGTTATACAGCCAGTACGGGAAGGGCTAATCTGGATTATCGGCTTGCCATCGTAGTCACGAGTACACAAGAATTACTTGAAAAATTGAAACGAATTGCAAGCGGAGAGGGTAAACTGCCATATGTTTATTTTGGTTATGCCAAAAAAGACAAAACGCTTGTTAGCGATCATCTCTATGCTCGGGGAAAGGCAGAATCTTTAAATGAACTCGGTCAGTTATTTACACTGGGGGCAGTGATTGATTGGGAAGGGTTTTATAATCATGAAGTCATTTGGAAAATTCCATTGCCTCTATATCCATTTGAGCAGAAGCGCTGTTGGATTGAAGTCAAACATACGATACCAGCGGGACATAGGTCAGAGAGGAATGAGGTTCAAATGGAGATGAATACAAACGGTATTGAATTAAAGATTAAAACAAGCATCAGTCGTGCATCTGGTTTGAAGTTGGAAGAGCTGGATCATCAAGCTCATTTTCTCCAAATGGGATTGGATTCCATTATTCTTGTGCAAATTCAGAAGGAAATCTCAGAGCTGTTCCGTTTGAATATCCCGATGGAAATGTTTTTTGAAACCCTTACAAATATCAATTCCTTAGTTAAATATGTGTCAGAGAATATAAAACAACATGATGTATCCGAGAACATAAAAAATGAAACCGATCAGGAGCATACTGAACAACGAAATCTGGCATCTGTGAACAATATAAACACGGCAAAATCATCAGGGAATGTGTCGGAACAAATTGTGATGTCTGCCATTCAGCTCATGGAATCTCAATTAAAAAGTTTGAATGTGCTGTTAGGCGAGCAAATGAATGCTGTTCAATCGCCTCTTTTGGAGATGAAACATCATGAAACCAAACCAACCAAAAAGATCCAACCGGATTCGGAATCGAAGGAAGAAAAAAAACCTTTTATACCGTATCAATCGTTGAAGATTCATGAAGAGAGTGGATTATCACCGCTTCAGAACCAGTATGTTGAACAGTTTGTAACAAAGTATACCGCAAGAACCAAAGGCTCCAAATTAAAAACAGGCCAAACACGTTTGGTTCATGCGAATAATCGCAATGTATCTGGATTTCGTTCGTATTGGAAGGAAATGGTGTATCCCATCATTTCAACGCGTGCAGAGGGATCTAAGTTATGGGATCTGGATGGGAACGAGTATTTGGATCTGACGATGGGATTTGGTGTAAATCTATTTGGTCATAATCCAGCTTTTATTCAAAATGTAATAGCAGACAGCCTCCAGGAACAATTGCCTCCATTGGGCCCTATGTCAGATTTGGCAGGAGATGTTGCAACAAAAATTTCCGAGTTGACAGGTGTAGAGCGTGTCGCATTTTATAATTCAGGAACAGAAGCTGTCATGGTTGCACTTCGTTTAGCGAGGGCAGCAACGGGGCGTTCCAAAGTTGTATTATTTTCAGGATCTTACCACGGTACACATGATGGCGTGTTGGGTGTAGCGAATCCTGGGGATGCTTTATCGTCTGCGATGCCTATGGCTCCTGGTATTGTAAATAGCGCTATAGATGATTTGATTATTCTTAATTATAACCATCCGCAATCCCTGGATATGATTCAGAACCTGGGTGATGAATTGGCTGCTGTACTTGTAGAGCCGGTGCAAAGTCGAAGACCTGATATGCAGCCAACACAATTCTTACGGGAACTTAGAGAGATCACGAAACAGTTTGGCATTGCACTTATTTTCGATGAAGTCATCACTGGATTTAGAATTGGTCTGGGTGGAGCACAGGATTGGTTTGGGGTTCAAGCAGATTTGGTTACGTATGGGAAAGTGGTCGGTGGCGGGCTGCCTATTGGTATAGTCGCGGGTAAAGCTGAATTTATGAATCCGGTAGATGGTGGAACCTGGAACTTTGGTGATGATTCTTACCCTTCCGATGCAGATAAAAAAACGTTTGTCGGTGGAACCTTCTGTACACACCCTCTTACGATGAGAGTGATGTTAACGGTACTGCAGTATCTTCAATCCGAAGCAGGAACTTTATATAAGGAATTAAATGAAAAAACAGATTATCTTGTTAAAGAATTAAATGTGTTTTTCAAAACAGCGAATGTACCGATGCAAATGGTGAACTATGGATCTTTATTTCGATTTATATCATTTGGAGATATGGAATTATTTTTCTACCATTTAATTTATAAAGGTTTATATATTTGGGAAGGTCGTAACTGTTTTATATCGACTGTGCATTCCATGGGTGAGATGGATACGATAATCAGAATCGTGAAAGAGACGATCCATGAACTACGCGAGTGGGGGTTTATCCCTGGTGAATCGCCTGTTTCGGAATATCCGCTCTCTTTAGAGCAAAAACAATTATTGTTAACTTCATTACATGGGGAAGATGCGAATGCTGCATTAAATCAGAGTGTTATTTTAAAAATGACAGGTGGAATAAAGCCTTCCACACTGGATCAGGCCGTGAATCAGATCGCACAGCGTCATGAAGCCCTGAAAACAGTCATTCATGCCGATCGTGAAACACAACAAATCAGATCCGTAATGGAATTTCAATGTACATGGTTGGATTTCTCGGCATATGCGGGTGAGGATCAAGAAAGGGAAATTTCCAATTGGTTATCTGCCGATGCAAATGAAGCCTTCGATTTACAGTCTGGGGAACCTCTATTTAGAATCACCTTGCTTAAAAAGGCAGCCGATCAATACCTTATGGTGCTGACATTTCATCATATTGTTGTAGATGGCTGGTCGATTGCTGTATTCATTCAAGAGTTGGAACATACCTATTCTGCTCTGGTCCGAGGAGTTCCGGTTCAATTACCTGAAGCCACTCCATTCCGTGAGTATTTAAGCTGGCAACGACTTGAACATGAAAAAGGGTCATTTACCGAAGGGATTCAGTTCTGGAAAGAACAATTTTCCTTATCCTATCCCAACATCACACTTCCAACGGCACCTTCCGATGATGTGCCCAAGGGATATGACGGTGAAAGATATTCCATCAAGTTGGATCATCAATTAACAGAGTCTTTGCGAACGTTAAGTATAAATAATAAGAGCAGTTTGTTTGTAACGATGTTTGCAGCGTTTTATTTATATTTGCATCAACTAACAGGGCAGTCTCACCTTGTCATCGGCGTGCCTACAGCGGGTCAGTCTCATATGCGAAAAAATGCGCTGATTGGCAACTGTGTCAACATTGTACCTGTTCACCATGCCTTGTTAACGAAGCAATCCGTTGTAGACCATGTTCTTCAGCTCAAGGAAACGCTGGCTCTTGTCATGAAACATCAGCATGTTCCATTGACCCTCGTATCCGAACAGCTTGCTCATATGACTGCACCGGATACCCGGATTTTATTCAATATGGACAGAACGATTCATCATCTCCAATTTGAAAATATCAAGACTGAATTCATGTCGTATCCGATCAAACATATTTCTTACGATTTATTTCTTAATATTACGGATGTTAGCCATGAATTGTACCTGGATTTTGATTACAATACCGAGCTTATTGGACCTGAGATGATGAAATTGTGGTCTGAAGGATTTAAGGGTTTGCTGCAAAAAATGGTGAGTCATCCAGAGGCTGAAATTTCGTCTTTGACGTTGTTCTCATCCGAGCAACAGGACCAATTACAGGAAATATATAATCGGTTTGTTACGGAGCGTCTACCTCACGTTAATCATACAGCCATATTCGAGTCTCCAGTCAATGACGTGGAGAAAAAGCTGGCTTTGATCTGGGAGGACGTATTATCCCTCGATCAAGTGGGGAGACATGATCACTTTTTTGATCTCGGAGGTAACTCGCTCAAGGCGACAGTAATGCTATCCAAGGTACATGAGCAGTTTCAACACAAAATTTCAATCGTTCAATTCTTCCAAAACCAACGTCTGAAGCAGCTTGCCAGTCTGATTACAGGCGAGAACGAGGAAACATTCATTCCAATCAAGGCATTGGACGTGAAGGAGTTCTATGAGACGTCAGCTGCACAACAGCGGATCTACTTTTTGGATCAATTTGAGCCGAATAGTGTGTTTCAGAACATGTGCGGCCATATTACGGTCACAGGAAATATCGATGAAGCTAAATTGATTTCGTCATTGGAACAAATCGTGCAACGTCACGAAGCTTTTCGCACCAGTTTCCATCTGATGGATGGAGAGCTTTACCAGCGTATTGCTCCAACGATTAATTTTGAAGTGAAACGATCTCAGGAAAGTTCTGCTTCATTCGAACAACATGTTAAAGCGTTTGCCAAACCATTTGATTGCTCCAAAGCGCCATTAATACGTGCCGAATTCATTCGTGTAAACGATGATCATGCAGAGATTCTCATCGAGATGCATCATATTATATCGGACGGATATTCCGTTGGCATTCTTGCGAATGAACTGATCGATGTGTATGACGGAAGAAGCATGTCGGAAATTGAGATTGAATACAAAGACTTTGCAGCTTGGCAGAAAGAATTTCTGGCGGGTGAGTCTTATAAGCAGCAAGAAAAATATTGGCTAGATCAATTCAAAGGAGAACTCCCGAACCTTAATCTGCCTACTGATTTTGTTCGGACACCTCAGTTGACTTTGGCAGGTTCTAGATTGTCATTTGTGTTGGACGCACACTTGAAGCAGTCGCTGGAGAAGCTTGCGAAACAAACGGGAACTACGATGTTTATGGTGTTATTGGCAGCGTATAATGTGCTGCTTCATCAATATACGGATCAAGAAGATATGATTGTAGGCACCCCAACATCAGGAAGAAACCATCCGGATGTCGAGAATATGATAGGTGTCTTTATCCAGACGGTAGCGATTCGCTCACAGCCGGTTGGGAATAAGTCGTTTCGATCCTATCTCGAGGAAATTAAAAAACAATCCCTGGATGCATTGGATAACCAGGACTATCTTTTTGACAATCTTGTAGAGAAATTAAACACACATCGGGATACCACTGGGACAGCACTTTTTAATACAATGTATATCTTTTTAAATACCGCGTTGAATCAACGGCAAGAACAGGATTGCAGCTTTAAAGTTAGAGAATTAAATGTCGGTGTATCGTTGTATGATCTGATGTTCATCGTTGAGGATGATAACGAGTGTCTGGAAATGCACTTTAATTACAAGACGGAGCTGTTTGAACGGGATACCATCGACAGAATGAAATTACATCTGTTCAACATCCTCAGAGACATTGTGATCGAACCGAATATTGCCTTGTCCGATATTCAAATGCTGTCTGAACCTGAGCAGAACGTTCTTTTATATGACTTTAATGATACCAACATAGAATATTCCCGGGATCAGACCATTCAGGAGTTATTCGAAGCACAGGTGGAACGGACACCAGATCAATTGGCTGTTAGTTTTGGAAATGAGCGATGGACGTATCGTCAATTGAATGAACGGTCAAATCAGTTGGCATATACGCTTAGAGCTGAGGGAGTGCAGCAGGATCAATTTGTAGGTATTCTGACAGATCGTTCGATTGATATGATCGTTGGCATCTTTGGCATTCTAAAAGCAGGTGGGGCGTATGTACCGATTGATCCGGATTCTCCTGAAGAGCGTATCCGGTACATCCTGCATGATTCGGGGGCAACACTATTAGTCACGCAAACCCATCTCAAGCAGTTGGTATCATTCAATGGCCAAATCATGGATTTGAACGATAAAGAAACCTACTCAGCTAATCTGTCGAATCTGGAACCGGCAGGGAATTCCGAGCAGTTGGCTTATGTGATCTATACTTCAGGCACGACAGGCATGCCAAAAGGTGTAATGATCGAACATCGTCAGGTTCATCACTTGGTTCAAGCGTTGTACAGTCAAGTTATAGATGATCAGCATAGCGGTTTGCATGTCGCTTTACTTGCGCCTTACTATTTTGATGCATCTGTGAAGCAGATTTTTGGCGCACTGCTGTCAGGCCATGCCTTGTTTATTGTAGACAAGGACACGGTACTGGATGGACAAGATTTAATGAATTATTATCAGCACCACCAAATTGATTTGACAGACGGAACACCTGCGCACCTGAAATTGCTTTCGAAGGCAAAAAACGTTCAAGGCATATCGCTAAAATATATGCTCATTGGCGGTGAAGCTCTTTCTCAGCAAAGTGTAAATGAAATCACATCATTATTTGCTCTCAATCATATAACGCCGCCAGCCATAATTAATGTGTACGGTCCAACAGAATGTTGTGTGGATGTTGCGACATACCGTGTACTTCCAGAACACCTGGATACAGCGAATCAACGAGCTCACCTACCGATTGGTCGAACATTAGGAAATAATCTCCTGTATGTATTGAACAAACATGGCAAAGTTCAGCCTGTAGGCGTCGTAGGGGAATTATGTATCTCTGGCGATGGGGTTGGTAGAGGATACTTGAATTTACCTGAGCTGACAGCAGAAAAATTTGTACGTGATCCGTTTGTCCAGGGAGCGACAATGTACAAAACGGGAGATTTGGTGAGATGGCTTCCCGATGGCCATATCGAGTATCTGGGAAGAATGGATCACCAAATTAAGATTCGCGGATATCGGATCGAAGTAGGAGAAGTCGAAGCAGCGCTGTTAGATCTAGAGTGTGTGAAAGAAGTTATCGTCATTGCACATGAGGATGATCACGGGGACAAATCATTATGTGCATACTTTACAGCGGATTCCACGCTGACGGTGGGAGAGTTAAAACAAAGCCTCTCTAAAGTGTTGCCGAATTACATGGTACCAGCCTACTTTATACAATTGGATCACATGCCTCTGACATCGAACGGGAAAATCGATCGCAAATCGCTTCCGAGTCCAGAAGAAAACATACAAACGGGAAGTGAATATATAGAACCCCGAACTGGGGTGGAAAAACAGTTGTTGCCTATTTGGCAGGATGTGCTTACCGTGAAAAAAATCAGTGTAAAAGACAGTTTTTTTGATGTAGGAGGCAACTCTTTACGTGCGACCAAGCTGGCCGCCAAAATCAATCAAAAGCTGAATATCCGCATATCGGTGAGAAACGTCTTTGAATGGCAGACCATTGAACAGATGGCTCAATCTATTGAACAAATGGAACAGGAAGTATTAGTGTCCATTCCTCAAGTGGAGGAAAAAGAATATTATCCTATTTCTTCAGCGCAAATGAGGATGTACATCATGAGCATCAAAGCCGGCAAGGAACTCATGTACAACATGTCAGGTATGTTTATGTTGGAAGGATCGCTCGATCGGATCAGATTGGAAGAAGCATTCCAACAATTGATTCATCGTCATGAATCGCTTCGGACTGGATTCAAAGTCATACACGGAGAACCGAAACAGATCGTATATCCTAAAGTGAACTTTGGAATTGAATTGATCAAGTCAACGGAAGAGGAGATCGAAGATCGAATTGAACAGTTTGTTCGCACATTTGATCTCGGGCAAGCACCTCTTATGAGGGTGGGACTTATTGAACTTCAGCAGGAGCGTCATGTATTGCTGGTAGATCTCCACCATATCATTGCAGACGGACTATCTGTACATCTTCTGATGACTGAACTTAGCCAGTTCTATAAGGGAGAGGAGATATCTCCTCTTCGAATTCAATATAAGGACTATGCTGAATGGCAGCAAATGCAACTTCATAGTGAGCGGATGAAAAAGCAGGAGAAGTATTGGCTTAATGTGTTTGGTGAGAGTATCCCGCTATTGGATCTGCCAACAGACTATGAGAGACCTGAAACGCTAAGCTATACGGGAGATGTATTGGGCATTGTTTTGCAGGAAGACATCCTTCCAGGCTTAAGGAACATGGAAGTACGGACAGGAACAACGTTATATATGATTCTATTAGCAGCCTATACGATTCTGTTATCTAAATACAGCGGACAAGAAGATATCATCGTGGGCACGCCGATTGCAGGCAGGACACATGCTGAGCTGGAGCCGGTGATGGGCATGTTCGTGAATACACTGGCTATTCGAAATTATCCTGCGGTGGATAAAACTTTTTCGGAGTATCTGCTGGAAGTCAAAGAAAATATGTTGAACGCTTATGAGAATCAGGATTATCCGTTTGAGGAATTGATCGAGAAAGTGAATGTAACCAAAGATGCTCGGCGGAATCCGTTGTTTGACACCATGTTTGTATTGCAGAATACAGATGCTTCAGAGATTCAGATGGATGGAGTAACCTGTAAGCCTTATGCACCAAACACGAGAGTATCCAAATTCGATTTAACGTTGTATGTTACCGAATTGCAACACAAGTTAGAAGTGGCCTTTGAATACAGTACGATTTTATTTGAGAAAACAACGATTGAAGCGATGTCACAAAATCTGTTGGTCATATTAACAACCATTGCCAAAGACCCTCATATTGAAATCAATAAGATTCAATTGGTTGAAGAACTAATAGAGGGGGATACGCTGGCTGATCTAATTGAAGTAGATTTCTAAAATAACTAAAAATATAAATGTGATCGGGGTGCCGTATGTCTATTTTTAAGAAACAGGAATCGTATTGGGCAAGCCGATTTGAAGATGATGATCATCTTGTTCATTTGCCTTATTGCAAGACAACCTCCAAACACCCAGACGATACGCAGCACCAGAATGATATATATAAGTCTTTGTCAGCCGATGTTTCATATAAAATCAAGTCCATGTCGCGAAATGCTCCTATGGCGATATATACGATCTTATTAACGGGAGTTCAGTGTCTGTTATATAAATACACGAATGAAACCAAGATGATTATTGGTATACCAACGATGGAAGAAAAGAACACTGATCTATCGCTCTCGAATAAGGTTCTTGTCTTAAAAAATAATATCAATCAAGCGATGTCATTCAAGTCCGTATTTAATCAAGTGAAGACCAGTTTAACCGAAGCCATTCAGCATCAACGAATCCCTTTCAGAAAAATGGTTGAACGTTTAAATGTTCAGTATGATTCGAACCATGTACCTCTAATTCATACCTTGGTTTCGTTAAATGAAATTCATCCTGCCCTTGATGAAAATAACGTAAAAGCGGCGACAATGTTCCACTTTGATCTCGAGAACGACTTCATTCAGTTAAGATTAGTTTATGATGATGATCGTTATGATCGCGATTATATGGTACAAATTGTAGAGCATCTTGACCAATTGTTTTCCGTAGTTCTAAACCAACCTGATCTGGAGTTAAGTCAAGTTGATATGTTATCAGAGTTTTATCGAAACAAGCTGTTATATGACTTTAACGATACAAGGGTGGGGTATCCACAGAACAAAACGATGCATCAATTATTTGAAGAACAGGTGGAACGAACACCGGACCATCCGGCAGTCGTATTTGAGAATAGACAGTTAACGTACAGAGAGTTAAATCAAAAATCCAACCAATTGGCCCGATTGCTTCAAGCTAAGGGGGTACAGGCGGGTCAGTTCGTTGGCATTATGGCAGAGCGCTCACTTGAGATGATCATAGGTTTATTCGGTATTCTAAAAGCTGGCGGGGCATATGTCCCAATCGATCCGGAATATCCGGCAGACCGTATTCACTATATCCTTGAGGATTCAAAAGTGGCTTGGTTGCTGCATCAAAGTCATATACAGAAGCCTGAACATTTTGCAGGGACATGTGTCATTCTGGATTCTGAAATAAATCACTATGAGGATCATTTAAATTTGGACGATGGAGCGATCTCCAGTGATTTGGCATATATGATCTACACGTCTGGAACAACAGGTCATCCCAAAGGCGTAATGATTGAACATGCCAGCATTGTGAATTCCCTGCAATGGAAATCGGATTTTTATCATTTTACCGGAGATGATCGGGTATTAATGCTGAATCCTTTCGTTTTTGATTCATTTATTACTCATTTCTTTGGTCCGATGATATCTGGCTCGACAGTGTATTTGTTAAACCAGCAACAGTGTAAAGATGCTATAGCCATCAATACGATGGTCAAAAAACAGCAAATCACGCACATCCAAAGTCCACCCAGTTTCTTGATGACGCTATTGGAACAAGTAAGCGCGGAAGATTGGGCATCCATGAAAAATGTGGTGGCTGCGGGAGAGAAGATTGTTCCTGCCTTAATACACAAATTGCAGCGCATCAATCCACGCATCGAAGTGTGTAATGAATACGGTCCAACCGAAAATAGTGTTGTATCCACAGTTCTGTCGATCAAGTCGGCAGATCAAAATATCTCAATTGGGAAGCCTATTGCGAACAATAGAGTCTACATTTTAGGAGAACGGAATGAATTGCAGCCTATTGGAGTTCAGGGAGAGTTATGTGTAGCCGGAGCAGGGCTATCCAGAGGTTACTTGAACCGTCCAGATCTGACTGCGGAGAAATTCGTGGATGATCCATTTGTTTCGGAAGCAAAAATGTACAAGACAGGTGACTTCGCAAGATGGCTGCCCGATGGGAACATAGAGTATATAGGAAGGGTGGATCATCAAGAGAAAATTCGTGGACATCGGATTGAACTTGGTGAAGTGGAGACGGCTCTTCTAAATAGTACCCAGATAAAAGAGGCCATCGTCATAGCCAGAGAAGATGAAACGGGAACCAAACAATTATGTGCGTACCTGGTAGGAGAGGATGCAATCACGATCGGGGAACTGCGGGAGGCGCTGTCCCAGCAACTGCCAAACTACATGATTCCGTCCTATTTTGTACAGCTGGATCAGATGCCGCTCACGTCTAACGGGAAAATCGATCGCAAAGCTTTGCCTGCTCCCCAAGAACATATGTTGAAGGGCATGGAGTACGAAGCACCCCGAACGATGGTGGAACAACAACTTGTATCGATCTGGGAAGAGGTACTTGGGGTAGAGAACATTGGGATTTTGGATAATTTCTTCGAGCTTGGAGGAGATTCGATTAAATCCATTCAAGTTTCTTCGAGGTTATATCAAGCAGGTTACCAGGTGCAGATGGAGCATCTGTTTAAAAATCCAACCATAGCAAGCTTGATTCCCTATGTTCAACCCATATGTACCATGTCAGAACAGGGAAGCATCACTGGAAAAGTGATGCTGACTCCAATCCAGCATTGGTTTTTTGAGCAATACAAGGTAGACGCCCATCATTATAATCAGTCCGTGATGTTGTATCGGAAAGAAGGTTTTCATGAAGTCACACTTCGCCGTGTATTCGATAAATTGAGTGAGCATCATGATGCACTTCGTACAGTATATCGTCTTACAGAACAGGGTTATGAAGCGTGGAATGAAGGGTTGGCAAGGGAATCCTTATATACAATTGAAGTGATGGACTTCAAGTCATTAGCAGATCCGTCTCAAGAAATCGAGAAGAAGGCAAATGAAATGCAAAGTGCGTTTACGTTGGAACGTGGACCCTTGATGAAGCTGGGCGTATTTCAATGTGCAGACGGAGATCATTTACTCATCGTTATTCATCACCTCGTCATCGACGGGGTTTCATGGCGAATTTTGATTGAAGACCTATCGAGAGGATATGAACAATTAAGTGAGGGAGAATCGATTCAACTACCGCAAAAAACGGCTTCATTCCAATTATGGGCAGAACAGCTCCAGTTGTATGCGAACAGTGATGCGATAACGCAAGAGATTGCATATTGGAATGAAATTGAACAAGCAAGCTATAAGCCGTTACCTACAGATTTCGAAGCGGATCATGCACTGGAAAAAGACAGCGAAGAAATCACGATGGAATGGTCAGCGGCAGAAACGGAGCAATTATTAAAACAAGCGAATCGTGCTTATAAAACGGAGATTAGCGATTTGCTGCTCCATGCATTAGGCATGTCTATTCACCAATGGACGGGCATGGATAAAGTGCTGGTCAATCTGGAGGGACATGGAAGAGAACAAATTTTACCGGATCTCGATATTACACGAACGATCGGATGGTTTACGAGCCAGTATCCGGTTGTACTTGATATGGAAGCAAGTTCAAATATGTCTCTTCTCATCAAAACAAACAAAGAAATGATTCGTCAAATCCCTAAAAAAGGGATTGGTTATGGTATTTTACGATATTTAAGTGCACATCAGCAAGAAACGCCCTTTACCTTGAATCCTGAAATTAGTTTTAACTATTTGGGACAATTTGATCAGGATCTTCAGAATAGCGGGATGCAGATCTCTCCCTGTCCAGGCGGAGCAACAGCAAGCGACAATCACAGAAGAAATGTTCTTATCGACATGAATGCCTTAATTGTGGAAGGCAAATTGACGTTGTCCCTTCGGTATAGTCGCACCCAATATCAAAAAGAAACGATGGAGCGAGTGGCAACATATTTTAGAGATCATCTGCAAGAAATCGTGATGCACTGTGTGACAAAAGAGAAGCCGGAATGTACACCAAGTGATCTAACGTTAAAAGGAATTACGATTGAAGAATTAGAAGGATTTGTTCAAGAATCGGAACACATTGGTGAAATCGAAGATATATATGCTTTATCACCGATGCAAAATGGAATGTTCTTTCATCATTTGCTTCATTCAAAATCGGAAGCGTATTTCCTTCAAACTACGCTGGATCTTCATGGTCCGTTAGACGTGGAAGCATTTACGAAGAGTCTGGATCAGTTGATGCAGCGTAATTCGATTCTCAGAACAAATTTTCATAGCAAATGGAATAATGGACCTCTGCAAGTGGTATACCGTCATAAACGGAATGGGCTAACATACGAAGATTTGCGTGAGATGAATGAAAAAGATCGTGAAGCATACGTGGCAGAATATACAAGAGCAGATAAAATAAAAGGTTTCGACCTGTCTCAGGATGTGTTAATGCGTATTTCGATCTTGCAAACGCATGACCAAACCTATCGTTTCATTTGGAATTATCATCATATTTTGATGGATGGCTGGTGCCTGTCTCTTGTAATCCAGGAGTTGTTTGATGGATACTTTGCTATTCAGGAACAACGAAAACTGGAGGCAAAGAGTACGATTCCATACAAACACTATATTGAATGGCTGGACAACCAAGATCATGAAGAATCCCTGAAATACTGGCGTGACTATCTGCAAGGTTATGATGAGCAGACCACTTTGCCAAAAGAACATTCAATTACGAAGAGTGATGAATATCATTCAGAGCATATGATTTGTACACTTAGTCAGGAATTAACCGGACAGCTCGCACAAGTGGCCAGTCAGAATCAGGTGACGCTGAACACGTTCATGCAGACAGCCTGGGGAATGTTGCTACAGATATATAACGGCAGTGAGGATGTTGTATTCGGAAGCGTGGTGTCGGGCAGACCTGCGGCGATTGTTGGAGTTGAGCGAATCATTGGTTTATTCATCAATACCATTCCTGTACGCGTTCAGACTCAAGGTAATGAGACATTTGCAGCGATTATGAAGCGGAATCAGGAACATGCTGTCGCTTCGCATCCACATGACACGTATCCGTTATACGAGATTCAAGCGGAAACATCGCAAAAGCAAAATTTGATTGATCATATCCTGATATTCGAAAATTATCCTGTACAGGGCATTATGGAACAGTTTGGGGATCAGGAGGAGACAGCTCTTCGGATTACGAATGTAGAAGCAGATGAACAAACGAACTATGACTTTAACCTGATTATTAAACCAGGCCAATCCATGAAATGTATGTTCTATTACAATGCTAACGTCTATGACCGGGCAAGCGTAGAACGCATTCAAGGTCACTTGATTCAGATGTTGGAGCAAGTGGCCAACAATCCGCTTATCCCTATCCATGACATTGACTTGACTACAACACAGGAGAAAACACAAATTTTGGAACAGTTTAATGATTCCATGGCTGATTATCCAAAGGACAAGACGATTCATGGACTGTTTGAGGAACAAGTGGCAAGAACTCCTGAACACGTTGCGGTTGTATTTGAGGATCAACATTTGACCTATCAAGGGCTGAACGAGAAAGCCAACCAATTGGCAAGAACGTTGAAGGCTAAAGGCATTCAAAATGATCAGTTAATCGGGATCATCGCTGATCGTTCGCTAGACATGGTTGTAGGAATCCTAGCGATTTTGAAAGCGGGTGGCGCATACCTGCCGATTGATCCTGAATATCCGGAGGATCGTATAAACTACATGCTTGAGGATTCGGGTGTACATGTATTATTAATGCAAAGTCATTTGCAAGAACGCATCTCTTTTGCAGGAGAGGTCGTTTGCCTGGATCTACCTGAGTCCTATCATGAAGATCATTCCGATTTGGGAGTTACTGCTGCACCAACAGGCCTGGCATATGTAATTTATACCTCAGGAACGACCGGTAAACCAAAAGGGACATGTATTGAACATAAAAATGTGGTGCGATTGTTGTTCAATAGTAAAAATTTGTTTGATTTTAATGCATCAGATACATGGACATTATTCCATTCCTTTTGTTTTGATTTTTCGGTATGGGAAATGTACGGGGCATTGCTCTATGGCGGAAAACTGGTTATCGTACCTCAAATGACGGCAAAAAGTCCGGAACAATTTCTACAATTGTTAAAAAACGAGCAAGTGACGATTTTAAATCAAACGCCAACGTATTTCTATCATCTTCTTCAGGAAGAACTGGCAGGTCATGCAACAGATCTGAAATTAAGAAAAGTGATTTTTGGAGGAGAAGCCCTCAATCCCGTGTTATTGAAGGAATGGCAGCTGAAATATCCATTTATCCAGTTAATTAATATGTATGGGATAACCGAAACAACGGTTCATGTAACGTATAAGGAAATAACCGACATTGAAATACATGCTGGAAAGAGCAATATTGGCAAACCAATCCCAACGTTGCAGACCTATATTTTGGATAAACACCAGCGCATTCAACCGATCGGTGTTCAGGGAGAATTAGTTGTAGCAGGTGAGGGCCTTGCCAGAGGTTATCTGAACCGGCCTGATTTAACCGCAGAGAAATTTGTTGATCATCCCTGGATTACAAAAGGGAAAATGTATCGCACAGGAGATGCCGCAAGATGGCTGCCGGATGGAAATATTGAATATCTGGGACGAATCGATCATCAAGTGAAAATTCGAGGTTACCGAATTGAGCTGGGCGAAGTGGAAACTGCGCTTTTGCAAATAGACTCCATTCAGGAAGCGGTCGTTATTGCCCGTGAGCATGAGGATGGTTCGAAGCAGTTGTGTGCGTATTGGAAAGGCGACAGCTCACTGACAGCGAAGAAAATCAGAATGGCATTATCTCATGAAATTCCGGATTATATGATCCCGTCTTATTTTGTTCAATTAGAGCATATACCGTTAACTTCCAATGGGAAGGTTGACCGTAAGGCATTACCATCTCCACAAGAACATATGCAAAAAGGGACCGAGTATATGGCGCCGCAGAACGCTGTAGAACAAGCGATCGTCGCTGCCTGGGAAGCTGTGCTTGGTGTTCAAAAGGTTAGCACATCAGATCATTTCTTTGAACTCGGGGGCGATTCGATTAAATGTATTCAAGTTTCCTCACGACTGCTTCAAGCAGGGTATAAAGTGGAAATGAAGCATTTCTTCACCTATCCGACAGTAGCGGAGTTGAGTGAACACGTTACATCCGTGAGCACTATTTCTGACCAAGGGGAAGTTACGGGACAAGTGATGCTGACACCTGTTCAGCGCTGGTTCTTTGATCAAAATATGGTGGACGCACATCATTACAATCAGGAAATGATGTTCTTTCGTGAAAAAGGGTTTGATGTCCCCTTCATTCACAGCATCATGGATAAGATCGTGAAACAGCATGATGCTCTCCGCATCCTTTATCGACAAGCGCCTGAGGGCGGATATGAAGCGTGGAATCGAGGGGCAGACGAAGATGGATTATACAGCCTTGAAATCGTTGACCTCAAAACTGAAGCAGATCCAGCATCGTTCATTGAAAATAAAGCAAAAGAAATTCAGAGTGGTATGGATCTGTCTCACGGACCTTTGATCAAACTTGGGTTGTTCCAATGTGCTGAAGGGGATCACCTGCTTATTGCCATTCATCATTTGTTGGTAGACGGGGTTTCATGGCGTATTTTATATGAAGATATTCAGACAGGGCAAGACCAGTTCTTAAGAGGCGAAGAAATCCGGCTTCCTCAAAAAACGACCTCGTTTAAACAATGGGCAGAACAATTGTCTACGTTTGCAGACAGCCCGGCGATGAAGCAAGAGAATCCATACTGGAGTCGTGTGGAGCAGGCCCAGCTAAGCCCGCTGCCAAAAGATATGGATTGTGATGAGACGATTGGCAAAGATAGTGAAACGATCACCATTCATTGGACAGCTGCGGAAACCGAGCAATTATTAAAGCAAACACATCATGCGTACCATACGGAAATTAATGATATATTGCTAACCGCATTAGGAATGGCTGTTCATGATTGGACAGGCATGGGAGAAATCCTCGTAAATCTGGAAGGGCATGGTAGAGAAGACATCCTGCCAGAGCTGGACATTACGCGTACAGTGGGATGGTTTACGAGCATGTACCCCGTTATGATTACGATGGAGTCCGGGGCTGACTTATCAAGGAAGATTAAGGCCGTCAAGGAAGGACTGCGCCAGATTCCAACCAAGGGCATTGGTTACGGGATTTCGAGGTATTTGTCACATGGAAATGAAGGATTCAAGTTAGCGAAAAATCCCGAAATTAGTTTCAACTATATGGGACAGGTGAATCAGGATTCGGGCCAAGATGGCATTAAATTCTCGCCTTTTTCCAGCGGGCCATCCGTAAGTGAAAACAACAAGAGACCTTTTGTGCTGAATATCAATGGCATCGTTACAGAGGGTCGGTTGTCGCTGTCCATTAACTATAGTTCAAAACAATATCGCCGGGAAACGATGGAGCAATTGGCTTTTCTCTATAAGGAAGGTCTTAATAGAGTCGTTGAACATTGTGTAACGAAGGAACAAACCGAGCTGACGCCAAGTGATATTTCATGCAAGTCATTAACCATTGATCAATTGGATCAAATCGTGGAACAAACTGGGCACATCGGTCGAATCGAAAATGTGTACCCACTTACACCATTACAGAAGGAAATGCTGTACGAAAGTGAACGGAATCCAATTTCTGGCGCTTACTTTGTACAAATCATGTTTGATATGCATGGAGATTTGGATGTTACCTCTTTTGCGCAAAGTTTGGATCAATTAATGCAAAGGCATGCGATATTAAGAACTAATTTTTACAGTGATTTCGTGGACATCCCTCTTCAAATTGTGTATCAAGAGAAGAAATTTGAATTTAACTATGAAGTTGTAGCTGGCACAAGTGAGCTGCAACGTAAAACGTATGTTGACGAGTATATCGAGCAGGACAAGGCAAGAGGATTTGACTTACAACGAGATTCGCTAATACGTATGTCTGTTTTACGAACAAACCATGAGGAATACCGCGTCATATGGAGTTTTCACCATATTTTGATGGACGGCTGGTGTATGTCTCTGGTAAGCAAAGAGATATTTGAGAATTATTTTGCGATTCGGGAAAATAGAAAGCCTCAAGTGACTCTATTAACACCTTATAGTCAATTCATTGAATGGTTGGAACAGCAAGATCATCAAGGTGCAATAACGTATTGGAGTCATTACCTAGAGGGTTATGAGGGACAAACGAAATTGCCTGGAGAAAAAATCAAACCGAAACATGAAAGACAGGATTCCAGAACGTTAAACTGTTATTTGGATGATGTACTAATCGAGCAAATGAAACAGATTGCGGAACAGCAGCATGTTACTCTTCATACGTTAGTGCAGACGGTCTGGGGTGTATTGTTGCAGCAATACAATGAAAGCAACGATGTTGTATTCGGAAGTGTGGTATCGGGCAGACCACCTGTCATTCCTGGGATCGAAAGCATGATTGGATTATTTATTAATGCGATTCCTGTTCGGATCCAGGCTCAGGCCTATGAGTCATTTATATCTCTAATGAAAAGGAATCAGGCACAAGCTGTGGAGTCACATGCATATGATACGTATTCGTTATATGATATTCAAAATCTGACCAAGCAAAAACAATCTCTGATTAACCATGTTGTTGTATATCAGAACTTCCCGGTAGAGAACCGAATGGAGAGTCTGGGTCAGAAAGGTGAAATACCGCTTGAGATTATGAATGTTGGGGGTACAGAACACAATAGTTTTGATTTTACTTTGATCGTCAAACCCCATGAAAATATGAAGATCATATTGATGTACAATGCCAATGTGTATGACCCATCTACCGTAGAACAGATTCAAAAACACTTTATTTCCATGATTCAACAGGTGGTAAGTAACCCGGAAGTTAAAATAAACGAACTTGCGTTGAGTACGTCGAACAGTTATTAGACGTGAATGGCAAACTTAAACGAACCTCAGTAACGTTATTTCATCATATCAGGGTGTCAGAACCGAAAATTCGACCCAATCGACGAAATAACGTCTCTGTGATTCGTTACACCACAGACCTGTGCAAATCAGAGCGAATAGCGTGTGCCAGGTTCATTAGAATAAAATAACTTTAATAAGGGATGTCCTCAGTCATGCTCATGACTTATGGGACGCCCCTTTTTATGCTCCGTTAATGATGATAGCTGGAAAATTACTGTAGATGGAGAAATGAAGTCTCTTACGTGGTCGGATCAACATTGTGATGTCACAAGCGAGGCAGATCAGCTGTTGAAACTGCGGAAGTTCATTCAACAGATCGTTGAAACGAAAGAAGCCTCCGTATACATTTTGATCGACCTTTTAACAATTCCTCCCTTCTGACCGATATATAATAAGTACATCTATGTAATCAGAAAGCGAAAGGAGTGCAGAACATGGATATTGCAGCATTATCAATGGCGATGAGCCAAGCTTCAGTAGTGCAGTCGGCAAGCTTGCAAGTGATGTCGATTACAAAAGACATGGCACAGCAGCAAGGCCAGCAGATGGCAGAAATGTTGAAGTCAATGCCTGCTCCTCATCCCAATCTGGGTAGAAGTCTCGATCTTTCGGTTTAGTTGAAATTACAGTATGTGTCCTCATGTAATACCCATTGCAGCAAGCAAAACCCAAACAGCTCCAATTCGAATGAATTGAAGCCGTTTGGGTTGTTTTTTTCTAAATACATTCCGAAAATTATGATCTTTTTATTACGATCTTCTCAGCGAAACTTTGACAAACTTGGAAATCTGCCTTCAAAGGGCAGTGTATCCTTCAATGTCCATAACTCATCGTAACTGGAAATCTGAAGATCGGCTTTGGACAAGTCCTGGTTGCCTGATCCCGGATTACGATATCCTATGCAGCGCATGCCTGCACTTTTGGCGGCCTGAACACCATTGCGCGAGTCCTCGATCACTAGACAATTCGAAGGAGATGCACCAATCATTTCAGCTGTGGTCAGGAAAATATCTGGTGCCGGCTTGCCGTTTGTAACTTCCTCACCTGTCATTCGCACCTCAAAGTATTGTCCAAGTCCGGTTTTGTCCATGATCAAATCAATCAGTGCACGTGGAGAGGAAGAAGCAACGGCTATGGGTATATGTTGCTCATGCAGCCAGCTTAACCAGCGTTCCACGGAAGGCATTGCCGTCAGATTCGAATGGGCAAGCATCGTTTGCATCACATTATGCTGATGATAAGCAAATATTTCTTCCAGCGTAGCTGTCAGTTGATGCTTGTCCAATACTTGTTGCCACATGGATTCCAGCGTAACTCCTACATAGTTATGATGTTCTTCATCAGTCACCCTTGCTCCAAAATGGGTAAAAGAGCTGCGCTCAATCTCGAAATAAATCGGTTCGCTGTCAATCAGTACACCATCCATGTCAAAAATGACCGCTTGAATGATGTCATCATTGGGGGCTCCCAGTCCGTTAGATTCTTTGTTCGCTGCCATGTTGTATTCCTCCTCCAGGATTGTGTATACATATATCTCTAATGTAATCCATTCATGGTTAACGTTCCACTTCAGAAACTGGAACCGCTGGATTGCAGCACAACTTTAATGGCATGTGAAGAGGCTTGAAGTGTGCGTCCCTGGATATCACAGCCAAGTGTGCGGAATGCTTCTTCGTAATCCTCCAACGGGAAGGAGTGGGTGATGATTTTTTTTGCCGGAATAATCCCTTGTTCAATCATATAATGTGCGGTTGCAAATGTTCCCAGAGAATCGATGGAACCAATAATTTTCAGACTGCGGTCCACAACTTCTTTGGGATTGAAGGATGTGTTTCCATCTCTCAGACCAACCAGCATCAGGTAACCGCCGCTGGCGAGCTGGGAAAGTACTTGTGTGCCCACAACGCCCGTTGTATCCACAATCATATCGACCTGCTGGGTTGCGGGTGACAGTAATTCTATGGCATTTTCGAAGGATGAATGAACTTCCCAACGATCAGGTGCAATGGAACCAGCAATGGCTAAGCGTTCTTCGGAGATGTCAACCAGACAGCCGGTAACCCCTTTGGAAGCGAGCGCGTAGCTGTACAGAATGCCGATCGGGCCTGCACCGAGGATGATTGTTCTGAAATTCGGCAGTAGATGAATCTGATTAATCCCCGTCAGCATACAGCTGAGTGGTTCCGTCAAAGTTGCTTCTTCATAGCTCACATGCTCCTTCAATTTGTACAAAAAACGATCCTCGGTCACATAATAATCTGTAAATGTTCCGTCAGCACTCACACCTGTCTCGGTAACAGACTTATGTGTGCAATGATTTTGTCTGCCTGTTCTGCACATGTCACACTGTCCGCAATAGTAGGTAGGGTCGATCACAACACGGTCGCCCGCTTGTAATGTCGTTACCGCAGAGCCAACATCAATGACTTCCCCGGCAGACTCATGACCGAGAATGACAGAAGGAACTGCATGATATTTGCCGCTGACAATACCGAGATCGGTACCACATACACCTGTCGCCCGAATACGAACCAACACCTGATTATCTCTTGTAATTTCCGGGACAGGCCGTTCCTCAAGCGCCACATCCCAAGCCGATTTGTATACCAATGCAAGCATGATATAACCTCCTTATAATAATATAAAATATAAAAATAGCGATTCATCTTAAAATAGTTTTTTCAAGATACGAAAGTAGTGAAGGGGACGAAATCGATTCTGGAGAAGCGAAGCGTTCGCCTCAAAGCTTTCTGAAAGAAAGCTGCTTCGGAAGCATATGCTATCAATGGATTTTTCCCTTGGGAAAGGGAAATCAAGAAAATCCGTGGATAACAGCGATCATAAGAACGATTCGTAACCGAAACGACCACTTCGAACAGTTGCATTGAAATGTTTTAATTAACGCTGGCAAGCACCGAATCCAGCCGCTCCACAATCTCAACCAGTTCGTCTTCGGTTGTGGTAAGGGAAGGCCGGACCTTAACAACGTTGCCGAAGCCATATCTTGAACTTCTCAAGATCAGATGTTCATCTGTAAAAGCGCGGTCAACAATGGCATTGGTTTTGAGCGTATCCGGTTCATTACCGTCACCTACAATCTCGAGCCCCCACATTAACCCGACACCACGAGCTTCACCGATACTTGGGTATTTCATTGCCAATTCTTGCAGCAATTCACCCAGAATTTCACCTTTGCGTTTCACGGCATCCAGAAATCCGGGTTCGGATACCACTTCCAAGGTGGATTTGGCAGCAGTTACGGAGATCAGATTGCTTCCTGAGGTGAAGGAGTGTTCGTGCTTTTCGAGCACATTCAGCCGGGATTGCATTAACACCGCAGCAACAGGTACGCCGATCCCGCCAAGACCTTTTGCAAGGGTAATCATATCAGGCTGGATATCAAACAGTTCGCTGGCAAACATGGTTCCGGTACGACCGATGCCTGTCTGCACTTCGTCAGCAATGAGAATAATATTGTACTCATCACACAGTTTACGCAGACGTTTGAAATATCCGGGAGGAGGGATGATATTGCCGCCATTTCCGAGAATAGGTTCGATAATCATGCAGGCGACTGAGCCAGAACTTGCATATTCTATCGCATCTGATATAGCTTCAACGCATTGATATCCGCAGTCTCCATTTGAGGATTTGAATGGGCAGCGATAACAGTATGGGGCAGGTACATGGACAGCGTTAGCCACAGCCGAATTGGGGAACCGTTTCCGCCGGAAGGCATTTCCCGAAATCCCGGTGGCAAATTGGGTCTGCCCATGATGGGATAGATACAGGCTGATGATGTCTGTTGATTCGGTATACTTCTGTGCAATTTTGGTTGCACATTCGTTGGCAGTTGAACCAGTGATATCCCGCATCCATCCGGCATTAATGTCGTTTGGAGCATATTCGATTAAGTGATCAAGTACTTCATTTACGTACGGTTCAGTGAAGGAGGAAGACATATGCGTCAGATTGCCGACTTGTTCCTGAATTTTGCTGACTACATGTGGGTGATTATAGCCCAGTGACAGATTGAATGTTCCCGACACGCCGTCCAGGTATTCAACACCTGAATCGTCAATCAACTTAATCCCTTTTCCGGCTATGAAGCGGTTGTTGGTTAAAGTTTGCATACGATTTCCTCCAATATAATGGTGTACTAGCTCGAACGAAGCTCAACAATCCCGGATGATACGGGCATCACCTCCCTTAAGAAACGATGTTTACATTTTCTTGCTATGTTGTGCGAGAGCAGTACGTACTGCATTATTTTTATTTTTTACAGTCCATAGATGAGAGACCATCAATGTGAGCAGCAGGATCAGACAGAATCCGGCCAAAATCCAGATTGTATTCACGACAGGCCCTGTACTCATACTCCATCCAGTCACATACTGCAAGATGGCACCCCCAATACCCCCCGATGCGATCAGGATACTGGTTGTCCGCTCGGTCATACCGGGAATCAAAACATTAGCATAGACCAGTGCGATACAGAACAGCCCTGACATGAATAGACCGGTTCCGAAGATGAGTACATACGTTGCCCACTGTCCAGTTACAAATACCATAGCGGATGTGAACAAAAACGTACCGACTGTACTCCAGATCAGGAAAGGCATATAGTTGACGGCTTCCGCTATTTTCCCGGAGAAAAGACGACCGATGATCATCGCAATCCATAGGATGGAGACACTCAGCGATGCGACGGATTCCTGAAGCTGCAATCGTTCTACGAGAATGGAAGGCAGGAAGTTCATCAATCCCAATTCCAATCCCATGTAGATGAAAAAGAAGATGACGAAGATCGTCAGCAGACCCAGATGTTTTCTCGAATATTGGGCTTTACCTGCTGCATGTGCCACTGTATTCTCGCCAGCCTGTTCCAGATACAGTGCGGCTGGCCGGGGCATAGTGATCCACAGCAGCATAAGAACCAGTGACAACACGGCCACCGTATAAAAAGTAAGATGCCACAGATCCATCCAGATGAATAAAGCAGCGACAGCCGGGATGAGAAGTGCTCCAAGAGCAAAGAAGACATCCAGCTTGGACATGGCGACCGCCTTTTGATTCTCAGTGAATTCGATCGTGAATGCACCTACAGAGGGTTCGATGATACCTGAACCGAAACCTACGATAATTGTGAGAAGAAGAACTACAGACCAGGATGGCAGAAAACCGAGTACTATATAGGCGGCTACAATACAAATCAGAGCTAGGGTCAGCATCGCTTTTCTTCCGATACGGGCTGTCAGGGCAGGAGCTACGATTACACCGACAAGAAATCCAAGAAACTGCAGAAATAACAAAAATCCGCCATCACTGTAACCGCGCTCATAATGTGACAACAAAACAGGGAGAAGTGCACCGAGCACAACGCTGGTTATGCCGATTAACAGATAAAAACCGCAGCTTAGAGCGAATATTCTTTTCAAAAGCCCGCCTCCTAGTTGGATATAAATTTTATATTATGTAATTAATGTTTATTTCATATATAACTTATACCATAATTGTCCAAATGTACATGCTTTTCGTTGTAAAATAATGTTAAATTTTGATGAAAAGAAATATTTCTCGTGCTAAGTTTTTTCTAAAACGATTTCGTGTCGAAAGGGTAGATATGATTCAATTCATATGACCTTTTAACAGGGTTTGGCATCTGTATTGATCGAGAATAGTAAAACGTGCATATATAAAAAAACGTTCCCTGTCTAGGTAGACGGGAAACGTTCTGATTAACCGTTTTATATAATGATACCTGACCTCAACCTATCGCCATTAAGCAGTCTGTACAAAGAAAATTCCATCGAATGGTGCGTGAGCAGAAGCGGGACCCTTTCGCAAAAATAAATAACCATTTGCATCGGGAAGACCCAATATATCCCGATAAGGCTCAGGAAAATCTCCGGAATATATTTGACACACCAGTTGATGTTCCTCTAGCAAATGGTCAATTCCTTTCACACCGTTTGGTACAGTGGGAGAGAAAAATGAAAATGCAGGGAACTCCTGTTCGTCTAACTCCGTTTCAATCAAACGTACGCTGCTTAACGGAATGGATGGAACGGGACATACGGAAGTCAGTGGACGCGAAGATACCGAGACATAAGTGCATCCGGCAACAATATTCTCGTTCCATTCCAGTTCATCTCCCGTATAGGTTACCTGATCCAGAAAATATTCGGAGGCGGAGTAGGTCGAGAAGACCGAGATATATTTATCTTGTGGTAAAGAAGGGATATGGACCTGCTGTGAAAGTGTATTGCAATGGATGGAGAACAGATGTAATAAAGGCTGCCCCTCAGGGTTGAGCGGCCAGTCGGAAACGTACGCAGTTTCTCCACCAATCCACATGCCAGAGTCTTGGTTTGGATTATCGGGGTCAACTGTAAATCGAGTAACTTTGTACATGAGAAACTCCTTCCAGAGTGTAATTTGGCTCTCCAATGTAATGTTGTATGTGTTTTTATATAACCATTCATTGCTTCGATTCAGTATAAATGAGATGATGTGGAATGAAAACCAGTACAAGGTACTAACTCATTACACGGTGTGAATGAACGTACCAGCACTCTAAGAACTAGTGGCAATATTACAGATGAGAAGCGGTGACACATGTTAATTAACAAATACATAAGTGAAACGGGATTCTGCTCCCGCAGGGAAACGAACCGTTTAATTGCGGCCGGGCGCATAACGATCAATGGCAGGGTATGTGAAAAAGGGGCGGAAGTTGAACCTCACGATGTGGTACTCATTGATGGCAAGCAGATTCCTCGTAATGAGAGCGAACCTGTCTACATTGCTTTGAACAAACCCATCGGTATTGTCTGCACAGCAGCAGAACATGTGAAGGGGAACATCATTAAATATATGAATTATCCTTCTCGCATATTTGCGATAGGCAGGCTGGATAAGGCATCTGAGGGGTTGATTTTGCTTACGAATGATGGAGGCATTGTGAACAAGATGATGCGTTCGGAGCATAATCATGATAAAGAATATGTAGTGACTGTAGACAAACCCGTAACTGACGAATTCGTAAAGTCCATGTCTGATGGCGTTGAAATTCTGGACGTGGTGACCAAGCCCTGCGAAGTGTATAGGCAAAGTGACAATGTATTTCGTATTATTCTGACACAGGGTCTCAACCTGCAGATCCGCAGAATGTGCAAAGCCTTGGGGTACCGAGTCCTCAAGCTGGAGCGTGTACGAATTATGAATATTACGCTGGATCAACTCGAGCGGGGGCAATGGCGTCATCTGGAGCAAGAGGAACTGGAGATTCTGCTGTCTCAATTAAATGAGATAAAATGAATGACTTCTGCTGCATGTTAACGGTGGTCAACCATGATGTCCAGTCATATCAGTAAAAAATGAAGCAAACACTAACCCCTATGTGGATTAGTGTTTTTGTTGTTAAGCTTGTGTCCTTTTTGTTCTGAAATGTAAGAGCCAAATAGGGTTAAGAACGCACCGAGTACAATCACCCAGGTTATCTGCTCTTGAAGAATCAGTGCAGATGACACAACAGTAATGACAGGCACCAGATAGATATATACGCTCGTTTGGATAGCTCCGAGAAGATTCACAGCCCGGTTCCAGGTCACGAAACACAGCGCGGAGGCACCTAGACCGAGGTATAGAAAATTGGAAAGATTGGTCACGCTCGTGAAGCGCCCGAGTTCCCAATGGAATTCAAACAGGAAAAGAGCTGGCAGCATAAAGATCAGGCCATAGAAGAATACTTTGCGAGTCGCGCTAATGGTGTGATAACGAAGCTCACCAATTTTCCGCATTAACACAGAGTAGATCGCCCATACCGCAGGTGCTATGAAAGCAAGCAGATCACCTATCGGATTCAGTTGCAGAATGAAACTGCCGTTCAGTGCGATGAGTAGGATGCCGCTCAAGGCAATCCCGAATCCGATAATGAAGCGGCGAGTTAACTTCTCACCATCTAAGAAGAAGTGTGCGAGTACGGCAGTGAAGAACGGGGCAATGGAGACAATAACACCCACGTTGGAAGCTGTTGTGTACACCAGAGCAATATTTTCAATAAGAAAATATAACGTCACCCCACATAGTCCTGCTCCAATAAATAACCATTCTTCTCTGAATGAGGCGATCCGCAGTGAACGTGGATAGATCAATAACAGTACCAAATACCCGATCAGGAAACGGAAAAATAGAATTTCCACTGGAGTAAAGTCAATCAGCAGAACCTTCGTCGAGACAAAGGTAGTTCCCCAGATCAGTATAGTAAACAAAGCGAGTAGATGTCCGGTAGAGGCTTTAGTGTTTTGATGACCAAGATGACTTGTCATACGATGTTAGTGGTGGTTCGTTTCAACTCTGAATCATGATTGAAGATACGTCTATATTGCTTGGGTGTCAGGCCGATCAGTTTTTTGAAAAAATTCGTGAAATGGCTCTGGTCACTGAATCCTGTCTGTGCGGCTACTTCAATCGGAAGCAGACCTTGTTCCAGCAGACGTTTGGCTTGATTAATGCGAATCGTTTCCAGGTAACGGTAAGGTGATATCCCTTTCTGGCGCGTGAATAAACGCAGCAGGTGGTACTTGCTCATCTCCGTCAAATCGGCTAACTCGTTCAGTGAGATGCTCTCCATGTAATGAGCTTCTATGTAATCACATATGCGTCTGATCTCCAAGGTCACATCCTGTGTGGAAACAGGTGGTTCAGCATCCGAATAATCTCGCAGCAATTGATCCAGTAGTAAGAGTAACAATTCTTCTTTGCAGAAATCCGATTGCTCTTCCAGAATCATCTGATGCAGCTCGTGCAGGGAACCCACAAGTTCACTTTGGTAGAGAACGGGGGATGTAAACCGTGGCAAGTAAGCTTGTCCGGTAATCTCTCTCGCATAATCTAGCATAACCTCAGGCTGGACATTGATACAGCGATAATCGAGGGTTCTGCCATCGACCTGTTCGCAGGCATGAGGATCATGTGGATTAAAAACAATCATATCTCCGCTATTCAGCATGTATTCTTCGTTGTTGCAGACGAGGTGTCGCTTGCCTTGTTCAATGAATCCAATGACGTAATAGTCATGAAAATGATTGGGAAACTTCTGCATAATGCCTTCAAATTGATAAGCTTCTAGCTGTAGATCGGTATCAAATACGACAGTCCGGACTTCCCGAGTCATGATGCACCTTCTTTCTGGTATGTTAACGTCATTATAGGTTGCAAAGAAGGAATTTTCTTGAACGATATTGCTATTGCTCGAAGTGTTTGGTCGGACAGATATCTCTAAAAACAAAATACCCGCAATCCCGGAGGGAAAGCGAGCCCTTTGCTAAGTATAGTTGATTCATGAGTTCAAACCTATATATAGTGGAGAAAAAATCTCTGGAACAATAAGTAATTGTTCTTAGTGTAACGTAGCGAGTATTTCAGGTGTAAAAGGGTGAATTTCAGATACGCGGCCTTCCTGTATTTTAACTGCCCATGCCGGGTCACCAAGAAGCGCACGTCCCACAGCCACCAGATCAAATTCCTGTTGATCGAAACGCTTCATAAGCTCGCTCATACCTGGATGTGTTGCTTTATCTGCTCCTGCTTCAGGCTCATCTGGCATACCCACAGAACCGACGGTAATGGTGGTTTGACCACTTAGCTTTCGCACCCAGCCTGCAAATCCAAGCTCAGATCCTTCAAACTCGGGCTCCCAGAAGCGTCGTGTCGAGCAGTGGAAGATATCTACACCTGCGTCAACCAGCAAATGAAGGAATTGTTCCAGTTGTTCGGGGGTGTCGAACAGTCTGGCTTGATAATCATTCATCTTCCATTGGGAAATCCGCATCGCGATAGGGAAATCAGGACCTACCGCAGCACGAACTGCCATTACAACTTCAACCGCGAATTGAGTTCGTTTCTGTAGGTCACCGCCATAGCGGTCTGTTCTCCTATTCGTTGTTTTCCAGAAAAATTGATCGATCAGAAAACCGTGTGCACCGTGAAGCTCAATTCCGTCAAAACCAATGCTTTGTGCATTGGCTGCTGCATCTGCATAAGCTTGAATCACAGTTGCGATCTCTGCCTCCGTCATGGGCGCACCTACTTGAGTACCTTCCATATCAACTCCCGATGGACTAAGAGATTCAGCTTCTGGGTGAGGTTGAGATCCAGAAGGGCGGGTAATACCCAAGTGCAGAATTTGCGGGAAAATCTTGCCGCCAGCTTCATGGACTTGTTTGACTACTTCAGCCCAGCCGTGAAGAGCTGCTTCTCCATACATATGAGGGAGCCTAGGCTCACTTGATGCAGACGGATGCTCAATCGTTGCACCCTCTGTAATAATGAGTCCAACACCATGCTCGGCACGTCGGCGATAATATGCAGCTACATCGGGACCTGGCACACCATCCGGGGAGAAGGCACGAGCCATGGGGGACATGACGATGCGCGAGGATAGGGTTAACTTTTTAACAGTGTATGGTTGGAACAGAAGCTCCGTAGAAATAACGTTATGTTGTTGATTACTCAAACTAAGCACCTCCATTATTATGCACCTTCAAGCGGGTACAAGTGCAATCTTAACAAGGTGTATAGGCATGCTCAACCAACAATCGAAGCATTTTGTTGCTTAAGCGAAAGACACGGATTATTGTATGGTGTCTTTGCACTTACTTTCACTTGTTGAACAATTAACACTTATCTATAATGAAGGAGTCTAACCAAATATTTTGTGTACAAAGGAGGATTGGGACATGTCTGGTGTATTGTCTCCAAACTCGAATGATCCGCGTGTAATCCGCACGCGTCAATTAATTCTTGATGCGTTTTTAAACCAATTGAATATTAAAAATTTCAACAGCATTACGATTCAAAACATTACGGAACAAGCCACAATTAACAGGGCTACATTCTACGCCCATTTTCAGGATAAATATGCACTGCTTGAAGCCTTTTTAGCGGATGCTTTTATGGAATATGTAACGAAAAGAGTGAACCCGGATGCCCGGTTATCAGCCGAAACCATACAGCAGCTTATATTTTCATTATGTGATTATCACGTCTCAAGTAATGGTTGCATCAAAAAATATGAGACAGTTGCACCAATTATTGAAGAGAACATCAAGACTCAACTGGAGCAATTCCTTCTTGAATTATTGAGCAAAGTAGCGGGTGATGTAGATCCCAAAACGCTGAAAATTACGGCAACCACGCTAAGTTGGTCGATCTATGGAATGACGTATCGATGGAATATTGAAGGCGGGCAGGAATCTCCGGCTGAATTAGCCAACAGAGTGGTCCCTTATATGATGGGTGGATTGGAATTGTTGAATTAACTTTATTTAACGAAACTGCATTATTATTCGAATGGACATGGGAGGAATAACAAGATGTTTGAACATTTGGTTGTTTTTAAATTTAACGATAAAACCACACTAGCTAAACAGCAGGAATGGGTGGATCAATTGCTCGCGTTACAGGAACAAATACCGGGGATTGTCGCGCTGACTGCAGGGATCAATGCAACGGAAGAAACGGATCGTATCCAAGGTTACACGATTGGATTGAGAGTGACGTTTGAAGATCAGGAGGCATTGCGCGCCTATGGTCCACATCCTGCTCATCAGGCATTTGTAGCTTCCCTCGATGGTTGGGTGGAAGATGTAATTGTAGTTGATTATGCTATTTAAAGGCGCGAAATCAGGGTTTAACGAATATAGGAGTTGAGGATCCCCATGTGTTTAATTTTATTTGCTTATAACATGCATCCAAAGTATCCGCTTATATTGGGATCAAATAGGGATGAATTCTATCACAGACCTACGGCTCAAGCACACTATTGGGAAGACCATCCTCATATATTGGCTGGCCGGGATTTGTCGAAAATGGGAACCTGGATGGGCGTAACCAAAGGTGGGCGTCTGGCTGCTGTTACGAATTATCGTGATCCAAATGAAGATATACATGCCAAGGGCTCAAGAGGAGATCTGGTTGCTGATTTTTTAAAGGGAACGTCCACACCTGAGCAATATATACAACACGCGGAGAGAAGTCGCAATGATTATCCTGGCTACAATTTGTTAGTAGGTGATCCTGACGACCTCTATTATTATTCTAATGTGGGTAATGTTGTGATGAAGTTGAAACCTGGAATATACGGGATTAGTAATCATTTGATTAATACGGATTGGCCCAAGGTGAAACGTGGGAAAGAAGGGCTGGAGAAAATCATCCAAGGGGAGGACGAAGCAACCCTGACAGAACAAATATTAGGTTTGCTGCAAATGGCAGACCCTTCAGTGGATGATCTTCTACCCCATACAGGTGTTCCATTGGAATGGGAACGTTTGCTTTCTCCCATCTTCGTAAAAAGTGAAAAATTCGACTATGGGACCAGAGCTTCATCCGTTGTTCTAATGAACAGAGAAGAAGTGTCTTTTACGGAGAGGGTTCACCAGAACGGAGAGGTAATGGAGCAACGTTTTAACATCAAACCTCTTAACTCGACAAGCTGAGAATAAGAAACAAGTGATGTTCTGACATTATGCATTAACATGAATCAATGAAGTTACCTCTCACGTTCATGTTTCATTGCTTCTGAGTGTAAAGAGTACTTTTGTTTTTCTGCGTCAACTAATATAACACGACACAGACGGTTTGAGAGTTCTTTTTGTATAACACGCCCAATTTTAGTTGGACTCTTTATCTCTTATCACAATTCTATGTTATGAATCATGGAACTTCCCTGAATAGTTTATATAATGTGAATCAACATAACATGATTTTGCAGCGGTTCTGTTGATTCTAATTTCAGGGGGGCAACGTGGGATGAAAGAAACCAAAAAGATGAGAGTTTTTTCACTGGGGATTCAGCACGTACTCGCGATGTATGCGGGAGCAATTCTGGTGCCTTTGCTTGTGGGCAGAGCACTAAATCTGACTGCAGAGCAGTTGGCATATCTGGTATCCATTGACCTGTTAACGTGTGGGATTGCAACATGGCTTCAGGCTCGGAAAGGGAAGTACTTGGGTATTGGGTTGCCAGCGGTGCTCGGAAGTTCTTTTGTAGCGGTGACACCCATGATTGCGATTGGATCGCAATACGGAATTCCTGCCATATATGGGTCGATCATCGCAGCAGGGTTATTTATCGTCATCTTTGCCGTATTTTTTAGCAAAATTGTCAAATTGTTTCCACCAGTTGTGATCGGTACAGTGGTAACCATCATCGGTCTTGCGCTGATTCCAACGGGAATTAAAAACATGGCGGGTGGAGCAAACAGTGAGAATTTCGGAAGTTTGGACAATTTGGCGCTTTCATTTGGTGTATTACTGTTCATTCTAATCCTGAATCGATATGCTCGCGGGTTTGTTAAATCCCTGGCTGTTCTCCTTGGTATTATCGTGGGGACCCTCATCGCAGCCATTATGGGAAAAGTGAATTTTGCCTCTGTACAGGAAGCCTCCTGGTTCCATTTACCTCAACCCTTTTACTTTGGATGGCCTACCTTTGAAATCGGCCCCATTATTACAATGATTATTGTAGGTACGGTGGTTATCATCGAATCAACAGGTGTATTTATGGCTTTGAGCAAAATCTGTGATCAACCGATCAACGAAAAAGATCTGGCACGGGGATATCGCGCAGAAGGTCTCGCGTTTGTTCTGGGCGGCATCTTTAATGCTTTTCCATATAATACATTTGCTCAGAATGTCGGTTTGGTTCAGCTCTCCAAAGTGAAAACGACCAATGTTGTTGTTGCAGCCGGAGGTATTCTGGTCTTTCTGGGACTCATTCCGAAGGTAGCTGCTTTTGCAACCATTATTCCAAGTGCTGTCCTCGGAGGAGCGACTGTTGTCCTGTTTGGAATGGTTGTCTCATCCGGGATCAAAATGCTGCAAAACGTCGACTTTGGCAAACAATCCAATCTATTGATCGTGGCTTGCTCCGTTTCACTTGGGCTCGGTGTTACTGCTGTACCCGATCTGTTTGCCCAGCTTCCTCAAAGTGTTCGGATTATTGTTAGCGATGGTATTATCACAGGAAGCCTGTCAGCGATCCTGCTTAATGTCTTCTTTAACCTCGCTTTGAAAAAAGGGAGCTTGCCAGTACAGCCTGTACAGGCTCAGGAAGCACATACGTAATCCTTGTAATAACAGACGTGTCATCTAGGAGTAAGTAAGCGGAATGGATCCAAGATGGTTTTCTGGGAAGTGGAATGCAAGACAATGATTCCACTTGGCAAAGAAACCTCTTGGATTTTTTGGTGCTTACGATTCATGAGGAATGCAAAAGGCATGCAAATATGCTAAAGTTTCATCAAGAACATTTAATATGTTCGTTTAAGTCAACAACCTCTTGAATTGAATTTCCATGCGACTACATAAATGAGCATTGGTTCACAAGGCTACAATATAACCAAGGGATATCCCTGGTGCAGAAAAGGAGTTGTGATCACCATGCAACAAGAAACGTTGAACAAAGGGTGGAACTTGGAGAATAGTTATGCGCAGTTACCGCAACCCTTTTTTACAAGTCAGGGCGCAGTGCCTGTTGAATCACCAAAGCTAATCATTTTCAATAGATTGCTTGCATCCAGCCTGGGACTGGATGTGGAGTCTCTTGACAGTGATGAAGGAGCGCAAATTTTTGCAGGTAATTCGATCCCGGAAGGAGCCGAGCCTTTGGCTCAGGCCTATGCAGGACATCAATTTGGCAATTTTAACATGCTTGGAGATGGGCGTGCTTTGCTGCTAGGTGAACAGATTACGCCACAGGGCGAGCGAGTGGATATCCAGCTGAAAGGTTCAGGGAGAACACCGTACTCTCGTGGAGGAGATGGACGTGCTGCTGTAGGGCCCATGTTGCGAGAGTATATTATTAGTGAAGCGATGTATGCACTGGGTATCCCAACGACACGCAGTCTGGCTGTGGTATCAACAGGAGAAAACATTATCCGCGAAACAGAGCGGCCAGGTGCCGTATTGACCCGGGTGGCTTCCAGTCATATCCGGGTAGCAACCTTTCAGTACGCAGCAAGATGGGGGTCTATTGAAGATCTTCGGGCGTTGGCTGATTACACGTTGAATCGACATTTCCCTGAGGTTGCCCAAGCCGAAAATCGCTATCTTTTGTTCCTTCAGGAAGGGATTAAACGGCAGGCGGCTCTCATAGCCCAATGGCAGCGTGTTGGTTTCATTCATGGCGTGATGAACACGGATAACATGGCGATCAGTGGTGAGACCATCGATTATGGTCCATGCGCCTTTATGGATGCTTACAATCCGTCGACCGTATTTAGCTCCATTGACAGACAAGGTCGCTATGCTTATGGTAATCAACCGTATATTGCCGGGTGGAATTTGGCTCGTTTTGCCGAGACGCTTCTGCCGTTGTTGCATGAAGATGAAGAACAGGCCGTGCAACTCGCTCAGGATGCTATCGCACAATTTTCTGAATTGTACCATCATCATTGGCTCAAGGGAATGCGTGCCAAACTGGGCTTGTTGGATGAAGAGGCCGAAGATGAAGCATTGATCAAGGAGCTTCTTGAACTTATGGAGAAGCATAGTGCAGATTACACCAATACGTTCCTGGCATTGACCTTTGATACATTGGAAGGGACAGCTTTGTTTGGCACGACAGAATTTGCTGAATGGCATGAGCGGTGGCAAGCAAGATTGGACAGACAGCAAGAGGAGAAGGAAGTCTCTCGACAGTTGATGAGAACAAGCAATCCAGCCGTCATTCCCCGAAATCATCGGGTCGAGGAAGCCCTTGAGCAAGCGGAGAATCACGGAGACCTTAGCGTGATGGAGAAGCTTTTGGCAGTTCTTTCAGATCCGTTTGCACACTCACCTGAACAGGCTGAATATGCCGAACTACCTGCACAATGTAATACTTCGTATCAGACTTTTTGTGGGACCTGATTGAACAGTAGGAATAAATATGAAGAGGCTGCCTTGGGCAGCTTTTTCATTTTTCATTCTGTCATCGACGTTACTTTTGCAGAGGCAGGTGCATTCATGTCCAACATGTTAAGCAAAGAACAATTGGCAGACATCCTTTTACAGCTTTTAGATAGTACATCTTTTCCCAGGGAACAGATGCAGAACTATGTTAACCGCTTGTTTGAGACCTTTAAATGGGATGGGGTGCCTTATGTAGAGAGTAGAAAAGATACGTATATCGTTCGAATATACGAACGTGGTCTCGTCTCATTGGAGAAACGGGTGAAACAGCCGGATGAAGTCATCTATTGGTTGCTGGAAGATATTATTTTCACCGCGACGCATGTAGGGTTGTTGGAAAGACATGGCGTGGATAATAAAGAGACGCATTTGAACTATACAAATGAAGTGATGAAGGACCTGAACAGGGGTGTCCTGGAAGCCTTCCAGCAGATCGGTGATCCGTATTTACATTGGCATCAGACGGGTAAACGTCAGGAGTTAGAGGGCATGGCATAAAGAAAAGTGAGGTGTGTTACATGAGCGAGCAAGATATTAATGACGTATGGTATGACTATGCTGTGTTATTTGTCGAAAAAAAGAATGAATCTGAACAGGGCTGGGCATCGTTGACTTCGAACGAGCAGGACATTGCAGCTTTATGGCTGTTAGAGGCGGATGTCTTTAACGGCGGTTTTATACAGTTTTTCTGTAACTGGGGGGAAGAGGTATACCGTTATGCGTTGCGGGCATTACATATCATTGATGCGACTCAAGTCGTGGAGATTATAACGTCAGCATACGGCTGCATTGAGCACTTGAAAGAGGATGAAAGGCTTACCGAACTGTGGGATATTCCTAAATTCCTGACAAAGGCACAAGAGCAGCAGTTAGATGCGCTGGATCAGCAGTTTTGGAACAATGAGGATCAGATCGCGGAGAAAGCTTATGGTTATTATCACGGAAAATTGAACATGATGATCATATAATCTGGTTTCAACTATGCATCCGTTGTTCTGTTCGAAGATTAATACTTGGTCTTGCAATGACTGAAACGTTCGGCTATACTTGCTATAAATTGAATACATGAATCACGTTGATAGAGCGCAGTAGCGGCTTTGTCCCTGTTACAGAAAGTCAGGGGTTGATGGAACCTGATACATACAAGGGCTGCGAATTACACTCTGGAGTACTTGGGTAATGCCAAGCGGATGGGCAAACGATATATTGCCAAAAGTGGTATGGATAACGTGTTAAGGTCACGTGTTGTCCATGCAATTTGGGTGGTACCACGGTTATAATAATCGTCCCTGTGTCTTAATGAAGACAAGGAGGCGATTTTTTTGTGTCCAAAAAAGCCGTTCCAGCGTGTAATTTCGTAATTTAACGTTGATCATGACTGAATCTTGAGGATAGAAAAGGGGTTATACACATGATGAATATTATTGATGAACTACAGTGGCGTGACGCCATTAACCAGCAGACAGATGCAGAGGGACTGCGTGAGTTGACTGAAACCAAATCAATCTCATTGTACTGCGGCGTTGACCCTACGGGGGACAGCATGCATATCGGACATCTCATTCCATTCATGATGCTGAAACGTTTTCAACTGGCAGGACACCGTCCGGTTATTTTGATAGGTGGAGCTACAGGAACGATTGGTGATCCAAGTGGTCGGCAGGCAGAGCGTTCTTTGCAAACGATGGAGCAAGTGCAGGAGAATGTGGATGCACTGACAGCGCAGATGAAGAAGTTGTTTGTAACAGACGGTGATAATCAGGTTCGCATGGTGAACAACTACGATTGGACACACAAAATCAATGTGATTGAATTCTTGCGTGACTACGGCAAAAACTTTAACCTTAACACCATGCTGGCTAAGGATGTGGTTGCGAGCAGACTGGAAGGCGGAATCTCGTTCACCGAGTTTTCCTACCAGATCCTTCAATCACTCGACTACCTGCACCTGTTCCAGAACGAAGATGTACAGCTTCAAATCGGTGGTTCGGATCAATGGGGTAACATCACAAGTGGTCTCGATCTGATTCGTAAAAAAGAAGGATCTGAAGCGAAGGCTTACGGTCTGACCATTCCACTCATGCTCAAATCAGACGGTACGAAATTCGGTAAAACAGCTGGCGGCGCAATCTGGCTTGACCCGAACAAAACGACACCATTTGAGTTCTACCAGTTCTGGGCGAATACAGATGACCGTGATGTGATAAAATACTTGAAATACTTTACCTTCCTGAGCAAAGAAGAAATTGAAGCTTTGGCTGAAAAGGTAGAGACAGAGCCGCACAGACGTGAAGCACAGAAAGCACTCGCGGAAGAAATGACAAAATTCGTTCACGGCGAAGAAATGCTCGAACAGGCTAAACGTATTACAGCGGCGCTGTTCAGTGGTGATATCCGTTCCCTGACAGCAGATGAAATCGAGCAGGGTTTCAAGGAAATGCCAACATTCGAAACGGACGGCGAAGCGAAAAATATCGTCGACTGGCTCGTAGATCTGGGGTTGGAGCCATCCAAACGCCAGGCCCGTGAGGATGTCACTAAAGGCGCTATCTCCATGAACGGTGAGAAAATCACGGAGCTTGAATTCACAGTGTCGGCAGAGCATGCCATTGGCGGTAAATTCATTATTATCCGTAAAGGTAAGAAGAACTACAGCCTGGTTAAACTTCAATCGTAGTTTCCAAGAATTAGAACGTAACACAGAGACGTATAGAGACTACAATAGACGCACAAATAGAGCTACAAATACAGAAACAAAAAGACCGCCTTCCATCTCTGTCAGGCGACAGAGGGGAGGCGGTCTTTCGTATATCAGGCCAGTGAGTGACCTATCTTATTGATTAACGATCGCTGTGATTTCTTCATCCAGATCAAGTCGCACATTTTCACGGTACGCCCGGATGTTGTATTCACTGTGCAGGTAACGAAGAATCGCTTCAATCATATTGGACTCCACCAGATATTGACTACGGCCTTGAATCCAAACTTCAGCGGAATAACCTGTATCTTCTTCCCAACTCAGTTCTACATTCACATCGGTTGGACGTACACCCTTACGTTCTGCCATATGAATACAGATTGCATTCACAATTTCATCCATGCTCAGAACCATAGAGATTAGTACCGTCCGTTTCTGTTACGGTCATCATCACGATCATTGCGACGGTCATAACGACCATCCGCTGCAGGTTTGCGACGATTGGAGATGGCTCTGAAGAGTGCCATAGCCAGCATAACAATCAACATAATTGCTGCAACGTTCACGAGCAATCCAAGGATGTTACCCAGAGCGCCCATGCCACCGAACAATCCGCCAAACATCATACCAGCAAGACCACCAAGCATCATGCCTTTCATGAATCCGCCGCCACCACCGAAGAATCCGCCACGGTTCGTTGTAGCTGCTCCATTGCTGGAATTGTTATTCGTATTCGATTTGCTTACATTGCTGTCGGATTTCTTAGGTGTATTGCTATAACTTTTCGTACCGGATTTGAATCCGCCACCACGTCTTGCATCTGCAGAATCCGGATTCGTTACTCCCACTGTTGCGAACAATAATGTAAAGGCCATAAATACCATCATTAGATGTTTAACTCCGAATTTTTTCTTCATTGTAAAGATCGTAACCCCCCGATTAATTTGTTTGAATCGCCCAAAAATGGGCCTTACTCATGTAATACGGTCAACTTGCAGGAACGTTTCAAATTTTATTAAATTTCTGAAACGCTTGGACTTGGGTCTTGAATTGCAGCTTGGCCATCAAGCAATTGGGTAACCCAATGACACCATTCCAGGCCTGTTTGTGCGTGCATTAACCCTTTTTGTACCAGGATGTAGCTTCCAAAATCTCGGTTGCCTACACGAAGATTATCCTGAGGTATACGTGACTTCAGATCCTCGAAATAACGTATGCGTTCCATAAACCAGCTTTTACGCTCGTTAAGAATGCGTCTCATGCTTCCGTCTTCCGCTATGCCAACACACAAAATACGCAAATTAAATTCATCGCGTGTAACCGGTGCGGTAACAGGAGTAATCATCCATTCCAAGAGCTTTTCAATGCCTTTTTCCGTAACTGCGTACATTTTCTTGTCCGGTTTGTCAGACTGTTGTACCCAGCGGGAGGCCAATAACTCATCGTTTTCCATCTTGGACAGGAGTGGATAGATCTGGCTGTGTTTCGCCTGCCAATGTGGCTGGATTTTCAGCATCAGATCATAGCCCGATGACTCCTCGCGGGTAAGCAGCCCGAGTAATCCGTAGGAAAGTATGTTCATGCACATGTCTCCTTAATATTAGGGCTAGGTCAGAGAGAACAATCGTTTTTACTTTCTTTGACCGCTTTCATAAAAAGTGTACACTGAAACTGTATGGTTTGACAACCTGACAGAGCAACTGCCTTAATTTAGACAAAAAAAGTGCGAACCATAAGGTCCGCACTCCAAACCATTTAGAGAGATGCCTGTTGTCCATACCCCTCAGCGACAAGATCAAGCTCACCTGTGGCAGAATCGATAACCATGCCGTGGACGGGTACATTGGGAGGAAGTAAAGGATGCTTCTTGATCACTTCCACAGTATGTTTTACCCCTTCTTCGACGCTGTCAAACCCGCGCAACCATTTTTGCAAACGGATGCCAGAGTTCTCCAGAGTAGTCATGACTTCTTCCGATACGCCACGCTCAACCATATGTCCAATCATGGTCTCAGCGTGAAGGGAAGCCATACCACATTCGGTATGCCCCACTACCAGGACTTCATCTGCACCCAGTTCATAGATGGCGACAAGTACACTACGCATTACGCTTCCGAAAGGCTGAGAGATAATTGCGCCTGCGTTTTTGATGATTTTCACATCACCGTTTTTCAGGTTCATGGCCTTGGGCAGCAATTCCACCAGACGTGTATCCATACAAGTGATGATAACCATCTTTTTGGTTGGAAACTTGCCAGCCGTATACTTTTCGTATTCTTTAGTCTCGACAAATGATTTGTTGTAAGTCAAAATCTCTTGAATGTTGTTCATGTCCATTGCCTCCTGTTATCCAATACGACGAGCACGGCCACTTGCATATGATGCAGCTTGTCCTACACGCCTTTGCTTTAATAGTATTTCACGGTCAGCAGATGGCATTACTCCAACCCTTTAGAGGTTGTTCAAAAAGTCCACTTTTGATTACGAATCATGCCTGAGGGCATCATCAGCATCGAAGTTGAACGCCATTTCTATCTTCTCGGTAATGAAAACCAGACTTTTTGAACACGTATCTTTAGGAGAACAATGCAATTTTCATCTGTTAAAAGTTGATTATACGCAATGCAAAAAGTATCATCAATAGGGTATAACATTTTTTTTGAAGAGGTGAACGATAACAATGGATAAACAAACACAGGAACATTTGGAATCCTTCCGTAATCTGGCTCGTAAAATTAAGAGCTATCATGAAGCCATTGGTTTGCTTCACTGGGATCTGCGCACAGGTGCGCCGAAAAAAGGCGTTCCGACTCGTTCGGAGACGCTGGGTATGTTGTCCACCGAAGCATTCAAGCTGCAAACCTCGGCTGACATGAAGACTTACCTGGATGCATTAACGACTCCAGCAGTATCGGAACAGCTCGAAGATATAGATCGTCGTCTGGTTGAAGATTGCAAGAAAGAATATGATCGCAGTCAATCCGTACCACCTGAGAAAGTACAAGCATATACGGTGCTCACGGCCAAGTCCGAAACGGCATGGGAAGATGCCAAGCATAACAGTGATTTTGCTGGATTCTCACCTTATCTCACAGATATCGTTAAGCTCAAACAGGAGTTTATTGATTATTGGGGTGTGAAGGATACACGTTATGATACGCTGCTTGATATGTATGAACCGGATCTGACGGTTGAGAAAGTGGACGCTGTGTTCGCCCGCCTCAAAGCACGTTTGGTGCCTCTACAAGAGAAGATTAATGCTTCAGAAAACAAGCCAAATACAGAGTTCCTGAATCAGTTGTTTGACACCAAACAACAGGAAAAATTCAGTCTGTTCATCCTGGAACAAATGGGCTATGACTTTGAAGCTGGACGATTGGACGAGAGTGTTCATCCTTTTGCAACGGGTCTTAACCCGGGTGATGTGCGGATCACAACACATTATCTGCAAGATGATGTAGCAAGCGCAGTCTTCAGTTCACTGCATGAGGGTGGACATGCCCTGTACGAGCAAAATATTGATGACAGTCTGGCGGGTACCCTTCTTGCCGAAGGAACGTCCATGGGGATTCATGAGTCCCAGTCCCGTCTTTGGGAAAACATGATTGGTCGCAGCCTGCCATTCTGGACACGCTATTACAAAGATTTGCAGCAGCATTTCCCGCAACTGAGCGAGGTTGAACTGGAAGATTTCTATCGTGCAATCAACCGGGTAGAGAGTTCACTCATTCGGATTGAAGCGGATGAACTGACCTATAACCTGCATATTATTATCCGATATGAGATCGAGAAAATGTTATTCAACGATGGTCTGGAAGTGAAGGACCTGCCGGAGACCTGGAATGCAAAATACAAGGAATACCTCGGTATTATGCCAACGAATGATGGAGACGGTGTTCTTCAGGATGTTCACTGGTCCGGTGGTGACTTTGGTTACTTTGCTTCGTATTCTCTGGGTAATATGTATGCAGCTCAAATTCTACATACATTGCGCAAGGAAATGCCGGAATTTGATACCCTCATTGCCGAAGGAAATCTGATTCCAATTAAGGAATGGCTTACAGACAAGATCTACCAGTATGGTAGAAGTCGCACACCTTCCGAATTGATTGTTGCCGTAACGGGTGAAGAATTGAACCCGGATTATCTGGCCGATTATCTGGAAGCCAAATATGCCGAGATTTACAAGCTGTAGATATCCCATATATAACATATTAAATAACATTTCGAAGAGCTGAAGAGTCGGGCATCATTGCCCGGCTCTTTTTTGCATTTAAGTTCTTAACCTTTTGTTGGGCATCGGCATATCCATAATAGAGAGAAACTGCTGAAACCAGTGAAGGAGGGAAACAACATGAAATACACGCCATGGTTCGTCCGGGGCATCGTTATTCTGCTGATTATCATTGTGGCGCTCACCAGCTGTAATAAGGAAGAGAATGAAGCCAAGATTACGATTGGCGAAGTGACTCGTTCGGTATTTTACGCACCGGAGTATGTGGCTGTGGCTCAAGGTTTTTTTGAAGAGCAGGGACTTGAGGTGGACATTCAAACGACTGCTGGTGGTGACAAAACGATGGCGGCATTACTCGCAGGTTCGGTGGATATCGCACTGGTAGGAGCGGAGACGTCCATATATGTCTATCAGCAGGGAGCGGAAGATCCGGTCATTAACTTTGCCCAGCTCACCCAGACGGATGGTACATTTCTGTTCGCTCGTAACACAGAAGGTAGCTTCGATTGGGAGCAACTGAGGGATTCCACATTTCTCGGTCAACGCAAAGGCGGCATGCCGCAAATGGCAGGGGAGTTCGCACTGAACAAACATGGCATTGATCCGCAAAGTGATCTGGAGCTGATTCAAAATGTGGACTTTGCCAACATTGCGTCTGCTTTCGCTTCAGGCACGGGAGATTATGTTCAACTGTTTGAACCCCAGGCATCCATCTTTGAACAAGAAGGTCGGGGTAAGGTTGTTGCATCGTTTGGCACAGAAGGTGGTCTTCTGCCTTACACCGTCTTCATGACGAAGCAGAGTTATCTTAACGACAATAAGGATATCGTACAGAAGTTTACGAACGGTCTACACAAAGCGCAGGCATGGGTGGATTCCCATACGGCTGAAGAGATCGCTGAAGTCATTTCTCCTTTTTTCAAAGACATCGATCCAGCCATTTTGGTAAGCAGTGTGAACCGTTATAAGGAACAGGGCAGCTATGCAACGGATCCAATCATTGATGAGGAAGAGTGGAACAATCTGCTTGATGTCATGAGTGCCGCCGGAGAGTTGAAAGAACGTGTGGATTTGAATGCCATTGTGGATAATGCCTATGCGGAAGAAGCTACGAAATCAAAGTAATGGGGTATTCAGGAAAGGAAGTGAGCAGAATGCCTGAATCCGAAAGTGTGATCCGACTGGAGGGGATCTCTCAAGTATACGTCAGCGAGCGGGAAGCTTCCTTGGTGCTTGAGGACTTGAGTCTGGAGATCCAAAAAGGAGAGTTCGTCAGTCTGGTTGGACCGAGTGGATGCGGTAAAACGACATTGTTGTCGATCATCGCCGGGCTGCTCACACCCACCCGAGGAGAGGTTAAGGTTAAAGGTAAACTCGTTGGCGGCCCCTCAGCACAGATTGGTTATATGCTTCAACAGGACTATCTGTTTCCGTGGCGGACCATTCTGGATAATGCATTAATCGGTCTTGAACTGACAGGCAGACTTGATGAACGGAGCCGTGAGCGTGTACGGGAACTGCTGGTAAGTATGGGATTGGCCGGAACGGAGAATCAGTACCCTTCAGAGCTTTCAGGAGGCATGAGACAGCGAGTAGCCCTGGTGCGCACGCTGGCAACCGATCCGGGGATTTTATTGTTGGATGAACCATTCTCAGCACTTGATTATCAAACCAAGCTGCAATTGGAGGATCTGGTCTCGGACACGTTAAAACAGTTTGGCAAAACATCCGTTCTCGTCACCCATGATTTGTCTGAAGCCATTGCGGTCAGTGACCGCGTCATTGTACTGGATCGCAATCCGGGCCGCATCCGTCGTGAATTTATCATTCCCGATGAAATTCGTAAATCTCAGCCGTTTCATGCCAGGGAGCAAGAAGGATTTAATGCGTTGTTTCAGGCATTGTGGAGTGAACTGGATCAGTCCGGGGGAGGTGAGGAAGACGCGTGAATCCAATGAATCCGAAGCAGGAAAAGCGTGACGAATGGATGGGGCAGCTGCATCGGAATCATATTCAGCAGGTGGCCAGATGGCGACATCAAGTGCTTGCCGTACAGTTATCTATGTTAGTATGTATGTTTTTGCTATGGGAAGTGGCAGGCAGACTCCGTTGGATTGATGTACTGTTATTCAGTTATCCGAGTAAGGTTTTTGCCCAGATTGGCAAGGACATCGCTAGTGGCGAGTTGTGGGCACATGTTGGGGTAACCGTAGGGGAAACGGCAGTTGGTTTTTTACTGGGAACACTGGTGGGAACCTTGCTTGCGGTTTTAATTTGGTGGTCTCCTTTTTTGTCCAAAGTGCTGGACCCCTATATGGTTGTATTCAACAGTATGCCAAAGGTAGCACTTGGCCCAATCTTTATTGTGATGTTCGGCGCGGGTTTTACAGCGATTGTTATGACCACGTTGTCCATTACGGTTATTATTACAACATTGGTCGTGTATAACAGCTTCAATGAAGTCGATCCCAATTATATCAAAGTCATTCGTACGTTTGGTGGAGAACGTTCCGAGATTTTTACCAAAGTTGTATTACCTGCTTCTTTTCCGGCGATTGTATCCACCTTGAAAGTGAACGTTGGCATGGCTTGGGTGGGTGTAATTGTGGGTGAGTTTCTTGTCGCCAAACAAGGACTCGGTTATCTCATTATCTATGGATTCCAGGTATTCAACTTCACACTTGTATTATCAAGTCTGTTAATTATTGCTGCAGTTGCAACAGCCATGTACCAACTTGTTGTCTATGCAGAACGCAAAATGCTGGCTGGCCGAAGGTGATTCGGAAGTGTTTTACTCGTAATGTGACCGGGTATGATATGTATACAATTTCACAAGGGGTGTCACGTTGCCCGATACCGTAAAATCAAGTACCATATTTAGTATGATTATTCCGCGCAGATCCGGAATGAATGCGATGATTGGAGAAGAGGGCCTTGAGGTTCTGTCGCAACGATCTAACTTGCCAGCGTCCCTCATTCGGGGCGTGTTGCTGTGACCGGCATGCATGCGCATGTCGGTTGATGTCGTCTAGTTTACTTTTGGATGAGACATACTAGTCATGATAAATGAATGAGGCGACGAGCTGGCTAAGAATTTTTTTTGCTGCTTAGAGGAGATGGAATGTTAAATGGGTTTTAGGGTAATTAAAACTGCAATCGCCGCATTAATGGCTGTATTGATTGCAGACTGGTGTCGCTTGCCGGGACCAACATCAGCGGGATTGCTTGCCATTCTTGGTGTGGATGTAACGAGAAAACGAAGTATTCGCACCATATCGGCGCGGTTCTTTGCTTCCGTAGTTGGACTTTTATTTGCAAGTGTACTTTTTCACTTTCTAGGCTTCCATTATTGGGTGCTGGCGGTATACATATTGATCGCATTCCCGGCTATTGTCCGGGTAGGATTTAAAGAAGGCATTGTTACAGGTTCTGTTGTGGTGTTTCGGGTGTTCGGCGGCGGGGAGATGGACGTGCATGTCGTCCTCGTACAAATTGCTTTGTTGTTAATTGGTCTTGGTTCCGCAATGGCGGTTAACCTGGCCTATATGCCGGCAGCAGATCCACAGATGCTGCGCATTCGCAAACGAATCGATGAACTCTTCTCGAAGATTTTCAAGGAATTTGCGGCCACGCTGCGTAATCCCAATGAAGCATGGGCAGGGAGAGAGCTGATTGAAGCAGATAAAGCGATCCTTGGCGGTATTGATGCTGCCAAACGTTCTCTGGAGAATCAGGTGATTCATCCGAATGAGGAATGGAGCGTCTACTTCTATATGCGCAAAACGCAGTTGGACTCCATCCAGCACATGATGCATCTCGTGTCCCAGATCTATCAGAAGATGCCACATGCGGAGATGGTATCGGAGCTGTTCGATCAGCTTAGTCAGGACGTACTCACTGAATCCTACACGGGACGAACTGAAAAACTTCTTGCAGATGTGCAAGAAGAATTCAAACGTATGGAGCTGCCGGATACAAGGGAAGAATTCGAGATTCGTTCTGCAATTCTCCAGCTGTGCCGCGAACTCGCGCTGTATCTGAAAGTCGCGAAGAAGGACAAAGCACCGTCCCCAATCTCGGACCGGTCCCAATCTACAAACGAATAATAGAAAATAGTTGTCACCCTAGACGAATGCCCTGCATACACTTGTAGTGAATGATTGTATGGAGGAGGTTTAAAGATGTCATTGAGTCATAAACATCAATGTAGAGAGATTATCACGAAGGCGATCTGCGGCAAAGGTCGTAAGTTCTCTACCGTAACACATACCGTGACTCCGCCAAATGGTCCGACAAGTATTTTGGGGGCTTGGATTATCAACCACCAATATGAAGCCGTATCAGCGGGTGACGGAATTGAAGTTATTGGTACTTACGATATCAACATTTGGTATTCCTACGACAAGAACTCTCAGACGGATGTAGCCAAAGAAACGGTCTCGTATGTAGAACATGTGCCTTTGTCCTATCTGGACCCGAAACACCGGACTTCCACAGTGGAGGTATCTGCGGATGCAACGCAGGAACCTAGCTGTGTGGAAGCCACAGTATCAGCAGGTGGAAGCAGTGTAATTATCCGGGTAGAACGGGAATTCGCTGTGGAACTCGTTGCCGAAACCAAAGTTTGTGTGAAGGTCTGCACAGATGGTTGCGGTGACTACGAAGACAAGGACTATGACTTTGGCAGTGCCGATGGAGATTATGACGATCTCGATCCCGATCTGCTCGACGATGAGCTGTGAGTTTGACGCCTGTATTTGATAACCTAAGGTATCATATGCGCCAGAAGGCGCGGTGAAGAGGGCGTAAGCCCTCTTTCTTCTTAAATATTAAAAAATGGGTGGTAACGAGCCTCGCAATGTGCCTGGAATACCTTTCACGGGAAGGCTCCGCATTGCGGGGTTATTTTTATTTTAGTTGCATGATCCGGGAGGGGGGACGTAATGAATGTGATGGAACAAGCGGAGGAAGCGCTGCGCCGATATGAAAGGATGACTTCTGGAGAACGTGCAGAACGGTTGAAACAGGCAGGCATTGAAGTATTGTCACTGGACGATCGGCGCAAACGTGAACCAGGCTTGCGTGTACGCTATGACGTAGAGATAAGCTGTCTGCAGGCGATCCGGATCAAACGCAAGGATACTAGTGGCATGGGAGGGGCACAGGAAACTCTGTTGGAGCGTGAAGCGAGTTCAACCTTGTTCAAGCGCATAGAACGACTTGCGATCAAAACGCTGTATACGCTAGGGCTGGATCATGGAGCTGTTCGAATGGAATCCTCAGGGAATGGCGGCTGTGCAGTGATTTCGATCGACCCGTGTCCCTGGAAAGGGGTGACCAACCTTGCTGCTACCTATAGGGAAAGCTGGAAGCAGCATCAGGAACTGCTGGATGAGGAACTGAGTCACAGACCCATTCCAATACTCGGCATGGACCCGGAGTTTCTTCTGGTGCAGATGCCGGAATCCAAAATCGTACCCGCCTCCAGATTTCTTGAACGTACAGGAATGGCAGGCTGTGATTCCGTGACGATTGGTGGACGGCGCATATATCCGGTTGCCGAACTGCGACCGGCTCCCAGCTCCGAACCACGAGAACTGCTGGCTCATCTGATGAGGGCATTCGCAGCCGCTTCCCGCAGCATCAGTGATCACTCGCTCATCTGGCAGGCAGGAGGGATGCCACAACGGGGGTTACCTTTGGGTGGTCATATTCATTTTAGCGGGGTGAATCTTACCGGGGAACTGCTTCGTGCACTGGACAATTATCTGGCATTTCCACTGGCATTTCTGCAAGACCCCCGTGGATCGGGAAGACGACCCCGTTATGGAGCACTTGGTGATTTTCGTCTGAAATCCTATGGTGGGTTTGAGTATCGTACGTTACCCAGCTTTCTTGTGTCGCCCCTTGTTGCAAAAGGTGTTGTGGCCTTGGCAGGTCTGATCGCGAGCGGGTATACTCAATTACGGCAGCGTCCGTTGGCGAAAGCTGAGGTTCATACCGCATTTTATGAAGGAAAGCGCGAAGTGATTAAGGAACACATCCCAGCACTCGTAGATGATCTGAAGAGGTTGGATGGATATGCACGTTATGAACGGTATGCGTCTCCGTTAATCCTTCAATTAAAACTGGGAAGAACTTGGGATGAGAGCCGTGATATTCGCAAACTCTGGAATATTCGGGCAGGTTCATGAAGTACGGGCGTTTTTTTGATATAATAAGAAACAAGTCTTTTATGAGTAATAAGCTACTACGGAAGATATGGAGCAGCAACCCTTGAAGGAAGTGGCGATTAGCCAACACATAAGGCGGAGGCGCAAACACAGTGCCTGACCGTCTTATTGTCCTTCCAGGATGCGTTTCTTCCTGACATTATAGGAACAGGATGGAGGATATTCATCATGGCTCAGTATACGCCAATGATTCAACAATATTTGCAAGTGAAAGCCGAAGCACAAGATGCTTTTTTATTTTTTAGACTGGGTGACTTCTATGAATTGTTCTTCGAGGATGCGATTAATGCTTCCCGTGAACTTGAGATCACGCTGACCGCACGCAACGGAGGCACGGATGACAAAATTCCGATGTGCGGTGTACCTTATCATTCGGCTGACAATTACATACAGCGTCTGATTGAAAAAGGATATAAAGTTGCAATTTGCGAGCAGATGGAAGATGCAAGTGTAACCAAAGGCATGGTACGACGCGAAATTGTACGTGTGGTTACACCCGGAACGGTGATGGAAGGAAAGACGCTGGGTGACAAGTCCAACAACTACATGGTCTGTCTTACAGGTAATCAAAATACGCTGGCGCTCGCGGCCTGTGATCTGTCAACGGGTGAGTTGTATGTGACATCCGTACCTTATTCCAAGGAATGGCTCAAGGATGAAATCGGCATCTACGAACCATCGGAGCTGGTGGGGGATGCAGCGCTGCTTGAAACGGTAGAAGCCGAGGCGTCTCCAATCGGTCGTCCTGTGGTTTACACGTCGTGGACAAAGAATAAGGAAGATCTGGTCCGTCAGCAGTTTGGCGAGGCTGTATGGGCAAGATTAGAGCCTGAACGTCAAGCGTGCATTGCACGTCTTTTCTCCTATCTGAGTGAGACACAGAAACGTTCTCTGGGGCAGTTAACTCAAATCTCAACGTATGAGCCCGATCATTACATGATCTTGGACCCGTTTACCCGCCGGAACCTGGAATTGGTGGAAACTGTGCGTGAACGCTCCAAAAAAGGTTCATTACTCTGGTTGCTTGATCGGACCGAGACGTCCATGGGTGCAAGAATGCTGCGTCGCTGGGTCGATAAGCCATTGTTACAAAAAGGGAAGATTAATGAGCGTCTTGAAGCAGTGGATACGTTGTACAACCAGTTTATATTGCGTGAGGACCTGCGGACAGAACTTAAAGACATCTATGATCTGGAGCGTTTGGTAGGCCGGATTGCGTTTGGTAATGCGAATGGTCGTGACCTGAATGCGCTCAAGTCATCGCTGGAGAAAATTCCAGGACTTCGTCAGCATTGCGCAGGATCATCTTCCGCAACATTGCAGCATATTGCCGAAACGATGGATGATTGCAATGATCTGCGTGAAGCCATCGGGCATGCCATTGTGGACGAGCCGCCGGTATCGGTAAGGGACGGAGGTCTGATTCGTGAAGGGTACCATGAACGTCTGGATGAATTGCGTGAGGCTTCGGTTAACGGGAAACAGTGGATTGCGGAGCTTGAAGCGAGAGAGCGTGAGGCGACAGGCATTCGATCGCTGAAAATTGGATATAACAAAGTATTTGGTTATTATATCGAGATCACCAAGTCCAATCTGTCCGCGTTACCAGAGGGACGTTATGAACGTAAACAGACACTTGCCAATGCAGAACGTTACATTACACCGGAGTTGAAGGAAAAAGAGACGCTGATTCTCGAAGCTCAGGACAAAATGGTTGATATTGAGTATGGTCTGTTCGCAGAGCTGCGCGAGCGGCTGAACAAAGAGATTGCAAGATTGCAGAAGCTGGCTGAACAGGTAGCGGAAATTGATGTGTATCAATCTTTTGCGGTGATTAGTGCTGAGCGCAACTTTGTACGTCCTACGTTGACGGACGGTTATGATCTGGTTGTGGAAGAGGGACGCCATCCGGTCGTTGAGGCGGTCATGCGAGATGGCGCATTTATTGCCAATCACACGGCAATGACCAAGGAAGAGGCACGTATTCTGCTGATTACTGGACCAAATATGGCTGGTAAGAGTACGTATATGCGACAGGTCGCTTTAATCTCCATTTTGGCGCAAGTAGGTTGTTTTGTACCTGCGGGTCAGGCGGAAGTGCCGATCATGGATCGCATTTTCACACGGATCGGTGCCGCGGATGATCTCATTGGCGGACAAAGCACATTCATGGTGGAGATGGCCGACATTCAGGTCATGACGGACAAAGCTACACCACGTAGTCTGATTATTATCGATGAATTGGGACGAGGGACATCGACCAGCGAAGGTATGGCGATTGCTCAGTCTGTTATTGAATATGTACATGATATTATCGGCTGTAAAGCCCTTGTATCAACTCATTTCCATGAACTTGCTCATCTGGAGGAGAGTCTGGACAAGCTGGCCAACTACTCGATGGCGGTACAGGAGAGTGGTGACAAAGTTAATTTCCTGCGCAAATTGATTGCCGGGGCAGCCAGCAGCAGTTATGGTATCTATTGTGCACGCCTTGCAGGTCTGCCTGATAGCATTATTGAGCGGGCGAATGGACTTTTGCATGGGTTTGAACATGCGGCTGCTCAGGTTGCGGTGGGCAGTGAATATATCGGAAACGAGAAGCAGGAAGAAGGCTTGAAATTAAAAGGTGGAGAATTCCAGCACACGGATTCAGCACCATTGATCCGGGAACACGAGATTGAGGAGAGTGCAGAGTACACACCTTCTATTGAAGATTCGGTTGGGAAGCAACATGCTAAGAACTCAAACAGCAAAGGACAGTCCAGCGCAAACCATTCGGATGTGGTTCAACTGTCCATCTTTGGGGATGATGAGCCGAGTGTGGCAACGAAACCGGATGTAGTTGCGGTGGATAAACCAGCGCGAGAATTCATCCGTACGATGAAAGATATCGATGTCATGAATATGACGCCTCTTCAGGCGATGCAGATATTGAATGATCTCAAATTGAAGGCACAGCAATTATCCTGAGTATAAGGGAGGGGAAAACCTGTGGCGAAGATACATGTGCTTGATGAACATATTGCCAACCAGATCGCGGCGGGTGAAGTGGTCGAACGGCCTGCTTCAGTTGTCAAAGAGTTGCTCGAAAACTCGGTGGATGCAGGCGCCACCAAAATTGAAGTGACGGTGGAAGAGGGCGGACTCCTCAGTATTCGTGTCAAAGACAATGGTACAGGTATTGAGCCAGAGGACATGGAAACCGCCTTTTATCGTCATGCGACCAGCAAAATAGCCCATGGCCGAGATCTGTTTCAGATCACAAGTCTTGGATTCCGTGGCGAAGCCTTGGCGAGTATTGCCGCCGTGTCCAAGGTAGAGGTATTGTCGGCAAGTGACAATGATGGGCGGGGGCGCCGCATCGTAATTGAAGGCGGGAACCTTCGCACTCATGAAGACGCAACCTCACCTCAAGGTACAGATTTTGCAGTGAGAGAACTATTTTACAATACACCTGCCAGACTCAAATATATGAAAACGATCCAGACGGAACTGGGACATATTTCAGATGTCCTATACCGGATGGCGATGTCTCATCCAAACATTTCGTTCCGACTGCGCCATAATGAGAATGTGTTGCTTCAGACGTTGGGCAACGGCGATCTGCTACAAGTGGTTGCAGCGATCTATGGGACAAGTGCTGCCAAAGCGATGCTTCCCATCCAGGGAGAAAGTCTGGATTACCGGGTGAGCGGGCTGATCAGCCTGCCAGAATGGACACGAGCGAATCGTAATGGTATGTCAACGATTGTTAATGGGAGATTTGTTCGCAATTACGGTCTCAATCAGGCGATTCTCAAAGCCTACCATACCTTGCTGCCCATCAATCGCTTCCCACTTGTCGTGGTGCAGTTGGAGATGCACCCCTCTCTTGTGGATGTGAACGTGCATCCGGCCAAGTTGGAGGTTCGCTTCAGCAAGGAACCAGAACTGTATGAATTTATAGAGACGACGTTGCGGGGTATACTCCGGCAGGAGGTATTAATTCCACAGGTCAAAAAACAGCAGATTCGACGTGGGGACGATAGTTCCTTTATCCAGGAACAATTCCTCTTTCCACGTGGTCCGCTGAAAGATGCATCTGATGCAGAAGGATATGGGCAACAAGGGCCACTTGGGAAACCTACTGCTGCACCTCTGAAGTTAACTACAGAAGATGATGATCTGGATTTGGATGCTCCGGCGGATGTGTCTACAGCACAGTTGGTATCTGAACAGGGTCACTCAGTGCCGTTGCCCGAAGCTCCACCTGAGGTTACACAGCCCCCGGAGCAGTTAGAAAGTTGGAACGGGGATATTTTGCAGAAGATTGCTAGTCATGGCGAGGGGCAGACATCCGCTGACGTGCAAGAAGGCACTAAGGATGTAAGTACAAGTTCAAATACAAGTTCTACCGAAACTGTTCCCAAATCTGACCTCTCTTCTCAAGATGGTGGGGATCGTGGAGCAACAGAAAAACCTTTGGCTGAAGGTAAACCAGCTACGTATCGCTCCGAATCCGTAAATTCACCGGTTAGGGAAGCTCGGTCAACCTACAACCCGTCTTCGATTGCAAGAGGGGAACGGACGTGGAAAACCTCAGGTCTGCCTGATGCCACTAAACTTGCTGCTGCCGTTAAATCAGATGCATCCATGCCTGAATTTCCGGAGCTGAGTCTGATCGGACAGCATCATGGTACGTATTTGATTGCGCAAAATGACCAAGGTTTATATTTGATTGATCAGCATGCTGCTCATGAACGCGTTAATTATGAATACTATTACGAGAAATTTGGTAACCCTGCCCAGGCCTCACAAGAGTTACTGCTGCCTATTACGCTCGAATTTACACCTTCGGAGACGGAAAAGCTGAAAACAAGGCTGGCCTGGTTCGAACAGGCGGGTGTATATTTGGAGCATTTCGGTGGACAGACGTTCCGTGTGCGCTCCCATCCGTTCTGGTTCCCCAAAGGGGACGAGAAAGACATTATCGAAGAAATGTCCGAATGGGTTCTTAGTGAACGTAGCATAGATGTCGCCAAGATGCGAGAAGCTGCATCAATCATGTGCTCCTGCAAGGCATCCATCAAAGCTAACCAGAAGCTGACGGATCAGGAGGCAGAGGTGCTGATTCAGCGTCTGGGTTCATGTCGACAGCCCTATACGTGTCCACATGGGCGGCCGATTGTGGTTTCATTTTCAACATATGATCTGGAAAAATTGTTCAAACGTGTTATGTAGCTATTTAGGAGGAATCTATGTATATTACAACCGGTGAAAAGGAAGCGGCTTTACTTGTGGAGCGTGCCCGAAACCTTGCTGAAACAACAGGGGGTACTTACGTGCGCCGTAATAAAATGTCTCTGCCCATGATGATTGAACACTATGAGGCGGAGGAAGTTCTGGTTGTACTCCAGGGTAAAGTGCGTTTATTTCGGAAGGATTCACCGTTGCTGGAGTTCCACCCCAGCATGGGATTTGTTCGTGCCAAACGTATATTGCGAGGAGAACCTGATCCACTGCTGGAGGCGGGGGCGGTGAATGAAGGGGATACCATCATCGATTGTACAGCCGGACTGGGCACGGATGCACTGGTGTTCTCGGTTGCAGTGGGTAAAAGTGGACGGGTGATTGCATGTGAGAGCTCTCTTCCGCTATACACACTATTAGTGGAAGGGATGTCTCAATATGAGACGATCAAGCCAGCGGTAAATGAAGCTTTCCGGCGTATTGAGCTGCATCATGCGAATCATCTCGATTTGCTTCGATCGTTGCCAGATCAAAGCTGTGACACCGTATATTTTGACCCCATGTTTCGTGAGCCAATGATGGATTCAAGTGCTATACAGCCCTTGCGAGATTATGCAAATGCTCACGCGCTGGATGAACAGAGCATTATGGAAGCAAAACGGGTTGCCCGTAAACGGGTAGTCATGAAAGAAAAGCGCGGCAGCGCGGAGTTTGACAGGCTCGGATTTGAAATACTTGATCGGGCGAATGCAAAAACCCTGTACGGAGTGATTAATGTTGAAAGTGGAAGTTAAACCAAAACCTAAACTGCTTGTGTTGGTTGGACCAACAGCAGTAGGCAAAACAAGAATGAGCATCGAGCTTGCCCAAGCTTTCAATTGTGAGATTATCTCAGGAGATTCGATGCAGGTATATCGAGAAATGGATATCGGAACTGCCAAGATTACCTCTGAAGAAATGAAGGGTGTACCCCATCATCTCATTGATATCCATGAACCGGAGTATCCGTATTCTGTGGCCGAGTTTCAGGAGAGTTGCACACGATTGATTAGTGAAATCCACGAACGCGGTAAAATGCCTTTTATTGTAGGGGGCACCGGTCTGTATGTGGAATCTGTATGTTACGGCTTTCAATTTTCGGATAGCGGTTCGGATGAAGCGTTCAGAGAGGAACAATTCAGCTATGCTGAGCTAAATGGAGCTCAGGCCCTTCATGATCGACTGAGGGAAGTTGATCCCGTTAGTGCGGATCGTCTGCATCCGAATGACCAACGGCGAATTGTACGTGCGCTTGAGATCCATCATCTCACAGGAGAGAAGTGGTCTGATCAGCTGGCAGTACAGAAGAAAGAGTCACCTTATGACCTTCTTATTGTTGGTTTGACAATGGATCGGCAGAAGTTGTACGCCCGGGTAGAAGAGCGGATTGATCTGATGATCGAACAAGGTCTTGTGGATGAAGTGAAGTCCCTGTTGGAACGCGGAGTAGCCAGAGGTCATATTTCCATGCAAGGGCTGGGGTATAAGGAGATTGCAGCGTTCCTGCAAGGGGAAGTGAGTTGGGAAGCTGCGGTTGAGTGGTTGAAGAGGGATACACGTCGGTTTGCCAAACGGCAGCTTTCCTGGTTCCGCCATATGAAGGATATTGAATGGGTGGACATGACGGATACCCAGGATTTTGAAGGGAAATACAAGCAGATAAGTGAATTGATTACACAAAAATTTGATTGATTTGAGCGATTGTTAGTATTCTTCTGACAGGCATCGATTAGATCAAGATATGTAAACCTCTACCTTCTGGTCATCAAAAGGATAGAGGTTTTTATTTATCACTAGAACAGATGGTAGAGATTAAGTATTCGGCAAACAACGAATAAATGTGCTTTAAAATGAAGAATTTGTCCCTCTTTTGCAAAACAGACAAGCGGTGTATAATGGATAAGTCTTCTATTTGTTCTCCTCGCTAAGAATGGGGGTAAAATAGCAGACAAGGGGTTTTTGTGGATTATATGAAACTGTTCATGATATAATAGCACGAAAGCTACTCAGCGATATTGAATATTACTTGAACACGAATTCAAATGAACCAATGGGGGTACGGCTAATGAACAAGTCCATCAACATCCAAGATACGTTCTTGAACCAACTGCGGAAAGAAAATATTCCTGCTACGGTCTATCTGACCAACGGCTTCCAAATCCGCGGGACGATCAAGGCATTTGACAATTTTACGATCGTCATTGACAGCGACGGACGCCAGCAAATGGTCTACAAGCATGCCATCTCCACGTTCACGCCGCAACGCAGCGTATCGCTGATGCAGCAAGATAACAGCGGCGAAGCTTAAAAAAATTACGAAACCTTTTCACCAACCATTTCGTCTACAAGTATAGGTATTGAAACAGAGCAACCTGAATAAAGGGTTGTTCTTTTCATTCCGGGCAAAATATGTTTAATATATGCCTGAGCCTACAGACGATTAGAAATTATGCAACCGAAAGGGAGTCAGGAGGTAACATGCCAAACGATCCGTTGTCGAGGTCTAACAATCGCAACAACAATAACAAGTCACCCAAAAAAGCGAAGCCAAAGACCTCTAAAAAGAAAAAAATTACGGGTAAACGCGTTGGATGGACACTGTTTTTCACAATGGCAATCGCCATATTCTGTGCACTTGGCGGATATTTATTTATTATGGTGAGTGGTGAAAATCTGCTCAAAGCCAATAAGGACAAAACCACAATTAATGAAACTTCAAAAGTATATGATCGCAATGGCCAATTAATGGGGGAACTATCCATTCAGAAGCTGGAACCTGTCAAAGAAGATGATATTCCTGAGCTGGTGAAGCAAGCCTTTGTTGCAACGGAGGATAAGCGATTCTACGATCACCAAGGCGTGGATATTTGGTCCATTGGGCGTGCGGCGGTTAAGGACGTCATGGCTCGTTCCATGGTGGAAGGTGGTAGTACACTAACCCAACAGCTTGCCAAGAACATGTTCTTGTCCCGTGACAAAACGTTCTTCCGTAAAGCAACGGAAGTATCGATTGCCATGGCATTAGAGCGCAAGTACACAAAAGACGAAATCCTGACGATGTATCTGAACCGGATTTTCTTCGGTCATCAGCGTTACGGGATTAAAGCGGCATCTGAATTTTACTTTGGAGTTACTGATCTCAAGAGGTTGAAGTTGTGGCAAATTGCTACATTGGCAGCTATGCCGAAAGGGCCTTCTGCCTATAATCCGGTGAGCAATCCAAACGACTCAAAAGCACGTCGAGGTGTGGTATTGCAGTTGATGTATGAACAAGGCTACATTACCAAGGCGGAGATGGACGAAGCAAAAGAGATTAACTATAACTACAAGCGACCAGAGAAAGACAGGAAGTATCAAGGTTTTATAGATTATGTGCTCCGTGAAGCTGAACGAGTAACAGGTAAAACGGAAGATGATTTGAATATCGGCGGATACAAAATCTATACGACCATGGATGCTCAGGCTCAAACAGCCATGGAAACGGCCTTCACAGATGACAGTCTGTTCGAGGCAAGCAAAGATGATCAACAGGTCCAAGGCTCCATGGTTATCATGAACCATGAGAATGGTAGCCTCGTTGCCCTCTTGGGTGGACGGGATTATCAGACTAAAGGTTATAGCCGTGTAACGCAGAGTCGAAGACAACCAGGTTCAGCTTTTAAACCGATTGTGTCTTATGCACCGGCGCTTGAATCAGGAAATTACAGTGCCAATTCGTCGCTGAGTAATGCGAAGCAATGTTTTGGTAACTACTGTCCTGGTAACTTGCATGGATATTCTTCAACGATCAGTATGACTGAAGCCATTACGAAGTCGGAAAATATTCCTGCGGTTTGGCTGCTTGATAAAATAGGCGTTAACACAGGCATTAATTTTGCCAAGAGTGTAGGTATACAGCTGACAGATGAAGACAAAAACTTGGCGATTGCCCTCGGTGGTTTAAGTAAAGGTACAAATACACTGGAAATGGTGCAAGCCTATAGTGCATTTGCCAACCTCGGAGAATACCGACAAGCCTATGCGATTAAAGAAATCAAGGATAGCGCAGGCAAAACCACTTATAAACATGATAACTCGGACACAACGCGTGTCATGAGTGAGCAAAATGCGTATCAGCTTACACAGATGCTGCAGAACGTCGTTAATGACGGTACGGGACGTTCAGCACGTCTGGATCGTCCGGTAGCGGGTAAAACAGGAACAGTTCAAAGTGGTATCTCTGGCAACAGTGCCAACCGTGATGTATGGTTTGTTGGATACACCCCGGAATGGACTGCCGCAGTCTGGATGGGCTATGACAATCCGGATGCCAATCATATGCTTAAGAACAGCAGTAAGCTGTCGGCAGCTTTCTTTGCCAAAGTCATGGGAGATGCTTTAAAAGGCGTTCCAGTGAAGCAATTCAAAGCACCAGCTGGAGGGCAGGCACCTCCGCCAGTAGAAGAACCAGAAAAGCCAGCTCTGTCCGTTAGTGGGCTGAGTGGATCATACGATCCAAATGCACAAACCGTCTCCCTGAGTTGGACTGGAACGGGTGACGCGAGTACTCAATATCGGATTTATCGGAAAGAAACATCTGAAGCGCAGTTCACTCATCTCATTGATGCAGTAGGAGCGACCAGTGCACAAGATTTAAGTGCGTTGCCTGGTCTAACCTATGAGTACTATGTGACAGCTTACGACTTGGCATCAGGACTTGAGACGGATCCTTCCAACACCATCTCCTTGATGATTGAAGCGCAGGAAGTGCCGCCGGAGGAACCTGATCCTGGTATAGACCCTGGAACAGAGATAGATCCTGAGCAGCCAGGTACGGAGAATCCGGACAATGGTACACCGGATAATGGCAACTCGAACGGTAATAACGGTAATGGAAATGAAAATGGCAACAACGGAAATGGTAATGGTAATAACGGAAACAATGGCAACGGTGGTAATAACGGCGGAAACGGTCAACCTGGGGAAGGCAATACGACCCCACCTGGTCAGGGCACAACAGATCCTGGCGGAAATGGTGAAGGTCCCGATGATGGGGGCGTAACAACGCCGGGCGAAGTTGTAACTCCGGACAGCGGAACAAGTGGGGATACTGGAGGGACAGATGCACCTGCAGATTCCCAAGCTGGCACCGGCGGCTAAGCCAATGAATCACTAAATAGCTACAACGAAAAACTGCTCCCCGGGAAACCGGTGAAGCAGTTTTTTGTGTTATACAGAACCAACTGTAATGGAAGCTGATTTGATGAATAGGTGGGACAAAGCTTGATTTTGAGTGTAAACCTTAAATATGGTAAGCTGTAACTATTCGTAATACGTTGTGCAAGGGCGGACCCAGAGCGCTGGAATCCATCAGGCGGACGTTATTACATTGTTCACCAATAACATCAGAGCAGGTCACGGACCTGTAATCGGCAAAGAGGGGTTCGTATGAAACGGAAATTCGGGGATCGCGCGAACTGGCGCCGGATTACGAACCGACAATTCACATGCCGGTTCGTTCAATCCAAAATTTTCACAGGTTATATTACGTTGTACACCATACAGGATTTGAAAGAACCTCTGTGGAAAACTTATGGAGGCAGTACCTTCTGTATCGCAGATAAAGGTTATTCCTGGCTGCAATACTATCCGAAGGGAGAGCACTTTGTAGTTACGGCGATGTTTGACGATAAGGAACGGATTGTAGAGTGGTACATTGATACATGTCGTAGTCAGGGGATAACCGATCAGGGTGTTCCTTGGTTTGATGACCTGTATCTGGATGTCGTAGTATTGAAAGATGGGGAAGTATTTTTGCTGGATGAAGATGAGCTTGAAGATGCACTGTCACGAAAACATATTACAACGGGTGATTATGACTTGGCTAACAAGACGGCAAAGGAACTGCTGCATGCCATTGATGCACATGTATTCCCATACTTTCAGTTATCACTGAAGCATAGGCCAAGTTTGTTTGAGAACGGAGAGTTTCGAAAAAACATTCAGATTTGAGTCATCTACTTATCCGTAGAATTCTTCATGATCCTTCTAATATTGGAGCACCTGATAGAATACATTAATAATCAGGAGAGTTCAGCCCGATAAAATAGAGGTGATGGCGAATGAACGGACGGGTCATGGCTGCAGGAGAGCAACCAGGAGGCAGACCATCCAGACAAATTAATATTGTGTTGCGTAACCAGGAACCTCAGATGTTGGTCAAAGATGAAGCAGCGGCAGTACAGGCAGCCAAGAGTATAACCAAACATGCGCACTTCCAGGAGATACAGGGTGAATTGGAGCAACTGGTTGGACTTGAAAATATCAAAGACTTGGTGTTTGAGATCTATGCTTTCCTACAGATTGCTCAGATGCGTACCGAAGCAGGCTTACTTAGTGGTGCGCACGTGTATCATATGATCTTCAAAGGCAATCCGGGGACCGGTAAGACCACCGTGGCGAGGATCGTTGCCAAACTCTTTCAGAAGATGGGTGTGTTGAGTAAAGGGCATCTTATTGAAGTAGAGCGTGCGGATCTGGTTGGAGAATATATTGGTCACACGGCGCAGAAAACAAGAGATCTGGTTAAGAAGGCACTCGGTGGGATATTGTTCATTGATGAAGCCTACAGTTTGGCCCGTGGGGGAGAGAAGGATTTTGGCAAGGAAGCTATTGATACGCTTGTTAAGTCCATGGAAGATAACAAAAATCAGTTTATACTGATTCTTGCTGGTTATTCAGATGAAATTGATTTTTTTCTCCAGACCAATCCCGGATTACCTTCCCGCTTTCCCATTCAAGTGGAGTTTCCAGACTATAGTATTGATCAGTTGATTCAAATCTCTGAGATCATGGCCAAAGAGCGTGATTATATTCTAATGCCACAGACCATACTCAAGCTAAAGCAACATTTGCTTCAGGAAAAAAATGATTCGCTGCATGCGTTCAGTAACGCCAGATATGTTCGTAATGCTATTGAACGTTCGATCAGACATCAGGCGGTTCGTTTGTTGGAACAATACTCGGAAGGCAGTCCAGGAAAACTGGAGCTGATGACAATCCGTACAGAGGATTTGAACTTTGAGCGAAAGTAAGCGATAATATAGTTTTTACACCAGCCGGCCGGGCCAACCGGTTCGGCTTAAGGCATGCCATGGCATATTCGTGGCAATGTATATCAACGGATTAATTTAGTAATTAGAGGGAGTGAACATATACATGACAAATGGCACGCATGATACAGATATGGTCAAAAAAGATCGCGCCGTCTTGGTGAGTCTTGTTACGGATGATGTAAAACGCACAGGTATCAACCCTGAGTACTCTTTAGAGGAACTGGTGAAACTTGCCGAGACAGCTGGAGTGGAAGTGCTAAGTGTACTTTCTCAGAACAGGGAAAAACGTGATACCAAATGGTTCATTGGTAAAGGTAAGGTGGAAGAGCTCCGTGCGATTGCAGAGGAACTGGGAGCAACTACGGCTATTTTTGATCAGGAATTGTCAGGTGCACAGGTTCGTAATCTGGAAGAAACACTCGACCTCAAAATTATTGACCGTACCCAATTGATTTTGGACATCTTTGCACAACGTGCCAACACTAGAGAAGGTATTATTCAAGTGGAATTGGCTCAACATAGTTACTTGCTACCACGTTTGTCGGGTCATGGTAAGAACCTGTCCAGACTCGGGGGAGGAATCGGGACAAGAGGCCCAGGTGAAAGCAAACTGGAGACAGACCGCCGTCACATTCGTGGTCGTATCGATGATCTGAAGCGTCATCTGGAAGAATTGACTCGTCATCGTAAATTGCATCGTGAACGCCGTAAAAAAACAGGTATTGTTCAGGTAGCCCTTGTTGGTTATACCAATGCTGGCAAATCAACCTTGCTCAAGCAGTTGACGGCTGCAGATGTGTATATTCAAGATCAGCTATTCGCTACATTGGATCCCACATCACGTACGATGGAACTTCCGAGTGGAAAAGAAATCGTCCTTACCGACACGGTTGGATTTATTCAAAATCTACCGCATGATCTGATTGCAGCATTCCGTGCAACACTGGAGGAAGTGAATGAAGCAGACCTGATCCTGCATGTTGTGGACGCCTCATCAGCTATGCGTGAAGATCAGATGCGGACGGTTAATACAATTTTGCAAGAACTTGGTTCAGGGGACAAGCCGCAGTTAGTCCTGTATAACAAAAAAGATGCGTGCACACCAGAGCAGCTTGAGATGCTTCCATTGGATAAAGACCATATTAAAGTAAGCGCATTAGACGCGGAGGATCTGCTTAAAATCCGTGAATTCATTCAGACAGAGCTGACAGGTGATACGAAGCGCTTCCGTATTCCGGCAGAACGTGGTGATCTTACGTCGGTACTCTATAAAATTGGTGATGTAGTGGATACCAGCTTTGAAGAGAATGATGTGATTTATGAAGTTGAATTGCAAAAAGGTGAATATGAGAAATTTGGTTATATGCTTGAAGAATTCATTGAATTGTAATATTCATGACATATTGATGTGATAAGTTACACGATAATGGATATTCGACGTCAGATTCGTGCTATGAAGGGGAATGAAGTAAGATGGTAAGCTTTGATTCAGAAATATCTGAACTTCAACGTCAAGTGGAGCGTCAGATTGAAGGACAACTGCAACAGATTGATCGGATCACAGATCACAATCAATGGAAGGTGATTCATGCTTTCCAACAGCGAAAAGTAAGTGATTTTCACTTTGCAGGTTCAACAGGTTATGCCTATAACGATCGTGGCCGTGAAGTGCTTGATGAAGTATATGCTGATGTTTTCGGCGCGGAAGCCGCGTTGGTGCGTCCTCATTTTGCTTCAGGTACTCATACGATTAGTACAGCTCTCTTTGGAGTTTTGCGTCCAGGTGACGAATTATTGTACATCACGGGTAAGCCTTACGACACATTGCATAAAGTTATTGGCGAACCCGGTGATGGTACAGGTTCATTACGCGATTTTGGCATCGGTTACCGTGAGACGGCCTTAACTGATGAAGGTGGAGTGGACTGGGCAGCAGTTGAAAAAAGCATTACACCGGCTACAAAAGTCATTGGGATTCAACGTTCACGTGGTTATGACTGGCGCTCATCCTTCTGTGTTGCTGAGATTGCTGACATGGTTACGCGTGTTAAAGAGCTTAAGGAAGATGTCATCGTATTCGTAGACAATTGTTACGGTGAATTCACGGAGGAACGTGAACCGACAGAAGTCGGAGTTGATCTGATGGCCGGATCACTGATCAAGAATCCTGGTGGAGGCATTGCGGAAACCGGTGGATACATATGTGGGAAGGAACAATACGTACAGCTGGCAGCTTATCGTCTAACAGCCCCTGGAATTGGGGGAGAGGTTGGAGCAATGCTGGGGACAACACGTGGCATCTACCAAGGACTTTACATGGCACCGACAATTGTAGGACAAGCTATCAAAGGAAGTACGTTTGCTGCTGCGATGTTTGCTGAATCCGGATTTGTAACCAAACCCGCCTGGAATGAAGCTCGCACAGATCTGATCCAGGCTGTTAAGTTTAGCTCTGCCGAGCATCTGATCGCCTTCGTGCAGGGGATTCAGCGTGCAGCAGCTGTGGATAGCCATGTGGTTCCTGAACCGTGGGATATGCCTGGTTATGAGCACCCTGTCATTATGGCGGCAGGTACGTTCATTCAGGGTGGAAGTCTGGAATTATCAGCCGACGCGCCTATTCGGGAGCCGTATATCGGGTATATGCAAGGCGGATTAACGTACTCTCATGTCAAATATGGCGTTTTGATGGCGTTACAGACTATGAAAGATCGTAAATTATTGTGAGTTTATCTAACACGTCATTGACACTTGGTAATAACTAAATGTACAATAGGGTGAAGAATAGATGACTGGAAGGTTGATGAACATGGGTGATGAAATCCGCAGAAATATGGCCTTATTCCCAATTGGTATTGTAATGAAACTTACGGATCTGTCTGCACGTCAGATTCGTTACTATGAGCAGCACAGCTTGATCGTTCCTGCGAGAACGTCAGGTAATCAACGGTTATTCTCTTTTAATGACGTAGAGAGATTGCTAGAGATCAAGGCTTTGATTGAAAAAGGAGTTAACATCGCGGGCATCAAACAAGTGATGAATCCTGTTTCAAAAGAATCCGAGGAAGCTACAGTTATCACGCCAGATACTGAAGTTAAACGCAGAGAGCTGTCCGATACGCAGTTGCACCGCTTGCTGAAGCAGCAGCTTGTATCAGGTAAGAGACCAGGACAAGTATCTCTCATTCAGGGAGAGCTTTCCCGATTCTTTAATAAAAATTAAATTCGCATAACTTGGCGAGTGAGGGGAAAACATGCACTTTTGGTGTGAGACTCCTTGACCCGTGGAACTTTCTAATGTACAAATATAACAGGCAAGCCAAATACGCAGATAAGAAAGGGAGAGGTTATAGTGAGTTATACAAAAGAAGACATTCTCCGCATTTCGAAAGAAGAAAACGTACGATTCATTCGATTGCAATTTACTGATTTGCTTGGAGCTATCAAAAACGTTGAGATTCCTGTGAGTCAGTTGACTAAGGCTCTGGATAACAAAATGATGTTCGATGGATCTTCCATTGAAGGTTATGTACGTATTGAAGAGTCCGACATGTACCTCTATCCAGATCTAGATTCTTGGCTTATTTTCCCATGGGTTGCAGAGAACCGTGTTGCACGCCTGATTTGCGACGTATATCTTCCGGATGGTAATCCGTTCCCAGGAGATCCACGTGGCATCTTGAAACGAAACCTGAAGGAAGCCCAAGATATGGGATTCACTTCCTTTAACGTTGGTCCTGAACCCGAGTTCTTCTTGTTCAAAACCGACGAAAAAGGAAACCCAACTAACGAACTGAATGACCAAGGTGGTTATTTCGACCTTGCGCCTACGGATCTTGGTGAAAACTGTCGTCGTGACATCGTTATCACACTTGAAGAAATGGGCTTTGAGATCGAAGCTTCCCACCATGAGGTAGCTCCAGGTCAGCATGAGATCGACTTTAAATATGCTGATGCTCTGAAAGCTGCTGACCAGATCCAAACGTTCAAACTCGTTGTTAAAACGATTGCACGTCAGCATGGTTTACATGCTACATTCATGCCGAAACCGCTGTTTGGTATGAACGGATCCGGTATGCACTGTAACCAATCCTTGTTTAAAGGCAATGAGAACGCATTTGTTGATGAGTCGGACGAGTTGGGTCTGAGCAAAACTGCTCGTCACTTCATGGCTGGAACTCTGAAGCACGCACGTGCGTTTGCAGCAATTACTAACCCAACTGTGAACTCATACAAACGTCTTGTACCAGGTTATGAAGCACCTTGTTATGTAGCATGGTCTGCTAGTAACCGTAGCCCAATGATTCGTATTCCAGCTTCCCGTGGTCTGAGTACACGTGTTGAGGTTCGTAACCCGGATCCGGCTGCTAACCCTTACCTGGCTTTGTCTGTTCTGTTGAAAGCAGGTCTGGACGGAATCAAACGTGAGCTTTCCTTACCAACTCCAATTGACCGTAACATCTACATCATGTCAGAAGAAGAGCGTGTGGAAGAAGGCATTCCAAGCTTGCCAGCTGACCTGAAAGAAGCATTGAATGAATTGATCCGCAGCGAAGTCATCTGTGATGCTCTCGGCGACCACGCCTTGGCTCACTTCTATGAGCTGAAAGAAATTGAGTGGGATATGTATAGAACACAAGTCCACCAATGGGAACGCGATCAATATATCACATTGTACTAGTCGAAAAAACCTTGTAACTACGGGTTTTGAAGGAATGAACCGGGGAACGTTTTGAGGGAATTGCACTTCTATTGAGGTTGCGTCCCCCAAACGTCCCCCGGTTTTTGATTTTCTGATCCAAAAATACGGGAAGTGTACTCTTCATATTTATCAATGTTACACTTCTCTAGCTTTTTAGAAATATGAGCATACATATCGGATGTAATTTGCACACTGCCATGCCCAAGCTGCTCTTGTACAAATTTTATGTCGGCCCCAGCTTCAAGCATGATCACGGCATAGGTATGTCTGAAGGAATGGATCGTTAAATCCTCACTTAAACCCGCTTTTCTCAAAATTCTCTTCGAAGCATTAAAAAGACTAGATTTAGGCATCGGACTACCATCATTCCTGCACAAGACGAGATTTAAATCGTGTCTGTACATGGACTCCCCTAAATTGATCTTATTTTGATTCTGCCATGAAGCATGATACCTCAAATCATTTATGATTCCGTTACTTACATTAATGGTGCGGGTAGAATTTCCGGTTTTTGTATCTCCGAAAAGTTCGTCCTCGTCTTCAGCTTGAAAATCGAGTGTTACATCAACACGGATCATCTTTTCTTTGAAATTGATATCCGACCACTTTAGAGCGGCAGCTTCGCCTTTTCGTAACCCCGTTTCAATAAGCACTTTGAAGAAAATCCAATAAATGTACCCATACCCTCGAGCCGTATGAAGAAATTTGGGGATGTCTTCTGAATCAATGAATTGGATCGTCTTCTTTTTGTGCGCTCCTTTAATAATTGAACCTTTACATGGATTGCGTAATATTTTTCCTTGAATCAGTGCATGTTCCATGGCTGAGTATACAGTAGAGTTGATGATCTCAACCGTACGTTTGCTGAGTCCCTTTTTAAATAGAGAGTCTAAAAAGACCTGATATATATCTGGTTTTAAATCTTTGAGCATCAGACGCTTAAAATAAGGTTTGATATGGGTATTAAGGTTGTTTTCATGTAGTTTGATCGTATTCTTTCGTACAACTTCTTTTTTGTAGTTATTTATCCAATTTCGAATGTAATTGACCAAAGGAATGTCGGTCTGTTCGAACCCTTGCTTTAGCTGCCTTAAAAATTCAGCAGCAGCCAATTCAGCTTCTGGTTTAGTTCGAAAACCAGCCTCGGATTTCTCTTTTTGTTGTTGAGTGAACGGATCGGTGTACTTTAACCGATACCTCCAGCCACTTTTTAATTTCTTGAAAATTGCCAATTTGATTCCTCCTAATGGAACGTTAGTTCCTTTTTTGTGTATGTAAAACCGCCTCACGGCGATGTAAGCGTAATTTTGAGCAGAGTAGTGAAATGTTCTGGGTTAAAGATGAAAAAGGAGAAAGAGCTTCAAATTAAAGCCGGAAAAGATATTTTAAAGAAATCATCAAAAAACGAGCCTTCGGTAACTAAGGCTCGTTTGTGCAGGAGTCATATTTGGCTCCAATAACTATGTTTGGATTAGTGCAGAGGTTTCTTGCGGAAAAGTAACTAAAACAATTCCACCCTATTTCACAGGATTTGACCATACTTTAGCTTTAAAGTTCTTGTCCTTGGTTCGAGACCAGAACTTGTACCGATTGCCGAAAAGGAAATGATCTGATTACCGATTAGATAAGTATTTAACTACTTGTCACTGCTCTAATTCATTAAGCTAGCGGGCAGTTTAGTTTAAGATTAACTGCGGTGAACCATATCATCGCTAGTGATAAAGCAGAGAATTGAACTGGATATCGCATCGGCAACGCTGAGTTTGCAGGAAGGAGCTTAAAGTATTCACGTACTCGATACATGTGGAGTGTCTAATATTGATGGTCCGTAAGGAATAGATGAGATGTGACAGTTTAGCTCAAACGACTTAATTGTATAGTGTTGACACTTCGCCCACTTGGAGTAATATGTTACTATTGAGATAGCATTCTATTTCCAATGAAGACATATTTTAGTTTGAATGTTATCTATGAAGGGGAGACACTATGACAATGTTCGAGATATGTTCTATACAAAGTCTATTTTATGAACAACGGCGGTTGTTTGTATAGAGCTAATAATATAAGTAACCGCTTAAATCCGGATAGTGATAATTGTTATAGTGTAGACTTTACTACCTTAAAATTCAACTATTTTAAGGAGCGGCTATCATGAGATATGTAAATGCCGACATCATCTTTCCAGAAGAATTACTAAATGAAATACAAAAGTATATTAACGGTGGATTGGTTTACGTCCCTAAATCAAAAGGTTTGCGTAAAAAATTGGAGTGAAAATTCAGGCAGTAGAAAAATTTTAATCTTAGAAATGATGAAATCCGGCGAAAGTTTCTCGATGGTGGCACTATCGAGAAACTTTCAGATCGATTTTTCTTTTCAAGCGATACTATTAAAAAGATCGTTATACAAAATAATAGTTTAACAAAAGTCGCATTGGAAGAAATTCTAATGTGACTTTTTTGTGTATATTATGGTTTAAATTGTTTACTACATATTTTCAAGCTTTTACTATCGTTATAATAACATATAAGAGAAGTAGTTGGTTTACTTCATAAAACTGTAGGGGCATAACAAATGAATGATTTTTTTAGATTTGATACTGATGAAGAACGGCGGGCGTTATTAATCAGAGCAAGGAAAGTCGCTTTATCTGCAATTCGAAAGTATGACTTAGAATGGGATAACATCCAGTTTATTCAACTATCCGATACGATCACCTATAAAATTGAAACCAGTACAGATAACAATTATTTACTTCGCATTCATTCGGACCGATTAAGCAGAGAGGAAATTCGTTCGGAGCTCCTACTGTTACAAGCCCTGAACAAATCGAAAGATCTAACTGTACCAGAAGGGATGGCAAATTGTGATAGTATTTATGTATTGGACATCGAAACAGAGATAGGATATAGGCGCCCTTATGTAACGATGATGCGGTGGATAGAAGGTGAAAAAGCAGTAGGTGAATTTACAGATAATCAAGCATATAATATGGGTGTATTGATGAGCAGGCTCCATGCAGCGGCAAAGGATTTCAATCCACCTTCTGATTTTGTAAGACCTACTTGGGGAGTAGAAAGTTTTAAACGTGAAATGGCTAAGTTGGAACGTTATTATGAACGTTTTTTATCCGAAGAGGGGTGGAAGCTGTATCAAGATGCAGCTGAGAAGGTCGTATCCCAACTTACCACGATGCATCCAAGTGAACATAACTATGGGCTCATTCATGCTGATTTACATACCGGTAATATGGTTTTTAGAGATAATCAACCCTATCCGATTGATTTTGGAAGATGTGGGTACGGATATTATCTCTATGATATGGCAGGTACCATATTGGAGCTTTGGCCAAAACATCGATGGATGCTTGTCCAAGGTTATGAGAGTATTAGGAAGTTGGAAACGGACTATATTCGGGATCTGGAATGTTTTTTTGTCATGTTCATGATCGAGAACACCTGCCATCACTCCTCTGATCCAAGAGAAACAACCAGTTTAATCGATGAACAAAAGTATGCCCAAGCATACATAAGAGAATATTTAAATGGTAATCCATTTTTATTCGAAGTGATCGAGCCTGTAAATGTGGATTAATACTAACCGATACCGGGCTAAAATAATGATATCTTATGGTGATGATTTACAATAGGTCGCTGTTTAGAGTGTTTGTTCGTATCATCAAGTTTTAAAAACGTGAGCTATGACTTCGAGTTTATATAAGATCTACTTGTGTACTTAGCGCTGAAACTTTTCTGTTTATTATGAAGATTTATGCTTATTCATGAAGTTTGTCCGATCCAATTGTTCTTCAGCTTCTCTAGTTCCCCTTCATTTTCGGGGTGTATTTTGACGGAGCTGTTTGGGTCGTTTCGTGATTTTTTAAACTGGCATTGAGTTGGAATGAAGGCGACTCGAATTGGTGGGTCGTCTTTTTTCTTTTCTAGGGGCTTGATGGTTTGCGCCGAATGTTCAGTTCAGCGAGATGCCAAAAACGGTTGAGGCATTATGGAAGATCGAGCTTTTATATGGAAAGCATCCGTCCTATACGGAGCGTCCAGAATGGGTAGCTGTAGGAATGATGGGAAAACTTCTGATAAGAGATGATGGCACATGTCGAGAGAACGGGTACTGTATAGAACGTTATTTCTTTTTTTGTGTATGTAAAACCGCCTTACAGCGAGCGCAAGTTAATCAAAGTATCGAACAGAGCAGTAAAATGTTGTTGTTGAAAGATGTAAAAAGGAAAATCTTCGAATTAGTAACGGAAAAGATATTTTACAAGATAAATCAAAAAACGAGCCTTTGTATATAAGGCTCGTTTGTGCAGGAGTCATATTTGGCTCCGAAAGTTATGTTTAGTCTACTACATTTGTTTTATCGCTGAGAAAGTAACTATAACAATTCTACCCTATTTCAGAGAATTTGACCATACTTTAGCTTTATAGTTCATGTCCTTAGTTCGAGACCAGAACTTATACCTTGTACCAAGTGTCGGAATAGAGATGTGTCTAATCATTGTGCGTTTAACTGAAAATATCATTTAGTATCCTAGCGCATGAGAAGTTACATATTATTATATAGCAACTGCAACGCTGAGATAGGGAGTCAGATATTAAAAACGAAATATAGTACTGAAAATAGTTGTTGAGCAAAGGGGATTATACTGGTTAAAGCTATCATCATAAATATTATTTAAAAACTTTAAGGTATATAAGAGAAATTATACCAAATTTATGTCATAATATTTTTGAGTTGGAAATACAATACTTGATTCTGTGAACAAGAGGTGAGAGCAACTATGAAAAATAGAAACATAACAGGTATTGTATTGGCTATAATCTATTGCATTGTTCTTTACTTTATTTTAACAGATTCTCCGCCTGGCGAAGCTCCAAATAATCCGTTCTGGGTTTATTTGTTTATTCCAATTGGTGCTATTGTGATTACATCTTTGTTTGATTACGTAATCAAATTCGATTTTTTTAGAAAAAAGAAAGATTAGAATTGAATGGAGGACTAAAATGATACAAACAATGAAAATTGCTAAAACATTTTAGCCGGAGTCATGCTTTCTACATCTATCTCAATTCCAGCATTCGCTCAAGATCAGGCAAATTCTTTCCCAGCACTTCAAGTGGAAAATAGCCTTTTAGAACTAGTCGAAAGTACAACCGATAATTCCATCACTTTTAAAGACGGTTCTACATTAATTCAATATGACAGCTATTATATTGCAACAGATTTAAATGGTAAAGATAAGTTAAAAATTACAAAAGTTGATGAGACTAAAGTAAAGTATGAAAATCTTCAAACTGGCGAAGTGAATTATGCTACAAACGAAATAAAACCTATTCACGAAGATCTCAGTTTCTCGCCACAAGCATTAGCAGACGGTTATGTATATAAAGGCAAAGTAGAAAATTCCACAGAGATAATATATGCAACTGCTTCTGCAATAGCAGGTATACTTGCTTCCTTTATAGGAGGACCTGTAGGTGGTAGAATAGCGGGCATACTTGTAAGCATCGGTGGTTATTATGTTTCTAAGGATGCACCCAGAGCCTATTGGGTAACAAAAACATATACTAGAGATGTTAAGCATAGTGATTTTAATGCGACTTTATTCATCAGGAAAGACCATCATTATTACAAATATCATGATTATACCGATTTTATTGATACCGCTTCGACAATCCAGACTTGCCAACCTTTTGGTTGTGGTCCAGTAAACGAGTATTAATTCTTTTATGTTGTGGGATAGAAAAAGCCGATTAAAGTTAAAATGTACCCTATAAGATGGACACTTTGAAAAAAGCCCATCTTATAGGGTATTTTGTTTATAATGAAAAAAAAGAGGTTGGAGCGGAAATGTTACGACGAAAAGATTACTGACAAAGAAAGAACAAGAACTGCTAAAACGGAATCCAAATGTAATCGCTGTTAGCGAAAAGGCGATTACGTACACCGATGAATTTAAGCGCCATTTCATTGCACAAAATGAACAGGGGAAACTGCCACGAGACATTTTTGAAGAAGCAGGCTTAGATGTTGAATGTATTGGTTTGGAGCGTGTTCGTTCTTCCGGAAAACGTTGACGTGCTTCGTATCGTGAAGCGGGTGTAGAAGGCTTACAGGATACACGTAAAACAAATTCAGGTCGCCCATCGGAACGTGAATTAACATTAGAACAAAAGATTGAACGATTAGAAGCAAAAAATCAATTGTTACGAGCGGAAAATGAACTGCTAAAAAAACTCGATCTACTCGAAAGGCAGATGTTGAAAAAGAAATAAAAGTGGCACCAGAGCTGAAGTTTGAACTCATTTATCGGACGATCTGAACGTATAAATGAAACGGTTAATCAGCTATCTATGCGATGTTATGGAAGTATCACGTTCTGGATACTACAATTGCTTCTCTGAAAAATCAGTGCAGAAGCGTGTAGCTAAAGCCAAAACAGATAAGATTGTAAAGGCGTATCATTTTCGTGGACGAAAAAAAGGAGCACACCAAATCAAAATGACGTTAGAAAATCAGTACAAAATGACGTTCAACTTGAAGCGGATTCGCCGGATCATGAAGAAATTTGAGATCATCTGTCCCATTCGAAAGTCTAATCCAGCCCGTAGAATGGCAAAAGCAACGAAAGAACATCGCACTTGTCCAAACGAATTACAGCGCAATTTTAAGCCAGGCGAGGCGGGAAAGGTGTTATTAAGCGATATCACATATTTAACGTAAAAAGTCAATAAACGTGCGTATTTATCGACGATTAAAGACGCACAGACGAATGAAATTTTAGCGTATGAAGTTTCTTCTTCGTTAAGTATAGGAATTGCGCTAAACACGCTTCGTAAATTACAGAAGCATCGCCATTTAACCAAAGATGCGTTGATCCATTCTGATCAAGGCTTTCGTTATACGAAACCACAATTCCAATCCGTAGTGAAGAAAATGGGATTAAGACAATCCATGTCACGTCGAGGCAATTGTTGGGATAATGCTCCCCAAGAATCGTTCTTTGGGCATTTTAAGGATGAAACGAATATCAAAGATTGCGAAACATTAGAAGAAGTAAAACGAGAAATTAAGAGTTATATGACGTACTACAATCATTATCGAGGGCAATGGAATTTGAAAAAGCTGCCGCCTGTAAAATACAGACAGCAGCTTCAACAAGTTGCCTAGTTTTTTTTCAAAATGTCCTTTACAAAGGGTACACTTTAGAATTCAGAAGCCTTCTTTTAGTATTGTTATATTTAATATACGTGAATTTTATTGTGATGACAAAATTACTCCATTTTCGTTACGTAACCTTCATAGTTTCCGTAATATAATCCGTTTGAGTAGGTAGTAGATGCTAGATTGAGTACTCCATACCAAACTCCATCAGCATAAGTATATGTCTTTGGAACATACTTCGCATCTCCATACTTATTGTTAGCATCTGAATATCTCACATATTTTTGCGTCGCCTGAATCGTAACACTTTGTGCAGTTAAAGAACCTTGAACAGAAGATGAGGCAGAAGCAAGTGATGCTGGAACAGCAATACTTGCTACTATAGCAGTGAGCGCTCCAATTGTGGCTAGTTTCTTTTTCATGTAAATACCTCCTAAATTTTTTTGAATGAATTATAAAACTTTACTTTCTAAAAATACCATATAATTCTATGTAAAATTATGATATATATTACATTGTGATTTGTATTTCACCCCCTACAGATCTACTAACGTAACTTCCAAAAATTCCTCCAACTGATTAAATAGTATATCCAATCTAAACAGATTTGGACGATCATGAAATGCAGCGGATGAGTGAGATACTAGATGACTTTTTTTAATAGAAGTAGTACAAGTTGATTTGATATTATTTAACCCTTTCTTCGAAGACAGCTCTCAGGAGTAGTTGTTGGATTAAAATCTGCTCGTTGTGAAGTTGTGGCCGGGAATGGATAAATCATCTGAAAGCAAATTGCCAAAACATGTCCCCTGATTCTTCTTCACTTGCCCACGTAACATTTTTGTGTTTATCTGTGACCAAGGCTTACCTTTATAACAAACATATTCGTTCGTCGATTTAGATAATCGCAAAACTCACTTTTCATTAATATTAAACTGTCTGAAGCAAAAGATTTAAATCAAACTTCCTTAGAAATTCTGATAGCCATGAAATAGAAAGGAATACTAGCATTCACTCATTTAAAATTCCAACCATCGTTCAAATACATACAAATGGATGTTTCATTTGTATGTTGAAAGTTTCATATAGAAGAGGTATACTTTAATTAAATTTTAAACAATTTAATTTTAAATAATTAATTGGAGATGTTAATATGGATCAGGCAAAACAACTTGTGACAGAACAACGTACATTTTTTTATACAGGACAAACTAAAAATATCGAGTATCGGATTAATGCACTTCAACAGCTTAGAAAGGGAATTGAAAAGTATCAGCAACGGATTCAAGATGCACTTCGGGCAGATTTGAACAAATCAGAGGCGGAAGCTTACGGTTCCGAGATTCGCATTGTTCTGGGTGAACTGGATTTTGCATTAGAACACCTGCAGGAATGGGCTGTACCAAAACAAGTCCCAACCAATTCGGCTATGCCGGATGGGGTGAGTACCATTTACCCTGAACCATACGGAGTGGCTCTTATTATTGCACCTTGGAACTATCCTTTCCAACTGGCCTTTGGTCCACTGATTGGAGCAATTGCAGCCGGTAACTGTGCAGTTATCAAGCCTTCTGAATTAACACCAGCCGTATCTCGTCTGACGTATGATCTGATTCAGGAGATCTTCCCTCAGGAGTATATTGCGGTTATGGAAGGGGAAGTCGAGGCTAGCACAGCATTGTTGAAAGAGAAGTTTGATTATATTTTCTTCACAGGCAGTACGGGGGTTGGTCGCATTGTTATGAAGGCAGCAGCGGAGCATTTAACTCCTGTAACCCTGGAGCTAGGGGGCAAGAGTCCTGCTATTGTCCACAGTGATGCAGATCTGAAGCTGGTGGCCCAGCGTATTGTTCGTGGAAAGTTCCTGAATGCAGGGCAAACTTGCGTTGCTCCGGATTACTTGCTTGTGCATGAACAAGTTCATGATGAATTGATCAATCTGATTGGCGCAGAGATCAAAGATAAATTTGGGGACGATGTGTTACAGAACTCTGATTTCCCGCATATTGTCAACGCGCGTAATTTTGATCGGTTGTCGAAATTCCTCACAGATGGCAAAACACTAATTGGTGGGCGTTCTGTACGTGAGCAGTTGCTTATTGAGCCGACGGTAATTGGTGATGTGAACTGGGAATCAGCTGTCATGCAAGAAGAGATCTTCGGTCCGATTCTTCCTGTATTTACGTACAGTGACCTGAATCCTATGCTGGATGAGATTGTTCGCCGGCCAAAACCATTGGCGCTATATCTCTTCACACAGGATGAGCAGCTGCAGGATCAGGTTCTGAATCAAGTATCCTTCGGTGGGGGATGTATTAATGACACACTTTCTCATATGACTTCACACTACCTCCCGTTTGGTGGTGTAGGAGAGAGCGGTATGGGCTCATATCACGGACAACAGAGCTTTGATGTGTTCTCGCATCACAAGAGTGTTCTGAAACGCAGTGAATAATTAGCCGCTAAAATAACATAAACATGAAAAAAGAGGTTGTCCTGTTGATCAGGATAACCTCTTTCGTATTTCATTACATCTAGTTTTGTTACTCAAGTTAAATATTAATGAATATCTCGGAAAAGGCCAATGACTTTACCCAGAATACTAACATGTTTCAAACGTAAAGGTTCGAAGGTCGCATTCTCCGGTTGAAGGCGAATATGATCTTTCTCTTTATAGAACGTTTTCACTGTAGCTTCATCGTCTTCAGTCATTGCAACGACGATATCACCGTTATCAGCAGTTTGCTGTTGACGGACAATAACGTAATCTCCGTTAACGATTCCAGCTTCCACCATGCTATCTCCGACTACCGAAAGCATAAACACTTTCTGTTCGCCTACATAATGTGTAGGAAGAGGGAAGTAGTCTTCAATGTTCTCGGTTGCAGTGATTGGAACCCCGGCTGTAACCTTACCAACAACAGGAATACGTGCAACGCTATGAGCAAATTGATGAGAATGCTCAGATTCTTCCTGGCTCAAAAGCTCAATGGCTCTTGGCTTGGTAGGGTCGCGTCGGATCAAACCTTTTTTCTCCAAACGATCCAAATGTCCATGTACTGTTGAACTGGAAGCCAGTCCAACCGCTTCACCAATTTCCCGTACGGAAGGAGGATACCCCTTCAACCGGACTTCATTTCGTATAAACTCCAGAATAGCCTGCTGCCTGCTGGATATCTTCGACATACCGTATCAACCCCATTTTAGTAACGTTTGGGAAAATTATAACATAGAACCTCCGTTCGTACAAACATAAGTTCTAAATAAAATAGCATTAAATCAGTGTTTTTTAACTTATAGAACAGAAATTGTCCAAAAGTCAGAGCATAATACTGCAAATGCTTTGCAAAAGTACTTGAAATAAGATATGTCTCCTTCAAAAAAGAAGCGAACAATTGTTCTAAAAATCTATTGAACAAAACAAGTGTTCGTGTTATATTGATTCCAATAGATAGGAACAAACGTTTGGAGGCGGGTATTTAATGAGATATTCTACTTATCAAAGCATTTATGAACCAATGAATTCGGAACTGGTGAAGTCTAACATAGGGAACTACAAGAAGGTTTTAGCGCGTTTCAAGATTTCTTCATGGATGTTAAAGGTAGTCATTACCTCTATGATTATATTTATTGGATGCAGCACCGTTTTAACTGTATTTGCCGGCAATGAGAATGATGTTCTGCCTGGAGGAAAGATAGCTGTTTCACAAGGGGAAACATTATGGAGTATTTCTTTGGAACATAAACCGACGAATATGGATACACGTATTTATATAGAAGCAATTAAGAAAGTGAATCAACTTCATACAACTTCCATCCAAGTGGGTCAAGTACTAGCTCTACCGCAATTTGCAGAATAAAATGCACATCAATGAGTGTTAGCGCGTGTCAGCTTGACAAGCTGCCTTTATAATGGCAAAGTTAATATGACTTTGTATTTTTGGAGGGGACAAGCTTGGATATAGATAGTCTGGTAGCACGCATTAACGAATTGGCTCGTAAGCAAAAGTCCACTGGATTGTCGGAGGAAGAACTTGCTGAACGTGCCGAACTAAGAGAGATTTATTTGAGTAATATTCGCAGCAATTTCAGACAACAACTGGATACCATTGAGATTGTTGATGATGAGAATGACAAAGGCCACCAAGGCAAACTCAAACACTAACGAAACCTAATGATATCATTATGATATTTAGGTTTCTTCCTGTTATTTTGAGTGTGCAATTTATAGGGGGAAATGTTGGTTTACAGTTATGTAAGCCGATACAAAGACACATAAGGGGGATTCTCATGTCGCGTTCGTTCGAGAGAACGGTTAAGAAAAATTCCAAGCAGTTAAATCAGCAACGCAAAAAAAGTGGTCAACCAATCACAGGTACACCAGGTGAAGAAGTCTTTAAGGGACGCAGCTTGTTGTTCCCAATATTTTTGATCGGTCTCGCCTTTTTGTATCTGTTTATGAGCACATTCCTTGTGCAAGCTCCAATGACAACTTGGGACTGGGTGACCATGCTGCTTTACGTATTTTTGGCAGTCATCTTCATGCTTCGCCGTCCATACATCAAGATTAGCAGTAATCGGATTATAACGACGAAGGGTAATCGTGAACGTTCAATTGGGGTTGACGATATCGTCAAATTCAGAATTGAACCAGGTACAGTTGTTATCGAACATAACAGTCGCGGGAAAAGATGGGTGTTTACCAAGTTATTGAACCGTTACGATACAGATGCGATTGCAGAACGTTTGCTGAAATTTGCAAAAGCACACCAGATCACCATGGAAACCGTCGAAAAGTAATTATTGCATAAAGGGGTAGATGATCGGAATGGCGTTAAAAGCGATTTTGTTCGACCTGGATGATACTTTATTATGGGATGAGCGTAGTGTTCGAGAAGCTTTTCATGAGACTTGTCTAATCGCAGCGAAAGAGACTGGGGTAAAACCAGAAGAACTTGAAGAAGCTGTTCGTAATGAGGCACGTGGGCTGTATGAATCATATGAAACCTTTCCTTTTACCAAAATGATTGGAATCAATCCGTTTGAAGGCCTATGGGCAAACTTTACTGGTGGGGATCAACCTGAGTTCCGTCAGTTGGAACAGCTTGCTCCAGTTTACCGTAAAGAATCCTGGCGTCGTGGCTTGTTGAAGTTGGGTATAGATCGGGAAGATCTTGCTGAACAACTTGCTGCGCAGTTTGGAGTAGAACGGAGATCCAGACCTCATGTGTACGAAGAAACGATGGATACCTTGCGTCAGTTACAAGGAAAGTACAAACTGTTATTATTAACAAACGGTTGTCCTGCTTTGCAACAAGAAAAGTTGGATGGTGTACCTGAATTGACTCCGTTCTTTGATGAGATTATTATCTCGGGTAACTTCGGAAAAGGAAAACCAGATCCGTCGATATTTGAACATGCTTTGAGTAAACTGGGTGTTAAACCCGAAGAGAGCATGATGGTTGGAGACAAGTTAACGACTGATATTCGTGGTGCTTTATCATCTGGCATCCAATCCGTATGGATTAACCGTGAGCATAAGACCAACAATGAAGCGTATGCGCCAGACCATGAAATAACACATTTATCGGAATTAAATCAGCTTATTGCTAATTTCTAAGCGGAATCAGTTATAACATCTTTCCTCAGCACCCTGAAACATTGGAAGCTTCAATGAACGATGATGTCGTTCTTGAAGTTACCAATGTTTTTTTATTTGAGCTTGTTGAGTAAATTACCTTGTTAAAAGAGATCTCCATTTTTTTTGCTAAAAGTTATTGAAATTAGAGGGAAGCTGGATTAGAATATAACTAACATACTAGTATGACTAGTATTTAAATTGTCATAAAGCAATATCTTTTTGACTTACTTCATTAAATGGAGGCAGGGAGTTATTGCTTATTATTTTCGATTGATTGTAAGCGCTTAATATTTTAGAGTATCTTCTTCCGATTTGGAAATCACACCACTTAGTAAGTGCTAATGAATGAGGTGAAGCACCTTGGATTGTGTGATTCTACATAATACATCAAATTGATATCGCTTACATTCAGCAATTATCTATTTGGTAGTGGGGGTGAAGTTAAAGGAGTTGTTGTCTTCTACAAGAGGAGAAACGATGGAGATTGTACATGAATTACTCTTACTTATCAAGTCCTGGATCGGAGTGAAAACACATGGAGTCGGAAACCGCTAAAACAACGTTAACCATGACATCTTTACGTAAAGAGAGCAGATTACGAACGGCAGCAACCTTGTTTCGCAAAGACTGGCAGCTGTATTCACTATTAATCCTTCCCATCATTTATCTCCTTATTTTCAAATATGGACCGATGATTGGTAATGTGATTGCGTTCAGACGTTTTGTTCCCGGGGGAAGTATATTTGGAGAAACGTGGGTTGGATTAAGGTACTTCAAAATGTTCATTGAGGACCCTACCTTCTGGAGAGTATTCGGTAATACGCTGATGTTAGGCGGACTTGCGTTACTCTTTACATTCCCGGTTCCAATCATTTTTGCCTTGATGCTTAACGAAGTGAAAAGTAAACGATTCAAGAAGTTTGTACAGACCGCGTCATATCTGCCTCATTTTCTGTCTATCGTTATCGTTGCGGGTATGATCCTGCAGCTGACAGCAGTGAATGGTTCCATTAATGGACTGGTGGCTTTCTTCACCGGAGACAATATTCCTTTTATGCAGAGGGCTGAGTGGTTCAGAACAATCTATATCACTTCCGAGGTATGGCAGGGTATGGGTTGGGGAGCGATTCTGTATCTGGCTGCACTGACAACCATTGATGATTCTTTGTATGAAGCTGCGCGTATCGATGGTGCCAATCGGTGGAAGCAAACGATTCATGTAACGTTACCAGGGATCTTGCCAACGATTGTGACGTTATTGATTTTGAACATGGGTAATTTCCTGGCAGTTGGATTTGAAAAAATCTTACTCTTGTACAATCCGCTTATCTACGAGACATCTGATGTGATCTCCACTTACCTGTATCGGGTTGGACTGGAATCCAGTAACTTCAGTTATGCTACCGCAATTGGCTTGTTCGAATCGCTGATCGGTCTGATTCTGGTGTTCTCCGTAAATGCCATTTCACGCAGACTGACACAAAGAAGCTTATGGTAAAGGAGGAGCACCATGCAGGAATCCAGATCTTACAAGGTATTTAAAGTATTCAATGTCATCTTTCTGCTGTTCGTGGTATTTATAACGCTCTATCCATTCTTAAATGTCGTGGCTCAATCCTTCAGTAGTGAGTCCTATATTAATTCGGGCAAGGTTAGTCTGTTCCCAAGAGGATTCAATGTGGAGACATACAAGACCATCTCACGTGACAGTATGTTCTGGACGAATTATAAAAATACGATTATCTACACTGTAGTAGGTACGTTAATCTCCATGTTTATGACGACTATTTTCGCATATGCCCTGTCCAAAAAGAGGTTGATGGGTCGCAAGTTTCTGACCATGTTCGCCGTATTCACGATGTTCTTCAGTGGTGGATTGATTCCAAACTATGTGTTGATTAATTCCCTTGGGTTCAACAACACCATGTGGGCACTTGTTGTTCCTGGCGCAATTAGCATATACAACATGCTGATCATGAAGTCATTTTTTGAAAATATGCCTGAAGAACTGGAGGAAGCTGCCTCCATTGACGGTTTGAACACATATGGGATCTTGTTACGCATTATATTGCCGCTTAGTAAAGCAGTTATGGCAACCATGGTGCTGTTCTACGCAGTAGGTCATTGGAATTCCTGGTTCCCAGCCTTTCTGTATCTGGACAAAAAAGAACTGTTCCCGGTCACCATTTATTTGCGCAATATGATTGCAGGAGCGACAAGCGGGGCATCTGCCGGTGCAACCTCAGCTGATAACCTGACACAGATTGCTGCCAATATTAAGTCAGTAACGATGGTATTAACCATCTTGCCGATACTCACCATCTATCCATTTGTTCAAAGATACTTTGTAACCGGTATCATGTTAGGGTCTGTTAAACAGTAATACGTAGCAGCTATATAAATTGAACTAAAGATGATTTACACGGAACACTCCGGTGATAAAGGCGAGCGCTCGCTTTTTATTGATTAAAAAGTTTTAAGTCAAGGTCAACCTAAACCAAATTCAGGGGGATAACCTAAATGAATCAAAAGCCACGTAAGTTTGTTGGTAAAATGGTGTTGGCATCAATGATGACCGTTGTTCTGGCAGCATGTAGCAACGGTAATGGAGCCGGAGGTGACGTCACAGAAGTTCAAACCAAGTCAGCGATGGAGACGTACAATGTAGGGGATACATTCAAGGCGACTGAGCCGTTTAATCTATCGATACTGTATAGTGATCAACCTACCTATCCGTACAAAAAAGACTGGTTGCTTTTCAAAAAAATGACTGAAATGACTGGTGTTACACTTGAGCCAACGATTGTTCCTATGAGTGACTATTCTCAGAAGAGATCTCTTCTAATCAGTTCTGGTGATGCACCGCTGGTTATTCCAAAGACCTATCCTGGTGAAGAATCTGCTTTTGTATCTTCCGGTGCGATTCTGCCCGTTAGTGATTATATTGATTTGATGCCCAACTTCAAGGATAAAGTGGAAAAATGGGGATTGGAAGAAGAAATCGAAGGACTTCGACAGGAAGATGGCAAGTATTATGTACTCCCGGGTCTGCATGAAGAAGTATGGCCAGATTATACATTAATCGTAAGAACAGATGTTTTTGAAGAAAATAACATTGCGATCCCAACCACATGGGATGAACTGTATGACGCTGCAAAGAAACTCAAAGAGCTGTACCCGGATTCCGTTCCGTTCTCGGACCGTTTCAAATTTAATAGCACATTAGGTATTGCGGCTACCGGCTTTGGTACCAAGGCTGGATGGGGTTTTGGTAACGGATTGACGTATAAGGAAGATCAGGATGAATTTGTGTACACGGCTACTACGCCGGAGTATAAGGAAATGCTAACGTACTTTAACAAGTTGGTATCCGAAGGATTGCTGGACAAAGAAAGTTTCACACAGGATGATGATCAGGCTGTACAGAAATTTGTATCCGGCAAATCATTCATGATTAATGGTAATTCCCAAACGGTGGTGCTGCACCGAAATGATATGAACAAAACGCTGGGAGAAGGTAAATACTCTGTTGCGAAGATTACAGTTCCTGGTGGGCCAAAAGGGCAATTAATGTCTGGCTCAAGACTTGAAAACGGTGTCATGATATCCGGGAAAATTCAAAAAAGCGAAAACTTCAAAGCCATTATTCAGTTTGTGGATTGGTTATACTACAGTGATGAGGGTCAAGAGTTTGCCAAATGGGGCGTTGAAGGCGAAACATTTACCAAAGAGGGCGGAAAACGTGAATTGGTAGAAGATGTGAACTACAATGGCTTGAATCCTAAAGGCACGAAGGATCTGCGTATTGACTTTGGTTTCTCTGGTGGAGTATTTGCCTACGGTGGTACGACAGATCTGCTGCAATCGATGTTTAGTGAAGAAGAGTTGAAATTCCAACAAGACATGAAGGATACCAAGGAAGTGACCCCGGCAGAACCACCAATTCCTTACTCTTCAGAGGACCGTGAACGGGTGACACTTCTGAGTACACCACTGAAAGATTATTCGGATCAAAATACACTTAAATTTATCTTGGGTGAGCGAGACTTGTCTGAATTCGATACGTTTGCCAAAGAGCTGGATAGTCAAGGATTATCTAATTATCTGAAGCTGGCAAATGACACGTACAAAGCCTACAAAGAAAACAAGCAATAATATAGTTGATGTTGGCCAGATTACCGTTTCACACCGATATATAAGTGGAACGGTAATTTGTGCTAAGATGAATGAATACGGCTGATAGAAAGAGGTCTAGGCATGTCACTTAATCAAAAAATTAGAGGCTCGACCCGGGCATATTCATATAACCTGTTAAAAGAACGAATTCTTCATCTGGAACTTAAGCCGGGTACCAAGATTTCAGAGAAAGAGATTGCAGATGAACTGCAGGTCAGCAGAACACCCGTGAGAGAAGCATTCATGAAGCTTGCTGAAGAAGAACTGCTGGACATTATTCCCCAGAGTGGAACGATTGTCTCTCATATTAATCTGGAGCATGTGGAAGAAGGCAGGTTTATGCGGGAGAAGATGGAGAAGGAAATCGTGACTTTGGCTTGTGTTTCTTTTCCTGAAGAGTTCAGATTTCGACTTGAGACCAACATTGCAATGCAGGAAGTCTGTATAGGGAAAAACAATTTCTATCGACTTTTTGAACTGGATGAAGAGTTTCATCAGATTTTGTTTCAGGGCACTGGTAAGCTGAGAACATGGAAAATGTTGCAACAACTGAATATTCCGTTTAATCGGTTGCGTTTATTACGTCTAGCGGAGGACTCCAACCTGGAGGTCATTATCTCCCAGCACAAAGAGATTTATCGTCTTATCACAGAGCGTCAGACCGAGCAAGCTGTTCAGGTGATGGAAGCTCATCTTAGACTCGTTGTTATTGAACAGGAATCGATAAGGGCGAAATACCCGCATTATTTTATATAATACACCGATGTTGTACACTACTCTCCATATGCATATGCGAAAACCCCTGTTCAATTGAACAGGGGTTTTGGTTAAGCGAGTTGTAACACGAGAGTGTTAGGCGTTCTTGATAAAAGTAGGATCAGGGTATGGATCTGCAATCCAGCCATCTTTTTCGATGAACAGACGTACAGCAATAATTTGTTTGTTCTCCATTAAAGTGAAGAAGTGCGGTGTATTCTCAGGAACAGAGATGACGTCTCCAGGAGACAGTTCTACATTAAAGTAGCCCACATCATCTGTAGCTTTGATAACAAAGATTCCTTTACCAGCAACAATTGCACGGATCTCATCTTCAGCGTGGGTGTGGATCTCTTCGAACTTGGCCAGCTTTTCTTCGATATCTGGTGTTTGTTCGGACAGCGTGATGACATCCCAGATCTGGTACCCGCGACGTGCAGCCAAATCTCTGATTTCATAATCGTAAGTTTCCAATACCTCGGTTTTCTGTTCATCAGTTAATCCAAAGTTATTTTGCAGATCAGTGTTCAGTTTGGAAGCGTCCCACTTCTCATATAATACTTCGTATTTGTTTAAGAAATTTCGAACATTTTCGTCACCAGTGATGCGTTCGTTCGTATTTCGGATAACAATTTCAGCCATGTTCTTTCCCTCTTTTCCACTTGGTTTAATTGAATTATATCGGATTGCTTTGTTTTTGTCGATTCTCAAATTCCGTTCATATTCGTGCAAACCCGCCATCTTTCGGGACCAAACCCGATCTTTCACATTAAGTTAGTTTCTGTTAAACTAAGATCTAACGTTTTGCGGGGGTGAAGATATTGGATAAGATTAGTCTACACGATGCATTAAAACAACGAATATTAATCCTCGACGGTGCAATGGGGACCATGATTCAACAAGTTGATCTGACTGGCGAAGATTTTGGCGGCGAAGATCTGGATGGATGTAATGAAATGTTAGTGCTTACTCGTCCAGAACTGATCCAGCGCATTCATGAAGAATATCTGGAGGCTGGCGCGGATTTAATTGAAACCAATACATTTGGTGCCACATCCGTTGTGCTTGCTGAATACGATATTCAGGATCGGGCACGTGAGATCAACCTGGAAGCAGCCAGAATTGCGAAAGCTGCGGTTGATCGTTTCTCTACACCTGAATCTCCACGTTATGTGGTAGGTGCGATGGGACCAACAACCAAAACACTGTCTGTAACTGGGGGAGTAACGTTCCAGGAACTTATCGACAGTTATTTGGAGCAAGCGCTTGCTTTAATAGAGGGAGGCGTTGATGCGCTACTACTCGAAACCTCACAGGATACCCTCAATGTAAAAGCAGGCAGCATTGGAATTCAGCAGGCCTTCGAACAGAGTGGTGTTACACTGCCCCTGATGATATCAGGAACGATTGAACCGATGGGAACGACCCTTGCAGGTCAGAACATCGAATCCTTTTATATATCCTTAGAACACCTTAACCCAATTTCGGTAGGACTAAACTGTGCTACGGGTCCGGAGTTCATGCGTGATCACATTCGCTCACTTTCCGCGATGGCATCGGTTGCCGTTAGTTGTTACCCGAACGCGGGTCTTCCGGATGAGAATGGTAATTACCATGAGTCACCAGACTCGCTTGCTCAGAAGATTGGTGCTTTTGCCGAACAGGGCTGGTTAAATATCGCTGGTGGATGTTGCGGGACAACCCCTGCACATATTCGGGCGATGCGCGACACACTTGCCCAGTACCCCCCAAGAGAAATGAACGGAACACATCCACCGGCATTGTCTGGTATAGAACCAATTTATATTGAACAGGACAATCGTCCATACATGGTTGGTGAGCGTACGAATGTGCTGGGATCACGGAAATTCAAACGCCTCATTGTAGAAGGCAAATATGAAGAAGCCTCGGAAATTGCCCGTGCTCAAGTGAAAAATGGAGCGCACATTGTCGATGTGTGTGTACAAGACCCAGACCGCGAAGAGTCTGAAGATATGGTGAAGTTCCTTGAATTGGTTGTGAAAAAAGTTAAGGTTCCTCTCATGATCGATACGACAGATGCTTCAGTAATTGATCTGGCCCTCCAGTACTCGCAAGGTAAAGCGATAATTAACTCCATTAACCTTGAGGATGGCGAAGAGAAATTTGAGCTGATCACACCGTTGCTTCATAAATATGGTGGTGCGGTTGTTGTCGGAACGATTGACGAACGGGGTCAGGCGATTAGTCGGGAAGACAAGCTTGACGTAGCCAAGCGCTCTTACGATTTGCTGGTGAACAAATATGGACTCAAACCGGAAGATCTGATTTTTGATACGTTGGTGTTCCCAGTTGGTACCGGAGATGAACAGTACATCGGTTCAGCCAAAGAAACCATTGAAGGTATAAGAGTGATTAAGGAAGCGATGCCAGAATGTCATACGATCCTCGGGATCAGTAACATTTCATTTGGACTGCCTGAAGCGGGCCGTGAGGTGCTGAACTCAGTATTCTTATATGAATGTACCAAAGCAGGTCTTGACTATGCGATCGTGAACACAGAGAAACTGGAGCGTTATGCCTCCATTCCTGAAGAAGAACGCAGACTCTCCGAAGAGCTTTTATATAACACGAATGATGACACTCTGGCGGCGTTTGTAGCGGCGTTCCGTAACAAGAAGGTTGAGAAGAAGGAAAAAATCTCGAACCTTTCATTAGAAGAGCGTCTCGCTTCATATGTAGTCGAAGGAAGTAAAGAAGGATTGCTACCAGATCTCGAACTGGCACTTGCCAAATATACAGCACTTCAAGTGATTAACGGTCCACTGATGCGGGGGATGGAGGAAGTAGGTCGTCTCTTTAACAACAATGAGTTGATTGTAGCTGAGGTGTTGCAGAGTGCAGAGGTTATGAAGGCTTCTGTAGCATATTTGGAGCAATTCATGGAGAAGAACGAAACTTCGGTTAAAGGCAAGATCATTCTGGCCACGGTCAAGGGCGATGTGCATGACATCGGTAAGAACCTGGTTGAGATCATCCTTTCCAATAACGGTTACCGGATCATTAATTTGGGTATAAAAGTACCACCAGAACGTATCATTGAGGCATACCGAGAAGAAAAAGTCGATGCGATCGGCCTCTCGGGTCTACTGGTAAAATCAGCGCAACAGATGATTCTTACCGCTCAGGATTTGCGAACAGCAGGTATTGATGTACCTATTATGGTTGGCGGAGCGGCGCTAACACGTAAATTCACCAAAAATCGTATCCGTCCTGAATATAACGGAATGGTTGTATATGCCAAAGATGCGATGGATGGTCTGGATCTGGCGAACAAATTGATGAATCCCGTTTCACGTGAAGTGATGCAACTGGAGATGGAAGCAGAAAAAGAAGCTGATGCTTCAGGTGCTGTAGCTGTTCAGACTCTTCCAGAGCTTACGCGAGTGGAGCGTTCGGATATTGCTGTAGATCATCCGGTTCTTGTCCCGCCTGATCTGGAGCGGCATACGATGCGTAACTATCCTTTATCACATATCCTGCCATATGTGAACATGCAGATGTTGCTTGGACATCATCTGGGGTTGCGCGGTTCAGTAGAACAACTGCTTGCTTCAGGTAATAAGAAGGCTACCGACCTGAAAGCAGTCGTGGATGATATCATGCAAGAGGCTGTTCGTGACGGGATTATTCAGGCACATGCCATGTATCGTTTCTTCCCGGCTCAGTCCAGTGGTAACAGCGTCATTATCTATGATCCAAAAGACACCAGTAATATTTTGCATACATTTACGTTCCCACGTCAAAAAGTCGAGCCGTTCCTATGCCTGTCCGACTTCCTGAAACCTGTTGAATCCGGTCAGATGGATTACGTTGGTTTCATGGTTGTTACGGCCGGACACGGTGTGCGTGAACTATCCACGGCATGGAAAGATCAAGGAGATTACCTTCGCTCGCATGCTCTACAATCCGTAGCGCTTGAAGTAGCAGAGGGATTAGCTGAGCGTGTGCATCATATGATGAGAGATATCTGGGGGTTCCCGGATTCTGCCCAGATGACCATGAAGCAACGTCATGGTGCACGCTATCAAGGCATCAGGGTATCTTTTGGATATCCGGCTTGTCCGGATCTGGAAGACCAAGGACCGCTATTCAAGTTGCTGCAGCCTGAGGATATCGGTGTGGAATTGACGGAAGGTTTCATGATGGAACCTGAAGCTTCCGTATCAGCGATGGTATTCAGCCACCCGCAAGCTAAGTATTTTAATGTAGAGAAGGCATAAATTCAGTAGAGTGTCAGGCAAAGCCCTCCGCATTGTCGGAGGTTTTTTGCTGGCAACAGAAAGAGGTGCGATCCAGAATGGAACTATATTTCCTGGGAACTAATGCTGGTGTACCTACGCTTCAACGGAATGTAACTTCCATTGGGCTACGCATGTTGGATGAGCGCAGAGCTTTGTGGTTGTTTGACTGCGGGGAAGGGACGCAGCACCAGATTTTAAGTTCTCCGCTTAAACTGAGCAAATTGGAGAAAATATTCATTACACATCTGCATGGTGATCATGTATTTGGACTTCCGGGACTGCTTTCGAGCAGAGCCTATCAAGGTGGCACCACACCATTAACCGTATATGGTCCGCCAGGTACGGAACGAATGATCAGTACAACAATGGAGCTGAGCCAATCTCGGGTTAACTATGATTTGAATATCGTGGAACATACGGGCGGCGTCCTGTTCGAGGATGACAGTTTTATCGTGGAAGCTGCATTGCTTGAGCATCGGATTGACAGTTATGGATACCGGATTACCGAAAAAGATCGTCCAGGAAGCCTGGATCCAGCCAAACTGGCGGAATATGGTCTGAAACCAGGCCCATTGTTCGGCCGACTGAAACGTGGAGAAACCATTACGTTGGATAACGGTGATTCGCTTCGTCCAGAAGATGTATTGGGAGCGCCAAAACGTGGTATGGTGATCACCATATTGGGTGATACACGTCCATGTGACAACGTACAGCCACTTTCCATCAATGCAGATGTACTTGTACATGAAGCTACATTCATGCATGATCTGGCCGATACAGCGCATGAGTACTATCATAGTACTTCTAAACAAGCGGCAGAAGCGGCTAGAGCAGCCAATGTAGGGCAACTAATCATGACTCACTTCAGTTCACGCTATAAGGATGAGGATCAACTTCAGCCACTTTTGGAAGAGGCGCAGTCCGTATTCCCGAATACCAGACTTGCAAACGAACACCAGCTTATTCCTGTCGTGCATCGCAAGCAAGAATCTTAACCCTGATTCCGAACCAGCGCACGGCCAAACACGTCATATAAAAATCCGGGTAATTGCACGGGACTGAGGGAGAGTAACTCCCGCGGTCCCTTTTGCAATCTGGTCAGAAAGCGTGTAGGATGGGCAATATGAAGAGGGAAATGATTCAAATTATTTTCCGGGAAAGCGCAGGAAATGACAAGCTTGTACAGAAGACGCGCGAGTTAAACCGTCGGTGTTCGATCCGGTTCGACTTGTTGCGTGCATATGCCAGCAAGCCATTATTTTTTGCCTGAATACATAGGTTCGCGGTCAAGTTCGAGGTAAATGATTAAGGACATGAAACGTTAATGGAATGAAGAAAGGAAGTGCTGTGTGTGATTAAGGCCTATCTGATTGACTTGGATGGTACGCTCTATCATGGCAGACATCGTATCGAAGGAGCCGATCAGCTTATTCGAACACTGCAAGAGCTAGGAAAGCCGTATTTATTCGTAACAAATAATTCTTCCCGTACACCACAAGGTGTGGCAGATCATCTGAACGGGATGGGCATACCTGCCGACGCGTCTCAAGTATGTACTTCTGCTGTGGCAGCTGCTGAATATGTTGCTGAAGAGTCCCCGGGTGCAAAAGTGGCATGTATTGGAGAAGCGGGACTGCTGGAAGCCATAGAAAAAGCAGGACTACAGCTGACGGAAGATGCACCAGATTACGTGATACAGGGGATTGATCGTGAATTTTCCTATCATAAACTGACCAAGGCGCTAAGGTGGATTAATGCGGGATCAAAATTCATCATGACCAACCCGGATCTGCAGCTTCCTTCCGATGATGGACTGACACCTGGGGCGGGGACTATTGGAGCAGCAATTGAAGCAGCAACCGGAGTTCATCCTACAGTCATAGGCAAGCCATCGAGTGTTATAATGAAGTCGGCCATTAGCCGGCTAAACCTGGCGTCTCATGAAGTGGCAGTGATCGGAGATAATATGCGAACCGATATTGCAGCTGGAGTGGCAGCAGGGTGTGAGACGCTGTTGGTACTTACCGGTGTGACAACACGGGATAATATGGATGGACACATTCAAGCAGCGAAGGCTCGACCTGATCATGTGTTTGAAGATTTGCATAAATTGATGGAGTGGCTGTCGCAAGAGGCAGACCAAGCTTCCAAAAAGGGGTAATGTACGATGCCGGAACTGCCGGAAATGGAAAATTACCGGACCTTGCTGTCCGAGGAAATACTTGATCTACTGATTACAGGTGTTGTAATTAACCGCGATAAAACGATAAATACGGAGCCTGATCTGTTCATTAATGAACTTACAGGTAATCGCATCATATTTGTTGAGCGCCGAGCGAAGCATCTGATTTTCCACTTGGCTAATGGCAAACGCCTGGTGCTGCACCTCATGTTGGGCGGTATGATTTTCTGGGGCACGGAAGAAGAACGTCCTGATCGTTCCACACAAGTGGAAATTCAGTTTGGCGATCACATTTTATTCTTTATCGGACTGCGCTTGGGTTATTTACATCTGCTTACTTCGAAAGAAACCGAAGAGGCGATGTCTGATCTTGGACCTGAACCTTTGGATCGACGGATGAATGTGGAACGTTTTGCTTCTCTGTTGAAAGGTCGCCGGGGTACGCTCAAGACAACGTTGGTAAACCAACATATTATTGCGGGGATTGGCAATTGTTATTCGGATGAGATTGCTTTTGCTGCCGGTCTGAGACCAAGCTCCAAAACGCAGAACATCGCGGCTTCACCTGAGCTGACGGAGCGTTTGTTCCATTCGATGCAGTCCGTGTTGCGTGAAGCAGCTTCTGAGGGCGGTTATATGGAAATGCCGCTGATGCAAGGGGATACGAAGACAGGAAGTTTTGACGAGCAATGTCGCGTGTACGATCGGGAAGGCGAGACTTGTCCGCGCTGCGGGGGAACGATTGAACGAGTGGAAATTACGGGCAAGAAGGCGTTCTTCTGTCCGAAATGCCAGCATGAGGCCTAAAACCGGTATCGGGGCACATGTCAGCACCAGAGGCGGATTTCTTCAGGCAGCCAAGAGAGCGTATGAGATGGGGGCAACGGCGTTTCAGTATTTTCCGAAGAACCCGCGTAGTCTCAGCCTGAAAAGTCTGGACCTCAAGGATGCTGAGCAGTGCAGGGATTGGTGTGAACAGCAGGGACTTGCTTCGATTGCACATTCACCCTATCCCACGAATCCGGCGTTGGGCATGACCCGTGGAGAGGCGGGCTTTCATGCTACAATAGCTTCTATTCGCAATGATCTTGAAATTTCGAATGCTTGCGGTTCTGTTGGGACGGTGGTCCATTTTGGACATATCAAAACAAACGATCCGCTGGAGGGTTATCAGAACCTCATTCATTGTCTGGATACCGCCTTGGAGAATTGGAATGGACACTCAAAGGTGCTGATTGAAAATCAGGCAGGTGATCATGGCCCGATGGGCACGACAATGGAAGAAATGATACAGATTCGCAAATTAAGCCGTTATCCGGAGCATATTGCTTTTTGTTTTGACACATGCCATGCTTTTGCTTCAGGTTTGTGGTCGTCAGGCAACGAAGCGGCGATGCTCGATAAGGGCAGGATGCTCGGATATTGGGATAATGTTGCTGCTGTCCATTTTAATGATTCCAAATATGCGTCTGGTTTGTGTAAGGATAGACATGCGAGGATCGGACAGGGATATATCGGCAATGAATCAATGAAAGCATTGTTAAAGGCGCCTGAGTTCCAAAATGCGGTTGTTGTGCTCGAGACAGAAACGGGCGAAGATGGAACGCACCGTGATGATATAGCGCTCATGCGTTCCTGGTTATAATGGGGAGAGGAGCGATTGTATGCATGTTTTTTTGGATGACTATCGGGCATGTCCGAAAGGATTTGTTCTGGCAACGAATGCAGAAGAGTGCCTGATGCTGCTAAGAGAAGGTGACGTGGACATTTTGTCTCTGGATTATGAGCTTGGTCCAGATTCGCCCAATGGCGGTGAGGTCGCGGCATCTATTGTACGAGAAGGTTTATTTCCGCGCGAGATCTATTTGCATACGTCCAGTATGTTTGGGAAACGCCAGATGTACGAGATGTTATATAGCAATAAACCGGATTCGGTAACCATTCATAATGGACCAATGACGGGTGAGGTCATGCTGCGTGTTGCCGCGGGAGAAGAAAGTTAATGAAGCCAATTACATCCAAAATGTTAATGCGCAGTGTATGGGAAGGCATGCCACAGGCTGTATTTATATATACCCCTTTATGTGGGACATGTGCGGCAGCCCGCCGTATGTTGGAGGTAGTAGAGCACATGCTGCCAGAAGGTATTTTATTGGAAATGAACATTCATGACATTCCTGAACTTGTACAACAATTTAAAATTTCAAGCGTTCCAGCAGTGATGCTATTTGACGGCCAGCAAGATGTTCCAAAAATGGTTTATCGGATGAGCTCTGTGGAGCATCTGCTCTCGGAGATCCGGAAGGCGGTGCTGAAATGAGTATAATCTCGATGGAACATGTCTCACTTAGACGAGAAGAGAATCAAATCTTGGATGACGTACATTTGCGCATTGAACAAGGCGAACATTGGGTTATTTTGGGTCGGAATGGTTCTGGCAAAACAACGTTGTTGGAAATGATGAACGGATATATGTTTCCAAGCCAGGGACGTATTGAAGTACTCGGTAATTTGTATGGACAATGTGACGTCAGGGAAGTACGTAAGGAAATCGGTTATATCAGCCAAACGTTGATTGAGAAACTCACGCCAAGAGATCCGGTATGGGAGGTCGTCGCTACAGGAGCTTATGCTTTTTTGCGTTTTTATCAGACAATTCCGGATGAAGTAAAAGCAAAGGCAATGAGTTTGCTGGATGACATGGGTTTTGCCAACCTGGCTAACAACCCGCTTGGAACATTATCCCAAGGGGAGCGCAAAAAAGTCATGCTTGCTCGTTCATTAATGGCCGAGCCAAAATTGCTGATTATGGACGAGCCTTGTGCCGGCCTAGATTTATATGAACGTGAGAAAATGCTGGCTGAAATTGATCGTCTGCGCCAGCGTAACATTTCAGTTGTGTATGTAACACATCATGTTGAAGAGATCGTCCCTTTATTTACACATGTGGCCTTGATCCGCGATGGACGTATTGCGGCAGCTGGCCCCAAACATGAAGTTTTGACACAAGATACAATTAAGCATACGTACGATATTCCGGTCGATATCCAGTGGGATAATGGTCGTCCGTGGATACGCGTACGTTCTGGAGGGTAACACAATTTGAGTACACAATCGTCTTGGGAAGAAGGCAACTTCTCCCGTTTTATCTGCACAGCCAATCATGGCTTTGCCCCTTATGCTCAGGAAGAGTTGCGCCGTACGTTTGGTGCGGTGAAGAGCACGGTACTCGTACCAGGAGAAATATTGCTTGCGGGTCTGCCTGTAGCCGAGGAAAAAGTTGCAGATAAGCTGTGGGCAGAGTATCCAACGTTTTTACGTCATATTCAACCTGTTCAGTTTCAGGAGAATACTGAAGATTCGGAGCAGTCTATTGAGAAATTGATTGCATTTGTGTTGAATCATAAGGAATTGAACGGTGCCTCTGTCGTGCTACAGGTACGGAAGACAGAAGGGGCCTTTTGGCAAGAAAATGCAGCCTCATTGAAGCAACTGCTAACTGAAAAGCTGGATGAGCTAGGCTGTGAATGGGTTGTACGTGATGCTGAATATGTCATTTCTGTATTTGCAACGAATGATATGCTGTATGCTGGCATATCCAGACCTGAACAGAACTTGTCAGACTGGAGCGGGGGAGCCGTACGTTTTCAAAAAGAAGATGGGCAGATCTCGCGGGCCAAATTCAAATTGCTTGAAGCCGAGCAAACGTTTGGCATTGACTTTACTTCATTTCATAAAGCACTTGATATCGGCGCTGCACCAGGTGGATGGACTTCGTTCCTGCTTGAACGTGGGCTTGAAGTAACGGCGGTAGATCCGGCGAAGATGGATGCAACGCTGCTGGCATCACCAAAACTGACTTTCTTGAAAAAGAATGCAGGGGATGTGCGCTTCCGCGAAGGAGAATTCGACCTGCTCGTATGTGATATGAGTTGGAGTCCGAAGCTGATGAGCCGACTTGTATCGGATCTTCTATATAGCCTGCAACCCGGAGGAACAGCGATTGTTACCGTGAAGTTATTGCATAAAAAACCGCTAGCGCTCATTAAAGATGTTATTGATACGTTTGAGCGTTCGCGGATGCAGATTCAACGTTCCAAGCAGTTGTTCCATAACCGAGAAGAAATTACACTTTATATGGTCAAATATTAAGAGATCTAGCTTTGATTAAAGTAGCTAAAGGCATTATGAAATTGATTCGATTAAGCTCATTAAATTTTGTGCTTTACAATCTATTCCTGCCTGTACTATAATGATACCAATATTAACCATAACAAACCTGAGGGAAAGCATCCCGAAGTGAACGAAACCGGATATCCGGTCTGTTCTTCTTCGGTGAAGCTTTCCCTTTTTTGTTGTGTATTGAAGGAGGAATTGGTATGAGACATCCGGCCAGGCTGGAACGCGGAAGCCTGCTGGGAGGTAGATATCGTATCGTATCCATTCTGGGAACAGGCGGAATGAGCCATGTATACGAGGCGGAGGATCTGAAGTTGCCGGGCAAGATATGGGCAATTAAAGAAAGTGTAACGATTATGCCATATGAAGGCAGTATGGAGACGGAAGCCGCTCTTCTGACATCACTTCGCCATCCAAGATTGCCGCAAATTGTTGATTTTTTTGTCCCGGATGAAGATGGGTACACGTACTTGGTGATGGAATACATCGACGGGTTAACGCTCAGTGAGTATTTCAAGCAGTGTCGTGGGAAGATCCCGATGGAGCAGTTGACGGAGCTTGTACTTCAATTGCTCGATGTGTTGAGTTATTTGCATAATCTGAATCCACCTGTGATCTATAGGGATCTGAAACCATCAAACATCATGATCACGCCGGAACATGAAGTAAGATTAATTGATTTTGGCATCGCCAGAAGTTACAAACCGCAAAGTGCTGAAGATACCGTTAAGTTGGGAACCGCTGGTTTTGCCGCTCCAGAACAGTATGGCGCGGGTCAGACCGATGCGCGTTCAGATCTTTATGGACTCGGAGCATTGCTCCTGTATCTTATGACAAGTGGTGCGTATACGGAATGGATTCAGGGTGTGGAAAGCTCTATCCGGAGTGATGTTCCGCGGACATACATCCCTGTGGCGAGAAGACTGTTAAGGTATAATGCCGAAGAGCGATTCCAATCTGCCGATGAGGTGCGGAAGGAACTGCTCCGAATACCCGGTGGAATAACGCCTGGTGGAGATGCAACCATGACCTTGAATGGGGGAACAAGAGTTATTGCCCTGACTGGTGCTTCATCTGGTGTAGGGGTTACCCACACGGCTATAGCTATCAGTCATTATCTCGAAAGGCAAAACTTCAAAGTGGCTGTGATTGAAATGTCACCTCGCTCTCAATCCTTTGCAAGGATTCAACAAATTGCTCAAGCGGGTAAACCGGTACCAGCAGGCAGACAGTTTGCAGTTGATGGTGTGCATTATTGGAAACAATCCGGGCGAGCGGATATTTTGTCTTTGCTTGGGGGGAGTTATCAGTTCATCGTGATGGATCTCGGTAGTGGTCAGGACCAGAACCGGCTGGAAGAATTCCTTCGTGCAGATCTGCCGATTGTTATAGGCTCAGGTGCCGAATGGAGACAGGCGGAGATTGGTGCTTTTGTTCGATCACATCATCGGTATCCACGAGAGAAATGGATATATTGTCTGCCCCTGGCAGCAAGTGAAGCAGTTCAGCGCATTCGTAAAGCTCTGGATACATCGAGTGTGTATGGGCTGCCATTACATATTGACCCTTTTGACAAGGACGCACAGATGGATAAAGTGTTTTCACATATTTTAATGCATATGATGGTACGACAACCCAAGAAACGTTCGTTCTTTTCACGAAGGAAAGTACATGATTAGAAGAGATTACGAAAGGAGAGCCTCTTTTGTCTAAATTAAGAAAACAAAGCCGTCAACTGATCTATGCCGGACTTATCGGAGCAGGAGCTGTAGGGTTGGTGTTCGGAGGATATGTTATTTACAATGTCAAAACGATGGGGGATGTCAGGTCAGCTGTAGAAGCCCGTTATTTATCGGCATATGAGGAAAAGGAAGCTGAATTAAAGCAACAATGGGATTCGGGAGCACAAGGATGGGTTACGATTCGGGATATTGAAGCAGGTGAACCGATATTACCGGAGGATCTGAAGCTCATTGCTGTTCCGGATGCACAAGCACCGCGAAACCTCTGGTCCAGTACCAAGCAGATGGAAGGCCAAGTGGCCAAAATAGAGTTGAAAAAAGGAACAGCCATTACCACCGAGATGGTGTATGAGGATGTACCGGCTCCGCCTGATTTAAGAAATCGAGAGCTGCAAGTTGTATTACTGCCGTCCTCACTTGTTAAGGGAGATATTATTGATGTTCGTATCCAATTCCCTACCGGACAAGACTATGTTCTCTTATCGAAGAAAAAAGTGGAACGACTCAATGCAGCTACCTTATGGATTACGATGACGGAGGAAGAGATTCTGTCACTCTCAAGTGCAATTGTAGATGCCTATTTACATAAAGCTTCAATCTATGCCTTAACCTATGTAGAACCACAGTTTCAGACACCTGCAATCGCGACGTATCCTGCCAATTCAGAAGTGTTAAAACTGCTGGAGAGTGATCCGAATATTGTTCGACGAGCTGAACAGGAATTATCCAGACAGGTGCGAAGTATGCTTGAAAGTTCACTGGCCGCCTCCATGACAGCACCGTCAAAAGGGGTTGAACAGGATGTGGCACAATCCTCAGTTACATATAACAGTCGTCCATCAGCCAATAATCCGGCAACGTCGGATGGAGTGATGTGGAATGATGGTTCAGGAAACGGAGCAGGAGCTAATTCTGGAAGCGTAAATGATCCTGCTGATGCTTCACAAACAGAACAACAGAGCTTGCTAACGGGTGGAGAATAGAGCGAAATCCGAGGTTTAATTTAGAATAATTCAGATAACAGGGAGTTTAAGAAAAAGAAAGGAGTTGTAACATCTATGCATACATGGATCTTTGCGGGTTTATGTGAGAAGAATGATCTGATGTTATATCTTTGCAAGATACTGGCTTCGACAGGCAACAAGGTTTTGCTCGTAGATGGAACCTTACAGCAGAAGTATGGGTACGGTGTAGGTGACAGTCAGCAGTCTTTGCGAATTACGGAATTTGAAGGATTTGATATCGCTTGTCATTTTGTTACTTCAGCAGCAGTAGAGAATCATCTTGAAGTAAATGGCGAGCGATTGGATAGTTATGACTATGTGTTATATGACATGGAGACCTCACATTTTGCTTCACGTAATCTCTGGCTAACCGCTGATGTAAGAGTCTGGGTGAGTGATTATGAGCGTTACAATCTGGAACGTGGCAAGGGCTGGTTGAAGCGGTTGCTTGAAGAACAGTCATTACCTGGTGAGCTGTCATTTCAGCGGCTCTTAATTAACGGGGTTGACTGCAAGCTTGAAGCTCGTTATCTATGGGCGTATCTGGAAGGCAGTCCATTTGTGTGGACAGGAGAATCCTTAGTGCTTCCGTGGGATGAGTTAACAGCTGCGGTTAAGCTTGAGAATGAGCATCATCGCCGAGTTCATCTTGGACCTCTGTCACGAAATTACAAAAAATCGTTGTGTCGCGTGGTCGAGCAGTTAACAGGTTGGGAAAGTGTTCGTAGTCGCCGTGCGATGAAAGAAGCAGAGAGGATGAGAGCATGAGCACCATTACCTTTTGGAGCCCTTTTGCAGGAACAGGTTGCACTTCAAGCACATTAATTAGTGCTTATGCGATGGCACTTCACTACAGGACAAGAGTGTTACTTGTTAATGCAGGCCTTGCAGGAACTGGCACAGAAGCTGCTCTACCATCCAAAGATACGGATTCAGCAGATTTTATGTTCTCCTTTGAAGAGGGCGGCTGGGATGCGATTGAACGGCTGCATTCGAGTGGCAGTCTGAATAAGCATAATCTCAGGGATTATACCAAGCCACTTCTGAAGGAAAGACTTGATTTCCTAACCGGAAGAATTGATGAGATGGAACGTTCCCCGAAGGAACATGGTGAGACAGTGAAAAAGCTGCTAAATGTAGCTAACGAGTATTATGATCTGGTTCTTCTGGATGCGGATCATGCTGGTGTTGATTCACAGCTCAAGCTGCAACAGGCGGACTATGTTGTAATTAATCTCGATCAAAATATGCGAAATCTGGAGTTGTTCTTTGAAGAGATCCTGCCAGAACGAATGAACAATAAGAATATACATGTTGTCATTAACAAATACGATTTGCATTCCCGTGCAACGCTTTCCAATATTCGGCGCCAGTTCAGATACAAAGGCACGATATCTGCCATACCGTACACAACCGGATACCTGGATGCAATGAATCGGCGAGATGTCGCTAGATACTTGCAGTTGGAAAGTTTGACTGAGGATAAGGATATTCGTAAAGGGAGTTTTGCTGCAAGCATGAGCGAACTCGCTCGCCTGATTATGGACGGTGCAGGTATGCGCACAGTTCTGAAGAGGCTGGAAAGGGGAGCCTGAACCTCCGATGCTCTGGAATACCATATGGATAAGTTTGATTTTGATTCTGTGCCTGACTTATATCTGGTTCAAGTATAGAACGTTTCTTCGTGAAAAGAATGCTCGTGTTCCTGAACAGGAATCATTCACGATTGACATGTTGATTGAGAAGGTGAAGAACTCACTTCATGAGCTTAGTCATAGTCAGCTCGCGGATGCGGGTCTGCATGAAGAAGAATATCGTCGAAGAATTAATCAGCGTGCCGAAATGAGAAAAGCACTGAAGGGCTGTGTCTCAGGCAGTATCAGCGACAAAACGTATGTCAAAAATCTGATAGGGGATCTCCTGACCCGAAGCATAGGGCTGAACAAATCAAATGTAGATGAAGTTATTTTGTTTGCAGAACCAGATTTGTTGACGATCCAGGACCGATTCGAGATTGTGTTTTATCTCTACCGACAGCAATTCGGTGTGGATGCACTCTCCCGAATGATTGATACCTACGATCTTGGCAGACTGAGAATGGAGGAAGGTACAGACGATGGAGGAAGTTATTATATCTCTGAGGAGGATATTCAGTATGTGTTCGAGTGCGAATATCGAGAGCTTGGATTCAGAGAAAAGACGGATATTATCGTGCAACGTATCTACCAGCATTATAAAGGATTCTCGGTTGTTGATGAGATAAGGGACCAACGTATTGACGGCGTTAGTGGTGGCGTTAGCGGTATGCTTGATGCTGTTCATAATATGGGACTTCGAAAACCGGCATCATGGAATGATTTGCTGGATCAGGGACTGGAGGATGATGCACATGAAGAACCGCTTAGCGGCATGGAAAGTGTCTGGATTTTCTATAAAGGTAAGTCCATTCATCTATCCTTTCTGTCATTCGGAAGCATCCGTGAACTGAAAAGGGTATGCCAGAATATATACAAATACAATTATCCCGGACAGTTGTCGGAAGCAAGTGGCTACAAGGTGAACGAGATGAAAGACGGCTCCCGTGTCGTTGTTGTTAGACCTCCTTTTGCAGAATCGTGGGCGTTCTTCGTCCGGAAGTTCGATATTCCGAATGCTTCACTTGAACAGTTAATTACGGGTAACAACGCAGATCTGCCAATTACATTGCTTCAATACCTGATGAAAGGAAGCCGGATCACAGCTGTAACCGGGGCCCAAGGTTCTGGTAAAACAACGTTGCTTATGGCTATGGTCAAACACATCTATGCATCGTACACCCTTCGGGTGCAGGAGATGGCGTTTGAACTTCAATTAAGACGGATCTATAGCCGACGTAATATTTTGAGTTTCCGAGAAACCGAACACATTTCAGGTCAACAAGGACTTGATTTGCAGAAAAAAACGGATGGTACCGTCAATATTCTCGGTGAGGTGGCGAGTGATGAGGTGGCCGCATGGATGATTCAAATGTCTCAGGTTGCCAGTCTGTTCACCCTGTTTACCCACCATGCCAAAACGTTTCGTGATCTGGTCTTCTCCCTCCGTAATTCCTTGCTCAAGACAGGTATGTTCCAGCATGAGCATATTGCTGAGGAGCAGGTTGTGAGTGTCATCAATTTCGATGTTCATATGAAGAAAGATGCTGAGGGACGAAGATATATCGAACGAATTACGGAATGTCTTCCTCGTGCGAATCAAGGTGATAGCGTGGAAGAGAGGGCAGGTTTTACATTTCATAATGTTGTGGAGTACAGAGATGGAGCGTATGTTGCAACAGCTCCAATCTCCTCTGGATGCATGGTGGATATGCGAGAACAAATGACATTACAGGATGCCGAGAAATTTGAACTGTTTATGAAGCAACACTGGGGTGATCAGCATGACAATTAAATGGATTCTGCTCCTCGTATTAAGTATTTGTGCAGGGGGTTTGCTGATTACACTTCTGGTTTTAAGTATGTTACGTCACAGAGGAGGTGGTTCAACAAGTCAATCCGGCGTGATTTTTACTCCTGGCGGGAAGGGATTCAAAGGATTGGGATCAATCTTGTTGCAGTCCTACCGTCTTGGAATGAAAGTGCCATTGCTATCAGCTTATATTCTACAGGTGCAGAAACGTATTTCATTCCGCCATGTTGGGGATGAGCCCTCACTTCGCAGGCTGACGATGACAATGGTTCTAATTATTCTTGGAGGTTATGGAGGCATAAGTGTCATTCTGTTTCTTCTGCAGCCGGGTATCGCTTTTGTAATACTGTCCGTGCTCTGTGCTGTGGTGCTAAATAGCTTGGTATTGGATATGTGCCTCAGTCGTATGGAAAAAAGGTTGCTGGTGCAGATGTTAGATCTCTTTGCAGATGTAAGGCATCGTTATCATCAGCATGGCATGGTTGAGGAAGCGCTCTATGAAGCCGCTGAAGCAGGTACAGGAGAAGCAGCAGAACAGGTAAGACTGATCTACGAAGCTCTAACTTCTCCAGATCCGAATGAAGCACTTGAGCGTTATTATGAAGTGGCTCCTAACCGTTTTCTCAAAGGATTTGCCGGCGTTTCCTATATGGTTATGGAGTTTGGGGATAAGGACAGAGCACAAGGCTCCATCTATCTCAAGGGACTTGGTAACCTGACTCAGGAGATTCATCTGGAGATTTTGCGGCGTGATAAATTGGATTACCTGCTCAAAGGACTTAATATCATCGCGCTCGTTCCGGTATTGTTCACCGCTCCGATCGAACGTTGGGCTAGAGTCAGTTTCCCAACGATGGATGAATTTTATCGCAGCAAAATCGGTTTTGTTACCAAAATATCGATCTATGTGATCATCATCCTTGCTTATTTGCTTCTGCAAAGACTCCAGCAATACGATGAGACCCGTTATCGGTCAGGGCATAAGCATTCATGGTTGGATCAGTTTCTGTACAAGCAAATCTTCATACGGAAATTGGCGATGTTGTTTGCGGCGAAACCTGGCAGTACACAGTACAGTCAAACGATACGGCTCATGAGGGAGAGCAGTTCAGAGTTGAAATACGAATGGCTTGCCATTCGACGAGTGTTGTTATTCGCAGGTTGTTTGGTCCTTACAATGGGTTGCATCTTGCTGTTGCACCAGGTTGAACGTAACCACATCTTGTATGATCCAATCCGCGATGATCGAATGTTTGGTGCAATGGCTGAAACGGATCTCAGGAAAGCTGAGGAAAAAACAGCGTTGGATCAATCCGTGCTGGAAAGTGTAGAAATGAACCGAGGAGCTACATACGAAGAAGTCTCCAAAGCGTTACAGCAGTTATCTCCAGTTCAGTTAGACCATGATACCCAGAATGAGACCATCACGCGCATTATGCAGAAACTTGAGGTGTATAACAAGCAATATGTACGCTGGTGGGAAATGATTATAGCCATTCTCATGGGTGCAGCGGGGTACTACATGCCCGTATGGCTCATGTTATTTCAGCGGAAAATGCGAAGGTTGGATATGCGACATGAAATCTATCAATTCCAGACAGTGATTTCCATTTTGCGTGAGATGGACCGTATGTCAGTTGAAGAGATATTGGAATGGCTTAATCGATTTGCCGTCATTTTCAAGCGCCCGCTGCAAAAATGTTTGTTGCATTTTGAACATGGACCAGAGCTTGCACTTGAACAATTAAAGGAAGAGGCGGGCTTGCCCGAGTTCCAGCGACTGGTTGATAAATTGCAGCTTGCCCTTGGAAAAATCTCAATACGTGAAGCCTTCGATGATCTTGAGAGCATGATGGCATTCTATTTTGAACAACGCAAGCAGGAATACAGCAAAATGATAGATGTCAAAGCATCATGGGGCAGAACCATCGGATTTACACCTATGTACGCCCTTATCTTTTTGTATCTGGTTATTCCATTGGTCGGTATGAGTTTCTTACAGATGAGTATTTATTATGAGCAAATTCAGAAACTGTAGCATAATTCATCTGTGTGACAGTCTGAAATAGTCTAATAACTTATAACTTGGGAGGATTTATCATGAACAATGCATCAAGCGCTTTAAAGGTGGCAGCAGGGATATTCTTAACAATCGCTTTGATCACAATTGTAGTTCTGTTGTTTATTTCGGCTCAGGAGGCAACCAAGACGGCCCAGAACAATTTTGCTGATATCCAAACCGAGTTGTCTCAGGCCGCATTTACGGTGTATGACGGAACAACCATCAGTGGATCTCAGGTAACCAACGCACTACGTAAATATGCGGACAAGGAACAGTTTGGTATTAAAGTGATTACGGGTAAAAATGTAGCTGGTCAATGGTACGGTAATCAGTTGAATATTTCTCAGGATCTCAATAATGCGGATTATGGCTCTGTTATTGGACCTGAAGATAAGGTGGGTATTATTAACCAAACCATGAGTGAAAAAGACAATCAGTATGTCAATCCAAGTGGTAAATTCAAAGCGATTATCGTGAAAGACCGATCGAACGTGGTAAGAGGGCTGATCTTCCAGCAATCCTGACAGGAGTTGGTTTAACATGTCCCGGAATACACAGCATCTCATGTTGTTTTGTACGGCGGTTGTCCTGTTTGTGACAGCCTGCCTGTACGGGCAACAGAATGTTAAGATTTTATCAACTTCATTGAATAACAGAGTACAGACAACAGCAGGTATGGAAGGTCGGCTGACAACAACATTGCATACCACCAAACCGGATCAGTATAAGGGCGCAGAAGTATTGCATACCGTGAGACAGATGACAGGCACAGGCATTCCTGTGGAGGTAGACGGAACTTCGTATGTGATTGATCCACTTGTCAGCAAAACAGCGACGATTCCTGTCCAGCTCGATGCCACCTACAGACCAGAGTTTATACGAAATGAAACTGGAGAACTGCTCAAGATTGTTTTTTGGAAGGAGGCGAGTGTGAATTGATTAATGCCGCATCCAAGCTGCTTGCCGTATTGCTCGCAGTCCTTTTGCTCTATGTGTACCCAGCTGCTGAAACAGCCGATCGGCAGGATGATATAGCACGTATGACGGCTGTTCAGAATGTAACACGTTTTGTTGATGCTGTCCGAACAAAAGGGTATATTTCACCTCGAATGTTGGCTGAGTTTGAGGAGAAACTGGCCCAGACGGGCAATGTGTATGAGGTGTCGATGGAACATTTACATAAGAAATATGTACCTCACTATATAGACCCGATGGACAATAACAGTTTTAACGGGACCTATGAGGTTGTGCAGGATGGATATTATTCGGCTCAGATTCGAGAAAGACTATTCCCATCCTCAGGTGTGATACCGGTTGATGATCCTGGCCGAAGATATACGTTGACGACAGGGGATTTTTTCACCGTGACACTCCAAAATACAAATCGTACACCTTCCATGCTCATTCGTGAATGGTTGAGTGGTACGGCTCAGGCTTCAGCAGTATTTGTAACATACGGAGGTATGGTCCTCAATGAAGATTACTGAGCTATCCATTGTATTTGTGCTGATCTTTTTCCCGCTCTTCTGGATCATCTCACTCCATACCCAAGATGCCGAGGAGGCTCAATATCTTGGCCAACGATACAGATCTGTACTTCAAACTGCAGTCATGGATGCAGGTGCAGTGATGCATCAGAATGAGAAACAAAATGATGAAGCAGGTTATGATTCAACCAAGTTTGTTAAAGCGGACAAAGAGCTTGCCTTGTTAACATTTACGCAGACGATGGCTTTGAATATGGGGATTCAGGATGATCCCGCAGCTATTCGAAACATGTTTAATTACATTCCTGCCTTAGTTATTCTGGATTATGACGGCTATTATATGTTGTCCACAGAAACAGAGTTGACAGGTAACCGTGAAGATTCTTTAAGGCAAGTGTGGAGCCCCAAGAAACCTTATACATATTCAGATTCAAATGGTAGCAGTATTAACTTTACACTGGACGACTACGTATATGCCTATGACGCAAGTGCAGGGAAATGGATTGAGGGATTTCAAAAAGAACTGGCTTCAACCACACAGATTCCTTTACTTCAGAATACCAGCGTATTTGAACAAGTTAGACAAAGCCGGATTGTGACTACTGTGCAGGATGATCTGGCTGATGTGATTAACCGCCATAATGAGTTTGCCAGAAAGAACGGTATTTCCTATACGTTTACGATGCCCCTGATTGCGCAGGAAGATTGGTACAACTCCATTAACGATACAGGGATTATGGCCTTTATCCAAGGTATAGGTGTGGGTGACCAGAAGATCAACAACTACGCAATCGGTGGAGGCAGACTCGTGAAGAAAACGGCCATCGTAGGTGGGGTAGATCCTTTAACGGGTATCAAGTACTATTATCCCTCCACTTGTGGTAATGGTTACCGTGCTGAAGAGGTGTTTACAGACGCAAGACAAGCAGCTGCACAAGGCTATTTCGAATATAAATGCTCTAATCGTTAGGGTAGCCTGTATGACAAAATTATGTAAGAGGTTCCTGAACTGTTTACATTACTTTCAGAAAAGACGGGACCTGTGCTAGAATAGGGTTTCGGAACAATAATAAAAGTAATGTCTAATAGATAGGAGCAACCTCATCTTATGAGTTTATTGTCAGTAGAGAACGTAAGTCACAATTTTGGAGATCGCACGTTATTTAAAAATGTATCGTTTCGTTTACTTGCCGGAGAGCGTGTAGGACTTGTTGGTGCCAATGGTGTGGGTAAATCCACATTAATGAACATCCTTACCGGTAAATTGCTTAAAGATAGTGGAAAAGTGGAATGGACACCTAAGGTCCGTTATGGATATCTGGATCAGCACACGAAGCTTACCCCAGGCAAAACCATTCGTGACGTTCTTAAAGATGCATTCCTTCCGTTGCTTGAATTAGAAAAAGAAATGATGAATATAACGGACCAGATGGCAGATGCAGATCCAGATAAGCTGGAGCAGTTGCTGGAAGAGATGGGCGATATTCAGGAACAACTGGAACAGGGCGATTTTTATCTGATTGACGTAAAAGTGGAAGAGATGGCCAATGGTCTTGGTTTGTCCGCAATTGGTCTTGATCGGGATGTCGCAGCTCTAAGTGGTGGGCAACGTACCAAGGTGCTTCTTGCCAAGCTTCTGCTTGAGAAACCTACAGCCCTTTTGCTGGATGAGCCGACCAACTATCTGGATGTAGAGCACATTGAATGGTTGTCACGTTACCTGAAGGACTACCCTCATGCGTTCCTCTTAATCTCCCATGACACGGAATTCATGAATGAAGTAGTAAATGTCATTTATCATTTGGAATTTGCCAAATTAACGAGATATGCAGCGAACTATAACAAGTTCCTTGAGATGGCTGATATGAATAAAGCCCAGCATATTGATGCGTACGAGAAGCAGCAAGAGTACATCAAGAAGCAGGAAGATTTCATTCAGCGTAACAAGGCACGTGCTTCAACTTCAGGTCGAGCGAAGAGCCGGGAGAAACAGCTGGACAGAATTGAACGTATTGATCGTCCAGATGAAGCGGCCAAACCAACGTTCAAATTCAAGGATGCCCGTGCGAGTAGCAAAACGGTCTTTGAGGGCATTGATTTTGAAATTGGATATACGTATCCTTTGCTGCCTAAGATGACAATGACAATTGAACGTGGTGAGAAAATTGCCATCGTAGGTTGTAATGGTGTGGGTAAATCGACGCTGCTGAAAACCATCTTGGGCAAAATATCTCCACTCAGTGGAAAAACCTTTTTGGGAGATTATCTCGAAACGGCATATTTTGAGCAGGAAGTTCGTGCTGGGAATATCACGCCGATTGAGGATGTCTGGAATGAGTTTTCACATTTGACCCAGAATGAAGTCCGGGGTCATCTCGCTCGTTGCGGGTTGAAAAATGAGCACATTACCCGTCCGCTTAACATGCTGAGTGGTGGAGAACAAGCGAAGGTTCGTTTATGCAAACTCTTGATGCGTGAAAGCAACTGGATTCTATTCGATGAGCCGACGAACCATCTGGATGTAACAGCCAAAGCGGAGTTGCAACGTGCCTTGCAAGAATTTAAGGGAACGGTGTTGCTGGTATCTCATGAACCTGATTTTTACGAGGGTTGGGTCACCAAAACATGGAATGTCGAAGAATGGTCTGAGAAAAACTAGACAATTCAAGCAACGTTTAACAGAAATGAACAGTGACAAAAAAATCCTTCTATGGTAACATAGGCTACAACTTCATATGAACACTAGGGGGGCCGCACGATGTGGCTGAGATGGAAGAATGCGATTCCGGACCCTTTGCACCTGATCTGGATCATACCAGCGTAGGGAAGTGGCGAGCGCGTTTCAGTGAATGACGTGAGCAAACGGCAATTCGAAAGAATTCAACCGTCTTGCTTAGTAAATTGAAACATGCAGTTGCGTGTATAACGTTATGGCTATAAGGTCTATAGCTTTATTGCACGAAATGAACTGTATGTATCAGTCAGTCATCTGGTCCTATAATTAATACGCAGCCACTCCCCTACGGGAGTGGCTTTTTTGTGTTTTCATAGCATTCACGCATGGAAGGAGATGAAAAGTACGGTAATTTATCATGAACGTGTACACGGATCATTTGAACTGCATGTTGTATCTACGGGTGCAGGGGATCAAGCATCTTTTGTAAAAGCTGCAAAGGACGTTTGGCCATGGGTGGACTACATCCATATACGAGAGAAACAACTCTCGTGGCAACAAAAGATCGGTTGGGCTGAAAGTCTGCGTGGTGTTGGCGTTCCGTCTTGTCGCATCGTTATCAATGGTTCAGAACTGCCACCACAGAATGACATCTATGGCGGTGTGCATTGGGGGCAAGAGGCTATACGTAACTACAACCCTGCTGTTATAAGCAATGTCCAGCGAATTCGTCTGGGTGTATCTGTTCATTCAATCGATGAGGCAAAAATCGCTGAAGAACGGGGAGCCGATTACCTTTTCTTCGGGCATGTCTACTCAACCAACAGTAAGCCTGATCTTGAACCAAGAGGATTATATGCTCTGGCTGAAGTGTGCTCTGGTGTTTCCATTCCTGTCATGGCGATTGGGGGCATCGAACCGGGAAACATTCACGCTATTCGCTCTGCAGGCTCACAGGGAGTCGCTGTGATTTCAAATGTATGGGCGAGCGATTCCCCGGATCGGGCCGCTGAATCATTAAGGCAGGCTATCGTTGCTACAGAAAGTTTGAGCCGCTGAATCAAGGAGATGAGAGGATGAAAAAGATCATTACTGATAGACCGGATAAGATTTATGCAGAAACGATTATTGTAGGCGGAGGCGTTGTTGGATGTGCCATTGCGTATGAGCTTGCTTCCCATGGACAGGATGTGCTGTTACTGGAGCGTTCGACGATTGCAGGAGGCACTTCTTGCGCAGCGGCTGGGATGCTGGCAGCAGACAGTGAGGATTTTGCTCATCCTTTGATGGCTAAGCTCGCCAGGCAGAGTAGACAGTTACTTATCGAGCAACAGGTGCTAATGGCTACACTCAGTGAGGTAGAGACTGGTCTGCAACGCCAGGGATTCCTAACTCCTTTTCGTTCATACAGTGAATTAAGTAGTTATAAGGACAATCGGAAGTTTGCGTTGTCTGCTTCTGTTGATGAGGTGTGGTGGGACCGTTCCGTTGTGCAACAGGAGGCATCATGGCTTAACAGAGATACGTATGGAGCCTACTACAGACCTTACGAGAGTGAGATTCTTCCTGTCCATCTAACGAAGGCATATGCAGAATCCGCTCAAGCATTGGGAGCACGGGTTATGGAGGACATACAGGATATACGTGTGCAAGCAAACGAACACGGTGTGCAGGGGATCACCACATCGATCGGTGAGATGAAATGCAAACATGTCATTATAGCGGCTGGATTACAGAGTGAAGAGTTGATGAGACATGTGAATCTGAGCTTGCCTGTGTGGTCGGTAAAAGGTGAAATAGCCGCCGTTCAGTTCTCAGATGAACATGCAGGGTACAGACCTGATAGAACGGTGTATGCAGAGGATATCTATATTGTTCCCAAAGCCAATGGAGAGGTTTGGCTTGGGGCAACCAGTCTGCCAGGCAGAACGGATTTGAACGTTTCTGTACAGGGTGTTCAGCAACTGCTAACAGCGGCTACCCACTGGGTGCCTGGGACGAAGGAAGCACAATTTATACGAGCGTGGGCAGGCGTAAGACCGGCAACTCCCGATGGACTGCCTTATATAGGTGCTTGCAAGAGTATACCCGGGTTGTTCGCCGCCTTTGGACATTACCGCAACGGTATCTTGCTTAGTGCGATAACAGGCAGGCTTATCGCTGAGTTGCTCGCTGGCAAAAGCTCAGAAGAACTCGGAATTGAGGCGCTGAGCCCTGAGCGATTGAACAGAAAGGGAGTGGTGCAGTGAATATCATCGTTAATGGTCAACGGATGGAGATTGAAGACAGATTGAATCGTGTGGATAAATTACTCCAATCTTTTGATTTGCAAGTCAAGACTGTAGTTGTAGAGCTGAACAAGCATATTTTAACCCGTGAGTATCATGAAACGACGGCATTAAGAGAAGGCGATCGAATTGAGATTGTACATTTTGTAGGAGGCGGTTGATGATGTTGAACATTGGTAAATATACGTTTGAGTCCAGATTGTTGCTCGGAACAGGCAAGTTTTCCGATCTGGAAGTGCAAAGTCAGGCTGTGGAAGCATCTGAAACGGAAGTTTTAACCTTTGCTGTTCGTCGTCTGAATCTGGAGGAACGTAATCAGAAGCATTTCCTGGATACGTTGGATTTGAACAAATACACACTTCTTCCGAATACGGCGGGGGCTTCCAATGCGGAAGAGGCGGTGCGGATTGCTGAGCTTGCGCGGGCTTCAGGACTTTGTGATATGATAAAAGTCGAAGTCATCGGAGATGGAATGACGTTACTCCCAGATCCGATTGAAACGTACAAGGCTTGCGAAATTTTGCTGGAAAAGGGCTTCACGGTATTGCCTTATATTTCAGATGATGTCATTCTGGCCAAAAGGCTGCAATTGCTTGGCGTACATGCTGTAATGCCTGGCGCTTCTCCTATCGGAGCTGGCAGAGGCATCATCAATCCCTATAACCTTGAGATCATCATTGAGCAGGCCGTTGTACCTGTGATTGTGGATGCAGGGTTGCGCTCCCCAAAAGATGCTGCTTATGCGATGGAACTTGGTGCCGATGGCGTGTTGTTAAATACAGCCGTATCCGGATCAGGGGATCCAGTGAGCATGGCTAAAGCGATGCGATTGGGGGTAGAAGCGGGTAGATTGGCATATGAGGCAGGCATGATTCCCGTAAAGCGTTATGCAGCAGCCAGTAGTCCGGTGGAAGGAATGGTTCATACATGACAGATCAATTAACATCTTCCGAGCAGGCCGATCGTTATTCCAGACAGGAACGGTACGCGCCACTTGGCAAGGAAGGCCAGGCCAGATTAAAGGGCAGCAGAGTTTTAATTGTAGGCGCTGGCGCACTCGGAACAGGAATTGCAGAAACGTTAGTTCGTTCAGGAGTCGGACACTTAACGATTGTGGATCGTGATTATGTGGAGTGGAGTAACCTGCAGCGGCAGCAATTATATGTAGAACAGGACGCGCTTGAGCGGATACCGAAGGCAATGGCGGCGGAAAAACGTTTATCTGCCATTAATTCCACGGTTCATGTGGAAGGGAAAGTGTTGGACGTCAGAGTAGATGAGTTGGAAGAACTCGTTCAGCATACAGACTTGATCATGGATGCAACGGATAACTTTGATACCCGACTACTTATTAATGATATGGCACAGAAGCACGGTATTCCCTGGATTTATGGTGGATGCGTAGGTAGTTATGGTATTACCTATACGTTTATGCCCGGAGATACGCCATGTTTAAATTGTTTGCTGGGTGAAGTCCCTCTGGGTGGAGATACCTGTGATACGTCTGGCATCATACCTCAAGCCGTACAGATGGTAACGGCGAATCAGACCGCAGAAGCGATGAAGTTACTTAGTGGCAATGCAAATGCATTGAGACGTAAGTTATTGTCATTTGACGTGTGGAGGAACGAATACATATCCATCAATGTGGATGGTGCGAAAAAGCAAGACTGTCCTTCCTGCGGTACTTCGGCAACGTATCCATATCTTTCTGCGTCCAATCTGGAGAAAACAGATGTGTTGTGTGGCAGGGACACCGTTCAGATCCGACCTGCAAGGCGCATGAATATTGATCTTCAACATACAGCGGAACGTCTGGATAGACTTCAAGAAGGAAAAGTGGAATCCAATCCGTTTCTGGTTTCTTTTACAACAGGAGTCCATAGAATGGTCATTTTCCAAGATGGACGTGTCCTCGTACACGGAACAAAAGACACAGCTGAAGCACGTACGCTCGTCCATCGTTACTTTGGTTAAAGCAAGAAAGAAGCAAAGTCTGTTCCCTTAAGGGAATGGACTTTTTCATTTTACGGCATGCTATCTGTACCAACCATTGCTGCGAGCAGTGGGGATAGAGACAGGCCGGGTGAAAAAGAGTGAAAACAGCCATTTTGCTGATTGGAGCAGGAGAGCAGGTCAGCCTTATTCAGGATGTTTTATGTAGCGAAGGGTATGAAGTGCAACGAATGGAGTGGTCTGAACTAAATCGATCCGTCGAGCCTTCGTTGTTGCATATTAACCTGATCATCCTGGTAGACCGGGAAGAGGGGACGAAACATTGTGGCCAGGATCAGAAATTAGAATTAAAACGATGGTTAGATAAAGGTCAGGTTATACCTCTACTGGTTATTACTTCAAATGCATCTCCTGAGTTCATCGTGGAATGGCTGGATTATGGAGCTAATGACGTGATGGAGGAACCTATCCACATGACCGTAATGCTTGCCAGAATACGAAACTTATTGCGTGTTTTTGCGAATGCAACACCAGAGGGCGAAGAAGTAATTGTAGTTCATGATCTTAAAGTGAATTTGCGTTCAAGACGGGTAAATCGTGCGGGTGAATACCTGACATTAACACCAAAAGAGTACGAATTGCTGGAATTTCTGGCCCTGCATGTGAATGAAGCATGTACCCGGAGTGATATTTTGCGGGAAGTATGGGGATATGAGTATGCGATGGATACCAACGTTGTGGATGTGTATATCAAACATCTGAGGGTTAAGGTGGATAAGGGAAGAAGTGTGAAACTGATTCATACTGTGCGTGGGATCGGTTATATGTTGCATGATAAAAATTAGATTACTAGGTTAGTTCCATGAATCACCAGTTTAGAGTGTGGAAAAAAGAGGGTAAAAATAAAAGACCGGATAATACCCCCGGTCCTTACTCATTAGCTATGATGTGAATCTAAAGTACACGACGAGCTTTAACATACGTTCTCTTCCAAGTACCAGAGTCCAGATCAGAGAGGGTTACGCCTGGAGATCCGTACGTATGCAGAATCTTACCATTTCCCGCATAAACGCCTACGTGCGTGACATTGGAACCGGTAGAACGGCTACCACTGGAGAAGAATACCAGGTCGCCGACACGCAGATTAGCTTTAGACACAGCTTTACCTTCTTTGGATTGTTTCACGGAAGTGCGCGGCAAATCTACACCATACTTTTTGAAAATATATTTCATAAAAGAAGAGCAGTCAAAAACTTTGGTTGTTGTAGTTGAAGCACCAAATTTATATGGAGTTCCAGTAAATTGTTTACCATAGTTAACAATCTGTTGACCTGTGGATACAGAAGCAGTTGCTGCCTGTGCAACAGGTGCGTTAGTCATTAATACAGCTCCAAAACCTAGTGTAGCGCACAACCCGACGGTTACGGCCTTTTGGACAAAGATGTTTGTTTTCATGTTAGTTAGTACCTCCAAAATTCGTTTTCGTTAAGTTGCTAGAGCGAGTATAACAGCTTTGTAACAGCCTAGAAATTGGATAGGGGAGTGTAATCCCTTGCGCCACAATGGTTTGGGTATGTTTATTAAAATATGATTAAAAATGTCAAAAAATTAATCATTGACGGATGGAGAATAATGATGAAACAACAAAGACCCTTGAATATCAAGGGTCTTTATTATGTGTGAACCTATTTTCTTCATTGAATCACTGGTTACAAAAACGTAATAAATAACTATAAAGCATACGAGTAGATTCAATCTTTGCTCTGAATAATCAGTAATAAGCCGCTATCGATAGTGACTGTGCCTGAGGAGCCTAAGAGCTGGTTGCTTACACCCAAGGATTGTCCCATGCGTATGGTAGCTTGATCTAACGGATACATAAAACCATCTAGAGATATTCCTGTAACTTCATGAGTCAAGGGGAGCAGAGAAACATATTTATACTCACGGTGCTCAACCACAGCTTTGGATGTGGTCAGTGTCATGTAGTTGTGCTTGTCCTGAATGGCACAGGAGATATGATGCTGCATCGCGCGAACCATGATATGTACATTGGCGAGTGTGTGATCCATACGTGTACCTGTAGCACCTAACATTAAGATGTGAGAAGGTTCGTAATCTAGCGCTGTCTCAAAAGCCATTTCTGTATCAGTAAGATCTTTATGAACAGGGTCACATGTAATGAATCGAATGCTATTGTTACTTACAATAATACGTTCCTCTTCATTAATGGAGTCGAAGTCACCAACTGAAATGTGTGGCTGAATGCCGTGTTCAATTAAAAATAATGCACCGCGATCGGCCGCGATGATCATATCATCTTCTCGTATTTCCTGAAGTAATTCTACAGATAAGTTTCCGCCTGTAAAAATAATAATCCGTTTCGCCGTCATTTTATTTCATCCTTCCTAATTCAGAGAAAAATAGTCCATTGTTCAAATATAATGTTGGAACCTGTACAAATATATTCACCAAACCAGTATAATCCACAAAATGTGGTTGCACAATTTCAGTGCTCGCGGATACAATGGGTAGAGCGACATGGAGATGACTTGAAAAGTGAGGTTTGAACAGGTTGGACTTACACATTTTTGAAGTATTCAGCATTATAGGCACTATCGCATTTGCAATGTCCGGTGCCTTCGTGGCAATGGAAGAGGAGTATGACATTCTGGGTGTTCTAGTGCTTGGACTTGTCACGGCATTCGGAGGCGGGATTATCCGGAATGTACTTATAGGTATACCTGTAACGACACTGTGGAGTCAGGGATCACTTATTATGTTAGCCCTAGTATCAGTAGCGATTGCGTTTATATTACCTCTCAAGTGGATTAGTCACTGGAAGCGAACAGAGGCGCTGTTTGATGCAATCGGACTCGCAGCATTTGCAATTCAAGGGGCGCTCTACGCGGCGAACATGGGACATCCTATTAGCGCAGTTATCGTTGCAGCAGTAATGACCGGTATTGGTGGAGGCGTTATTCGTGATGTGCTTGCTGGACGTAAACCGCTTGTATTGCGTGACGAAATCTATGCTGTATGGGCAATGACAGCCGGTTTTGTTATAGGTATGGGCTGGTTAACAACGAATGCTGGATTATTATTTTGTTTTGCGGCCGTTGTGTTCTTCCGGATGTGTTCTGTACATTATAAATGGAAACTGCCACGTCGTTCGCTCGTACCATCTGAGACCGGAAACGTCAGTCCTCAGCCGGAGAACATTGTGACACAGCCAACATCGTCGGTACTTCAAGGTACGTTAAGCAAGGGGGATTAATATGATTAATGTTTTGTTTGTATGTCTGGGCAATATATGTAGATCACCAATGGCTGAAGCCGTTTTGCGTCACAAAGTCCTGGAGAAGGGGCTTGAACACCAGATTCGTGTGGACTCTGCGGGTACAGGGGACTGGCATGTTGGTAAACCTCCGCATGAAGGGACGCGAAAATTGCTTGATTCGTACCAGATTTCTTATGCCAACATGGCAGCAAGACAGTTCGCCAGCGAAGACTTTACTCAATTTGATTACATTGTGTGTATGGATAATTCCAATGCAGATAATGTGCGCAACGTTCCAGGCGGAGCTGAGGCGGACATCATCAAGTTCATGGACATGCTTCCTAAGGAAAAACTCAGAGAAGTACCTGACCCATATCACACAGGCAATTTTGAAGAGGTGTACGAGCTGGTTAACGCAGGCTGCGATGTTCTGTTGAGTAAGATTGAAGCGGAACATTCCTTAGCCTAAAAAGTAAACGGAATTCATGCTTAATTTGTAATTGGACAAAGAAGCAGGATTAGAGCACTTAAAGCAAGCAGGATATCCTGCTTCTTTTTCAGGTTACAATTGTAAGCGGTATCATTAAAATGAAAAAAAATAGCGGCATTTCAGCCGCTTGTTAAAGTGGTCCTTTTATCTTTCCTGGAGAAAATAAAGTAATGCTTCGGGCAATTCCTTCTGCCAAAAACCCCATTGGTGTTTTCCGTCTTTCTCCTGATAGGAGACGAGGGCACCACGCTTTTCCAGTAATTCTCGAGTATCCCGGTTTAATTGAACAAAATCATACGTACCCGTGTCTGCCTCGAAATCAGTCTCTTGCAAGCCAACAATCATCCAGATCGAGAGCCAAGACAGATCTTCAGCTGCGGCATAGATCTCCTGTGAAGCAGAGTAGAAGGCACCAGACATGCTGATCACACGTGTAAACAGATCCGGATATAACAGAGCAAGATGAAGCGAAACACTGCCACCGAGCGAGTCTCCGGCAAGAATGCGTTCCTGCGGAGAACGGCGCACAGGATATTTCTCTTCTATATAGGGAATAATCTCTTCAGCGAAGCAAGTGGTATATGCCTTGAACCGATCTCCAAATGGAGCATATTCCTGCGTTCTCACAGACACATCGACCTGAACCCCTACAATAATGAAAGGTTCGGCTCCTTCGTCCAGAATAATTTGGTTAGCTGTTGTAGCAATTCGTCCGAAATTAAAAAATTCTTCGCCATCCTGACAATAAACGACAGGGTAGCTAAGCAATTCGTTATAGCCCGGAGGAAGGTAAATACGGAGCGTTCGCTTCTCTCCGAGATAGCGACTTTCAATCTCTTCCTTCACAATCGTGCGTTTCAAATAGCGGGAATCCGTCATAAAACGTCACCTTTCTCGGTTAATTTTTTGCATTCGACCGCGCAATACGGTAAGATTACCCTTGTGCGGGGTTAGGTCAAACACGCAATCATGTATTATGCTGTTATACCAATATTAAGCCCCTGTTATACATACAATCCGGCAGGAAACATAAAAAAATTACGGATTTCTTTGACGTATGGAGTGAAACAGGTGTATAATAATATTATAACAGCGGAACTTGATATTCAAATTTTTTGTTGAGGTGAAGAAAAAAATGAGCAAGGTTCCTTATGAAGTGTATACAGAGGATGTAGAAGCTCTGTCCGTGCTGTCTCCTGACGGCGAAATTGTTAACAAAGACATGATGCCTACACTTTCCGATGATCAATTAAAAGAAATTATGTACCGCATGGTATTTACCCGTACTTGGGATGACCGTGCAGTAAACCTTGGCCGTCAAGGTCGTCTTGGTTTCTATGCTCCAGTATCTGGTCAAGAAGCGACAATGGTTGGTAGTGAATTTGCAATTGAAAAAGAAGACTTTGTATGTCCTGGCTATCGTGACATTCCGCAACTCGTATGGCACGGACTTCCTCTTTATCAAGCATTCTTGTACTCCCGTGGACACCAACATGGTGGACAAATTCCAGATGGCGTTAATGTATTGATGCCACAAATCATCATTGGTGCACAAATTCTGCATGCAATGGGTATCGCTATGGGTTACAAATTGAAGAAACAAAAACAAGTTGTTATCACGTACACAGGTGATGGCGGTTCTTCTGAAGGTGACTTCTATGAAGGTCTGAACTACGCTGGTGTATACAAACTGCCTGTTATCTTCTTTGTACAAAACAATGGTTATGCCATCACTACTCCTTTTGCTAAACAAACTGCAGCTCTTTCCATCGCTCACAAAGCGGTAGCAGCAGGTATCAAAGGTGTTAAAGTTGACGGTATGGACATCTTCGCTGTTATCAAAGCTGTTCAGGAAGCTGCTGAGCGTGGACGTAACGGAGAAGGCGCAACATTGATCGAAGCAGTAACTTACCGTTTCCGTCCTCACTCCCTTTCGGATGATGCTTCCAAGTATCGTACAAAAGAAGAAGAGGCAGAATGGTCTGCTAAAGATCCTATCGCACGTTTCGCTAAATATCTGGAGAAAAAAGGTCTTTGGACTGAAGAAGATACGGCACGTGTGAAAGAAGAAGCAAAAGCTAAAGTAAATGAAGAGATCAAAAAAGCGGAAAAAACCGAGAAAATGACGATTTCAGGCTTGATCGACAGCATGTTCGAACAAACGCCTAAGCACTTGGAAGAGCAAAAAGCTGATTTCCAATAAGTTTTTTCCGATAAAGCATAAACATCCGCGACTTTAATGTCCCGGTATACATGTACGAATTCAAATGTGAACTGTCAATGTTTAAGGAGGAAATGAAGCAAATGGCACAAATGAACATGAAAGAAGCAATCCGTGATGCGCTTCGCGTGGAGTTGAAACGTGATCCTAACGTTCTGCTTTTCGGTGAAGACGTAGGTAATGTAGGCGGTGTTTTCCGTGTAACGGAAGGTCTGCAAAAAGAGTTTGGCGAAGAGCGTGTATTTGATACACCATTGGCTGAGTCCGCTATTGGTGGTCTGGCTGTAGGTCTGGGTGTACAAGGCTTCCGTCCGGTTGCTGAGATCCAATTCGTTGGTTTTATCTTCGAAGCCCTTGACCAAATGGTAGTGCAAGCTGCTCGTATGCGTTTCCGCTCCGGTGGAAAATACAATTCTCCAATCGTATTCCGTACACCATTCGGTGGCGGCGTAAAAGCGGCAGAATTGCATACAGATTCCCTGGAAGGTCTGCTCACGCAAACACCAGGTATCAAAGTCGTAATTCCTTCTAACCCTTACGATGCAAAAGGTCTGATGATCGCTTCTATTCGCGATAACGATCCTGTATTCTTCATGGAGCACTTGAACTTGTACCATGCTTTCCGTGCAGAAGTGCCTGAAGAAGATTACGTTGTTGAATTGGGCAAAGCGAACGTTGTTCGTGAAGGTTCTGATGTAACGATCATTACTTACGGTATGATGGTTCACACTTCTGTGAAAGCAGCAGATGAACTCGAAAAACAAGGAATCAAAGTTGAAGTTATCGACCTTCGTACGGTTAGCCCGATCGACATCGATACTATCGTTGCTTCCGTTAAGAAAACAAACCGTGCAATTGTTGTACAGGAAGCTCAAAAGAGCGCAGGTGTTGCAGCTGAAGTCATTGCCCAAATCAATGAAAAAGCAATCCTGCACTTGGAAGCTCCGGTTCTGCGTGTAGCTGGTCCGGACACTGTATATCCATTTGCACAAATCGAAGATACATGGCTGCCTAACCCGGCGCGTATCATTGCTGCGGTTAACAAAGTCGTAAATTTCTAATTTAATCATCTGACATGCCGCAAGGCGCAGTATGGTGATTCACACCGCAGCGCAAGCTGCACTGTAAACAGCCATTAGCCCCTTGAGTAACAGTTATTTGCATTAGCAGTAACAGTTGTTTCTTGGAGTTAAGGGTTGTTTTCAGGATTGAGCACATAATCAAGGAGGTTTTTCAGTTGGCTAAATTTGAATATAAATTCCCTGAATTGGGCGAAGGCCTGCACGAAGGCGAAATCATCAAGATGCACATCAAAGTCGGTGACAAAGTAACTGACGACGACATCATCATGGAAGTACAGAACGACAAAGCGGTTGTAGAAGTACCTTGTCCGGTTAACGGAACAGTTACAGAAGTATTCGCTAAAGACGGTCAAGTCTGCCACGTTGGTGAAGTTGTAGCGATCATCGATGCAGAAGGCGAACTTCCTGAGCAAGACGACGCTCCTGCTGGCGATCAAGGCGAGCAAGAGAAAGATGCAGCTCAAGGCGGAGCTGACACAAGCGGTTCTTCTGCAGCAGCTTCCAGCTCGGATGCAGCTAAAGAAGGCGGCAACAACAGCGTTCCGGCAGTACCTGCCAAAGACGTTCTGGCAACACCAAGCGTGCGTAAATTTGCTCGCGAACAAGGTGTAGACATCGCTCAGGTTAGCGGCACTGGCAACAACGGTAAAGTAACCAAAGAAGATGTTGAATCCTTCAAAAACGGTGGCGGTTCTTCCGCAGCGGCATCTTCCGAAGCTCCGGCTCAAGAAGAGAAAAAATCCGCAGCAGCAGCTGCAGCTGATCAACACGTTGAAGAAGAGCGCGTACCATTCAAAGGTATCCGTAAAGCGATCTCTAATGCAATGGTTAAATCGGCTTACACAGCACCTCACGTTACAATCATGGACGAAGTGGACGTAACTGAATTGGTTGCTTTCCGTACTCGCATGAAACCAATTGCAGAGAAAAAAGGAACAAAAGTTACTTATCTGCCATTCATCGTTAAAGCACTGGTTGCGGCTTCCCGCCAATTCCCGGCTCTGAACGCTATGATTGATGAAGAAGCTAACGAAATTGTTTACAAAAAATACTACAACATCGGTATCGCTACAGATACAGACAACGGCTTGATCGTTCCTGTTATCAAAGATGCTGATCGTAAATCCATCTGGATGATTGCTGATTCTATCCGTGATCTGGCTGCTCGTGGTCGTGAGGGCAAATTGAGCGCGAATGAAATGAGAGGAAGCACAATCTCCATCAGTAACATCGGTTCTGCTGGCGGTATGTTCTTCACTCCAATCATCAACTTCCCTGAAGTTGCTATTCTCGGAACAGGACGCATCAGCGAAAAAGCAGTGATCAAAAACGGCGAAGTAGTTGCAGCACCTGTAATGGCTCTTTCCCTGAGCTTTGACCACCGTATCATCGATGGCGCAACAGCACAAAACTTTATGAATTACATTAAACAGCTGCTCGCTAACCCTGAGCTGCTTGTTATGGAGGTGTAAGATATGGTAGTAGGCGACGCTTCTCTCAATATCGACACATTAGTAATTGGTGCGGGTCCTGGCGGCTATGTAGCTGCCATCCGCGCTGCTCAACTGGGCCAAAGCGTATTGATCGTAGACAAATCCGAACTGGGCGGTGTTTGTTTGAACCGTGGATGTATTCCATCCAAAGCCCTGATCTCTGCTGCACACCAATATGAGTCTGCACTTCACGGTGAAGCTTTTGGTATCTCTGCTGAGAACGTAAAAGTGGACTTCAGCAAAACTCAAGAGTTCAAAAACGGCGTTGTTAAGAAAATGACTGGCGGCGTAGCTGGTTTGCTCAAAGGCAACAAAGTTGAAGTTTTCAACGGTGAGTGCATGTTCATCAACGAAAACGAAGCTCGTGTATTCAATGACCACGAGTCTCCACGTTACAAATTTAAAAATGCAATTATTGCAACAGGTTCCCGTCCAATCGAACTGAAACCTTTCCCGTTCGGCGGACGCATTCTGTCTTCGACAGAAGCTCTGAACTTGCCTGAAGTACCAAAAAGCATGATCGTTATCGGTGGCGGATATATCGGTGCTGAGCTTGGTCAAATGTACTCCAAATTCGGTGCGAAAGTAACAATCATCGAAGGTTTGGATACAGTACTGCCAGGTTTCGATAAAGACATGACTAGCCTCGTGGCTAAAAACATGAAGAAAACAGGCATCGAAATCGTAACGGGTGCAAAAGCTGAAAGTGCTGAGCAAACGGATAAAGATGTAACTGTTAAGTACTCTGTAAATGGTGAGTCCAAAGAAGTAACTGCAGATTACCTGCTGGTAACTGTTGGACGTCGTCCAAACACAGATGGAGAACTGGGTCTCGACATGATTGGTGTTGACGTTGACGAGCGTGGATTTGTCAAAGTTGACCACCAAGGTCGTACCAGCATTCCTCACATCTTTGCTATCGGTGACATCGTATCTGGTCTGGCTCTGGCACACAAAGCTTCTTATGAAGGTAAAGTGGCTGCTGAAGCAATCGCAGGACAACCATCTGTAGTTGACTACAAATGTATGCCAGCTGTTGTGTTCACAGATCCAGAATGTTCCAGCGTAGGTTACACTGAAAAAGAAGCTAAAGAAAAAGGTTACAAAGTAAAAGCAGGCAAGTTCCCTTATGCGGGTAACGGCCGTGCTGTATCTTTGAACCACGCTGAAGGCTTCGTGAAAATCGTAGCTGACGAAGAAAGCGGCCTTGTATTGGGTTGCCAAATCGTAGGTCTGGAAGCTTCCAACTTGATTGCTGAGCTTGGTTTGGCAATTGAGATGGGCGCTACTTTGGAAGATCTGGCTCTCACAATTCACGCTCACCCAACTTTGGGCGAAATCGTGATGGAAGCTGCGGAATTGGTTATGGGTCACCCGATCCACATCATCTCCCGTTAAGATCATCTAAGTTTCGGATCCGTCCGGCATTATACGTATATCAGAAGAGACGAATGACGTTAACGCGTTATTCGTCTCTTTTTTCTGAGCAAGAGTCGAGAAATATAAGATACTCGTGTATGTGATATGATGAAAATTTACACGCTCATAAGTTTCAGTGAATTGATTTTATCCAACAACTCAATTGTGGTACACTGTAGTAATGATCAGTCATGATGTGGCTCCAAGCCAATCACGGTCTATATATTTAGTTAAACTAACCTTTTACACGAGAACGTAGAGGACAGAAAAAACCTGAAGAAGCGGAGCTAAAAGCTTTCTGAAGGAAAGCTGCATCGGAAGCATACGCTTTGACTTTATCACCGGATTTTACCTTTGGAAAAGGAAATCAAAAAATTTTGGGGATAACAGCGATCGGAAGGTTGTTCTGTCATCGGAGTGGTAAGTGTAAATATTCTTTAGTTTAGTACGAAAAAAAGAGTGAGGGGATATCAACATGAAAAACTACCTGGATTTATTGCAGGATATTCTGAACAACGGCGTGCATAAAGGAGACCGTACAGGAACGGGGACACAATCTGTATTTGGCAGACAACTCCGTTATGATCTCTCCGAAGGATTTCCGCTGGTAACAACCAAACGAATTCATCTCAAATCGGTTATTCATGAACTGTTATGGTTTTTGAGTGGCGATACCAATATATCTTATTTGAAAGAAAACGGTGTGAAGATCTGGGACGACTGGGCGGACGAAAATGGGGATCTCGGTCCGGTATACGGCTCGCAGTGGCGTACATGGGAAGCGCCAAACGGAGAAAAAATTGATCAGATCGCTGCAGTCATTGATTCGATCAAAAATAATCCGGATTCGCGTCGTCACCTTGTCAGTGCATGGAATGTGGCTGAGATCAACAATATGAAACTTCCACCTTGTCATTTTGCGTTTCAGTTTTACGTTGCAGAGGGTAAATTATCATGTATGCTTACGATGCGTTCCGTGGATACGTTCCTCGGGTTGCCGTTTAACATCGCGAGTTATGCGCTCTTGACTCATATGATCGCCCAGCAATGTGATCTGGAGGTAGGTGATTTCATCTGGTCTGGAGGGGATGTTCACATCTACTCTAACCATGTTGATCAGGTTAAGACTCAGCTGGAGCGTGAACCTTATGCTTTACCTAAGCTGGTAATCAAACGTAAACCGGATTCTATTTTTGATTATAAGTTTGAAGATTTTGAGTTTGAGAACTATCAGCATCATCCGGGCATTAAAGCTCCAATTGCAGTTTAATTATGTGTTCAATCTCGACAAGAGACTTGGATTGAAGGAGTGTATTACCCTTGAGTATTGAATTGGTATGGGCAATGGGGGAGAATGGTGTGATCGGATTAAATAATTCGATTCCATGGCGTTTACCCAAGGATATGGCCTTTTTCAAACAACGTACGCTGAACAAAACAATTATCATGGGACGTAATACGTGGGAATCTTTTGGTGGTAAGCCGCTTCCTCAGCGTCGTAATATCGTAGTGACAAGAGATCTGAACTACAAGGTGGAACAGGCTGAAATCGTACATACGATTGAAGAGGGGCTGAGTGTAACCAAAGGTGAGGAACTGTGCGTAATTGGGGGTTCCCAAGTGTATCGTGAGTTCCTGCCACTTGCAGATCGTCTTGTGGTGACAAAAATTCATGAGAATTTTGAGGGAGACACGTTTTTCCCTGAAGTGGATTGGTCCGAATGGGAACTGATTGAACAGATTGAAGGCGAACAGGATGAAAAAAATGTTCATGCGTATACATTCGAATTTTACGAACGTAAACGGTAAATGTGGCATAAGAAATTCCTGACTTCGGTCGTATTTGTATGATGAGAGGGCGCTGATTACGAAATATTCGTGAACAGCGTCTTTTCTTTATAAAAAAAATGAGTCACTTGTTTAAACTGGAATACATATAACATTAATATCACATGAGTGATTGGTATTTATGTATATTATACATACGGCCAAGCATTAAACAGTAAAAAAGTGTAAAAGTTTTGGGGTTTTAACGTTGTGAAGCCCTAAAACAGGTCTGATATTCGGAATTGAGAACGATTTATAGCAAAATATGTTGGATTTGATGACAAATTATCTGACATTCACTTAACGTTTCGACCTTTTATTTCTTTAACACACACCAGATTTCGCAGTTCAAAATCACATTTAACACCAAAATAAGGGTATTGACCATGGGTAGACTTGAAAGATATGATGTATAAAATACAAATAATTATGCGGATAATCCATTTAATATTCAGCACAGTAAATGCTACTATAATTGAAATATCTTCGAGAAGATTTTGTGATACAATAGACAAAAACTCAAGTAATGAGTAATCCATTTCATATAGAACCATGCACATGAAGGGATTAAGACAAGAACGGATGGGGGAAAACGTAAGATGTCTACACCTACTGGATTTATGGAATACAAACGTCAACTGCCAACAGATCGTGAGCCAGCGGAGCGGATTAAGGATTGGGAAGAGTTTCATAAACACATGGCTGAAGAAGAGCTCAGAACACAAGGTGCACGATGCATGGATTGTGGTACCCCGTATTGCCATACAGGTATAGATATGATTGGTGGCACGTCAGGTTGCCCCGTGCATAACCTGATTCCAGAATGGAATAATCTTGTATATCGCGGACTGTGGAGAGAAGCACTTGAGCGCCTTCACAAAACGAATAATTTCCCAGAGTTTACAGGTCGCGTCTGTCCAGCTCCTTGTGAAGGATCATGTACAGTTGGCTTAATCGGTCAGCCTGTAACCATCAAAACGATTGAAGAAGCAATTATTGAAAAAGGTTTCGAAGAAGGATGGGTCGTTCCCCAACCTCCTGAAAAACGTACGGGTAAACGTGTAGCTGTGGTAGGCTCAGGTCCAGCGGGATTAGCTACTGCGGCTCAGTTGAATAAAGCAGGACACTCGGTAACCGTATATGAGCGTTCGGACCGTGTCGGCGGATTGCTGATGTACGGTATCCCAACGATGAAATTGGATAAAAACGTAGTTCAACGTCGTGTTGATCTGCTCGAAGCAGAAGGCATTCAATTCATTACGAACACCGAGATTGGTAAAGATATTTCAGCACAACAACTGGTGGATGAATATGACGCTGTTGTATTGTGCGGTGGTGCAACGAAGCCGCGTGAATTCAATATTGAAGGCAGCGACTTGAAAGGCGTTCATTACGCAATGGATTTCCTGAATGGCAGTATTAAGAGTTATCTGGACTCCAATCTGGAAGATGGTCAATATCTTTCCGCTAAAGATAAAGATATTATCGTCATTGGTGGCGGTGATACAGGATCTGACTGTGTGGCTACATCGCTGCGCCATGGTTGTCGTACGATCACTCAATTCGGTACGCATACACAAGCGCCTATGGAGCGTGATCGCATTAATAATCCTTGGCCACAATTCCCGAACGTATACACACTTGATTATGCGCAAGAGGAAGCCAAAGCGTTGTTTGGTCAAGATCCGCGTGAGTTCTCCATCATGACAACGAAATTTGTCGGAGACGATGAGGGGAACCTCAAAGAATTGCATACAGTACAGATCGAGCGTATTGTGGATGAGACTGGTCGCAAGATTTATCAGCCGATTCCAGGTACAGAGCGTGTATTCCCGGCTCAGATGGCCATGATTGCCATTGGTTTTGATGGACCGGAACAAACGTTGGTAGAGCAACTGGGACTTGCAACAGATCGTCGCACAAACGTTAAGGCACGTTACGGCAAATACAACACCAATGTGGATAAAGTATTTGCAGCAGGTGACATGCGTCGTGGTCAAAGCTTGGTTGTATGGGCAATTAATGAAGGCCGTGAGGCTGCTCGTGAAGTGGACAAATACTTGATGGGTGCTTCGGTTCTGGTGTAAAAGTATAGAACAAGATATCAATGACAACCTTCGCGATCAGCGAGGGTTGTTTGCTGTTATTTTAACCAATTTGACTACATATTTCATGTAAGTGTGAGCAATATCATTGCTTTTTAAGTGATAAAGATTTATTATTATATTATAATGATTATAAATAAGGGTTAACTGAAACCATGAATCCGTACGATAAAAGTAAATTTCAATGAATATAAATCGGAGGTGCGACCTGCTATGGCAAGTAACCGGGACAAGTCCATTTCAGAACAGATCTTTCACATTAAAAATCAATTGGTTGAAAAGGGATATAAGTTAACACAACAACGGGAAGTTACTGTACGTGTATTGCTTGAACATGAAAAGGATCATTTTAGCGCAGAGGAAGTATTTCTGCTGGTTAAGGAGCAGTTCCCTGAGATTGGATTGGCTACCGTATACCGCACTCTCGAACTGCTGAGTGACCTTCAGGTCGTTGAAAAGATTAACTTTGGTGACGGCGCTGCGCGCTTTGATCTGCGAAGTACAGACGGTTCCCATCATCACCATCATTTGATCTGTACAGAATGTGGTAAAGTGGAAGAGATTATGGAAGATGGTCTGCTTCGTTTGGAACAACAAATCGAGCGTCAGTATGGCTTTGCTGTTACGGATCATCGTCTGGATTTCCAGGGTGTGTGCAAAGAGTGCAGACAAAAGCATGTATTAAAGGAGCAGGCAGCAGGATAATTCATTTCGGGAAGGTGCTCCCGAATCCAAAATCTGATATAATGAGTTTCAGAAGCAAGGGGCTTCCGTCGGCGGAATGCCCCTTTTTGCCGTCATGCGGACGGTGAAGGAGGAGAGATGGACGGATGAAGACACTGGTTATAGCGGAAAAACCCGACATGGGTCGAACCATTGCCGCCGTCATAGAACCAAAGGCCAAGAACAATCGCACGTATCTGGAGGGTGAACATTACATCATCACTTGGGCGATAGGGCATTTGCTTGGACTGGCTGAACCGGATGCCTATGATACAAAGTACAAACGCTGGAATATAGCGGACCTCCCGATCATACCCGATCAGTTCAAGATTGTACCCAATCCGAGGACTAAAGATCAGCTTAAAATGATTGGAGAACTGGCAAAACGGGCTTCAGCGATCGTTAATGCTTGCGATGCAGGGAGAGAAGGTCAGTACATCTTCGCCCTCATACAACAGCAATTGAAGCTGCGTCAGCCTGTAAAGCGTTTATGGATATCGGATCTGACGGCAGAGAGCATTAGACGTGGTTTTGATGGTCTGAAGGATGCCTCTGAATTTGAAAATCTGACCCATGCTGCTCGCGCCAGAAGTGAAGCTGATTGGCTGATCGGGATGAATGCCTCGCGGGCGTTTACAACCCGCCATAATGCATTGTTGTCTGTAGGCCGTGTTCAGACGCCGGTACTCGCGCTAATCTACGATCGGGAAATCGAGATTGAAGCGTTCCAGTCACAGACCTTTTATGAAGTAGCCGCCTGGTTTCGGCAGGAAGGTGTCGAGTACCGGGGACTGCGTCAGGGAGATAAGTTGACCGATGCGGAGGCAGCAGAGGCCATTGCAGCCAGTGTGAAGGGCAAGACAGGGCAGATTACCAAATACGAAGCGAAGCAGACGAAGGAGTATCCGTATCGTTTGTATGACCTGACCCTTTTACAGCGTGAAGCCAATGCCAAGTTTGGATATGGTGCCAAAAAAACACTGGATATCGCACAGGCCTTGTATGAAAAACACAAGGTGATTTCGTATCCGCGGACAAACTCCAACTATGTTACAGAACAGAATATTGAAGGTATGCACAAAACACTAAACCTGCTTAAAAATGGTACCTATAGTGAGCTTGCGCAGGGGGCCAAGCCGGAGCTTGTTCATAAGAATAATAAAGGGGTATGTAATCCGAGCAGGGTTGAGGATCACCATGCGATCCTACCTACTTTGAAGCGACCAGGTACCTTATCCAAGGATGAGCAGAACATCTATGATTTGATTGTCAGACGTTTCTTGTCTCACTTTTATCCTCCGGCAGAGTATAAGCAACATACCGTGCTCACCGAAGTGGAGAAACATCAGTTTAAGACATCTGTCAAAGAGCTGTTGTCCCTCGGATGGAAAGTGGTTCTCGGTTCTGGAGATCAGGAACAGGGCGGTGCAGGCAAGAAGAAGACCAAGAAAAAAGGCAATGAGGAAGAGGAAGCTGAAGAGTGGACGGACAAGGCTTTTAGTGTGCAACCTGAATTGCCTGTTCAATGCACGAAGAGTGAGTTCAAGGAGAAGGCGACCCAGCCTCCCAAGAGTTATACCGAGGGAACATTGCTGAAAGCGATGGAGAGTGCAGGCAAGCAGATCGAGAATGAAGAGCTGCGAGACGCGATGAAAGATAGTGGCCTGGGTACTCCGGCTACACGTGCGGCTACAATTGAACGCCTCAAAAACGTAGGTTACATTACGCTGCAAGGGAAGAAAATGCAGTTAACGCTCAAAGGCAGAACAGCTATTGAGTTGATTCGTCGCGCGGGTGTAGATCTGTTAACTTCACCTGAGATGACCGGGCAATGGGAAAGAAGATTATATCAGATTTCCAAAGGTGAGGCGGGTCAGGACAAGTTCATGGAGAACGTCAAGAAATTCACCTTGTCCATCATTGAGAAAGTGCGTGTACAAGCTCCTGCTCCAGCAGATGCTTTTGGGGAAGATTCGCGTGGAGGCAGGGGGAAAGGCAAGGGAGCCAGAACGCAGGCCGGCAATACAAGGACATCAGCCAAGACGGCTAGTGGCGGTTCAACTGTAAAAACATCCCGTCAGACTTCGGCATCTTCATCGAGAGTTGGCAGTGGGAAAAGTACGACCACCAAGGCGCCGTCCTCAAGTGCGAGCCCATCGGGAGTGAGAGAGTTACTGGCACCTTGCCCCTCTCCTGGCTGCACGGGTCAGATTATAGAGGGCAAGAAGGGTTATGGATGCTCACGTTTCAAGGAAGGCTGTTCATTTGTGGTCTGGAAAGAGTATGCAGGCAAAAAAATTACCAGTACGATGTTAAAATCGCTGATTGAGAAGGGGAGTACACAAGTACTGTCGTTTAAAAGAAAAGACGGGAGTACGGTGAAAGCACGTATTATTTTGCAGGACGTAGTAACAGGCAAATTATCTGGTGAGAAGCAGGATGCTTGATCTTAGTTAACAGTTAACATACAGCAAAAGGACCCTTATCCAAGGGTCCTTTTCTGTTGCTGCTGTTGTATATTTTCGTGTATGACTTTTGGTACCTCTTCCAGTGCAGTGATGGTATACATCGACGTTTCCGGATTAGGCTGAAGTTCTACGATGTTGTATTGCCATTCATTCGGTTGTTTGATATAAATGCTGTGAATTCCGGCTTTTACCGCAGGCATAATATCTGTGCGTAGTGAGTTGCCAATCATCCATGTTGCACGACGATCAAACGGACCATTAGACAGAATGCCTTCCAGTGCCTCGACGTTTTTGTGTTGTCGGATATAGATCCGATCATCAAAATAAGCCGAGAGTTTCATCTGATCAATCTTGCGCTGCTGAATCACGGTTTCGCCGCCGGTATATAAGTAGAGGGAATGTCCAGCACCCTTGAGGTTTTCAAGCGTTTCAACCATATGAGGGTAGGGTTCAACCTCCTGATCGTACACACTCATACCCAACTTGCTCAGATAAGATTCTTCTCTGGGAGAGGTTAATCTGGCAAACTTGCCGGAGAAATAACGATAGGTATCAATCAGGGATTGCGGGAAATGATGACTCGCAAAACCAAGCTTGTTCACTCCTGTTACATCGATCTCCAGCTGTTTTTCCCGAATCTCTTGTGTTGTCAGAGAATGTCCATCAAACCACTCTTGCATATTCTCAAAGAATTCTCCCAAAATCAGGTTGAAGTATTTGTTGCAATATACGAGTGTATCATCAAGGTCAAACAAAATATGTTGTTTCATTATTTTCATGATCTAACTCACTCCTTGTAGCCAGTAAATCCACAATGGTTCAACTAAATTAAATGCGAATATAGGATTCCAGGAACATATTTAATTCAGATACGCCATCCGGCCGAATACTGTATTTCTCTTTACGGTTACTTCCGAGCAGATGGGTCCGTAGCAGACCTGCGATGCGTAGCGCCATCACCTGATCTTTGACCGTGTCTTCGTCTTTACCCAATTCTTCACACATCTCAGCGAGGGATTTGGGTTCATCCGATACGTAACGAAGCAGGCGAAGTCTTTCGGGATCAGCTAGCGCATGGGTAAAACGTAAAAGACATGTTGGTGGCTGGTCTTCGTTCTCTTCAGGTGCATCTACGGGATACTGCATAATCATCATACCCTCATAGAAGCAGTACATATTAATAGGACGATTGTGCACCGTTGGGAAGAGGATGACTTCGTTCAGTCCCGGCATCGGTTCAACAAGAACGCCCGCTGTAGCATATTCAATAAGCAGTTCAGAGCCCATTTTATCAAGCAAAATGCGTTTTTCTTCGGCATCTTCTTCCAGCCACACACGCTGATCTTCGCTCATATTCTGACAGTAGTGTTCATCCCATAGTCGCAATAATGGGACATAGCTGTTCCGAATGCGCGTAGATTCTTCTATTGTAAGAGCCGGCAGAAGAGGAGACACACGTGCAAACAGGTCTTCCGCTGTCATTCCGGCAAGCATGTCCAGGAAATCACGATTCTCCGATGTATCATTTTGATAGGCTGCCCATGCAAACAAAACATCAAAATCATCAAAAGGCCAAGTGGCAGCAGGTGCGAGCGCAGCTCGTACATTGGAACTTAGTTTGCCTTCCACTTCCAGAATCCATTCAGGACCAATATCCAGATGCTGAATCCATTTTTTCGTGACATAAACCAGAAAGCTATTAAGCATTTCATATATCGGTGAAACATCAATTTTCACATGATAAGCCATATTGTTGCAGAATCCTCCCGTCACATCTAAATGTACGCAGCGACTTAAGTACGATTAGTGCGTGTTCAAAAAGTCTGGTTTTCAGTACCAAGAAGATGGAATGAAGATAGAAATGGAGTAGCGGAGCGTAGGAAAACTACGTGAGCAACGCACATTTCTGCTGAATTTCATCTTCGAAGCTGATGATGCCACTAGGCATGATTCGTAATCAAAAGTGAACTTTTTGAACAACCTCTATTATGGCTTGTTTTGCAGGGCGTTGTCCACTATAATGTTCAAGTCCGGGGCAAAGCCCTGATTCAAGAATAGCAGTTTAAAACCATATGTATAACATACAAAAGTCGTCAGCGATGGCGATTTTTCTTTGTGTGCTCGCAGGAGGAATGAATTAGTGTCATCGATTACTCGTCCCAAACTATCACACTCGACAGCCAACTATCTCATTTTGATTACGGTTATTGTGGTGGCGGGAATAAGTCAGGGGCTTTTGCTGCCTGTGCTTTCGATTTTTTTGGAGCAAAAAGGGGTTTCACCAGGTTTAAACGGATTAAACGCCGCCGCGTTGTACATTGGCTCTTTTGCCATGACTCTCGTTGCGGAACGGTTATTGGGAGCATTAGGGTTCAAAAAGCTGATTGTAGGTGGCCTGATATTAGTCATGGTCCCTTTAATACTATTTCCGTATTTACCAGATATTAAAATATGGTTCATATTGCGTCTGATCGTTGGAATAGGAGACAGCGCACTTCATTATGCGGCTCAACTATGGGTACTGCTTGTTACTGCACCTGAAAAACGTGGACGCTACATATCACTCTATGGCATGTCCTACGGTCTGGGATTCAGTATTGGTCCGCTGGGAATTAAGCTGCTTGGCTTCGGTGATGCTGTCCCTTTCTGGGTCTTGTTCATCTGTATTGCAGCAGTGCTTATACTGGTATTAATGAAGCTTCCAGATACGAAACCAGAAAAAGCAGAGCATGGCCAACTGCCGGAACGTCGCTTCCGTCGTAGTCTGACATGGGCTTGGTATGCACTTTTACCGGCACTCTTATACGGATATATGGAAGCGGGTATGAATAGTAACTTCCCCGTGTATGGGCTGCGTATTGGATTCGATACCAATCAGATTTCGTCGTTGCTTCCTTTTATCGGGATTGGAGGTTTGTTCCTTCAATTGCCTCTCGGAATGTTAAGTGACCGATATGGGCGGAAGAAGATATTGATGTTTGCGGGTATCAGCGGGGGAATCATCTTCATGCTGGTTCCTGTGGCAGGTACGCATTTCTGGTGGACGCTTGTATTGTTAACAATTGCAGGTGGCTTGGTCGGCTCCTTTTTCTCACTGGGCCTGGCCTATGCCGCAGACATTTTGCCTAAGGTGTTGTTGCCTGCAGCCAACGTTGTGGCATCCTTTCATTTCACGATTGGAAGTATTATTGGGCCGAATCTGGGTGGTCAGATGATCAACTGGATTTCACCCGGAAGCATGTTCACCTTGCTCGGAATCCTGTACCTTCTTTTCGGCGTGGCAGGTATATTATTTCGTCGTAAACCTGAGTTCGAATCTGTGTTAAAATAGAAGCTGGTGTTCGCATGGAAATTGATGTCCATTTCCGAGTACACTAGTGGTAGGGAAAAACATGGACAAGAGGAGACATCGCGATGATCAGAGTAGAGAACTTGAGTAAATCCGTTGGCGTGGACCGCGTTCCCGTTCTACGGGATATTCGATTTGATATGCAACAGGGTGAAATGATAGCTGTAGTTGGCTCAAGCGGTAGCGGTAAAAGCATGTTGCTTAAATGTTTGGCCATGATGGAAAAATGGGATTCCGGCCGGTTTACGGTGGATGGCGCCGAGATTTTGAAAGAAGGCTGGTCTGGAAAACGGAAAATCAAACGGGAATGGGCATACTTGGAACAAAATCCAGAATTATTTCCTAGACGTACGGCTCTTAAAAATGTATTAATCGGACGATCGGGTCAGACTCCTGTATGGAGAATGGTAACCGGTATGGTACGTTCCGATGATTATATGGGTGCTATGGATTATCTCGAAGGATTGGGATTACTTGATAAAGCACATCAAATAGCAGAGAAGCTCAGTGGTGGCGAGAAGCAGCGTGTTGCTATTGCAAGAGCACTTGCTCACGGTGCCAAAGTCGTTTTGGCGGATGAACCAGTGATTGGTCTTGACCCTCACACAGCAGATTCGGTGCTGGAAACGCTGCGCAAATTATGTGAAGAAGAACGTGCAACAGTCATTGCAGTACTGCCTATTGAGCTTGCTGAGAAACATGCCACACGGATCTGGGGATTGGCAGAAGGCAAGATTGCTTTTGATATTCGTGGACGAAGACTGACACAGCAAGAAAAAAACCAGATTTAAACTATTGAAAAGAGTGATGAGATTGTTTAATTCACGGTGGGGACGCTTTGTAGCAGCAGGAACTATGGCGATTATGCTTGGTTCTGTTCTAAGCGGATGCACAGTCATAAGTGACCCCAAGGGTTTGATGAGAAAACCAATGATGTCCACCGATAAGGAGAAACTGTACAACGTGGTTCAGGTTAAATTGCCGCCAGAGAGTACATTGATTCGTCCCAAGGATATGAATAATACCAGCATGATTCGAGTGGAAGACCTGAACGGGGATGGAACTCGGGAAGCGATTGTTTTTTATGAGACACCAAATGAGAATGTGCGAATCCATGGCATGATTTTGGAAGAGCAGGGAGGCACATGGGTTAAAAAGCTTACATTTGATGTGCCGGGAAATGAGTTGCAATCCTTTAAAGTATTGGATATTACGAATGACGGAAATCCGGATATTATTCTTGGTGTAAGTCTGCAGGAGCAGAAAGCCCTGACTGCATATTCCTACAAGGGCGGGGCACTGGAGCAGGTCTTGGGTGGAGTTCCGTATAATCAATATATCATTGATGATGCGCAGGGGAACACGCTGGATTTGAGCGGAGATAGTAAAAGTGATTTTGTTATCATTTCGCTGAACAACAGCGGTTTTGCAACGATTGCGTTATACCAGTACGAAGATGGCAGCTTCAAGGAAGTTGATCGGGTGCAGACCGATTATACCGTTAAAGAAGTTTATAATGCTCTGGGCGGAGAGATTGCCAAAGGACAGATGGGCATTGTACTGGATGCCGAGCTGGATGATCGGAGTTCCTTCTCGCAAATTATGTATGTTAAAGATAACAAGTTAGTCAATGCTTTCAAATCACCGGATCAAACGTATAGAGATGACAAAATTTTAAGCGGTGATGTTGATAATGATGGTATTATTGAGTTTGGGCTCAAAGAGACTCCAAAAGGTTGGGAGCATTACGTATTTGACTCTCGGTTGTGGTTTTACACCTATTATCAGTGGGATGGCAAAGATAGCAAGAAATTTGTCTCATTCCAATTCCGAGATGATGCTGATTTATTCCATCTAAATCTCAAGCCAGAGTGGTACGGTAAGATCACTATTGACACCAAATCGGAGAAGGAAAAATATATTCGATTTAAAATGATTGATACGGACGAAACCGTAGCAGAGATCAAATATTTCACCCTTTCCAAGTGGGAACAGGAGAAGGGTAAAAGCTGGAAGGAAATTACGCGTACCAAAGATCGGGTTATTGCTTCACGGGTAGCACAATCAGAGGCGGGTAAAGATGCACTGAGCAATACTTCTCAGCTGAATAGAAAGGGAGAACTTAATGAGTAAAGTACTTATTCTTGAGGATGAAGAATCCATCCGCAGTTTTATAGTGATTAATTTAAAGAGAAACGGATTCGAAGTGCTTGAAGCGGGTGACGGTCATGAAGCGCTTCGCATACTGCAGACAGTACCGGATATTGATCTGGCTCTGCTGGATGTCATGGTACCAGGTATTGATGGATTCGAGGTGTGTCGACGGATCCGTGAAACCAATGAACGTCTGGGCATCATCTTTCTGACCGCCAAAGTTCAGGAACAGGATAAAGTGTACGCACTCTCCGTTGGTGCAGATGATCACGTCAGCAAGCCTTTCAGCCCAACAGAGTTGATTGCACGTATTCAGTCATTGTTACGCCGCGTGAATGTGCATCGGGAAACTGCGGCAAAGGTTACGTTCCAGTCCGGGCCATTTTCACTGGACCTGATCTCGAAGCAATTCAAAAAACAGAATGAAGCCATTGAGTTGACTCCAACGGAGTTTTCCTTGATTCAGTTTTTCCTGGAAAAAGAAAATACACCGCTCAGCCGCGATGTATTGTTAGATCACGTATGGGGAAAAGAGTACATGGGTGATCCCAAAATTGTGGATGTCAACATTCGTCGTTTGCGTCAAAAAATTGAGAACAATCCTTCCGAGCCCGAATACCTGCAGACTGTATGGGGTCACGGGTACAAATGGAAGGGCCGGGAGCAATGATTAAAAAAGGCATTACTCGGCAGATCGTACTACATTATTTCTTTGTAGTTTTTCTCGCTCTGCTGTTGGTCGAATTCGTATTTATGTTGGCAGTTCAAAGGTATTATTATGAGAGTATCTACAATACGATTAGTACCCACATTTCTAATTCAAAGGACTTTTTCGAGCCGATCGCTCGTGAGAATACTACGGAGGATGGCAATAATCTGTCTAGACTCCTTGTGAACTTGGCATTGTCCAATACTGAATTGGAAATTTTGGATCTGAACGGGCGCGTATTGGCGAGTTCTACTGCTTTTGAATCTGACCGTGCTGTGCTGCAAACCAGTGATATTATGCAGGCTCTGAATGGGGATATGGGACGCTGGATTGGAAGACAACCGGGTACTGGAGAATCTGTCATGGCCGTTTCACACAAGTTTGATCTGGGCGGCGAAAATACTTATGTTATTCGATATCTGACATCACTTGAAGATGTGAATTCAAAGCTGTTGAATATGGGACTACTCGCAGCTGCCGTTGGTGTTGGAGTGCTTGCTATAGTGTTGATCATCAGTATTGGTATGGCAAATTCCATCGTACGTCCAATTAACAACATCACCGCAGTATCTGCCCAAATGGCTAGAGGACGGCTGGATGTCAGGGTTAAGGGGAATTATAAGCACGAACTGGGCGAATTGGCATCAACACTTAACTTCATGGCACATGAAATCGTGCGCAGTAATCAGATCAAAGATGATTTTATCTCTTCGATCTCACATGAATTAAGAACACCTCTGACCAGTATCAAAGGCTGGAGCGAGACACTGGATTCAGGCGGTTATGATCCGGAAGAAACCCGTATCGGTATGGGTATTATCTCCAAGGAAACCGAACGACTGATTGGACTTGTTGAAGAGATGCTGGATTTCTCCAAATTGCAGCAGAATCAGATGAAGCTGGTCAAAGGAACCGTCAACATTCGTGAAATTGTACAGGAAACGATGTTGAATGTCTGGGCCAAAGCGGAACAAAAACAGGTCCATCTCAAGTTGGAAACGGACGAGACTCGTGCTTATAATGTCCATGGAGACGGTAACAGACTGAAACAAGTCTTCCTGAATGTTGTGGATAATGCGATCAAATTTTCACATGAGAATTCCTGGATCTTCTTGTCGGTCAAAGAGGAGAATGGTCAGATCATTGCAGCTGTTCAGGACACCGGTATCGGAATTAGTGAAGAACATTTAATTAAAGTACGGGACCGTTTCTTCCAAGTGAATCATCAAAATGGGGGAACGGGACTGGGTCTTGCGATTACGCAAGAACTGGTAGAACTGCATGAGGGAACGATCACGATGCAAAGTGAACTCGGATCTGGGACAACCGTTACGGTTACGTTACCGGCTGTGGCTGAGGAGATGGGTCCAGAAGAGTCTGTAACACAATCTGGTGATACTGCAGTCCCTGAAGAACGAGCAGCAAGCGATACAAAATCAGATCTAGAGAAGTCTTAAGGTTGTAAAAGATAAGAGATTTTTCTACCTGATGATCGAGCATGTAAGCTTTATAACATCCATATCAACACCAAAAAAAGGCGAGCCAACTGAGGCTCGCCTTTTTCATCTTATGTTTACTTCATTATGAAGAAAGTTCACCAGCGCGTAGGCGCCCACTTTTTTCATATACTTCTTTCAACATACGAACAGGTTGCGTACGGACAGCCGGTTTGGCAGAGACGATCTCGTTAGGTCCAACGACCACAATTTCATCTGCTGTACCTTTAACGATTGCACCGTCCTTGATTATTGCACCTTCACCGATGATGGCACGTTCGATGTGAACCCCACGGCCTATGCGTGCGTTAGGCATAACAACACTGTCTTTAACCTCAGAGCCTTTACCCACTTCTGCACCGCAGAAGATAACGGAACGTTCTGAACGACCTTCGATTGCACAAGAGTCGTGAATCATGGAAGTAACATGTTCGATCTTTGTATGTCTTGCTTTGTAAGCACTTGGTTTGGAGCGCCAGTCGCGAGTAAACATCGGCCAGTTTTCTTTTTGCAGACTCCAGTCTTCCTCGTTGTGTAACAGATCCATATGTGCATCCCAAAGGCTCTTAACCGTACCTACGTCTTTCCAATAACCATTAAAGTTATAGACAAAGAGGGGATTATTTTCGTTCAACATTTGAGGAATCACATCTTTACCGAAGTCATGGCTGGATTCAGGATTAGCGGCATCTTCCAACAGATGGCGTTTCAGATAATCCCATTTGAACATGTAAATGCCCATTGAAGCCAGATTACTTTTTGGTTCAGCCGGTTTCTCGGCAAACTCGGTTACACGCAAATCAGCATCGGCAGCCATAATCCCAAAGCGATGTGCTTCATCCCATGGCACTTCCATAACTGAAATCGTTGCAGCGGCATTATTGGCTTGATGAGCCTCCAACATATCGCGATAATTCATATGATAAATATGGTCACCCGACAAAATTAGAACATTTTCGGGGTTTTGTTGATCAATATAGTCGATATTTTTATAAATAGCATCCGCCGTTCCCAAGTATTCGTCATTTCCTGTATGATAAGATGGAAGCAAGGATATTCCTGCCTCACTTGAGTTGCCATGTCCCCATGGTTCTCCTCCACCGATGTGATCGTGTAAAGATTCCGCTTGGTACTGCGTCAATACTCCTACAGTATCGATCCCTGAGTTTACGCAGTTACTGAGAGGAAAATCGATGATCCGGTAGTGCCCGCCAAACGGTACAGCGGGTTTTGCGATACTCGAGGTTAAAGGGGCTAATCGCTTCCCTTCTCCTCCCGCCAACAGCATAGCGATGCAATCTTTATTAAACATAATCGTTTCCCTCCCAAAATATTGTGCATTGTAGTACATCATTAACGCAAAGTAGAGCAGATGAAACGATTGTTACTGTAAAAATTCAGAAAAAAGACAACATTTTCTAAACCACCGCATTTTTCTTTTCAACTTGGCTAGACTGGGGTAATGGTTACTGTTATATCTATTTTCTTGAGAAGAAGGTGATCTCTTGGCCATTCAACCGTTAGCACACCCGGACATATTGCCGGAGCATATTTATTTATTTCATGAAGGTAACCTTCATCACAGTTATCGAATGTTGGGCGCGCAGCCTGAGACTTGCGATGGCCTTCGGGGGTATCGCTTTACCGTGTGGGCACCAAATGCCGTAGAAGTAGGACTGGCTCTGGACCGCAATGAATGGAAAGGCGAAAAGGAACCTTTATATAAGATACCCGAATCAGGATTTTGGAGTCGTTTTTTTCCGGAAATTAGCGAAGGAACTTTATACAAGTTCCGTATATTAACGGAAGATGGAACAGAATTGCTCAAAGCGGACCCATATGCGTTTCAAGCAGAGGTTCGACCTCAGACAGCCTCTGTCACCAGGTCAATCGAAGGGTACAAATGGAATGATGGGGCCTGGAGACGCAAACAACGTGCCATGTATAACAAACCTCTACATATTTACGAAATGCACATGGGAACCTGGAAGCGCAAAGAAGACGGAAGCCTCTATAGTTATCGCGAGATGGCTGATTTGCTTGTTCCTTACTTATTAGAAATGAAATATACACATGTTGAAATGATGCCCCTCAGTGAGCATCCATATGACCTTTCGTGGGGCTACCAAAACACAGGGTTTTATGCGCCAACCAGTCGTTATGGGCATCCAAAAGATCTGATGTATCTAGTGGATACACTACATCAGGCAGGGATTGGCGTATTGCTGGATTGGGTACCTGCACATTTTGCCAAAGACGCTCATGGGTTGCGTATGTTTGATGGTACGCCTTTGTATGAGTATGCAGATCCGATGTTAGCAGAGAAGCCGGGCTGGGGCACACTTAGCTTTGACTACTCGAAACCTGAGATTCGTTCATTTCTGATCTCCAATGCATTATATTGGATGGAGATGTATCATTTTGACGGACTCCGTGTTGATGCGGTTACGAGTATGCTACGGCTTGATTTTGAGAAGCAGCCAGGACGATATCGTACCAATGATGAAGGTGGTCTTGAGAACAAGGAAGCTGTAGCCTTTTTGCAGCAACTGAATGAGACGGTGTTCAAGTATTTCCCTTATGCATTGATGATGGCTGAAGAATCCAGTGCATGGCCAATGGTGACTTTACCTGTAGATGAAGGTGGTCTGGGTTTTAACTACAAATGGAACATGGGCTGGATGAACGATACGCTTGATTACATGGAATCTGATTTTCATGAGCGTCCTTCCAAACATCATTTGCTGACTTTCCCGGTCGTATACTCCTTTGCTGAAAATTATGTGCTACCTCTGTCTCATGACGAGGTTGTTCATGGCAAAAAGTCGCTCCTCGACAAGATGCCAGGAACTTATGAGCAGAAATTTGCCGGCATGCGTGCTTTTCTGGGCTATTTTATGACTTTCCCAGGGAAAAAGCTGTTGTTTATGGGTGGAGACTTTGGCCAGTTCATCGAATGGAAAGATGAGGATCAACTGGATTGGTTCTTGCTGGATTATGACAGTCACCGCAATTTGCATAAGTTTGAGCGTGAGCTGTCTAACCTGTACTTGAGTGAAAAAGCTTTGTGGGAGCTTGATCATTCCCTAGACGGTTATGAATGGATCACTCCGGATGATCAGGACCAGAGTGTCATTTCATACGTACGCAAAGGAAAAAAACCTGCGGATACACTCCTTGTGCTCATTAACTTTCAGCCGGTCAAGCGGGAGCGTTACCGGATTGGTGTCATGCGTCCCGGTATGTATACCGAAGTACTGAACAGTGACCATTCCGTTTATGGCGGTTCAGGCATTACTAATGATATGCAACTGCCTACCGAAAAGATTCCTTTTCATGGGCATCCGCATAGTCTCGAATTGGTATTGCCTCCGCTTAGTATCGTGATTCTAAAAAAGAACACACGTCGGAAAACGGATGAATCACCTGCGAGTATAACTTCCGTCAGTTCAAAAACGAAGAATAACAATGAAAGCAACACGCTCAAACCGAAGAGGAGGACAAAGGCATGAATATTCTATTTGCTGCTGCTGAAGTACATCCATTTATCAAAACAGGAGGCCTTGCTGACGTAATCGGTGCTCTCCCGTTTGCATTGAAGAAGAGCGGGGCAGATGTGCGGGTGATTATGCCTAAGTACAAGGGGATTCCCGATGAGTATAAAGACGCGTTACAGCCCGTAATTACAACGGATGTGCCTCTTGGCTGGCGCAGGCCCTATTGTGGAATAGAAATGCTGGTTCATGATGGAATTCCAGTCTATTTTGTGGATAATGAGTATTATTTTGGGCGTGATGGAGTGTACGGTTATATGGATGATGGCGAGCGTTTCGCCTTCTTCAACCGTGCAGTTCTCGAAGTGTTGCCACAGATTGAGTTCAAGCCTGACGTGTTGCACAGTCATGACTGGCATGCAGGAATGATTCCTTTGGTGCTTGAAGCACACTACAGACACGATCCATTCTACAGTGATATTCGTACGGTATTCACCATACATAACTTGTTGTATCAAGGGGTATTCCCGCATCAGTTATTCAGTGATATCCTTGAGCTGGACGATCGATATTTCACCGTGGATGGAGCCGAGTATTACGGTAATGTCAACTTCCTGAAGGCTGGAATTGTCTACGCTGACCATGTAACAACCGTTAGTCCAACTTACGCACAGGAAGTGAAAACATCTTATTACGGATACGGTCTGGACGGACTGCTTAGTTCACTTGGAGATCGATTCAGCGGGATTGTAAATGGCATTGATACCAAGAGCTACAACCCGGCTACAGACACCAAGATCCCGGTGAAATACAGAACAAGTCTGTCCAAGAAAACGGAAAACAAAATTGAGCTGCAAAAGGAACTTGGACTTCCTGTTCGTCCTGATGTACCTCTTATGGTCATGGTCACAAGGCTTGTGGATTCCAAAGGACTTGATCTGGTCTGCCGTATCCTGGATGAATTGTTGTATTATGATGATATTCAATTCGCTGTACTTGGAACAGGGGAGCAGTCCTATGAACACTGGTTCCGTGAAGCCGCTAATCGTTATCCGCTCAAAATGTCTGCCCAGATCACGTTTAACGATGGGTTATCCCGCCGTTTCTATGCAGGCAGTGATATCTTCCTGATGCCATCAAGGTTCGAACCATGTGGTATTAGCCAGCTGCTGGCTCTGCGATATGGTAGTGTGCCTCTCGTAAGGGAAACAGGCGGTCTGAACGACACTGTGCAGGCATACAATGAGTTTACTGGAGAAGGGAATGGTTTCTCATTCACAAGCTTTAACGCTCATGACATGATGAGTACCATTCGGCGTGCTGAGGAGATCTACAAACAGCCAGAACACTGGAAGAAAATTGTGAAAAATGCAATGGGCGGAGAATACAGCTGGAATGTCTCAGCTGAAGAATATATGGATATCTATCGTCGGATCACACTTGACCCTGTAAATTGATGTAGTCTTGAATGAGTCACAGCACATGATGCTGTGGCTTTTTCTCATCCAAAAAAACACTTCCAAAGTTCAGAATGAAGTATCATCTGAGACGGTGGAAGTGTTTTTCTTTTCTTTTATATGACTGTTCAGAATTTAAACCTCAGCAGTGTTGGATGGTTGTCGGATCAAGCTGTCTATACAAAATGCGGTACCCATAGGGGTCAAGCTTAATATTCATCATTCCATCGGCTGGAAACACAGGCTCTTCAGTTAATGCGTCTTTCCAGTCTTTTGTTTCCATAGGATGAGAGAGCGTTCGATCTTGAGGTGTATTGTTCATCCATACGGTAAAGTGAAGGTTGTCATCCACACGCTCGTAGACGATACAGGGATCATTGTGATCAGCCTTGAGGAATCGGAAGCGTCCTTTGCGCAGGGCTTCATTACTTTTGCGTAAATCAATCATCAGACGATAGAAATCATACAATTCTCTGTCTTGCTTGGCTGGGTCCCATTCCATACATTTTCGACAATCCGGGTCAGCATCACCACTAATCCCAACTTCGTCGCCGTAGAAGATACAAGGTGTACCGATATAGGTGAAAAGAAATACTACCGACAATTTTAATCGTCGTTTGTCTTCTCCTAACCGGGTGAGCAGTCGTGGGGTATCGTGGCTGCACAGCATATTAAAGATCACTTCGTTGGTTTGCTGCGGATAGCGCATAATAAGTGAACCCATCTCGTTGGCAAAGTTATAACCGTCCATTGAACCACAGAAGAACTGAAGCACTTTGTCGGCAAATGGATAATTCATGACGGAATCGAATTGATCTCCCATAAGCCAGGTCAAGGAGTCGCTCCATACTTCACCAACAATATAGGCTTCAGGGTTCGCTGCCTTAACAATCTTGCGAAAATCACGCCAGAAATGGTTGTCCACCTCATTTGCTACATCCAGACGCCACCCATCCAGCTTAATTTCCTTGATCCAGTATTCAGCTACATCGAGTAGATATGCCTTAACCTCAGGGTTGGCTGTATTGAACTTGGGCATGTTGCCATAGAACCCAAATGTATCGTAGGTTGGTATACCATCCTTGATCTGAACCGGATATTCATTGATGTGGAACCAGTCGGCATACTTAGAGTTTTTTCCATTCTGGAGAACGTCTTGAAAAGGAGGGAAGTCTTCGCTGCAATGATTAAACACCGCGTCAAGCATGACACGTATACCCAGGCGATGACATTCTTCTGTCAATTGTTTAAGCAGGGCATTATCACCGAAATGGGGGTCGACTTTTTTATAATCAATCGTGTCGTATTTGTGGTAGGAATTGGCCTGGAATAACGGGGTAAAGTAAATGGCATTCACGCCAAGTTCAGTTAGGTCATACAGATGATCCAGCACACCTTGCAGATCTCCACCAAAATAATTGTCCAACTCGGGTTTGCCACCCCAGTCATGCGTTTCTTTTGGATTCAGCTTGGGATCTCCATTAGCAAACCGTTCCGTCATGATCTGATAAAAGACGGCTTCTTTGGCCCACTCGGGCACCTTAAACACATCAATTTCATGTATATACGAGAACTCATAATATCCTCCAGTTGGATAGGGGGTCTCATAATGAATTCCGTTATCCGCAAGAAAAACATCTTCTGAACCGGCAGTTATCCGAAATATATAGGTGAGACGTTTAAATTGTGGCTTGACGGCAGCCTCCCAATAATCAAACATGTTATCCGAAGCAGCCTTCTCCAATTGAATTTCCTTGTACGTTCCATTCCAATCGTACTTATCTCCGGTCAGTGCAGTCACGTATTGCACATCATTACGTTTGGTTCGTACGCGCAGATGTATGGTAGACGAATTATAAGCATAAGCCCATTTGTCACGAGGAACATGATACATGGCTTCGAGCAGCATGACAGCACCTCCTGAATATAGGATAAGTTATGAAAACCGGTCTTTAGAACACGCACTTATAGTTATAATTAACCAAGTTAGCCAGCAAACGAATCACATTTACTGTAATAAAATGTATTATTTTCATCGTTTTCAAAGGTTTCTTTCACAGCATTTCCAGCTTTGTGCTGAATATACTTACAGCTAATTTAGAAAAAAGGGTGCCCTGAACAGCTTGGAATTCAAGATTGTTCAGGGCACCCCTATATAACATGTTGAAAGTGAATTTTAGCGAATAGCTTGCTCGAACTCCGTGCGGATGGTTTGAAGCAGCTCTGGCTGGCTCAGTACGTCATAGGCTGTTGTTGCAAGTGCCTTGGCTCCCAGAATCATGCCATCCAGCGCGCGCTCCTGTAATGCAAGGTCACGGAAGGCTATGGAGTGCAGGGTATGAACCTCATCCACAACACGAATGTAAGGATGGATCGCAGGACATTTCAGGGAAACGTTACCGATGTCCATAGAGCCGTGATCATTACCACTCACAATCTCTTCTTGCGTGATACCAAGTTCCATCAGATTTTGACTAAACGCAGCTGAGAATGCTTCATTGGTAACCATCTCATCATAGGACGTTTCATAGTTGGATGTTACCAGCTTGCAACCTGTCTGGAGAGCAGAACCTTCAGCGATCTGAATCACACGTTCTGTGAGGATATTCAGTTCTTTGCGAGTTGCTGCCCGTACATAAAATTGCGCAGAAGCATAGTCAGGAATGATATTTGCTGCCTGACCTCCGTTGTTGATCACACCATGAATCCGAACGGTGCTTTTCACTTGTTGACGGAATGCATTAATCCCGTTGAACGTTTGAATGACAGCATCAAGTGCATTAATACCTTCGTGCGGACTTGCAGCGGCATGTGAAGATCGGCCATGGAATTCAAATTGCACAGCATCAATAGCCAGCGAGCTGCCTGACTTTTCGTGGGCATAATATGGATGCGCCATGAGAGCGACGTCACAGTCATCGAACAAACCTGCTTCAGCCATCGGAACTTTGGCACCACGTGTCTCTTCAGCGGGGGTACCAAACACTTTAATGGTTCCACCTACTTCATCCAGAATAGATTTTAGCCCAACAGCGGCCCCAAGACTCATCATACAGATCAGATGGTGACCACAAGCGTGACCGATCTCCGGCAAGGCGTCATATTCGCACAATAAAGCAACGGTAGGGCCGGGTTTGGCGGCTGAATAGGTTCCGATAAAGGCTGTCTCCAGACCGAGGATTGGAGACTCTACAGTGAAACCGTGGAAGAGCAGTTCTTCTTTCAAACGGGCAGAAGCGAGATACTCTTCATTTCCCAGTTCGGGGTTGGCACCGATATATGATGAAATGGCTTTAAAACGGGAAGCATATTGATCAATAACCGTCAGAATTTGTGATTTGTTAGCTGTCATTAGTAAACTCCTTATGCAAAAATGAAAATAATTCATTGATTATATCATGTTTGCTTCATTTTTTCAGAAACAAGTCAAGATTTGTAATGTCAAAATGCATTGCATAATCATGCATTGTACTTTATAATGACTCAGTCATCAACATGAGAAGCATACAAAGTATTGTAAGGGGAGAGAAAAAGGTTGAAATTAATAAGTCGTTACACCATGATGCTGTTGACCTTTGTTATTCTGCTGACGACTGCCGTTCCTGTGGCACTTGCAAGTGGAACTACAGATAATTCAAGCAGTAAAAAGCTGGTGCTCGGTACAAGTGCCGATTTTGCACCATATGAATTCCATAAAGTGATTAATGGCAAAGATGAAATCGTTGGCTTCGATATTGAGATCGCCAAAGAGATTGCCAAAGATCTTGGCGCTGAGCTTGTGATTGAGGATATGGGCTTTGACGGTCTCCTGCCTTCATTGCAGAGCGGGCGTGTTGATCTGGTGATTTCAGGTATGACGCCGACGGATGAGCGGAAGAAAAGTATCGATTTTTCCGACACCTATTATAAATCAAAACAAGTGATTATGGTTCGAAATGTGGATAAAGACAAATATCCAACTATGGCAGAACTTGAAAATGCGAAGATTGGCGTTCAGAAAGGCTCCATTCAGGAAACGATCGGACAGAGTATTCCAGGGGCGAAGCTTACTGCGCTGGATAAAATCTCGGATATCGTGCTTCAACTGCAAACAAAACGCATTGATGCGGCAATCGTTGAAGATACCGTTGCTGCAGGTTATCTGGACGATATCATTGGACTTGCTGCTGCTGTTCCGGACGAAGAGCAAGCAGAAGCGGCAATCGGGATTCGTAAAGGTAATACCGAGCTGCTAGCTGCAGTAAATGGAACACTGGAGCGACTGAAAAGCGAAGATAAAATCAATCAGATGGTGACGGACGCCAGCCTCTTGATGGCGGATAAAGCGAACAAATCACAAAATATTTTCCAAGTATTCTGGGAGTACAAAAGTTTCTATGCTACAGGTGTAGGATACACACTTCTGTTGTCTGCACTTGGGGTTATCTTCGGGGTAATTATTGGATTGATCATCTGTTTGTTCCGTTTGCATGACGCTGCAATCTTGCGCTGGATCGGTACGGCATACGTTGAAGTGATCCGTGGCACACCGATGCTGGTACAATTGATGATTATTTACTATGGTTTTTCCCTGAGCTTTGGCATTAACTTCACTGCACTTCAGGCAGGTATCATTACACTTTCAATCAATAGTGGTGCCTATCTGGCGGAGATTTTCCGTGCAGGTATCCAAGGTGTGGATCGTGGTCAGTTGGAGGCAGCGCGTTCATTAGGTATGGGAAGAGGCGCCGCGATGCGTTATATCATATTGCCACAAGCCTTCAAAGCTGTATTACCAGCGATCGGTAATGAATTCATAACTATCATCAAAGAATCCTCCATTATCTCCGTTATCGGTATGGTGGATATTATGTATCAGGCAAGTGTAGTCAAGAACATTACGTACCAAGGCTTGAGTCCATTTTTGATTGCAGCAGCCATCTACTTTGTAATGACGTTCATTTTGTCCAAGCTGCTGGGACGACTGGAAAGGAAGTTGAGTGCAAGTGATAGACGTTAGACAATTACACAAATCTTATGGAAATAACGATGTGCTTAAGGGCATAAACGTGACGATTGGCAAAGGTGAGGTTGTCGTGGTTATCGGTCCTTCCGGTTCAGGTAAAAGTACGTTCTTGCGTTGTTTGAACCTGCTGGAACAGCCTACCTCAGGAGAGATTGATTTTGAAGGCGTGTCAATCACGGACCCCAAGCATAACATTAACGCAACTCGTGAGAAAATGGGCATGGTGTTCCAGCACTTCAACCTGTTCCCACACAAAACGGTAGAGCAAAACATTACGATTGCTCCGATTAAAGTAAAGAAACAATCCACTCAGGAAGCGGAGAAAATTGCCGCTGATCTGCTTAACACCGTAGGCTTGTACGATAAAAAAGATACATTCCCGAATCAGCTGTCTGGTGGACAGAAGCAGCGGATCGCCATTGCTAGAGCATTGGCCATGCAGCCGCATGTGATGCTGTTTGACGAGCCAACTTCGGCACTGGACCCCGAGATGGTCGGTGAAGTGCTGGATGTCATGAAACGCCTTGCAGAAGGCGGGATGACAATGGTCATCGTAACCCATGAGATGGGTTTTGCACGTGAAGTGGGAGACCGAATCCTGTTCATGGATGGCGGGGTTATTGTGGAAGAGGGAACACCTGATGAGGTGTTTGGAGCTCCAAAAAATTCACGTACACGTGATTTTCTTGCCAAAGTACTCTAAACGATGTGATTAAATAGCGTTACTGACTTCGAGTCGGTAACGCTATTTTTTATGGATAATAATGACGTATGGATTCGGAAAAGTAACTATTCTGTTACCAAATGTAAAGGAATCGGGTCAACCAAACTTTCTGAATTAACCAGTATTCTTACAAATGCTTACAAGCTAAAAACCATTTGGTAAGAATTACTACAAGTTCAGGTTACAAAATTGTGATATATTGAACTCTGCCGAAACTTCCGGACAGGGAGTGCGGGGGATGTAACGATGCAGATTGTGCAGGGGGAAGATCTACAGCACACTGCTTGGGGTGAATTGGGTACATAACGTTTCAAATGTAACGAAGAACCTATAGGGTGGGCTCCTCATCCGAATCCGACAACTAACTTCGCAGGCACAATGAGGGAGGAAGACCATGATTAACAAGAAACGTATAGCCAAAACAGCAGTAGCATTAATGACAACAGCAATGCTCATTCAAGCCGTTCCGGCTCACGCCGATTCAGTTCATGTGGCCAAAGAAGGGGATACCTTCTACACCTTATCAAAACAATATGGAGTAGCACTCAACACGTTAATTAAAGCAAACAACGACATTTCGGCTTACAACATTTATGGTGGTTTGAAAATTACGATTCCCGGTAAGGCAAACAATGTAGCAGCCGCTGCGGCAACGGAGAGCAAGACCCAAGCGAAGACTGTTACTACAGCAAGCTTGGACGTCAACGCAGATAACAAAGTTGTTCAAGCCTGGGGTAAAACATTCGATTACAGCAAAGCTGTGAACGTAAAAGCAACGGCATACTCTGCAGATCCGTCTGAAAATGGAGGCTGGGGTGCAGTCGATTATTTCGGAAATGACCTTGAACTGGGTACGATTGCAGTTGATCCAAGTGTAATTCCACTTGGAACTAAAGTACTGGTAACTGGTCACAGCCATCCAGGATTGCCAAAACAAGCTTTTGTAGCCACAGCACGTGATGTGGGCGGTGCAATCAAGGGTCACCGGATTGATATCTTTATCCCGGGTAGCAAACAGTCTGTAAGCTCATTTGGTTTTCAGGATATCGAGCTGTACATTCTGAAGTAGAGAGAAAATAACATTTAAAATGAATTCAAACAGGGTGTCTGCCAGTCGCTAAATTTGCGATTGAACAGCACCCTTTTAATATTCTCATTTATTTTCTATCAAGTTCATCTTAATCTTTGGCCTTTGGCAATCCCAACATTTCGTCCAAGGTGACCAGTTCATATCCCCGATTACGTAGTTCCTCAATAATTTCAGGCAAAGCCTCAATCGTGCCGTTCAGGTTTGACCCTACACCGCCTCCAGCATGTTGCAGAACGATGGAGCCGGGTTTTACGGCAGACAGGATATTATCTTTCACCTGTTCCTTTGAAAGGCCTTTCCAGTCCAGGGAGTCTACGTTCCAGTTCACAATGCTATAGTGTTGTTTGGCAGCCCATCTCAGCTGTTCTTCATTAATGTCTCCATAAGGTGGCCGAATCATCTTGGGCGTATAACCCGCCAAACGTTGAATAATATCCCCGGTATGTAAAATTTGTTTGCGAAAGGCATTCATCGACAGCTTACTGAATTCAGGATGATTGTAGCTGTGATTACCAACCATATGCCCTTCCTTAACAATGCGTTTCACTAGATCCGGATGTTTCTCAGCACGACTACCCACGATGAAGAATGTAGCTCTGACATTGTATTTCTTCAATACATCCAGTACTTGTGGAGTAAATCGTGGATCAGGTACATCATCAAAAGTCAGTGCAACCTTCTTGGTTGAAGGACCATTGGTTTTGAACGTATCGGCATATTTTTGACGTAACTGTCCCAATGTCAGTTGTTCTTCTTCCGCAGAATCCGAACCTGATACTGATCCAATTGATGGGCTTGAAACATCCCGCGATGAAACTGGAGCATGATATCCCCCTAGAAAAATAACGATAACCATCAGCATAATGAGGCGTACGCGCATAATAACAGCCTCCTTTTCCAAAATGACGTTCTCCTTGGTATGCCCGGGGGCTCCATAAAATATGCGTAGTGTGAGAAGTTTCATTGCGGATTTAGCTTATGACAGCCATAATTCCTCCATATATAACATATAGAAAAGGATAGGTGGATAGGATATGAGTACATATGATTTGAAATCCATACGTTTACAGGTGATTGAAGCAGGAGAGGATAAGGTTTTTCTCGTTACCGGAGGAAAGGCGCATATTGGCGCCGTAGCCACGTTCTACGTGGATCATGAGCGCGTAAGCGGGACGACAGTACATATTCCTGGGCATAAAGAACAAGAGCTGTGTGAGCGGCTTGCCCGAAAGGCTGCCTTGCAGCTGAAAGTAACCGTTACGGTGATCATGGGTATCCATTTTGATTCCATCACGCGGATGCAGATCGACGAAATCGTGCAGACTGCAGAGAGGTTGATGGAGGATCATCTGAACAAAGATAAACGATCTTCCTGACATAAGAGCCATCGAATGTTTTGATTTTATTTGCTAAAATTGAAACGAGTTGTAGATTGTTACGTATGTATGTTTATATACGATGTAATATCGACTAGGAGGAATAACATAATGTCCATTTTCAAACGTTTGCGTGATCTAACTATGTCTAACATCAACGCCATTATTGACAAGGCGGAAGATCCAATCAAGATGACGGACCAATATATCCGTGACATGCAAGAGGATCTGGAAGATGCGGAGAAAGCAGTAGCGCAACAGATCGCCATTGAGAAGAAATTCAAGCAGTTATTCGAAGAGCAGGAAGCTCTTGTGAAGAAACGTGAAGAGCAGGCGCATACGGCGGCACGTGCTCAGAATCTGGATTTGGCTCGACGTGCCCTGGAAGAGAAAAAGGCTGCTGAAGAGAAGATGGCTGAGTACAAAACCAGCTATGATCAAAACAAGGCTTCTGCAGATAACCTGCGTGGCAAGCTCGACGAGATGCGTAAGCAACTGACTCAAATGAAGAACAAACGCGAAACACTGGTAGCCCGTTACAATGCAGCAAAAGCCCAAACGGAAATCAACAAAGCGTTGAATGGGTTTGGCTCTGATACCGCAAGTGCTGGTATGAAGCGTATGGAAGAGAAAATGATGCAGATGGAAGCACAGGTCGAAGCAAGTAACGAAATGTCTTCCAAAGGAAAATCTTTGGATGAAGAGTTCGAGAAGTTGGGTAAAGATCAGGCTGTTGAAGACGAACTCGCAGCATTGATGAAACAGTACGATAATAAGAACTAATACCTTGGTTGTCAGCAAGGTTAACCAGCGGAGGAGAAGAGTATTTCTCCTTCGCTTTTAAATGCGGTTCATGTTGATATGTGGGGGCTGTGTAAATGGATTTGAACATTTTGGCGATGCTGGTCTGGACCGGATCTGGTTCGGTTTTGCTGTTTGTCCTGATGTATGTTGATTCACTGTTCACGAAATATAAGGATTTTGCTGAAGTTAAGGCCGGCAATATGGCAGTTACTACACGTATGGTTATGAAATTATTTGCACAAGGATATGTACTCGCTACGTCCATTTCTACGGCCGGTCACCTGGGAGAAGCACTGCTGGTCTCCGTTGTATCCTTTATCATTTTGTTGATTCTGGAGAGTGTTGTACACTTTATGATTCGCAAATGGGCCAATCTGGATCTGGATACGGGAATTCAGCAAGGGAAGACAGGATACGGGTTGTTCTCTGGCGCTTTACATATCGTGGGCGCACTGATTATTGCAGCTTGTTTATAAGATAAGGAACAGGAGTAATTCTCATGAGTGTATGGAAACGAATTAAAGGAATACTAACGAAACCTGAACCACCGCAGGCAGAGAAAACGATGCTTCAGCTTGCACCTGGTGATATCTGTGAGGTTTCTCTGGTCACTTATGAAGTCGTTGGTCGGGTACAAACTCGCGCTCGAAATGCAGTTGTGCTCACGCTGCAGGATGGTACCGCATTTCGATATTTGCATATCGAAGAACGGGAACTCACACGTTACGCCCTATATACACCAATTGATGGCAGGCTTGATGCACCTGATGAGGTGCCCACATTGCTGGATCTGGATGGACGCGCATTTCATCTGGAGGAAGAGTATGGAGGCATGGTATCAACGGCAGGTAGAACTCCATATGGCCAGGCTGGAGAACAATTGGTATGGCAGTATCAGTCGGATGATAATATGCTTCTTCGCGTGGAGTGGCAAGACAGAAGATTTACACTGTATGAGGGTGAGTCCATTCTTCCTGCGGATATCAAAGTGATTCGTTCGAGCTAGGAGAGGTTCCAATGAAAAAACGCTTGGCACATGGATTAAAATTAATGCTGGTCCTCAGCCTTGTCATGTCTCTGTTGTCCGCGTGCGGAGCAGCACCTTCTGTTCAGGACACCTATCCGCTTGAATCGGTTAACGGCAGTGGTAACTCAACGTCCTATGTGTACCGGGCTTCGGACCGTACCGTTCCGGAAGTGGCTCAGGAATTGTCTGACCAGCGGCAACCGGATCAGATCTCGGCAGAGAATACAGAGCGTATGTTCCTCGTGTATCAGGACGAGTATTATCACCTGCAACAAGACCCGAACAAGCCGGAGGATACATTGGTTGAGGTGGACTCCAAGGAATATGTTCGGCAGAACTACGATTCATCTTTTTTACAAGGTTACCTCACCGCTACATTAATTGGTAATCTGTTCGATTCTTTTGGTGGGCGAGGTTATGGCAACTATCGAGGATATACCAATAAAGATACGTATAAACCGAGTGCAGGATCTTATCGTGCACCAACAAGTAATGACAAGAAGCTTGCTCCACCTATTACTGTTGATCGGAAAGGTACGATTACAAGGCGCGGAAGCGATAAAGATTCAAGCGTGGGATCTGGCGGAGGATTATTCAACCGCAACAAGGATCAGAGCAAGGGAACCATTGATCGCAACAAGAGCAGTGGTGGGTTGTTTGATTCACCTAAGAAATCCTATAAAAAACCAAAAACCAGAGTGGGCGGCGGCCGAATTAAGAGGCGAAGATAATGATTTAATTATAAGCTTGGCTACCCAACATATAGTTCAATCCAAAAAGAACAGAAAAAGGTATGACGGAGTTATCTCTATCCGCGCATTTACCTTGGAACTGTTCTTTTTGGTTTACGATTTGCGAACATGATTGGACTTGCGTACGCGGGGAATCGTTGTAGCAGGCTGTTTGCGAATCCAGCGGATAAATGGAATCATTCGTTCATCCTGTCTCAAGGATTGCAGATCAGTGAGACCAAGGGTTACAATGTCGCGATTGGTGTATAGCGAATGAATCTGTTTGTGACAGGGGATGCACAGGTTGGCCGTTGGTAGAAATGTTCCGCCCATTTCTTTGGGTGTCAGATGATGAACGGTCGTATTCACAGGTTCTCTTTCGCATAATTCACATCGATTACTCATGATCATCGCCTCCCTTTGTCACTTATATTATGGGCAGACAAGATGCCTTTCATGTTGAACATAGGTCAAGGAATGTTACACCTGTAAGAAATAAGATTTGTCACAGGATCAATAAGTGATGTACTTGTTATCTTACAGTATTCGGGCTACACTTTCTTAAAGGATGATAGTCTTTAGGAGGTAAGAATACTTTTGAAAATGAACTCACATTCACATGATATGACAACTGCCAAATTCAATCGTACAGCTGTACAGGTACCGGATGCCCAGGCCAAAATAGCTGCAAGAGTTACTGTAGGCTCCATAGAGAAAGTTCATCTTGAATCTGCTCATGGCCGCACACTTGCAGAGACGATTCAGGCACCCCATCCGTATCCATTTTTCCGAAGATCGGGTATGGATGGATTCGCGATTATCAGTACAGATACCATAGATGCATCGAGTGATCATCAAGTTTGGTTTCGAGTCATTGATGAAATCCCTTGCGGCTACACCTCGGACCACACCATTGTTTCAGGTACGACGGCTCGCATCATGACCGGTGCACAGGTTCCGGAAGGTGCGGACGCGGTAGTTATGATGGAGATGACCGAGAGCAAGGTAGAGGACGGAGAACAGTGGATTGCATTGAAACGGCACATATTGTCGGGTGCTAACATCACCCCAATCGGACTGGAAGTCCAAGAGGGACAGCAACTGCTCGAAGCAGGAACGATCATCAGGGCAGGAGAGCAGTCCGTGTTAGCTACTTTTGGCATAGCAGAAGTTCCTGTATTTCAACGTCCAAAGGTGGCGATATTCGCAACAGGCACGGAATTGCTTGATGTAGATGAGCCATTACAACCAGGTCGGATTCGGAATAGCAACAGTTACATGCTGCGCTCTCTGGTTGTTGAGGCAGGTGGAGAGCCTGTGATGTACGGTTCTATTGCAGACGATGTGAATACGGCAAGGGCCAAACTGGAAGAAGCCATTCAAGATAATGATATCGTGGTGACCACAGGCGGAGTATCCGTCGGGGATTATGATATTATGGGCGAACTTGTGCTTGAAGAACATGTGGAGATGTTGTTTAACAAAGTGACGATGCGACCAGGCAGTGTGACCACAGCTGCTATATATAAAGATAAATTGCTTTTTGCGCTTTCGGGTAACCCGGGGGCTTGTTTTGTAGGTTTTGGTTTGTTTGTTCGTCCAACCATACGTTCCATGCAGGCGGATGCTCATCCTTATATGGAAGAATGGACCGCGATCTTGGAAGAAGAGTACACCAAAGTAAACAATTTTACACGGTTCGTACGTGGACGCACAGAGATCCGCAACGGCATGGTGTACGCAATACCGGCTGCCGCCCGTGTAGATGAATCCAGTGTGATGATCACCATTAAGGACAGTGATTGCCTGATTGTTGTTCCACCTGAGAAAAAAGGCATTCCTGCGGGTGAGCAGGTACGTATTCTCAAACTGCCCTCAGGTCATGTGAGGTAGTGGTAGATGACTACAATCAGTGATACAAAGCCACATATCATACAGATTGTTGGATACAAAAACACGGGTAAGACAACCCTGACAGCCGCGTTGATCGGGCACTTTTCTTCTATGGGACTTAAAGTAGCAGCAATTAAGCATGATGGACATGACCATTTTGAGATGGATAAAGAAGGAACGGATTCGTATCAATTTGGAGAGGCTGGGGCCTCGGCGGTGGTTATCATGTCAGAGAAACGTACTGCGATTATGGAGCGACAGGCAACCAAGCTGGAGGATATGCTGAGCTATCTATCGGATTATGATTGGATTGTTGTTGAAGGATTCAAGAATGTTTCTTATCCCAAATTTGTGATGGTTCGAGAAGAGAAAGATCTGACCTTGGTTGATCAGCTTGAAGGGGTAGTGGGTATAATCTCATGGCTACCTTCAGAGCAGTTTATAGAGCGGAGCGCCGTAAGCAGAGAGATAACATGGTACTCGGTTCATGAAACGGAGGATATAGCCAAAGCGTTGTTAGCGATGGTTGAAAGCAAGTGAAGGCAGAATGGTGAAGTCTAATCGTAGAAACGTTAAAAAAGTAGGATATTATGATCGCTGGATATGATTGAATTTACAGAGAGCGTGATTGATTCTTTTTAATACAACGTAATATTTATTATGTAAACTATAATTATTTCTACTTATGCTCTTCTCCTTGAATGATGCAAAAAAAACAAAAAAGCAGCAGACCTTTCTCGGATCGAAATCCTTGATGCGGTTTGCTGCTTTTATTATGTTCGGGATGTTACATCCCTTCGTCGGTACGACGTTCAATGGCTTCGGACATCGTTTTGTCGGTAAGGTGAGCATAGATCTCGGTTGTTTCCGTAGAAGCGTGTCCAAGCTGCTCTTTTGTTTTGTAAATATCATTTTGCAAATAATAGTCGGTTGCGAATGAATGGCGTAATTTGTGCACGGTCAAGTAGGGTTTACCAAAGCGCTTGGCATATTTCATAATCATGGCCTGGATCGCTCTTTTGGTCATTCGACTGCCTTCTGAATCTCCGTTACGCAAAGCAATGAACAGACCTTTCTCCCGCTTGGGTGTACGGTAACGTGATTGCCGCAGGTTCATATAAGTTGCGAGTTCGTCCTTGGCCTGTTCCCTGAAATAAACGGGAGTTTTGTACGTCTCATCATTGTTACCTTTGCGATAAACATACAGGAGTTTGTTGTTCAGATCGAGATCATCGACGTTCAGGTTCACAACTTCCGACACCCGTAAGCCGGAATTCAGAATCAGGCTGGCAATACAGGCGTCCCGTTCTTTGTTGATTTCATGGGAGTATAGGGCCTGCTTATTCTTCTCCATATCGACAGCGTAACCTTCAAGAATATAGCCGATGAATTCCAGCAGTTCCTCTTCCTCCAGAATTTTACCTTTGAGTTTGGCAGCGGTGTCCTTGGGTTTATGGGTACGCTTGATCTCGATTTTGGCCATAATGTTCCGCTTCAGCAAAGGATAAAAGTCTTCATCTTCCGCAATCTGGCTCAGGTAATGAAAAAGGGAGCGAAGGGAAGAGAGCTTGCGAGATACGGTAATTCTGGAATTGGTTCCTTCCCGTTTGGTTGTAAGAAATAACCGATAGGCGGTAACCGAATCCATGCGAAGGACTTCCAGTTCAGTCAAGGTAACTTCTTTATTAGAGCTTGCCTCGGACAGCCCTTCTGCTCGCAACCATCCGAAGAAAGCTTCGTAATCTCTCAGATATTCGAGTAGGGTAGAGGGGGACAGGTCAGGCAGCTTGTAGTCCATGAATTGCTGAACGAACCAAGGCATGGAAGGTAGTTTGTCATCCAGCTTGCGTCGATCAATCTCTTTTTGCACGTTGGTCAAGTTCGACACCTCCATGTGAAAAACATATAAAATGAATATTCAATTTAATAGTATTCTATGCTCTAGTGTACCATAATTTACATGCTCACAGCTTGTTCACCAAAGCATGCAGTAAGTAGGGTATGCTTCCTTGCCCTTCGGCGCGTAAACCTTTAAAGTAATTAGTATACGTAAAGCAGAGGAGGTGAACCGGATGAATATGAAAATAGAACTGGTTCCCCGGGAACGCAGTCAGGTGATTCGGCATTTAATGCAATTTTATTTATATGATTTTACCAAATACCTGAATATTGATGTGGACAGTAACGGCATTTTTCCGGAATATCCCGGTCTGGAGGCATTCTGGGCAGAAAAGGACCGCAAGTTTCCTTTTTTGATTACAAGTGATGGGGCACCTGCAGGGTTTGCTCTGGTGGAGAAATTGGAGCCTGGTAGTAAGGATAATGACTACTATTTGACTGAGTTTTTTGTGATGCAAAAATATCGGCGCAGTGGAGTGGGTACTCGGGCAGCCTATGAACTGTTCAAACGTTTTCCAGGAAGATGGAAAGTGACCCAGGTTCGTAACAATGTCATTGCCCAGGCGTTCTGGCGAAAAATTATAGGGGATTATACCGGAGGCCGCTTTCGAGAAAAGTTCCATCCGGAACTGGGCAATCCAAGCCAGTATTTTGTAACCTGATTCCCATCGGGGTTTACCTACATATAAAGCATTCTGCTTGAATGCTGAAATAAAGAATCTGATGAAGGAGTGAGTGACATGAACGTACCCACATTCCATCTCGATGGACAGACAGCACTGGTGACAGGTGCAGGGAGAGGGATCGGAAAAGCAATTGCGATTGGACTTGCCCAGTCAGGCAGTGACGTTATACTTGTATCCCGAACGATGAAAGAAATTGAGGAGACAGCAGCCTACATCTATGAACAGACAGGGCGTAAAGCGCTCGCTCTGACTGCGGATGTGACATCAAAAGAACAAATGGAAGAGACGTTTCAAGAGGCGATCTCGGAGATGGGTAGCCTGGACATTCTGGTGAATAACGCAGGTATGAACATACGGACACCAGCACTTGAAGTAACAGACGAGCAGTGGGAGACCATCATGCAGACAAACTTAAAATCGGCTTTCTTCGCTTCGCAATTAGCGGGACAGCATATGAAAGAACGTGGGACTGGGAAGATCATTAACATCTCTTCGGTAGGTGGGCATACGGCTTTGCGGACAGGGGTTGTATATGGTGCGACCAAAGCTGCATTAATTCATATGACCAAAGTTCTCGCACTGGAATGGGGCAAGTATGGAATCCGTGTCAATTCAGTAGGGCCATGGTATTTCCGAACACCTTTGACTGAAAAGTTGCTGGATGATCCCCATTATTTGCAGGAAATTGTAAGCCGTACACCGTTACAGCGAGTGGGAGAACTGGAAGAAGTGGTAGGGCCGGTTGTATTCCTGGCATCAGATGCAGCGGGATACATAACGGGTCAGACGTTATTGGTTGACGGTGGAATGTCCATTTATGGCTTTTAAATAAATGAAGTTGGTTGCAGTTTGGAAAAGTGGGTGGCATAACCAAATCATGGGTAATAACATAAGGGAAGTTGAAGTTAATCTGTATTTCTATTTATCTGTACCCAATTCACTGAACTTGGAGGAAGATAACCATGGAAACGCGCAAGTACGGTAATACTGGCATGAACGTAAGTACACTTGGATTTGGCGGAGCGGAAATAGGAAAAAATGTATCCAAAACGGATGTAGCAACATTGCTGAATAGTGCCCTGGATGCTGGATTAAACGTGATAGACACGGCTGAATGTTACGGTGACAGCGAGGAATTAATCGGCGAGGTGTTGTCACATCGGCGTGATGACTACTATTTGTTCACCAAATGTGGACATGCTGCTGGGATCGAAGGTCCGGATTGGGATGCCAAAGTACTGGAGCAAACGATTGACCGTAGTCTGAAAAGGCTGAAAACGGACTATGTGGATGTTATCCATTTGCATAGCTGCTCCGAAGAAGTACTCCGACAAGGAGCAGTGATCGAAGTGCTACAGCTTGCCAAGGAATCAGGTAGGACCAGGTTTATCGGATACAGTGGGGATACAACAGATGCGCTATATGCGATTCAGACCGGAGTATTTGACAGCCTGGAGACTTCATTAAATATCGCAGATCAGGAAGCAATTGATCTTACGTTGCCTGAGGCAAGAAAAAGAAACATGGGTGTCATCGCCAAAAGACCAATTGCCAATGCGGCCTGGACGTATGTTACACTTTCAGAAGAGGCTTATCCATTTATATACTGGAAGCGCTTAAGTGAACTGAACTATGGTTTTCTGGGTGAAGATGCCCAGGTAGCGGTGGAAACAGCACTGCGTTTTACGCTAAGTACCGAAGGTGTAGACACAGCTATTGTAGGAACAGCCAAGCCCAATCGCTGGCAGCAAAATGCTGATCTTGTGGCTAAAGGGCAACTCCCACAGGAATTGTATGATGAAATTAGAGCACGATGGAAAGAAATCGCCGGAGCAGATTGGACTGGCCGGACTTAAATCAGAAATATTAGCGAAGCCGCCATATGGCGGCTTTTTTATGAATAACATAAAATATTTTCAACATATGAAAAATTCACAACAACTTTCGGATCAGGGGCTGCGAAAAATTTTAGGGGATAATGTCTATACGTCAGCTTAGTTCAAAACGGGTGACAAAGGATGAAAGAGGAAAAATCCCAGGAAATATCCCTTCTTATAAGCGACTAAATTTATAAAAAACGACGAAGATATTGAGAAAATACGAAAAATGGGCAGTCCGCGTTCGAGATAATAGAAATAAAGACTTAATTTATAATATTTCAACATATGAAAAATTCACAATAGAAAGATCATTTTCTCACCTTAGTTACTATCGCTCATACAGCCACATTGACACACCCCAAGTTTAAAAGGGAAACCATTCTAAGCGATTGAAGTCAACCACTTTTTTTAGGGATAAAGATGCAGTGGATTATCGGAATAATCTGGTCGTGTTCTAATGATGTGCTCTTGAAAGGCCGATATAAATATGAGTAGATTGATCTACATAAGACAGGAGAGTGAAGATTAATGTTAAAAAAGAAGTGGCTAATAATGCCACTGATCGTTGTATCATTGTTTTTTTCCCAATCCTCATTTGCGGCAAATACATTTTCTGATGTGCAGGGCAAAAAATATGAATGGGCTGCTGAATCTATTGATTTGATGGTCAAAAAAGGCGTTATTAGCGGTTATAAGGATGGAAGTTTCAAGCCAGGCAACACGATAACCAAAGCAGAGTTTGTACATATGTTTCATAAGCTTTTCCCAGAAATTAATTATTCAGATGGAAAATCCTCAGAGTTTGTAGATGCACGTAAACATTGGGCAAACAAAGATTTTGCAGCTATATTCAATGGAGATTACGTGTGGAGTTTTTTTGAAGGTTTAGATGGGCAATACCCAGACTATAAATTTTCTATTAAACCTGATAAACCTTTAACTCGCTGGGATATTATGATGATCTCTTCTATTAGAACTAATTTCACCGATCAGACCCTTCACCCAGAAATTGAAGATGTAGTTTCTGCAGCTTCAAACTATAAGGATATTAAAGTTCGTCCTGCAAGTTACTATGATAATTTCTCGGTTAACTATCCGGTGATTTACATTGATCAGGATGAAGGAGAATACTATTATGATGGTGATTCTCAAGATTTTAAGGCAGAAGCGTTTTACACACTGACTAATATGGACATTATTACTGCGAATAACGGATACCTTCGTCCGAAAGATTTTGTGACACGTGCTGAAGCAGCAACCATTTTACATCGTCTGTACGAAGCAACACAAAATTAATTATTGATGCGAGTTTGATTAGATATACCCAATGGAAAAACCTCTCACAATATTTACATGTGGAAGGTTTTTCTTTTTTTGATTTGTATAATAAGAAGTTTTCCATATAACGGAGACAACAAATAATTACAAGTCAATACATCCGAAAAACATATTAATTATTATGTAAACTAATAATAATTCTTTTGGTAATACAGACATAAAACCTCCATGACCTGTAAATCGTAAGGGGATAAGGCAGAAGGAGGAGCTTCATGAAAAGTCAGCAACACCGTAAAAACGACGATGAAAAACTAAGTTGGTTCAGCCTATCCTTGTTTGGCGCGGGTTGCACACTGGGAACGGGATTTTTTCTGGGAACCAGTCTCGCGATTCATTGGGCCGGCATATCCGTACTTATATTGTTGGTACTGGCGGCGGCAGGTACTTACTTTGTATTTGGTGCGCTGGCACAGATGACGGCAGATGATCCAAAGGAAGGCGCTTTTCGAACGTATGCGGGCGAAGCATTCGGACCTTGGGCTGGTTTTGGTAGTGGATGGATGTACTGGTTCTCTGAAATGCTCATCATGGGCAGCTCATTAACGGCACTTGGGCTGTTCTCTCAATTCTGGTTTCCCAAGTTTCCGCTATGGGCATTTGTTGCGATCTATGCCGCTATAGGTCTGTTCATTGCTGCACTGGGAGCAAAGGGATTAACCAAAACGGAGAATATTCTTGCTGTAATCAAACTTGCTGCAACGGTTGCATTTATAGCTATAGCAGGAGCGGCTTGTCTGGGTTGGTTACCTGTAAAAGTAACACCAGAGCAATTGAAGAATGAATGGTTCCCGCATGGGGGTAAAGGGGTATGGACCGGTTTCATCTATGCATTCTTTGCTTTTGCCGGGATCGAGGTTATGGGCCTGATGGCAGCTAACCTGAAAGAGCCAAAAGATGCAGTGAAATCAGGTCGAGTGATGCTATTATCGGTGAGTACACTCTATGTGATTGCAATTGCGTTGATCCTGTTGCTTGTGCCTTCAGTTCAGTTAACTCCAGATGAAAGTCCGCTTGTCAAAGCCATGGCAACCATTGGATTCACTGTTGTGGTCCACATTCTCAACGGAATTCTGATTATAGCCGGATTCTCGACGATGGTGGCTTCGTTATATGCCATTACGTCCATGTTGGTGAAACTCGCAGAAGATGGAGATGCACCAAAACTGTTCACGAAGACCTGGGGAAAAAAGGACATGCCACTTCAGGCATTGTGTTGCACAGCGGCTGGATTAGTCCTGTCTACGTTGATGGCATTATGGATGCCCAAGAGTTTGTTTGAATATGTGACGACAGCAGGTAGTCTGGTATTAATGTATACATGGCTGCTCATCTGCATCACGTACATTAAAAAAATGAAGCCCGTGAAGTGGAATCGCATCAAAGTGTGGATTGCCATAGTATTAATTGTGGCTGCTGTGGCTGGGACAGCGATGGAAAAAGCCAGCAGAACGGGTCTGCTGGCAAGTGTGGGACTTTTGGTGTTCCTTGGGATCATCACGTATGTTGTTCATAAGGTACGTGGCTCGAAACCACCGCAGTCAGCACCATCCAAACCATAAGTACCTTTCAGCAACTTTCGTGGAGGTCGCACAACGGATTAATGAGTGCTTTAAGATTATTTCGTCAACTTGCCTAGGGCTTGCTTCATCCGCATGAATGGACATTTGGAAGGTGTCTGCTCATCATCAGGCAGGAAATACTGTTTCCATTCCAGATTATCCTGCTGACCATACCACATCAGCGAAGGGTGAGCAGGTACAGCATCATATGCAGCGAGACGTTTGCGAATTAAGGTTTTCATTTTACGGCCAAGAGGGGTGTTGTCATTAATGGATTCGAATACCCACCGTGGTTGAAAAGCAAACATGAGATAAGGAAAATGCCGGCTGGCTCGGAGTTCATGTGCAGGAGTTGCACAAAAACAAAAGTAAGGCTCTCCGCCAAAGCAAAACTCCCATGATGAATCATGAGGATCGGTTGAAATATGTTCCGGCCACGGCTCGGTATCGTGTGAACTTACCCGATTAAGCATTTGCCAGAATAACGTCTGATATTGTTCTACCGTTGTATGATCTTTCAGATCACTTGGTGTCTCACAGATCACGACCATCGAAGCGTAATGACCGGTGTCTCTGGAGACAGGACCATATTGTCTAAGCAGATCGGCCATATCTTCGGCAGCATGTTCAGATCGGGGGTCACACGTAAATCCGTACCTCAAATGTCCTGACAGAAATCCCATTCGTCCAGGTACACATGGATACGTATTATCTTCGTCGGCGATCATTTTACCAAATTGCGAATAAGCGTCCTGCTGCCAAGATGGAAGACGCTCAAACAAGGTGTTTATTTCGTCGGCACTATACAGCTCCGCCATTGATTCCCAACTCCATTCCACATGATACCGTTACAGTATTAATGTGGGGGAAGTTGGGTGACTGTCCAGCCTGATTTTGTTGTCAGAAAAATATGGAACGTACAGCTTCGTACCCAAAATACAAACCAAATCCGATCAGGCAGATTCCCGAAATGATAGAGATCCAGCGCAATACATTCTCACTGCTATGTTTGTGGAATCGACTGGCCATGCCAGCCATAATGACATCCCACACCAGAATACCAATGAATATGCCTGAACTGTAGAGCAGCAAATGAGCGGTATCCGTATGTTTCACAGTTGTCGCGAGAATAGAGCCATAGATCCCAAGCCAAAATAAAATATTCAGTGGATTGGACAGGGCCATCAAAAATCCGGATATAAATGATTTTCGAACAGTTGCTTCCGCAGTAGATGTACCCTGAATGCCTTGCTTTAGCTTCGAGAGCGTTTCCACTCCCGTGTAAATCAGAATAAAACTGCCAAATGACCAGAGAAAAGAGCGCATGAACGGCGTGTCCAGAAAATGGGCAACTCCAAAATAAATCAGCAGCATATACACCAAATCTGCAAACATAGCTCCGAGTCCTAGAATCCAGGCATGCATGAATCCGTGGCGGGCTCCACGGTCGAGTTGGGCGGCGTTAATCGGACCGATTGGAGCGGACAATGATATTCCCAAGATAATATAACTGAACAGTACAGACATAAACACGTTCACTCCTTAACGGGTTCGATGAATTGTACCAGTTGTCACAGAAAATGGGTACAAGTCATCGTATTCCCGCAAGGAGTGAATTAGAACAAACTACTTTTATCTCATACTGTGTCAAGGCCTTTTCATTCTGTTAAAGTTCCACATCCAATTGAATAGGGGTGCAGTTATATCCGTTGCATGAGCTTTCTTCACAAGGACAGGCGGAGAGCCCAATTGTGAGATCCATTAATGCCTCCATCTCGACATAATCACCTGCACGAGAGTCGGGAGCTACAACATCAATCTTGCCTTCACTGTCTACAACGGACTTCATAAACAGGTTAAACGGATAGTGTTGGTCTGGTGGTAGAATCCCAAAGGGTTCCAGTGCCGTGTTCAGATTGTGATAACAACTGGCATGATCCTTTTTGTCGTATAACACCTCATACATCTCTGGGCGACAAGCGGAGTTGAAGAAATCATGTACCCCAACGGTGTCACGGACAATCTTGAGTAAAGGTTGATACTGATTGGAATACACAAACTGTCCCGGTTTAATTCGATAAGTACGCAATACGTCCATTGTCACGCCGGGGTCCAAGCGATGGTTAGCATCTGTAGCATCATATGCCACAAAATCAATGACTTGCTGTCCCTCCAGATCCGTTATGCGTAGTAAAGAACCCTTGTTTACTTTCAAGGCATATCCCGTTTTGGCTGGGATACGATAAGACTGTTTATGGCGCTGATTTGTATTCATCTGTTACATTCCTCCGCTACTGTTTGCTTTCAGTATGCGGAACAGATGATGCTTTCATGCACTTTTATGGCGATGCACTCTGTACTCAGGCAGGAACATCCAATGGTAAATTTAACACACCACATAATACGTCTTTATGCTGGAAATAGTGGATTACCTCTCATCCCGATCCAGAGGTCTGATTGTTCAAGCTGTCCAGCCAGGTGTAATAACCAATCTTCGCGTCCCTTGGTTGCCATCACTTGAACGCCCATTGGCAACCCTTCAGGTGTCATATGCAGAGGTACACTTATCGCAGGCTGACCTGTCAGATTTGCAAGCTGGGTGAACGGTGTATACGTAAGACTTGGCTCAAACATTTCATAAATGAGTTGCTGCTGCTGGGTCTTGTCCAATTCACTAATTCGCATCAGATTACGGATCTGTTCGTCATGAGGTGTTAATTCACCAATCTTAGGCGCAGGAAAAGCATTAACAGGTGTGACGTAGAAGTCATAACGCTCGAACAAAGTGGACATCTGGGCTGCAGCTACATCCCATTCAGCTAAGCTATGTACAAATTCCGCAGCGGACACCTTTTTGCCTGCTTCAGCCAGAACCCAAGATTCAATCTCCATATCATCGGAGGTCAGAGCCCGGCCCATGGAGCGTTCCATAGAAGAGATCATCGCAGCCATCTCACCACTGTTCATCATGTAATAGTTCTCCATCAACCGAACTCCATTGACTGGACTCAGTTTTTCCTCAACATGATGACCTTGATCTTCCAACCAGCGAACGAGCTTGTATACAGACTCTTTGGCTTCTGCGCTGACAGGTGTTCCCACGGGTGAATCCGTTGTGTATGCAATTTTCAGTTTGCGTTGATGTGGATAGCTCATATCAGCCAAGTAACTGCCTGGAAAGAGTGGAGCATGGAACGCAGCTTCGGGCTGAATGACTTGTAACGTATCAAGCAATGCAGCACTGTCCCGAACCGAGCGAGAGAGGGCAAAATCAATCGATGCGCCTTGCCATTGACGACCAACTCCCGGTCCTACAGGTGTGCGCCCGCGGGTTGGCTTTAACCCAAACAATCCGCTAAAGGAAGCCGGGATACGAATCGAACCTCCTCCGTCACTGGCTCCGGCAAGAGGAACAATACCCGAAGCTACAGCAGCAGCGGCACCACCACTTGAACCACCCGGGGAGTGATTGATATTCCATGGATTGCGAGTGGGACCATGAAGACGGGGCTCGGTAATATTTTTCAAACCAAATTCAGGCGTATTGGTATGTCCTATGAAGATAAAGCCTGCATCACGGAGTCGAGTGACAAAATTGGAATTGCGTAATGACCGATGCTCGCTGAACAAACGTGAGCCTGAAGTCAGAAATTCACCTTCCAAGGATTGCGAGATATCTTTCAGGAGCAGGGGAACACCGGCAAAAGGTTGTTCTCCAGGTCGAACCAAACCGGCTTCCTCCCGTGCACGAGATTCATATGTACGAATAACCGCATTAAGTTGCGGATTCACTTCTTCAAGGCGTGCAAACGCCGCTTCAAGCATTTCAACCGGGGATACTTCCCGGGATCGGATCAGTTCAGCCAAACCTACGGCGTCGTAGGAGGTATATGAGAATGAAGACATTATGATCGTTCCTCTCTGAATATAATTCATCTGTTTATTCCATATGTCATCGTACCACCGGATTAGACAAAAGACAAAAGATAGAAGAGAAGTAGTGCGATGATATGCATACTCGTTATGAGGTTGGAGGAAAAAGAGGGGGATTTGCATATGCGATATAGAAATAAAGCACAGGGTTAATAGCTCATTTTGCTAATTGAGAAAATGATCGAGTAATAATCGAGTAATGGCAATAAAATAAAACCACTGCTCATCTAATTTGATGTGCAATGGTTTTATTTTACATTTATATTAACTATTTGTTTATATGTGAACCTCAGATATATCCACTTACTCTGTACGCAGCTTCGGTGCAGCATCGGCCCCAGTTGATGATCTTTCCTGCTGTCTGGAAATGGCGAAGAGGGCCACCCAGATCAGGATAAAACCAAGAAGCTGCTCCCATGTAATCAGTGTACGGAAAGCAATCCAGTTCACCAACACACCAGCCATCGGGAAGCTAAGTTCTGCGAGTGTTGCAACAGAGGCTTTGGTTGACGACAGACCTTTGTAATACAACAGAAGACTGAGCAAACCTGGTAACAATGCCTGACCGAGAATGTTGAGGATGACAGCAGTCTGTTCACCCGTTCCGGACGGGAACGTCCATGCCGCACCTTCGTTCCACGTCATAAAGATCAGGAGCGGGAGAGCAACGACAAAGCGCAGGGAGGTGACGGTTTCGTAACGCGCCTGACCCAGCATCAATCGTCCCATAACGGTTGAACCTCCCCATAGGGCAGCAGCCCCAAGGGATAACAAGCTTCCAGCATGAATCCAGTTGTCCCAGTTACCTAATGGCAATGTGAATCCAAATGTAAGCAGGTACGTTCCTGCTAATGCAATGAAGAACAATCCACCGAAGCGGCGAGGCAACGTTTCTTTTAATAACAGTTTAGCCAGCACGATAGCGAAGAGTGGTTGCATTTTTTGCAATAACAGCACCGTATTCGGATCGTTATGTGTAAGCGCCATGGTGAACAATACCGTTGCGAGTGCTGATCCTCCCCATGAGATAAAAATCACGGCAATCCAGTGGCGAGCGCGCAGGTTTTTCAGATCAGCCCGAAATTTCCACAGTACGGGAATGGCAATAAGACTGACGATGATATGTTCCACCAGTACAATCTGCGTGGATGTCATCGTATTTAGCAAAATAATGCGGAAGAGGGGGTCGACACCCCATAAGGCGGCGCCGAGAACTACAAGCCAGAATCCGGTATTACTTCGTTCCTTGCGGTAAACAGGTGATGCTGCTGATGTCTTTTCCATATTCAGGACTCCTTCGTCAGAACACGGAATCTTCAGTTGGCAAAATCGACAAAAGCCCCCGTTTTGGTATATACCAAATAAACGGGGGCTCATCCAAGGACATGCGTCAGGAAAGAGGCCTTCCCGTGAACGGCATGTCAATGTGTTGATCTTCTCTCATCCGGACTGTACCGTCGGCCTTGGATTCACACCAAGTCAGTCGCTAGATGTCCTTCGTTAAGAACAAATAGCGAGTCGCGGGCTGGTTCCGAAGAACATCACCGCCGGTTGGGAATTGCACCCTACCCCGAAGATCCTATTCAATTATATAGTGTGTTGAACAAGCTGTAACATTAATAAGTTCATCTTATTCCTGTAAGCGCTAGCAGTTCAAGCATTTTTTTTAGAAAACGATTTTCCAGCTTCCTTGCTGTCTGCGAAGGAGCACGATCTGACCTGCGTGATACGCATCATGGAGTACCCAGCGAGCTAGTTCGTGTGCCCATTTCTCTTCGGAATCCATATATGCGGCTTCAAGATCTGACTCTTGTAGTGCAGCCAATTGATCTCGCAACTGCTGGGCTAATCGAGTTGTACCCTGCATCAGTGTATTCCAACTAGCTGCGTCCGTTGCATCTCCAGGATTCCCAAATGTGTATTCATTGGAGTCTACAGCAGGAAGGGTAGGCTCCTTACCTTGCATGCGACATAATAAGCGATGGTTGTAATAATACATATGGTTAACCAACTGCCAGATGCTTAATCCTCCTGAGGGTGGAATCCAGGCTGCTTGTTCTGCTGTAAGACCCTCCAAGGATTTCGACAAAGGTACAATCCAATTACATTGATCCCAAGTATCATCCTTTTGAATAAGTAACACATCTAGTGCTGTTGTTTTTGTCATTGCCTTTTCCTCCTTGCGTATAATTGTGATAGGTGATGTAACTAGCTAAAACTGATTAATAAGGTTACACTCAATATAACACATCAAAGACGAGTTGTAACCTTCTTTGTTTACTTAGATGGTTACATAAACGGAGGTATATATGGACAGATTATGGACCGATTTTGTAAACAGCGATTATCACGATTGGCGTGGGGGAGATCGATCGGAGGACAGACTTGGGAAGGCGAACTGGCAGCAAGATTTTCTGGAACGATGGCAACTTAACGCTTCTGTCCCTGCATCTCCAGAAGAGGAGTTGTCGATGAGAAATTTCAGGAATGAATTGATAGCTCTTGGAGCCCGCTTATCTTCTGGAGCATCATTAACGGATATAGAAAAACAATGGTTGAACGGCGTTATGGAAGCAGGGCATGTGAGAAGAACATTGACTACAATTGATCAGGAACTGAAACTCCAACTGGTAGCTGTAGAAGCACATTGGAGTCAGGTTATGGCTGAGGTAGCTGCTGACTTTGCTTTGACTTTGGTAGAGGGAGAAGGCGGCAGGATCCGGATCTGTGATAATTCGGATTGTCGCTGGATGTTCTATGATGATACCCGAAGCAGAACACAGAAGTACTGTGATGATAAGATGTGTGGCAATCTGATGAAGGTCAGAAGATTTCGGGCGAAACGTAAATCCCAAAATTGATAAATACTAACAATAACTATATAATGTATATATACTAGCGAAAAAATAGTCAGAAGCAGTACGGATTCGTAAGCAGGATGTGATCGTCTTTCAAACCAAAATAGATGGGGGATGTTTCTTGTGCGGACAAGTTATCTGTTGAAAAATGGCTGTGTGTTGTCGATGGATGCTAAAATTGGACAGTATAAGAGGGCGGACGTTTTGATTCAGGATTCACTGATCATGGCTATTCAGCCCGACCTGGATATTCCGGATGCGGAGATCATTGATGCTTCATCGATGATTATTATGCCTGGGCTGGTGGACACACATCGGCATATGTGGGAATCACTTGTCAAAACAGCGGGAACCAACTGGTCGTTACCAGTTTATTTGCAAAATCTCTATTATGGTGCGATGGGAAGCAAGCTCCGCCCACAAGATAGTTATATTGCCAACCTGCTCGGTTCCTTGGAAGCGCTTAACGCAGGAGTGACGACAGTAATGGATTGGAGCATGCCATATTCCCCTGACCATACGGATGAACTGATTCGTGGACTTCAGGATGCTGGCATTCGGGCGGTATTTGCTCACGGAGTACCTGGTGAGACGGACTACTGGAATCGGGATAGTCAACTCACGTATTCGAATAATGATGTGAGAAGAGTCAAAGAACGTTATTTTTCATCACGGGATCAATTGCTTACTTATGGGCTTGCCATTCGTGGTCCGGAGTTCAGTCATTGGGATACAACCGTGAAAGAGATCGAGCTAGCACAAGAACTGGATGCGATCTGTTCCATGCATGCCGGATTTGGCAGTTGGGGATCTGTGGATCGCTCGATCAGTCACTTGTACGAAGCGGGACTCTTAAGTCCACGGGTGAATATCGTTCATGGTAACACCATGGGCATGGATGAATACAAAATGCTGGCAGATAGCGGAGCTTCCTTGTCGGTCACACCTGAGGTTGAAATGATGATGGGGCATGGATATCCAGCCACCGGCTATTTTCTTGAACATGGGGGAACCCCTACACTTGGTGTAGATGTGGTGACGTCCACAGGCGGAGATATGTTCTCGCAGATGAAGTTTGCACTTCAAGCTGAACGATCCAGAGCCAATGAACAACTTTTGCAGCAGGGTGAGATGCCTGGTGAGTTGAACTTGCAGTCCAGCCAAGTGCTGAGATTTGCAACTTCAGCTGGTGCCCAAGCATTGGGATTAGAACAGAAGGTCGGTACGTTGACCCCAGGGAAAGAAGCGGATCTGATCATGATTCGTACCACCGATTTGAATATGTTCCCCGTTCATGATCCAATCGGCGCTGTTGTGCAATTTGCCAATCCATCCAACGTGGATACGGTCTTTGTGGCAGGTAGACTCGTGAAGCGAGAGGGTAAGCTGTTGAATGTTGATCTGGATGCGATTCGTCATGCGGCGATGCAGAGCAAAGATTATTTGTTAACCCAATACAGGATGTCAGATGCAGAGAGAATTGCTTTCTCATAATTTACTTTTTCATAAAAACCTGAAATGAAGTCAGTTCGTATTTTTATATACACTTCTACCTATAGTAAAAAATAAAGGGCCGCATAATGATATGTGGCTCTTTGACATGCCTTCATATCGTGGAATTAGACAGGATAAGGTAGGAAGATACAGCGGAAAAAGACGAAAAGAGCTCTCTTTTTCTTAACTTCAGATAACAAGGTACCAGAGATGTTTTTCGCAGAAAATTATGCTCATAAAAACTGCGCATAATATAAATTATACGCAGTTTTGTTTTAAATCCATTTTCATATTCAACCACGTGCAACAGATCATGATAAATTTCGCGGAAAAAGAACAAAATAAGTGATCTTCAAAAATAAATTTAACCAAGCAACGCGATAACGTGTAGAATTCGATAGGTTTTTATAGGTGATCGATAAGATAGAACAAATGACTTTTTCATAGAACAGATGGGAAGCCATCCAATCGCTGCTACATCCATAGCACATTCAAGATTCATGACGAGAGGAACATAACTATGCGTGAGAACAAACAACGATCTTCATTATTTCGCAAAAAACCAATTGCCTCGGAGGGCGATAACAGCAGTGCATTGAAAAGGGCGCTCGGTCCGTTGGACTTAACCACACTTGGGGTAGGTGCCATTATCGGCACAGGGATTTTTGTGTTGACTGGTGTAGCTGCCGCAACGTATGCCGGCCCGGGACTTGTACTGTCATTTTTACTGGCAGGTATCATATGTGCATTCGCGGCATTATGTTACTCGGAATTTGCCTCAAGCATACCGGCCTCGGGCAGTGCGTTCACCTATAGCTATACGGCTTTTGGAGAGGTGATTGCCTGGATTCTGGGATGGGATCTGATATTGGAGTATGGTTTTGCGAGTGCGGCGGTAGCCAGTGGATGGTCTGGATACTTTCAAACGTTGTTGTCCGGATTCGGGCTGGAGTTACCCCATGCGCTAACGAGTGCGTTTATCCCGGAAAAGGGAACCTATTTTGACATCACAGCTGCGGTCATTACGTTAATTATCACTTTTCTGCTTACCCGAGGGGTGAAGGAAGCGGCTCGTGCGAACGGCATTATGGTAGCGATTAAAATTATCGTGGTGTTGATCTTCATTGGTGTAGGTGTTTTCTATGTAGAGCCAACCAACTGGCAGCCATTTTTGCCTTTTGGTATCTCGGGTGTAACTGCAGGGGCAGCGACGGTATTTTTTGCCTACATCGGATTTGATGCGGTCTCTACAGCGGCAGAAGAAGTTAAGCAGCCACAACGGGATTTGCCGATTGGAATTATTGCGTCACTGGCAATCTGTACGGTTCTCTACATTGTTGTATCGTTGATCCTCACAGGGATTGTGCCTTATAACATGTTGAATGTAAGTGATCCGGTTGCGTTTGCATTTGAATATGTCCAACTGAAGGGATTGTCCTGGATTGTATCTCTTGGAGCGATTGCCGGCATTACGACCGTATTGCTGGTTATGATGTATGGTCAGACACGTCTGCTCTATTCCATGTCTCGTGACGGACTGCTGTCACCGGTCTTCTCCAAGGTCAGTGGCAAAAGTCAGACACCAGCGGTAGGGACATGGGTTGCGGGCATTATCGTGGCTCTGTTCTCCGGGTTCATCTCGCTGGGACATTTGGCGGAGCTTACGAACATCGGAACGTTGTTTGCTTTTGCAGTTGTAAGTCTGGGCATTATCGTGTTGCGTAAAAATAACCCGGATCTCAAACGCGGATTCCGCGTTCCACTTGTGCCACTGATTCCGATTCTGAGTGCATTGGGTTGTGTATACTTGATGACACGCCTTGCGGCGCTGACATGGATTACGTTTTTTGCTTGGTTGATCATCGGATTGATCATCTACTTTGCGTATGGACGTCATTACAGTCATCTGAATCCGGCACGCCGGATCTCGAGTGCTTTCAGAGCGAAGGATAAATAGATTAGTCGAGAACATCTTTAACCGAGAATATCTTCATTTTTCCTCATTTCGTATCGCTTAGGCGAAGCGGGATGGGGATTTTTTTATATAGAAAGATAAAGGATGATAACAGCAGGGGAAGGTTGGAATTTTCTTCATATATGGGTAAGTAATTAGGGACGTGACGAACTTAATCACGGGGTCGGGGTTGCGGCTAAGCCAAATATGAAATATATTTGGGGATGTGATATGCCATCAGACATAAGAGAGGGGATGTATCATGAACACACCATTACATACGAGTTCAAATCATCAAAACGCAGCTTTTGGATTTGCATTAGCTGACTCATCTGTACTTGCAGAGGCACAATTAATTGTTTCACAATCAGGAGGTGCAGGTGACCTACAGTTAGATATTGATCCGCAGCGTCTTCTGAAGGATGGACGTAAGGTATCTGTCATTGCACAACAGTTGGATTCACCGGTCAATCGTCAGGATGCCAATATCATCTATGGTCAGGAGCTGGCATACGTGCAGTATGCTGTTAACCTGAAACCGGATAGTTCAATCTCCATTGCATCTATTGAAGGCGTTGAACAGTCTGTTAATCTTGGTTGGGAAGCATTTCAAGAGGGGGAATACGAACTTCGAATCTCCCTGCATATGAAAACACCTCGTATTGCTGAAGGTACACTCGAACCTGAACAACTTGCAATGGTTAAGTATGCGCAAGTTATCACCGTATATATATCGCTTTTCCCGGCAGATGCAGCGTCGTTGAGTTCACCATCTCAAGCTGTGTGGAGCAGAAACCATCATGTGTTTGACTCCTACGGGAGAGGAGGATTTATTCTCGCTGACCTGCCTCGACTCGCTGAACGCGTAGAGGCACTGATGGGACCGGGTAACCATAATCTGATCGAGCAATTTGCCGAAGGGAATCTGTCAGATACGTTGCTGGAAGAGGGGCTGATGGCAATTGCCTGGGGCGTGACTCCGTGGTGTTATTCACTCTATTCTGCACCAGATGAGCAGTCTGCTCGAATACTCGCCGTGGACAAGCTGGGCGATGAACCTGAACGGCAAGGGATCTACCATCTCGATCCGTCCATTCAACAATTAAGTATCGTACCTGCGAATGAGCTAGCTTACTGGCCTGCCTGCGTTCAGAACGATTGGCCTGTCATTGATGTGGCGGGTGAAGGCGAGACGTTGCACATGGATTTGTATACTCAGATCTGCGAATCCGTGAATGGGCTGCACGAGAATCCATTGCCATCGTTTGTACTTACTCGCAGTCAAGGCAAACCTGAAACGATCATTCCACTGATTGATGTTGTCATTGTGGATGAAGCCTAGGGGCTCTGTTCAGCTTAAGAAGGTTGTTCTGTCATCGCAGTGCCCGTGTAAATAATCTTAGTCAATTTATAAAGAACCGAATTGAGGTGACGTAGACAGATGATGACCGAGGAGATTCAGGAGCAATATGCGGACGAGCTAGAAGCTTTTCACATATGGATGAAGGACGCCGGATATACAGGCCATACAGTAAAATCATACACGGGTGACGTGGTGGAATTCCTGGTCTCCATTCAAGGAAAGTCACTGGAGCAGGTCAAAAAGCTGCATGTGTTGTCTTTTCTGTCCCGCGCGCGGGAGCGCGGGGTTAGTGATGCCACGAGAAATCGCAAACATGCGGCGGTGAACTGTTTTTACAAGTCCCTCATTGAACTCGAATTGTTAACCAATAATCCCGCGTTTGGGATCAAAAAATCCAAAACCGAGAAAAACCGTGCGCCCGTTTTCCTTGATGAAAATGGGCTGACACGTTTTCTGGAGTCGGTAGAAGGCAAGTATCGCACACGTAATCTGGCTGTTTTTCTACTGATGGGATATATGGGATTACGGGTTGGAGAAGTACATGCGTTGGATTGCAAAGACTATAATGCGGAGCGGCGTACATTGGATGTATTTGGTAAAGGTCGGAAATGGCGCTCGCTTCCTGTACCGGAGACTGTGGCAAAAGTATTATCTCAAGCGATGGCTGAGCGTCTCGATCCTTGGCGGCCAAAAGAGGAAGCGTTATTTGTCTCGCAGAAAGGGAAGCGACTGTCGATTCGCAGCATCCAGCTCATATCTACGGAAACCTTTGAACGCTTCCAGCAGGAATCACCAGCCAATCAACGTCAAAACTACTCCAGTCATAAGCTGCGTCACTCGTTCGCGACCATGATGTTACGGCGTGGAGCCGACTTGCGTACGGTACAGGAACTGCTTGGTCATGCATCGATTCAAACAACAACCGTGTACACACACGTCACCAGTAGGGAGAAAGAAGAGGCTATGGCTCTGCTGGACGTAAAACTTCCGACATATTAGAAGAAAAAAGCCAATATTTAATCCGAAAAGTAGTCTGTCCAAGTGACGAGCTTTTTTGGTTATTGATTTGGATGGTGGATATTTAAACATAATTAATATTATGTAAACTAATATCTGAAATCTAAAATAGGCCTATAATAGAAATCAAACAAAAGAACCATTCGCCTCTTCTCTTTAGAAGAAACAAATGGCCTTTTTGGCTAAGACAGATATCTTAATATACAACTTTTAACGTGCTGAATCGTTCACGATATGAATGATTGCGGGATTGAATTACTCGAGTCCAGCGATCTGTTCTTTTAATTTGTTAGCAGAAGCCTGGAAAGCCACTTTTTCGGTTTCATTCAACGGAAGAGGCAGAATTTCGCGCACACCGTTGCGATCGACAACACATGGAACACCCAGATAAACATCCGATACACCATTGTAATCTTCAAGGTACGTGGATACGTTCAGAACGGAGCCTTCGTTGCCGAGAATTGCAGCTACAATGCGGTCCAGAGCAAGGGCGATTGCATAGGAAGTCGCTCCTTTGGCATTAATAATCTCATACGCTGCATTTTTGGTACGGTCGAAGATATCCTGTTGTGTTTCTTCATCCAATTCCAGATCTGTTCCTGCAACGTTAGCCAGGCTCCATACCGGTACTTCGGAATCTCCATGCTCACCAATAATGTGTGCGTGAATACTACGCGGGTCGATCCCTTTATTCTTACCAATCAGGTAACGGAAACGTGCGCTATCGAGCAATGTACCTGAACCGATGACACGGGAGGCAGGCCATCCACTTTGTTTCCATGAAGTATAGGACAAAATATCTACAGGATTGGTTGCAATCAGTAAAATACCATGAGAATTCACTTCAGTAATACGCTCAATAATATCTTTGAAAATGCTTGCATTTTTCTTCAGCAGATCAATCCGGGTTTCGCCCGGTTTCTGGGAAGCACCCGCTGTAATAATAATGATATCTGCATCTTTGCAGTCGGAATAATCGCCAGCCCATACTTTCACGCCTCCCGTAAATGGAAGACCGTGGTTCATATCCAGCATTTCGCCGGTTGCTTTATCATGATTCACATCCACAAATACCAACTCGGACGAACGCTGTCTCAACATTAGCGTGTATCCCGTTGTTGTTCCCACCGCACCCATGCCTACAATCACGACACGACTTGGTTTCAGAGCTGCACTATTTGTCATGTTCAATATCCTCTCCTTTTTGGGTTATACTCCCATCCATATTAAGGGATTAGAGAATATAAAGCGAGTGTTGTCTATAAAATAGTTCACATTTCATGTCTTTTTACCAATTATTCCGTCGAAAAACAGTTTAGGATGAAATTAATGGTAATAAATGTGCGACCTATAGCCCAGAGTATGAGCTGGAAAAAGGGAGCGGCCGACCATGAGTGGGCAATGAGCCTTTTACATAAGGTTTGTGGTAGAATAGGAGCAGTGGATTCTGATGAATCGTAAATAAAACGCCATAGGACAGACATGCGCGCCTGTATATTGGATGAGAGAGGTGGAACCCACTTGCGTTCGCAATGGATTAAAATCGCGCAGACAGCATTACTGTCTATAGGTATAGCAGCTGTATTGGCTGCATGCACCGACTCAGATCAACCTCCGGTAGCAGAACCTCCGCAGCAGCAGGAGGACACCGGGAATACAGGGCAGACATTAACTGTCGTTCCCCCTGTGAATAGTACAGAATCTGCAGACATGGCCAAGTACCAGATACAGACCCGTTTGACCGATTTTCAGTTGCTCAATGACAACGGAGGATTGGCGTGGGGGGTGACGCGGAATGCGCTGCGCCTGTACTACACTCAGGATCAGGGAAAGACCTGGACCAATATTTCACCTTCGGAAAATGTACAATTTCCGGCTAACCCTAAATATGGACAAAGCATTTATTTTGTAGATCGTGCGCACGGTTGGATTGTTCGTGAAGGTATGGGTGGAACAGATACCATGGTGCTTCGCACCAACAATGGGGGCGTAACTTGGAGCCTGTCTTCTCTGTCCAAGACGGATAAAGTGACTGCGATCTCATTTGTATCTCCTGAGAAAGGCTGGATTCTCACCACGGTCGATACCGCTATTGGTAAACAGGACAAGAAACTTTACTTTACCGAGGACGGTGGAATTACCTGGAATCGGATGTCTTCCAGTGATGAAGATGGCAAACAGGAAGCAGAAGAGATTTCCAAACGTGGATACACCACGGGCATGACTTTCTCGGATCCAAAACACGGTTTCTTAACAGCGCTGGAGTTCGGCACACCGAAGTTGTATGTAACATCAGACGGCGGAGAGAACTGGAATACTGGACCATCCTTCTTTGATCGAAACAAATTCAACGGGTGTGGTAATTTCAGTGTTAGTTCACCAGAATTTTTTGGACGTGAAGCGCAATCAGCCTGGATGTCAATGTCCTGTTCTCAAGGCGAGAGCACGACATTTAATGGATTCTTTACCACCGATGGAGGAAAGAGCTGGAAGCTGTCCAATTTCACTTTAAACAAACAAACGGGTCCGAATCGTAACCTTTCACCAGTATTTCTGAACGCATCGGAAGGTTGGGCGATGCAAAAGGGCATAACCTACCACACCAAGGATGCGGGCAAAACGTGGAGCGCTCTTCCTGCAAGCAGTGTACTGGAGAAAATTCTCGAAGACTATCCGGAGATTGTGAAGATGCAGATGGTTACCCCCAAGCTTGGCTGGATATTGGTTGAAAATACAGATGCCAAAAGATCGTTGTTATTGCAAACGGTAGATGGCGGTGTACATTGGAAAGTACTTTAAACGTAGAGTGTTATCGATGTGAATAGATAGGAGAAAGGAGAGGAGCCTACGGGTTCCTTTTCTTTTTTTGCTTAGTTTGTGAAATAAATCACAAATAAATCCACTAGAAGGTGATATATTTAACTCAACAAGAGAAGGAGTGATGAAGATGAGAACCAACGGTCAAACTCAAATCACGCAGGCGGATGAATTAACCAGATATATGCTTCAATTATGTTACACATGTGACGATGCCAATCGTTGTACAACAGAGGAAGCAGTGAAGGCTTGCATGGCAGAACACGCACAGGCAGACCAGCCCGAACCAGCCGAAGGTGGAGATGTAACTCGCGGGTATATGGATCTAATGTATGCTTAGTTATCAAAACTGATCAAAGAAGGCTGATATATCAACGTTTTGCCTCTGAAGTGCACCCCTTAGAATAGACATTGGAAAACCCCTTGGGTTTAGCCGATGAAATTCTAGGGGGTGTATTTTTTATGGCGATTAAGGGACAAAAGTTTAAAACGTATTCAGAGAAGATAAAAAATGAGACTATTCGTCTGCTTACGGTTGAGGGGTAGACTTATCGAAAGATTAATGAACATCTGGGGATTCATTACCCAGGACGAATGAAGCGCTGGATGCGAAAATATCGGGAACAAGGTGAGTTTGGACTGATGGATCAGCGAGGTCGACGTAAAGAATACTTGGATCAAGAACGCTATGTACAGAAACTGAAACGGGAGAATGAGTGCTAAAAAAGGCTTGGTAATCTGGAAGGAGGAAGCAAATATATAATACAAACAAGCGTTCTCATTGGAGGGGTGAACATGCTAGTGAAATATTTAGGTTGGTTAGTTGAAATCATTTACGAGGATCAAAGCGGAAAGAAGATAGATGCCGTGACCATGCCTTTTTTATTGTAATAGATTAGAGAGTAGCAAGACTAATAGGGGGAATGGTAGATGGCAGATTCAGACTGTAATCAAAACGCTTCCGGTCTTTGTTCAGAGGCAGAAGGGAATACAACCACCGCAAGCGGGTTTGCTTCTCATGCGGAAGGATATCAGACTACAGCCAGTGCATCAGCAGCCCATGCGGAAGGATATCAAAGTAATGCCAGCATGGATTCAGCCCATGCGGAAGGAAGCCACACAAGCGCTTCCGGAGCCGCATCTCACGCCGAAGGGTATATGACACTGGCTACGATTGATGCGGCCCATGCAGAAGGGGCTTATACGACAGCATCCGGTTATGAGGCTCACGCCGAAGGGTACCTTTCCGTCTCTTCGGGCCACGCTGCCCATGCAGAAGGAGCCCGAACCGTTGCATCTGGGTACGGAGCCCATGCGGAGGGTGCTGATTCAGACGCCAGTGGAAATGCTTCTCACGCTGAAGGAGTAGGGGCGGCGGCTGTCGGTGATGCATCTCATGCTGAAGGTACGAATACAACGGCATCTGGGGCAGGCGCACATGCCGAAGGACAGTTTACAGTAGCCAGTGGAGATGCTTCTCATGCAGAGGGATTTCAAACAACGGCAAGTGGGTTATATGCTCATGCGGAAGGAGCATTTTATGCTACAGCATCCGGTTTAGCATCTCATGCCGAAGGAACCGGTACAATAGCTTCCAACACTGGTTCACACGCTGAAGGTTTAGGTAGTGTGGCTTCAGCAACGTACTCCCATGCCGAAGGAGTTTATACAAAAGCTTCCGGTGATTTTTCACATGCTGAAGGTTATTATACTACTGCTTCCGGTATAGTATCTCATGCAGAGGGCGAAGGAACACTAGCTAGCGGTGTTTATTCCCATGCAAGAGGTCAGGAAACGAGATCAACTGCTACAGCTTCAAGCTCAGAAGGCGCCTTTACTCAGGCTAATGCAAATTATTCACATGCTGAAGGGAATTTTACTAACGTTCTTTCCGATCATGTTAACTCCCATATAATGGGTAGATATGGCCAAACGTTATATCCTGGTTCATGGCATTTAGCCAATGGTACAGGTCCTGGTTATGGATTAGCCGCTGTACTCCAAGGCTCAACCGGCAATCTATATATTGATGGAACCGTTATGTCGCCTGCTGCCGATTATGCCGAAATGTTTGAGACGATAGATGGGCAGCCGATTGAACCGGGATATTTCGTAACAACGGTTGGTGAAAAAGTTAGGAAAGCAACAAACACAGATGACTATGTTGCAGGTATTGTCAGTGCGAGACCATCATTTATAGGGGGAGCCAGCCACCTAAATTGGATGGGCAAATATGAAACAGACGAATGGGGCAAGATCCAATACGAAGACAGAGTAGTTCCGGAGCAGAAGGATGAGCGGGGAGAGGTTATAGTACCAGCTTATACAATCAACAGTGCTGTTATTAGCGCCTCTTATGACCATTCACGCGAGTACGTCTCCCGCATAGATCGAATGGAATGGGTAGCCATAGGAATGATGGGGAAGCTCCTTGTGAGGGATGATGGAACCTGTCAAGTGGATGGTTACTGCCGACCTAATGATGAAGGAATTGCAACTGCTGCTGCAGAAGGGTTCCGAGTATTAGCAAGAACAGGAGCCAATCAGATTAAAGTCCTTGTCAAATAAACGGAGCTTGAAACGATTTTAAATAGCTATAGGTCCAATCTTTCAAAAGTTGGGCTTTTTTGTATTCTGGGATCGTCACGCTAAATCAGCTTGTATAACTACAAACGTATGTGAGCGAAAATTATAGTAAGATGGATTTAATGTATGCTTAGGCTAATCATTCACGGAGAACGCTCCTGCGGGAGGGTTCTTTTTGATTTGGAGAGAAATGTATACGCTTTAAATTCACTTCGCAAATATTGCAGCATGGGTTATTATAGAAACAATTAAGGTAAATGTCTCAAAATGTGGATTTTTTTAATTGACTTTATCTGAAAGAGAAAGGGCATGAGATAGTAGAAAGGATGAAACCATGAATATTCAGAATCTCCCAATTGAAATAAAAGAACATATAGGGGAAGTCCAGAAAATCACTTTTCCTAAGCAAGGTCATACTTCTACTGTGGCTATTCTGGATACATTCGACCAGAAGTACATCATCAAGAAAACAGAAAACGATCTTTATAATGAATGGTTATCCGATGAATATAAGGTGCTCCAATACCTTTACCATACGGGACTCCCTGTTCCAAAGGTGTATTCATTCCATACTGAGGACACATCGAGATGGCTTCTGATGGATTATATTGATGGAATAAGTTTAAGAGAATTTCTCTCTAAGATGCCTGACCTCCAAAGTAAAGAAAAAGCGATTTTTAACTTTGGGCTTTGTTTAAAGAAAATACATGAATGCTCTTGTCCTGTTGAGTTATTGAACAATAACACTCCTTGGTTAGATACAATGCTTAACAAAGCAGAATATAATCTAACTCACTTTGCTGTAGACGGATCAGAAGAACTACTTCAACAGTTGAAATAAGGAAGACCAAAACCAATAGAGAACACTTTCATTCATGGAGATTTTACTATTGATAATGTGCTAGTTAATGATTGCAAGATTGTTGGAGTTATTGACTGGGCAGGAGCAGCTTATGGCGATCCAAGATATGATGTAGCATTAGCCATTAGACCGAAACAGAACGCGTTTGATAATGAAAGAGATAGAGAAATATTTTATAAAGGGTATGGAAAGTTAAGAATAACGGATGAAGAATATAATTATTTTGAAGATGGGATATATAACTTCTTTTAGTCTGGCTATAAATTGTTCTTCAAACGTATATTAATCTCTCTAGAAGGAGTCGAATAAATGAGCCCTCCAAAACATATCTTATCTGCCGCTGCAATCGTGATAAACGAACAAAATGAATTATTACTTATTAGAGGACCACGAAGAGGATGGGAAATGCCAGGCGGTCAAGTAGAAGAAGGAGAATCCCTAAGTCAAGCTGCGATCAGAGAAACGAAAGAGGAGTCTGGAATCGACATTGAAATCATCAAATTCTGTGGAATATTTCAGAATATCGAAAATTCAATATGTAACACATTATTTCTAGCAAGACCAATAGGAGGAGAATTAATCACATCATCGGAGAGTTTAGAGTCTGGTTTCTTTCCGATCGATGAAGCCATTTTAAAAGTCGAATGGAAAAACTTCAGAGAAAGAATAGAGTATTGTTTAGAACCTGAGATGCAACCTTTTTGCATTGAATTCAGTGATGAAAATAATATTTAAAAGTTTCCGGAAAAGCGTGGTGTTATCTAATTGTTTTGGGAAAATGTACAAGTGTTTGTTAATTGACCAAAACTACAATAGGGGGAATTACATTGAACGTAACCTTTACTAAGGTGGCCGGAGTTAGCTTCATTATTTTATCAATCTTAAGACTAACTCCTTATATTAATGTGACTGGTAAGTGGTTGTTATACATATCGATAGCAGCATTTTTTCTTATCCTATATGACTTAATGGAATTTGTGATTAAAAGAATAATGGCAAGTAAGGGTTTGAAACTAAGCAAAGTTTTATCTAGTTTTCGCCCATTGTTTCTTGGATGTGCAGTGATGGCTATTATAGTTTTGCCTAATATAAAGGTCGCTATCTCTGTTAAAGAGGTGAATACGTATAGTGATTTTTTCACTTTAATTAGCCTAGGAATAGCAATAATGTTACTTGGATTTAAGACTGAAAGAGAAGAATCTACTTCGCTGGAAAAATCAAAAGGGAATGAGATAAGAGAATTTTTGAATTCAACTGAAGGAGAAATGATTATTAAAAAATATATAGAAGAACAAACAATAGAAAATAACAAAAAATTGATAAGTTAGGCAGGTTCTAAGTAGTCATGATGAACGAAAAAGATTTGAAGGTCAATTCCGGAAAGGAAGTTCAATCAATGAAACGAGTCGATGAAGTATAAACGAGTGTAAATTTGAAGAAATCAAAGAACATGCCATTTTTATCACATTCAGAGCGGAAATCGTCGGAGGGAGAGAAGAGATATCAAGACCAGAGATTGCATGGTTGGATATAACACAGGCAGATGAGCTTATGCCTTACTACAAGAACGGCTTTAAAAGCTTACTTCATGGCAATGAGATTACATATTTCAACGAAGGTAACAAGTAATGTTCTGAATGTAGTGTATAAAGGAGGCTATCAGATGAACAAGCACAGTGTTTATGAAACAAACAGCTTTTATTGGGATACAAAAGGGAATGACTTTTTGAGAGCAATCGTGCTTCCATATTATGGAGCATTTATCTCGGAAGAAAAACACCAACTTTTTGGTGATGTCTCAGGTTTAAAGATGTTAGAGGTGGGCTGTGGAAATGGTCAATCCTTGCAGTATCATGGAGACCGCAAAGCAGGTGAACTGTGGGGTATGGATATATCCCAGAAACAGATAGAAAAGACACAACAACACTTGAGGACATACGGAATTCCTGCAACATTGATATGTTCACCCATGGAAGAGGAATGTGGGATTCCTACTAATTATTTTGACGCTGTGTATTCGATTTATGCCATAGGTTGGACAACCGATCTTGAAGGTACTTTCAGCCGAATCGCTTCTTATTTAAAGAAAGATGGTATTTTTATTTTCAGTTGGTCTCATCCAATTCATAGATGTGTCGTTGAAGAAAATGATAGATTTGTCTTCAATAAGCCGTATTCTGATGAATCGTGGTATGCGATATCTCCTGACTTTTGTCAGGGTGAATTAACCTTGGCTGATCGTCAACTATCAACCTATGTCAATGCGTTAGCGAAAGCGGGATTTGTCATTGAACAAATGATAGAAGAATCCGATGAGGATATCATGCAATTACATAATAATAGCGATAGTCTCCTTAAAAGAGCAAAGATGTTACCTGTATCCTTTGTGATTAAAGCAAGAAAACGGTGATTAAATGAAATGAATCGGAGAGTGGGCTATGTTTATTTATGGGTTGAAAGCAGATCAATGGAGAACGTAATAGATCAAATTTTATTTTAACTAAAATTAAAGAATGGGTTTTAAAGAACTGGTGCGAGGAATGAACATCTAAAAGACATCTTGATGAGACGAAGGAGGTCACGAATTGTTTCTCAATGTATTATTTTGGTTGATTATTCTCTGGGTGATCTCCCTTTATTTCAGTTTTCCTAAGAAAGATCGCATGTACACAGTCAATGTGCCAAGCACATATTACATTCAATCTTCAAATCGTTTGGATATGCAGAAAAACTACGAATGCGCTGCATTTTCCAGTGCGTTTGTCTTGAGACATTTCGGTTTGGAGTCCAACGGAACAAAGCTTTATGAAACCTATCCTCGCAAATTACTGGATGGTACGGTATATCCCAAAGCGGTCGTTGTTTTTTTCAGGAAGCTAGGATATCAGGCAATGTACTTACGTGGTAATGTGAATACGTTAAAGAAACAGATCAGCCAGGGTGTGCCTGTTATTTTATTTATTAGAGTACATCCCAAACAACGTTATTTGCATTTTGTTCCCGTCGTTGGTTATGATGAAACGCATTTTTACTTGGCAGAATCGTTAGACCACAAGATTAATTGTGATGAAGAATATTACAATCGAAAAGTCAGCATAAGTGAACTCAACATGTTATGGAGGTCGTGGTTACCTTTTTCTCAAAACTCCTATATCGTCGTACACCCGATGCAGATTTAAGACGGCTCTCTTTCAAGGGACAAGATATATTTCTTTAAACGAACTAATCTGCTTTATTCGGAACGTCTGCTTAGTTAAACCAAGCAACTCATGCCCAAATGGCATGAGTTTTTTTGAACAAATCTCCTCACGTAAACCAGCTCGACTCAATTAATGGTTTTGAACAAAATAGATCAAACGTATAGGCAGTTGCTACTGATTTTATTGTTTTACCTGATAATTAGCGGAGTTTTTTAGTTAAAATGGTTGTTCGTCCACGCATCTTTTCATCTACATACGTACGTTAAACCATGTCTATAGGGAGGTGTCCACACTGTGAGTCATTCAGAAGTGAAGAAACGTATGAAGAGAAAAAAGGCAACATTCCATCCGTGTAAAGTTAAAAGAAAAGAACGCCGATTGAAAGTGGTCAAAAAGTTCGTTCAAGTAAAATGTCCGCCTCCAGAAGTGAATATATCTACCCCTACTGTCGTTGGCCCAACAGGACCACAAGGTATACAAGGCGTACAGGGCGTACAAGGTATTCCAGGTAAACAAGGGGTTGAAGGGCCAACTGGAGCTCAAGGACCAGCAGGGGGGCCACCTGGACCACAAGGGCCTCAGGGACAGCCTGGTCCTGCTGGAGCGGTAGGTTCTCAAGGTCCGGTCGGGCCTGCTGGACCTATGGGAGCACAGGGGATTCCGGGAGAAGCAGGGGCCGTAGGGCCACAAGGTCCGCAGGGTAATCCTGGACCTGCCGGGGCAATTGGGCCTCAAGGTGTTGCTGGAGCTGTTGGGCCGACGGGTGCGACAGGAGCTGCAGGAGCAGTAGGCCCGGCAGGCCCAGCCGGTGCAGCAGGAGCGGTAGGCCCTGCTGGGCCAGCCGGTGCAGCAGGAGCAGTAGGTCCGGCAGGGCCAGCCGGTGCAGCAGGAGCAGTAGGCCCGACTGGTGCTACAGGAGTAGCGGGTCCAGCTGGAGCCACGGGAGGTACAGGTGCAACAGGAGCAGCCGGAAGCGTACTGGGATTTGCTGACTTTTTCGCACTGATGCCACCTGATAATGCAGCAACGGTTGCTCCCGGTACTGATGTAAGCTTTCCTCAGGATGGGCCGACAAGTGGAACAACTATCGCACGTACGGGGCCTAGTTCATTCAATCTGGCAGCCATTGGTACGTATCAGATTTTGTTCCAGGTGAGCATCAATGAAGCCGGTCAATTAATCTTAACTCTCAATGGGGCAGATTTGGCTCCTACTGTAGTTGGGCGAGCAACGGGAACGTCTCAGATTGTTGGTATGGCTTTGGTGCAGACAACCGTGATTAATTCTATTCTGACCGTGCGGAACCCGGCTGGTAATGCTACAGCATTAACAATCACGCCACTTGCGGGCGGAACTAGACCTGTATCCGCACATCTTGTGATCACACAATTAGCATGAGTCCGTTAACAGGCTAGCAAACTCTCCTCAACTTTATTAAATATGCATCCATAATGGTAATACGGGTTTGCTTGAACTGAGATAGCAGTGCTTTACCTGAGGCTGTTATCTCAGTTGGAGCGGATAATGGTACAGGAGTAACTACATATCGGATACTCTTTTTGTTTGCGAGGAATGGTGAAAACGTCACTACTAATTATTTTTTCAGTTGATAATATGATAAAATATTGGAAAAACATCAGAGGTGAGTACATGAAGAATGGACACTGGAGAAAAATAACATGGATTGTTGCGGCATTATTATTAATCATGATCACGGCTTGCGGCAATAGCAAATTCAATCCAAACGAATTTTCAGAACAGGATCTGGCTGTGACGAAGACTGACAGTGAGGATAAGATTACGTATGGAATGAGTCAGGAAGAGACGGAGAAAATCCTCGGTGAGGGAACATCAACCGGTGTGGGCCAATCCTATCAATACAATAACGGGATCACGATTGGTTATAGGGATGCCAAAGTCGTTAGTATCATCTTGAATAAGGACTCGAAAGGGTACTTTAAGACGGCTCGCGGGGCAGAGGCGGGGATGACACATCAAGAGATTCTCGATCTGTATGGCAAGGAACATGTTCTGGTCGAATCTGAACGTAATATCGATTATGCCTATCATATTCAGAAGGAAACATTCCTGGATGAGAAGTCGCTGCAAGCGGAAAAAGATGATTTGGCTATCTATCGTGCATCGTTTATGCTGACAAAAGAGGGACAGGTTAATCAGGTTATATTGTCGGATCAACGATTTGCAACAACCTTTAAGTAAAACAGGGCTGCTAGTTAAGCAATGTATTAGATAATGAAATAGTACTTATTTTCGTATAAAGCAACCCTTCGGTATTCTGCCGGAGGGTTTTTCCCTTCACATCGTTTGATTTCAATCCCGATAACAAGTTCCATGTTTACGTGCATATACATTACAGGAGACGGGTCAAGACTCCGGCTGCCCTAAGTTGTATGAACGGAGGGAGAGACATGGGCATTGAATCATCCTGGATGTTTGATTTGTTTGGAACCGTCTTTCCGGTTGTATTTGTTCTGATTATAGGTATAGTCCTTCTGTCGATGGGAAAGGAGGTATGGAGGTGGGGACGCAACAACTCGGAGCCGCTATTAACCGTGCCTTCACGAATCACCAGCAGACGGATGAAGATGAGTCAGTCGCAATCTGAACCGGGGAGTACAGCACGAACGTTATACTACGTCACCTTTGAAGTCGAAAGTGGAGATCGGCTCGAATTCAAAGTCAATGGCGAAGAGTATGGTTTGTGTGCTGAGGGGGATGAAGGACGGCTCTCGTTCAAAGGAACGCGTTATGTAGGCTTCGAGCGATATAATCGCGTATATTCTGAACGCCTACGGGGTTAAACTGAGCAGCTTGCGCCAGGATGGCGTGAGCTTTTTTTGATTATTTACTGGACAAGCGTTTCTTAATGGGCCTAACGTGTTTTTATATAAGAAGAGGCTTAATAAGATTATGATCAAAGGATCATTACCATAGAGGAGGCAAACAATATGTCATTTACAGATCAGGTCGTTGTTGTAACCGGTGCCGCTCAAGGGATAGGACGAAGTGTGGCTGAGGCTTATGCGGTCGCCGGAGCCAAAGTTGTACTTGCTGACTACAAGGAAGCAGAAGGGGCTGCAGCTGCAGCTTCCATTCGTAATGAAGGCGGAGAAGCCATCTTTGTCCAATGTGATGTTCGGAGCGAGCAGGATATTACGAATCTTTTTCGGACAACCGTGGAAGAATTCAAACAAATTGATGTTTTGGTGAATAATGCAGGACTCGCCAAGTGGAAGTCACCCTATGAGCTGACGCTGGAAGAATGGGACGATGTACTCAATACCAATGTGAGAAGTTGCTTTTTGGCGAGTCGGGAAGCAGCCAAACATATGAAAAGCAATGAACACGGGGGTGCCATTATTAACATGGCTTCAACTCGTGCGCTGATGTCTGAACCAGATACCGAAGCTTATGCCGCATCCAAAGGAGCGATTGTAGCTCTGACGCATGCGCTGGCGGTCTCACTGGGCAAGGACCAAATTCGGGTCAATTGTATCAGTCCGGGATGGATTGAGACAGGAGACGTGGAGAAATTGAAAAAGGAGGATCATGAACAGCATCCCTCCGGTCGTGTGGGTGTTCCTTCAGATATCTCCCGTGCTTGTTTATATTTGTCTGATCCAAGCAATACCTTTGTCACAGGGACCAACCTCGTTATTGATGGAGGCATGACCCGAAAAATGATATATGAGGACTAGAACCGGGATTAAGCCGGGCGAGCCCTAAGCTGTCCCAACTTCAGAGTAATAAGCCCAAGTTAAGCACTTGGGCTTATTTGTTTTTAATAACTCGGTTGCTATAATAAATGTGATTTTACAACAGTAGAGGAATGGAGGGAGTATATGTTCGGGAAACAATCCCGGAAGGTATTTTGGCTGTTACTGCTGATCGGAGGGATGATAATGATAGGGAATGAGTCACCTGCTGAAGCTGATGGCGCAGATATACGGGCGGCCTGGGTATGGCAGGCACAGTCTGTTAGCAACGGAGATGAGCTGTTGGCCAATGCAGCTAAACATAAGATAAACAGGCTGTACGTGAATGTAGACATGACGCTGTCCAAGGAGGTATACCAGACGTTTATAGCCAAAGCCAGCCGTGCAGGTATTGCGGTTGAAGCGCTGGGAGGCGATCCATCCTGGGCACTCAGTGGCCGTGAAGGTCCCATGCTCAGATTAGCCTCGTGGGTAAGTGATTACAATCAAGCTGCTGAGCCCAACGAGCAATTTGATGCCATACATCTGGATATCAAGCCCTATGTGTTACCAGCCTGGCAAAAAGATGCCAAGCCACTGGTACAATCCTGGGTAGCCAATATGAATCTGTTATTTGAGCAATTAAGACAGGATGGCGCAGTTGCAGTGAATATGGATCTGCCATTCTGGCTAGATTCGTACACCGTCACAGGAAATAGAGTTTCTGAGGATGCAGATAACGAACCATTGTCACGTTGGTTCATTGAACAAGTGGAGCATGTCACTTTACTCGCTTACCGTGATAACGCGCAAGGGAACAATGGTATCATACGTTTGATTGAACAGGAAATGAACTGGGCCGATGCCAGCAATGTGAGCGTCACGGTTGGGTTGAACACCAAGCCCATGCCTGGTGAGGAGTTCACGTCATTTGCCGGGAAAGGTGTAGCACAACTGGAAAGTGTTATTGAAGAAGTTGCCTCCGCATTCGGCGAGCATAGTTCCTACGCAGGTTCTGCTGTACATGACATCGTATACTGGGGACAACTGGAGCCGTCGGAACTGCCATCACCGGAGATTCCATCCAATCAGCCAGAGATTCGGGGAACGTATATCTGGGAGGCCTCTCAGGTGACGAATGACGGGGGAGAGCACATACTAGCATTTGCTAGAGAGCAGAATATTAACTGGTTGTATGTCCGGTTGGACCTGGATCAACCCTATTCCAGCTATCGCAGTTTTGTGAAACGGGCAAAAGCGCAGGGTATTGAGATCCATGCGATGGGTGGACACCCCATCTGGGGCAAAAAGGAGAATCGTCCACGCATTCAGCGATTGATTGATTATGTGAAAAACTATAATGCTGAATCCGAGCCGGATGAACGATTTGAAGGCATCCATCTGGATATTGAGCCTTACACTTTGCCAGAGTGGGAGAATAGTCGGGACACCTTATTGACCGAATGGGCTGCCAATATTACATTTTTCCAGGAAGAAACGAAGAAGGACAGTGATCTCGAAACAAGCGCAGACCTTGCTGTATGGCTGGATAGCTTCGCGTTGCCAGGAAAGGATACATCTGTGGCTGAATTTATGATCCGTACACTCGATCATGTGTCGCTGATGGCTTTCCGTAACAACGCCGAAGGTTCCAATGGGATTGCTGCTGTTGTGAGTCAGGAGATGGAGATCGCCGATCGTTTCGGTAAAAGGTTGATGATTTCGGTCGAAATGAAGCAGAACCACGAAGGTCCTCATATTTCTTTTTATGAAAAAGGGGCAAAGGAGATGGAACTTCAGCTTGCCAAGCTTCCGGATCTGCTGGCCGAATATCAGGCTTACCAAGGCAACATTGTTCATGCCTATGATTATTGGATTGAAGCCAAGCCTTAAACAGGCGAGTATTATAAGAAACGAGTTGCTTCGGGACTTCACCTTGGGTGAGGTTCCGGGCTTTTTTTTATGGAAAAAAGATGGAATCGTGTCACCGAATGGGCTCCTGCACAATACGATGTACGGTGATGAACAGCTGAAACAAGGGAGGAAACAGACTATGGCTGTTATTAAAGCCAACTCAGAGGACGTCAAGCTGCTGGCTAGGCTCATGAGGGCAGAGGCTGAAGGTGACGGCGATCAGGGTATGTTGCTTGTGGGCAATGTAGGTGTGAACCGGGTGCTGGTGGATTGTCTGGACTTTAAGGATATTCGCGATATCAATCGTATGGTATTCCAGAATCCAGGAGGCTACGAGTCAACACAGAAGGGGTACTTTTACCAACGGGCAAGACAGTCCGAGATTCGTCTCGCACAACGGGTGATTAATGGAGAGCGCATCTGGCCAGCGAGCAATTCATTGTGGTTTTTCCGACCTGTGGGCGACTGCCCACCAACGTGGTATGACCAGCAAAATACAGGACGTTTCAAAGCGCATTGTTTCTTCAGTCCGACAGGCGATGACTGTCCGGAAGTATATTAAATTTTGGGAGGAATCACTATGATTAATCAACCTTATCAACCAACAACTCAAACACTGGGTCAGCAAGCGAATTCTGTGTTGGGTCAACAAGCTAATTCTCAGGTTCAAGGTACGTCTTACAAAATCGGTAACGGAATGCCTGCCATGTCACCAACGCCAGGGATGGTATCACCAAGCTCCACAAGTGTACCTCCACTCGTATCCAGTGGAAGCCCAATGACACCAACGGGTGCAGTGATTACAACAACAGCTCCACAGTTTGAGCAGTCATACATTGAGAATATTTTACGTCTGAACCTTGGTAAATTCGGTACATTCTACATGACATATGAAGGCAACAAAGAATGGAACGCTCGCATATTCCAAGGTATTATTGAAGCAGCGGGCCGTGACCATATTATCATCAGTGACCCGAAGACAGGAAGACGGATCATGCTGTTGATGGTCAACTTCGACTATGCTACATTTGATGAGCCGTTGTTGTATCAATATCCGGGCGTGGTAGGCAATTACCCGCAAGCTCCAAGCAGATAATCATTTTCAACTCATCATGTTGATTGATAACTGACATGTCACATGTCTAACACATACTGATTTACTTCGCTGTCCTGAATGTGGAGGTAATCCGCAGACAGGACAGCTTTATACATAAACATATATACGAAGGTTACTATAGGTTTAGAGTCATACGTAACCTTTTGGCGATAACATGGCACTTATACATGAATAGAACAAGCAGCATGCTTATATGAAGGGAGTCCATAGCATTGAATTCATGGATTGAAGGAGCGATGAAGGGCGAAACCGAAGCTTACGCACAACTGATGTCTCAATATCGCGGGATGGCTCTTGCTGTTGCCTACAATCGTTTAGGAGATACATTTTGGGCTGAAGATGTCGTACAGGAAGCATTTACTGAAGCCTTTGGCAATCTGTCCAAGCTGGAAGCTCCTGAGGCTTTTCCCGGGTGGTTTAAAGTAATCGTGGAGAGGCAGTGTTATCGCTGGCTAAGACGCAAGCAACATACCATGATCCCAGTTCAGGAGCTGGAGCATGTATTCCATGAAGAGGATCAGTCGCATAATCCGGAAAAACAAGCGGTGCAAAATGAAATGTATCGTACGCTGCGTGATTCCATTGCAATACTGCCATCATCGATGCGGATTGCTGTTGAACTGTTTTATTTGGAAGGATACTCGCTCAAGGAAATATCGGATTTCCTCGGGGTGAAGGTACCAGCGTTAAAGAAAAGACTGTTCGATGCCCGATCCAAACTCAAGCGCTCTATGCCAGTAAGGGATCTGGTCTCTGTATTCAGTGACTTGTATGAAGGGGGAAAAGGATTGTTACACATTATGAATGGGGATCACGCTGCCAATCGTTTAAGAGAGAGTGGAATTCAGGGAGACATCCTGGTATGGAGGGAGTTGTATACGTTCGGCCCGGTAGCCAAAGAGATGGGAGATACGAAGGAGCGGCAGAATCGGGCATCTGTGTTAGAGCAGCAGTTGGGCATTCCACAGGCGGAATACTTGAAGGTTGAGGAGCTTGAACGCAAGTTGAATTCGTTTCAACAATACAAGGAAATTGTCTTATGGTTCGAATACGATCTCTATGATCAGACAATGTTATCGTATTTATTGCATTATTTCAAAGGACAAGCACTCCAGAATACGAAACTGAATCTGCTCTGCATTGACTCGTATCCAGAGATTGAGCACTTTAGAGGACTGGGACAGCTTACCTCCACACAGATTGAACGTCTGTCCGGCAGTTGGCATGTGATTGAGAAAAACGAGTTACAAGCCGGTGCACAGTTCTGGGAAGCCTATACGTCGACTGATTTCCGGCATCATCTGGATTACTTGCAGGCAGACACTTCTGCGCTACCCTTTGCGAAAGCTGCCTTTAAGGCACATTTGTCCCGTCTGCCATCTGTATCGAACGGTCTGGGACTCATTGAGCAGGCAACACTGGAGACTATTAGAGCAGGTGTGGAGCATCCGTATCCATTATTTCGCGAGGTAGGAGACAAGCTGCATATTCTCGGGATGGGTGATCTTGAATACTGGGCACATCTGAAGCGGATGACAGAAGGACCTCATGCTCTTCTTCAGATGAGCGGTGCAACCACTTTCCCTAATTTCAAGCAACATGATGAAAAATTCCGTGACGGAATCCTGTCGCTAACGGAACTCGGAATCCAGGTGTTGAATGGAGAAGTCGATTGGGCATTGCTGAAGCAGGATGAATTCTGGATCGGTGGATTGCATAACGCAAGCGAGGGACGAGCGAAGTGGCGCTGGAATCCCGCTTCGGAAACCGTAGTGGAGATTGAGTCCACATCGTAATCGGCGGATAGAATCTGAGAAAATAACGTATTACAAAAAGAGAGTATCCAGCCATGTCGAAGCATGAGCGAGGATGCTCTTTTTGGTTTGGTTATGGTAGATCATTGTTTGTGAAATGTTAAAAAAACAGCGTAATCGAGACTTTTGTTAAAGAAAAAAGGCGTTTGTGCCATTTCGTTGTCATAGGACACGGATTGACTGTGTAGTTTAGAATTATATAATAAAAGAAGCATATCTTTTTTATTCGACAGAAAAAGGTGGAGGTGGAAGCATTGGGAAGTTGAAATTGCATATGAGCGGCAGAATGGCAAATATCCTACATTTTCGAAGGAGGTGGACCTATTTGCCGAAGAATGACGGCGAATAGGATGAAAATTTGAGTGACCCCTTACCGAGTATTTTAAATTTAGTAATCATTGGTTTACTTGTATTAATGAATGGTTTCTTTGTGTCGGCGGAATTTGCGATGGTGAAAGTTCGTGGAAGCCGGATTGAGGCTTTGGTGGAAACAGGCAACAAAAATGCCATCTATGCTTCCAATATCGTACGTAATCTGGATGCATATCTGTCAGCTTGCCAACTAGGTATAACTTTGGCTTCACTGGGACTCGGGTGGCTGGGAGAACCGGCAATTGCACATCTGTTAGAGCCCATGTTTACCGCATTTGGACTGGGACCAGTCTACGTTCATGGAATCTCTATTGCCATTGCATTTGTGATTATTACGATCTTGCACATTGTACTGGGAGAACTTGCTCCCAAAACGATGGCAATTCGAAAGTCTGAGACGATCACGTTGTGGTCTGCGGCTTTGCTAACGTTCTTCTACAAGTTAATGTATCCATTCATATGGGCACTGAACGGTATGGCTAACGGCTTGTTGAGACTGTTCCGAATGGCACCAGCTTCGGAGATGGACTCGGCACATAGCGAAGATGAAATACGTATTCTGATGAAAGAAAGCAATAAGAGCGGTTTAATTGACAACACTGAATTAGCACTTGTTGATAATATATTTGATTTTACGGATACAACCGCCCGTGAAATTATGATTCCGCGGACGGAAATGATCTGTCTGAATGCCAATGAGTCCATGCTGGAGAATCTGGAGATTGCCAGTGAGAGTATGCGAACAAGGTATCCGGTATATAACGGAGACAAGGATCATATTATCGGCTTTATTCACATTAAGGATCTGATGCGATCCCAACTTACGGATACCATCTCCGTAATCCGGCCCATCCTGGCTGTGCCAGATACCACGCTAATCAGTGATCTGCTCAAGCGTATGCAGCGTAGCAAGACACAGATTGCGATTCTGATTGATGAATACGGGGGAACATCCGGGCTTGTCACACTTGAAGATATCATGGAAGAGATCGTAGGCGAGATTCAGGATGAATTCGACCATGAACGTCCTGTCATTGAACAAGTGGATGAGATGGAATACTCTATTGATGGATTGATGCTGATTGAAGAAGTCAGCGAACGATTCGGACTGGAGATGGATCGTGCCGATTACGATACCATCGGGGGCTGGTTATACTCCAGAGTAGATGCCATTCCACCTGAGGTCGGTCAATCGGTTGAGTATGGGGGTTATGTATTTGTCATTCAAGAGACAGAGCATAAGCGGATTTCCCGAGTAAATGTGATTAAGCTGGAACTATTGGTTGAAGAAGAAGGCGCGTAGCCGGATCAAAATTGTAACAGATGAAGCTGTATGGTGACGTAATGGTCATCGTACAGCTTTTTTGCATGCTCATGATTCTTTGGGTGCATGAACGACAATATCGGCGTAACGATTCTCCGTGACCAAGCTATTCTCGATAGAAATTCGCTTATAAGTGACGTAAACAATCTCTCCCGGAGCCAGATCATGCTGGATATTCAGCTTTTTTCGAGTGGATTGGGTTGTTGTCGGTGTCTTAATGGTGATGATGGCGTACATGGGCGTATCGACAAAAGTAACCTCGTGAGAATTGTAGTCCCCCACCTTAGTGGTGGATAACACGGGATTTTGCTTATACTGGGTCAGGTGATCATTCACCATGCCAAGTGTTACGGGTAACACATAAAACAGAAGTACCAGAGGCAGAAGGCAGAAAGCAATCCCGAAAACACGTAAAAATTTGACATGGGAAAGGGTTCGTCCGCTCTGCTTGAGGAAAAGAAAAGCAAGGATGGGGGACAGTACAAGTCCCCAGATCATAAAGGGCAATACATAGCGGTCAATCCCCATGCTTATCCAGCTTTCCCGAGCTGTAGCCAAGAAATATATTAAGGTCCCTGCGGTAAGCACACTCACCAAGATAACAAGCCAACGTTTGAACGAGCCGGCAACTTCGATATGTAGTTCATTCGGATTGGAGCTGTGACGATGCCTTCTGGATTTGGATTGAAATTTACTCAAGTTATACACCTCATTTGCAAATCTGGTTGGTTAATATGGTTTCGTGTATCCATTACCCAATACATACGGGCTGGAATAATTTAGGTTTCAACCATGCTGGAGATGCATGCAAAGATAAAAGACGCTGCCGACAGAAACATCGGAGCGTCTAATTTTTTTTTGAAACCTGTCACCCGATCCGTCCGTTTATACCCTTACACAAAATCAAATATGGAAGCGGAGGATGGATCAATATGCGGAAAATGAAAACGAAGAGTGCGGCATCTATGCTAAAAATAACCCTCGTTGCCTTGTTAATGGTGCCAACAATCCTGGCTATACCTACGTCCGAACCAGCCGTTGCAAGCCCGATGATCAACGTGTCCTCTGGTGCCCTTACAGCTCCGCCACCGCCAGAACCATCCATCCATTCGCTTGCTACCACTCGAGAACTTGGACATTTCTATCAAGCGGTCGGTGCAGTCATTCCTGGGGGTGGACTATCGGCTATCGTCAATACCAAGACCATGACATATACAGCAATGAAGACACTTTCCGTAGATTATCGACTTGAGCGCTGGACAGGAACAGCATGGGTAACTTTTAAAACGAGTTCCAACAATGCAACGAATACAAACTTACTGAATGCCGCATCGGATTGGACCGTTATGCCAGGATATTATTATCGCGTTACCAGTATTCATACAGCGTATGATGGAAGTACCACGGATACAAGCAAACATGTCTCTGGCACCGTGTTATTCTGATCTTATCGACGGGTGCTGCCTGGAAACTTTTGCTCTTGAAAATCGTTGGCAATAGCAGTCATTTCTTCTTCCGAAAGGGTGCCAAACAGACTCATATTGTTGGAACCCATCATCCACTGAAAGGAGTTATAGGGTGGGCCGATATACATCAGTGCTTCCGAGCCATCCGCCAGTTTTACGGTGCTCATATCACGAAGCATGGCCCCTTCAATTTTCTCCCCAGGCATGACATGGACATAATCAAACTGGATAATTTCATCCTCTATGCTCTTGCCTTCACTGGTATATTGAACTCTCATTTGTGTGGACTCATAATAATCGTCTGGATTCACAGGGTTTTCAGTATCAAGCACAAGTTCGAATTTGACCTTGTTGAATCGCTCGGGAATGGCATTGGATAACAGAAAGTCACCCATGAACCCTTCGCGTGCGATCTCTTCCGTAACAAGTACTGGACGAAACAGATGGCTCGATAACTCATACGAAGGTGTATTAAGAGCTTCTTCTTCTTGTACTTTAAGAATGTCGTCTAAGCTGGTTTCTGGTGGTGGGGGCGTTTTGGCTGTTGACGGATCAGCCCCCAGTTGGGTCGTACGATCCTCAATGATAATGGATTTCATGCCATTGCCCCAATCCTTGATGGATTGTACAAAAGGGGATACCGCTTGCGTACCGGACGGCAGGCTGAAAATAACGGCTCCGATGGTCACGGACGCAGCTACGACGACTGAAAGTCGCAAGGTACGTATTCTCTTTTTACGTAAACCGATTCTGTTAATTTCCCTGTTTACCTTCTGCCAGGATTGCTGCATGGCTTCGGTATGGGAGGCGGAAGGGGCAGAGACGGCCTGATGGAAAGCTTCATCAAAAGCCAGGTCAAACGCAGCGTCGAAATATTCGTCTTCCAGCTCTGAATCGAATCGCTCCACGTTTTTATCGGACTTGCCTTTGCTCAATGCTTCCACCCCATTCCTTATGTAATTTCTTCTTGATACTGCCACGGGCTCTGAACAAACGTTGCTTCACAATGTCTTCGGAGGTATCCAGCAGTTCGGCCATCTCTCGGTAGGAGAGACCTTTTTTCCACCGTAACTCCACCAATACACGATATTCCGGTTTGAGCTGTCTGAGATAATATTCAATGGACTCTTCCATCATCTGCGTTTCTACCATGCTTTCCACGGAAGCTGCCGTCTGATTCATTGTCTCCATATCTATAAAAACACTATCCGTATCCAATTGGTTACGGTTATTTTTATTTTTTCTCAGATAATTAATAGCTGTGTTCCGTGTGACAACCTTGAGCCAGGCTTTCAGTTTGACCTCGTCTTCAAAGATGGGTTTGTTTTTAATGATTTTGATAAAAGCTTCCTGAATAATATCTTCTGCTGCAGCACGCTCCTTGATGATATAAACGATAAGACCATGTACCATATTATAATATTCATAATACACTTCTTCTTGAAGCGCAGAGCCTAAATTATGGAAATCTGAGGCTAGTAATAACTGGAGCCGATTGGCCATGATGTTCTCCTTTCTGGTGAACAGTCCACAAACATTGGTATCATTACATTTTACAACATAATATGGAAACGGTACAATGGGAGGTTGGTCCGGGAAAAACCAGATGAGAGAAGTGTGTATAACATGCATGAAAGTTGGCTGAAAATTAATAAAAGGCCGTCTCGCGAACCATGAATACATGGTTGCAAGACAGCCTTTTCGACTGTTCAGAGAAAATACATTACAGGAGATAACTCTCCGTGATCAGTTAAAACGCCCAGTCTCCCTTAAGGAAGATGGCTTCACGTTCGCCGTTTGCCGTGATACCGTAGATGTCCGTCTCGGGAGAACCCATCATGAAGTCCACATGGGTGATACTGGTATTCATGCCACGGGCTGCAAGCTCTTCAGGAGACATCGTTTTGCCACCTTCGATATTGAATGCATAGGAACTGCCAATCGCAAGATGGCACGACGCATTCTCATCATACAATGTAGTGTAATACAGGATGCCACTCTCAGAGATCGGTGAATGGAAGGGAACCAAAGCGACTTCGCCGAGGTAATGAGATCCTTCATCCATGGAAATGAGTCTTTCCAGCGTATCCTGACCTTCTTCAGCATGAAAATCAATGATACGTCCGTTCTCAAATGTGAGTGAAAAACGATCAATGATACTGCCCCCATAACTGAGTGGTTTGGTGCTGGACACTTTGCCATTAACGCCATGTTTGGCTGGAGCGGTGAATACTTCCTCTGTCGGGATATTCGCGACAAAAGGGGTGCCTTGCTCATTCACGCTCCCTGCCTGCGCCCAGATGTGACCTTCTGGAAGCTCGACAGTAAGATCCGTCCCTGGAGAGAGGAAGTGCAATGCTTGATACTTCTTGTTGTTCAGGGCAACGGCTTTGGTCTCCAGTCGTTCAATATGCTGTTCCCAAGCCGCTACAGGGTCCTCCAGATCGGCTCTCACCGCAGCAAAAATGGCTTCCCACAACTGGCTAACCTGCTCAGCTGCCGGGAGATCCGGGAATACTTTGGCTGCCCAATCGGGCGAAGGACATGCCACACCCGTCCAGCTCATTTTATCCGCCTGTTGATACTGACGGTACTTGGCCATCGCCTGACCATATGTACGCTGATGGGTGGAAATCCGCTCCGGGTCAATACCTTTCATTAGGTCTGGGCTGGATGACAATACGGTCAGGAAGGCTGCATTATTGGCCGCCAGTTCTTCAAGCTCCGCTGCATGCCATTTCGGCGGCTCTTGGAAGGATTCCTCAGGGGCCATCTCAAACCGCAATCGATTGACGGTTTCATCTCCGTATTTTACAATCACCTGCTTGGCTCCAGCTTCATATCCCTTACGTACCAGCAAACGTACGAATTCAGCGGTATCAATCATCGCAGAGATGACAAATACTTGCCCTGGTTGCACATTAGCACCTACTCTTACAGCAAGTTCAGCGTAACGATCCAGTTTTTGTTCAAAACTTAACATATGAGTTCCCTCCAATTGTTGAATTTTTGACCTGTTGACGCAGGAAAAGAGAGGAGTAATCTCCTCTCTCCTAAATCACATCAAACGGGATTAGAATGCCCAGTTTCCTTGCAGGAAGATCGGCTCTTCCGCGCCTTCGGAGGTCACACCGTGGATGTTCATTTCTCCGGATCCAATCATGAAGTCTACATGAGTGAGGCTGGAGTTCATGCCACGTTCAATCAGCTCTTCTTTGGACATCGTTTTACCACCTTCTAGACAGAAGGCATAGGCATTACCAATCGCCAAATGGTTGGAGGCATTTTCATCAAACAAAGTATTGTAGAACAAAATATTGGTATCGGAAATTGGGGACTGATGTGGAACGAGGGCTACTTCACCCAGATAGTGTGCGCCATCATCTATCTCGATCAGGTTTTTGAGTGCATCGAGACCTTGATCGGCGGTATAGTCAACAATTCGGCCGTTCTCGAATGTTAGTGAGAAACCGTCAATCAGGTTGCCGCCGTAGCTTAGTGGTTTCGTGCTGCGCACTGTACCGTTAACACCCGTTTTCAGCGGAGCCGTGAATACTTCTTCGGTAGGCATATTGGCAATAAAGACATGTCCTTGCTCATTCACACTTCCACCGGATACCCAGATATGGCCTTCTGGAAGTTCAATGGTCAAGTCTGTGCCTGGAGCTGTATAGTGAAGCTTCTTGTATTTTTTGTTGTTCAACAGATCAGCGCGGGAATCCAGGTTTTGCAAATGGGTTTTCCATTCGGCAACAGCATCCTGCTCACCGATCCGTACTGTTTTGAAAATGACATCCCACAGGCGGTCCACTTGTTGCGCTTCTGGCAGATCCGGGAACACTTTAGCTGCCCATTCCGGAGAAGGAACGGCCACGATAGACCAGCTGAATTTGTCAGCCATCTGATAAGAACGATATTTTTCTAGCGCTTTGCCGCGCACTTTTTGGCTAGTAATAATGCGTTCCTGCGCTACACCGTTCAGCAGATCCGGATTTTCAGCGATGACGTGCAGAATAGCGGCACCTTCTTCAACCAGTTCAGTCATTTCAGCTGCAAACCATTTCGGTTCAATGGAGAAGGCTTCATCAGGTGCAAGATCGTAATGAAGACGTGTAACGGTTTCATCACTCCAGTTTACTTTGACCAATTTCGCACCTTTACCGTAGGCTGCTTTGACAATCAGTCGTACAAAATGTGCTGCCGAGATTGGAGCGTTAACCACGAGTGTCTGCCCAGGATGGACATTGACACCGACTTGTACAGCCAGTTCAGCATATTGCTGCAGATTCGTTTCAAAAGTATTCATGCTATTTTTTCCTCCAATGTGATAATAATATCGTAGCTTGTTGGCTATTATAGTCCTCATTACAACTATGTAAGGACTCAGAATGGTTCCTTCATTGAATAAGGTATACGTTGCTACGTTATATATTGTACAATTAACCAATAATAATTACCAAACTAGGTTTACCAGAAATGTTGGAGACCGACTGTAGATGAAAGATTAAAGGAGAGAATGATTGTGAATATTGAAATTATAAGTACTGAAATGCGCCGTGAAGGTGAAAAAGGATACGTGGGAAATACCGTTTACCGCACAGAAGGCGAAAAGTCAGTATATGAGATTACCTTCATGAGCAAGAACGGAAAAGATTGGGACTATAGCTTGCATTTCACGGAGCAATCCGGTGATGAAGAAGAGTTACTGCGGATGGACGAGTTGCTTGAGAATGATGACGATCTGTACAATCAATTGCTCGATGCTGCTTTGGAGGCATTTCCAGCTTAACTAGCTGAGATGTTCTTGTTCTATTGTGTTGTGTCGATGACTATACTAGACGGTGTATGCCCAAAACAGGGTGTATACCGTCTATTTTATTGGAAATGTTGAATAGATGATCCAGAAAAGGGAAGTCTACGAGATGAATGGAACCAGAGAGACAATCCGCCTAATGGGAGGTAACCGTGAATGGCATCTGACAATCTGATTACAGAAGGATTGACGGGACTTGAAGAAGTCGCGCCCGATATTCTCAGTCTACGTACACTATTCGTTAATGTCGTGTTCATCGGAGAGCCAGGAAGCAGGAACTGGGTCCTCGTGGACACCGGAATGGCGAGGTTCACAGATCATATTGTTCAGGTTGCAACAGAACGATTTCAAGGTCCGCCGTCTGCGATCATATTGACGCATGGTCACTTCGACCATGTAGGAACCGTTATTGAGCTGGAACAATTCTGGGGTGTGCCAGTGTATGCTCATCCGCTTGAAATTCCGTATTTAACGGGATTAAAAGATTACCCGCCAGCGGACCCTTCTGTAGGTGGAGGTTTAATGTCCAGGTTGTCATTTGCTTATCCCAATGAGGCAATCAATCTGGATGATCGGATATTCAGTCTACCCAAAGATCATTCCGTTCCAGGCGTATCAGGATGGGAGTGGGTTCACACGCCAGGTCATACGCCTGGGCATGTGTCGCTGTTTCGAGAAGCAGACCGTTTGTTAATTGCGGGAGACGCAATCATCACAGTGAAGCAGGAGTCGCTGTGGAGTGTGTTGCTTCAGGACAAACAGTTGCATGGCCCGCCATCTTATTTCACAACCGATTGGCAGGCTGCTCATCAATCTGTCCAGTATATCAGGCACCTGGAGCCGAAACTTGCGATTACCGGGCACGGGCATGCCTTGAGCGGAGATATGCTGAGTGAATCCTTGAAGCGGCTTGATCTGGACTTTGAAGAGAGCACTGTGCCGGATCACGGCAAATATGTGGATTAATTGAACCATCATATGAAAGACAGCAGAGACAGCCGTAACGTATTGCAGCTGTCTTTTTCCTGTCTTTTTTGTTTTTCTATTATGAATTTGTTCTCTATCATAGATTGGTATTTTGCGCTCGGGCATGATATAGTCGAGCCGTATAATATAACCTTAGTATGCAGGAGGTACATATAACGATGACACAGCAAAATGCAGCATTTGAAGAACAATTTGGAGGGATTCCGGCCGTTTGGCTTCGTTTTAATCAGTTTGAAGCGGCAGTTATTCCTAGCGTGGGTGCCAACCTCGTTGCTTTTCGTGATACAGAAAAGGGTTTTCGTTACTTGAGAGAACCGAATCAGGACCAGATGGATGAGTTTATGGCTGCACCTGCGGTCTATGGAATTCCGATTCTTTCTCCACCGAACCGTTATGAGGATGGACGCTTCCCCTGGAATGGTAAAGTCTATCAGTTGCCTGTGAACGAACCGGCTACAGGTAACCATTTGCATGGATTTTTGCATGATGCCGAGTGGAAGGTTGAGGGATACGGTTCTGATCAGCTGGAGAGTTATGTGTTGCTTAGCCAGGACGTGAAAGAAGGACATACATTCCATCAGTACCTGCCGTTTACGTTTACGGTGACGCTTCGTTACTCTTTGAGCAGCCAAGGACTTCAGCAACAATTGATCGTCCGCAACAACGGGACTGAATATATGCCGAATTTGTTTGCATTCCACACGGCGATTGCTGTACCTTTTGCACCGGACAGTCAGGCCTCGGATTACACGGCCAAAGTTACGATTGGACAACGTCGTGAATTGAATGAGCGTTCCCTGCCAACAGGACAACTTCAACCGCTTACACCTGAGGAAGAACAATTGAAGAAAGACGGGGTTAGTCCGTTCTTTGCTGCCATGGATAATCATTACACTGCGGAGCCGCAGAATGGACGTAACTATATGGAACTTACGGATCACCGTACTGGAGACAAACTGGTATACGATGTGGGTACCTCCTACAAGCACTGGATGATCTGGAACAATAACATGGGTGGCGAATTCTTCTGTCCTGAACCACAGATGAACCTGGTTAACGCTCCTAATGTTGAAGGCATACCTGCAGAAGAAATCGGATTGATCGGTTTGGAACCAGGTGAACTATTCGAACAGAGCAGCCGATTGTATCCAATTGCGTCACAAAAATAATTCACGCTCATTTTGCGCTACGCTTACAATTTTGTCGAAAAGGTGAAAACCTGCTCGTAAATCATGTATAATATGACGAGATACACAAGCTTTGTAGAGACCCAAACCATCTTTTTGGAGGAGGACAAGCAAGTGGAATACCGCATTGAGAGAGATACGTTAGGCGAAATGAAAGTACCAGCCGACAGGCTGTGGGGAGCTCAGACGCAGCGCAGCAAGGAGAACTTCCCGATTGGCAATGAACATATGCCGATGGAAGTTATACGCGCCCTTGCCATTTTGAAAAAAAGTGCTGCGGCCAGTAACCATAAATTAGGTAAATTATCTGCGGCTAAGTCCGATGCTATTGCTTATGCAGCAGACGAGATTATTGCAGGCCGAATTGATGACCATTTCCCACTGGTAGTATGGCAGACGGGTAGCGGAACACAATCCAATATGAACGTGAACGAAGTGATTGCCAATCTTGGGAACCAACTGCTGGAGCAAAAGGGCAAGGAAGAGCGTCTGCATCCAAATGATGACGTGAACATGTCCCAGAGCTCCAACGATACATTCCCAACGGCTCTGCATGTTGCAGGTGTTCTGGCTGTTGAGGATCAACTCTTGCCGGCCATTGCGGTATTAAAAGCCACTTTTGCAGACAAGTCGGAGGCATTCAAGGATATTATCAAGATTGGACGTACTCACCTCCAGGATGCAACACCAATTACGCTTGGTCAGGAGATCAGTGGTTGGGAAGCCATGCTGGGCAAGAGTGAGCGTATGATCCGTGAAAGTGTACAGTATCTGAAGGAGCTTGCAATTGGCGGTACAGCTGTCGGAACGGGCATTAATGCACATCCGGACTTTGGGGACTTCACTGCCAAGGAGATTGGCAAACATACGGGGAAAGATTTTGTATCTGCACCAAACAAATTCCACGCACTTACAAGTCATGATGAAGTTGTGTATGCGCACGGTGCGGTTAAAGCGCTTGCAGCTGATTTGATGAAAATTGCCAATGATGTCCGCTGGTTGGCCAGTGGCCCTCGTAGTGGATTGGGCGAGATCCGTATTCCTGAGAATGAGCCAGGCAGCTCCATTATGCCGGGTAAAGTCAACCCAACTCAGAGCGAGGCCATTACTATGGTGGTTACGCAGGTCATGGGTAATGATGCAGCGATTGGTTTTGCGGCAAGTCAGGGTAATTTTGAACTGAATGTATTCAAACCGGTTATCATCTATAACTTCTTGCAATCCGTGCAACTCCTGGCGGACTCCATTATTGCGTTTAATGACAAGTGTGCCGTAGGCATTGAGCCTAATCTGGATCAGATTGAACATAATCTGAACAATTCGCTTATGCTAGTTACAGCGCTCAATCCGCATATTGGTTATGAGAATGCAGCCAAAATTGCGAAGCTTGCACATAAAGAAGGCTTGTCCTTGAAACAGGCGACGTTACAAACGGGCCTGCTTACCGAAGAGCAATTTGATCAATATGTCGATCCAGCCAAAATGATCGCTCCAAAGGCCTAAAATCAGCCAAAATGAGCAATATAGATCAATGAAGAGGACGACCTGCACAAGCAGGTCGTTTTTCTCATGCTTACCGATGAACTTAAAGCTTGTCAGACTATACGTATACATATAAACTACATATGCACCGTTTTAATTTAATTGAATGGGATACGTATATATTTGGAGGTTTCCGCGTTGTCAAAAACGAGAAGATTTACGATACGCTCCAAAATTTTATTGGGCTATCTTGTGGTTGTGCTTTTGTTTGGTGCTGTTCTGCTAGTGCTTACGGCCCAAATTAATGTGTTACAGAAGGAAAATGATTTTATCTCCCATCATGATCTGGAAGTACATAATCTGACCAACGCGATTGAAAAAAATGTCTTGAACATGGAGACAGGACAGCGTGGATTCATGATTACAGGCAATGAAAGTTACTTGGAGCCTTATTCCCAAGGCCTATCCCAGTGGAGTTCCAACTATGATCAGTTGAATGCTCTCATTAGCGATAATCCTTCACAGCAGCAGAGTCTGCAAAACATCAAAGCTCATATTACACGCTGGATTGAGATTGCTGGGGAGCCGTCGGTGGACTTGAAAAAGCAAGGAGATCAAGCGAAAGTTGTTGCATTCTTTCAATCTGATCCGGGTAAAACTGAAATTGATCTGCTTCGCTCTCAACTTACAACCTTCCGTAATACAGAGATCGCTCTGACCGAGGCGAGGGTTACTGAACTTGCCAGACGTAGCTCCACACTGCTGACGATTATGTACACGCTGTGGGGTATTATTGCAGCATTATCCATTGCAGCTGCGATTGTGATATCCGGAAATATCGTCAAAACGTTGCGAGATGTCATGCAAACCATCAGTGATATCTCTAAAGGTGGAAACCTGAAGCAGCGGATTCAGGTGCGCACACATGATGAAGTGGGAGACCTGGGCCACGAAACCAACAAATTACTGGATGAAGTACAGGAACAGAATCGGGTCAAGGACCAGATTACAGGCATTGCCACACTCTTACAGAACCCGACCAATCTGGAAGGATTGTCCCGCTTGTTCCTGAACGAGCTTGCCGTGTTGTTTGAAGTTCCCTATAGCGTCTTATATTACTGGAAAGACAATCGACTGCTGCGCTTGGCTGCATATGCTGGGGATGGAGAGAAAGAACGTTCGCTCGGTAAAGTGTCGCTTGCTCCGGGTGAGGGGCTTGTAGGTCAAAGTGCTGTGGAGAAGCGAGTTTTACGCATGAATGATCTGCCCCAGAACTATATCCGAATCTCTTCGGGTCTTGGGTATACATCTGCCACATCACTTACTGTAGTCCCGATCCTGTTCGAAGGCAGAACGATTGCGGTAATCGAGCTTGCTTCAATGAAGCCGTTGCAAGAGAATGATATGAAGCTGATGCAAGAACTGACGGATATTTTTAGTGTTTCCCTACACTCTACCGTCACTCGCATGGAATTACAGCAATTATATGATGAGTCACAAGTTCTGAATGAAGAATTACAGGCACAATCGGAGAAACTTCAGGCTCAGACCGAAGAGATGTTGTCTCAGACGGAGGAACTGCAAATGCAGACCGAAGAACTTCATATGCTTAACGATCGTCTGGAAGTACAGAAGAGTGCTGCAGAGACATCAGCCAATGAACTTTCGGTTGTGGCAGATCAGTTACGAACGAGCTCGGGGTACAAATCCGAATTCTTGGCGAACATGTCCCATGAACTGCGGACACCGCTCAACAGCATGTTGATTTTATCTGAGATATTGTCTGAAAATAAAAATCAACACTTGAATAGTGAAGAGCAGAACTATGCTTCAGTCATTCACAAATCAGGAAAAGACCTGCTGAATCTGATCAATGATATTCTGGATCTATCCAAGGTGGAAGCCGGACAGATGGAAGTGGATTTCGATGATGTCTATCTGGGCAGTGTTCCTGAAGTTATGAACCAGTATTTCCTGAAAACAGCTGAACAGAAAAAAATAGATTTCCGGATTCAGCTCCAAAGCCCTTTACCGGAAACGATCGTGACGGATGAGATGAGATTGCATCAGATTCTCCGAAACCTGCTCTCGAACGCATTCAAGTTCACCAGTGAGGGTGAAGTTGCCTTAACCATCTCCAAAATGAGTCTGGCTCATCCTGAATTGAAAGATCAAGAGACCGACGTGATTGCTTTTTCCGTCAGTGATACAGGGATCGGAATTGCGGATAACAAACTCGTGCAGATCTTCGATGCTTTCAAACAGGCGGATGGAGCTACAGCACGTAAATACGGGGGAACCGGACTTGGCCTGTCTATCTCTCAATCGCTTGCGAATTTGCTGGGGGGTTCAATCTCGGCAACAAGTCGTGAGGGGCAGGGCAGCGTGTTCACGCTATTCCTGCCACTGCGAAGAGATGAACCTGAGACTATGAATGCATCGCGGTTGTTCCTGAATGAGGTGGCTACCACTACACCTGAGATCAATAAGCTTCCTTCAATGACTTCCGGACAATCGGATGTTTTATTGACACCTTTGGAAGAAGCGTTGCTCAGCGGACGCCAAGTACTTGTTGTTGATGATGATATACGTAATGTATATGCCCTGGCTAACGCCCTTGAGCAATACGGTATGAATGTCATTTCAGCGCAGAACGGGTACGAGTGTCTGGAATTGTTGGAGCGTGGAGGAGTCAAGCCTGATATCATCATGATGGATATTATGATGCCGGAACTGGATGGTTATGAGACGACTCGCCAGATCCGTGAACGACTTGGTATGACTCAGCTTCCGATTATTGCGCTGACAGCCAAGGCCATGAAAGAGGATCGGGAGAAATGTATTGCAGCAGGTGCTTCGGACTATCTCAGCAAGCCATTGAATATCAAAGATGTATTATCCCGTATGAAATTATGGATGAATCACGAAACCATGGAAATCTGATCTAAAAACCTATGCCGATTACAGGAAAGTGCGCTGTAATTAGGTCATAGGTTTTATTTTTTTTGCCGTGTAAGCTTTATTCGGAAAATTGATGTTATAATACTTAACAACAAATAAAAGTTAAACACATGAATATGGATTTATTTAGAAGAAAAATGCGAGAATTAGTTTCGTTAACCAGAATGACATAATATTGTGTTATATATATGGGAGGTAGTGTCCATGCAACTTACGGTTAAAGAGGCTTTACAGGTGTACCCGTTGTCAGAGGCCAAACTGGTTGCGGGTGGAGAAGGGACTTCACGGATGATGAAATCCGTTAACGTCATGGACGCTCCTGATATCGCGGATTGGATCAAATCCGGAGAAATGTTGTTCACCACCGCTTTTATTATGAAAGACAGTGAGACGGATGCACTACGTTTGATGCGACGTTTGAATGAACGCGGCTGCGCAGGACTCGGCATCAAACTGGGACGTTTCTGGCAGTCCATTCCCCAAGGTATTGTCGAGGAAGCTGATCGGCTTCGTTTGCCACTCCTTGAGCTCCCCTTTCAATTCACCTTCTCCGACCAGATGAATGCCTTGTTCAAGGCTGAACATGAACGTAGCAACCGTTTGCTGCATGAGGTTGTGCAAAAGCAGAAAAAATTAATGCAGTTTGCGCTGCAACAGCAGCCACATCGGAATGTGTTTGCCGAACTTGCCACGGTGCTGAACTATCCGCTTGCCGTCATTGGTTCACGTGGGCATGTGCTGTATGGTAGTGAAGGCATTGCAGGGGATGCTGTAACCCAAGGCTGGCCTTGGAAATCCGTCATGCACCGAGTGAAATGGAATCAGGGAAGTTGTCATCGCGTACCCATCAAGCAAAATGATGAAGAATACGGATCGTTGCTTGTGTTTACCGATTCAGCCTTATCACTTAGAGCGGAGGAAGAGCTGTTCCAACAGGCTGCGGATGTACTGGCATTTTATATGGATATGACTTATCGCGAGCATATTAATCCGACTGTGCAAGATGAGATGCGTACACTGCTTTCACAGTATCTGGATAACAAAATGACTGTTCAGGAATTGACCACTTTGAGTGAAAACAAAGGTGTACATCTATTCCAGGGAACTTATCAGTGCGTACTGATTACACTTGAGCCGACTCTGTTTGCCGAGGGAAAGTTGCTTAAACAGATTCATCGTGAGTTGCAATACAATCCGCTGATGCAATTCACGGCCTCACAGCATTTTCAGATCGAAGATGGCATTCTGTCCATCTACACCTGTCCAACAGGGCGAGATTATGGAGAGGAGCTGTCAAGTTTTCTCTTGAGCCGTTTCGGTGATGTTCTGGCAGCGCAAGAAGCAAAAGGAGCACCGGCTCCGCGTTTCTGGATCAGCAAAATGAAACATGAGCCCAAATCGCTCCGTGAAGCATACCAGGAGTGTCTGGATACTCGACAACTGGCTCGTCGATTCGGCATGAAAGACCGTGCGTTGCAATTTGAAATGCTCGAATTTGCCTATGTGTTCCAACACGTACCGGATAACATCATGGAGAACTACTGCAATAAAGTACTCGAACCACTACTTGCCAGGGATGGTGATCCCAATCAGGTGCTGATGAATACATTGGAGTCCTTTATCGAGAATGACGGACTGATCAATGAAGCTGCCAAGCAACTGTTTGTGCATCGCAACACGGTCACTTATCGGATGGAGAAAGTTGGCAGCTTGCTGCAAATGGACTTTAAGAAAACGAATGATCTGCTTAAGTTAAAGCTGGTATTCACCTTCCGCAAGTTCGTGCGGGACAAAGCAGCTGCAAGACCGCACAATGTCCAACTCTAGACCGCAAATTGTGCAACATGACAATGCTAGCGGGTTAGACTCCCAAGAACCGCATTCCGTTGATGGAGTGCGGTTTTTTCATGTTTGAGGACAACAAAAGCTGATCTTCCCGTGCACAGCAAACAAATCACAACTCTGATGTTATGTTATATTACAAAATTGCGTAAATATTGTTGTCGCGACATTGAACGGCACTTAGAATGAAGAACAATAATCCACAACAGACCGGAGGTTCTAACATGAGCGACTTAATTAAACTTGTTAACAACTGGTCTATCACACAGTTTGTGCATGCGTTTGGCGGCTTATTTGAGGAATCACCATGGGTGGCTGAGCGTTCCGGGCTTTCACGACCTTTTGATTCATTTGAACAGATGATGAAAGTGATGAAAAACGTGGTTCAGGCATCGGATGAACAGGTGAAGTTGCAGTTGCTTCGAAATCACCCGGATCTTGGAGCACGAATCAGCATGAGCAGCAGCTCCGTTCAGGAGCAGGCTGGTGCAGGACTTGATTCACTCTCACAAGAGCAATACAACGAACTTCAACAATTAAACAAAGCATATACGAGCCAATTTGGCTTTCCTTTCATATTGGCCGTTAAAGGCCATACCGCAAGCTCCATCCTCGAATCCATGAGACAACGTCATCGCCGAGGCAGGGAAGAAGAATTCGAGACTGCATTGAAGGAAGTATTCAAAATTGCGGGCATTCGTTTGGAGCAGTGGCTTGCACAGATCGGTCATGAACATGAGTTCGTGAGCAAGCGAGCCGCAGTGCAGCAGCGGACGATGTATTACGGCAAAGGGGATGTGTGGATGTACCGTTCCTACGCCAAACCGTTGACGGGGATACAGTCCATTCCGGAATCTCCTTTTATGGGACGCAGCAATATTCTGTTTGGATTAAACATCAAGGTTGCTGTGCAGGGGGATGAATTCTTGCCTTCTTTTGCAGAAGGGGATAATTCGCTGGTGGTCGCAACCGATTCGATGAAAAATTTCATTCTCAAACATGCAGCGGATTACACAGGAGCGACGGTGGAAGGATTTCTTGCGCTGGTAAGTCGGCGTTTCCTGGAGACGTATCCGCAGATGAGCAAGGTTCAGATGACAGCGGACCAGATTCCGTTTGAAGATATACCCATTGGATTAGAAGGAAGTTATCGACCGAGTGCGCTCGTATTTCGTTATTCGCAGAATGATCGGGCGACAGCTGCCGTGGAAGCAGAACGATCAGGAGACTCGATTGAACTCAGCAACCATTTCAGTGGTGTAGCCGATCTGAGACTGATCAAGGTCAAAGGCAGTGAATTTGCCGGATTCATGCAGGATGAATATACCACTCTTCCAGAGACAAGGGATAGACCGTTATTTATTTTCCTGAACATCAATTGGCGTTATGAAGATCCGAGAGATGGCATGGACGATCAGCGTGGACGGTATGTAGCGGCGGAACAGGTCAGAGATTTGGCTGCTGCGGTATTTCATGAGTGTCGATCCGCTTCCATTCAACATCTGATCTACCAGATTGGACGAAGATTGTTAAGTCGATTTGAGCAACTGAGTGAGGTTTCATTTGAGTCTAACAATCGGACATGGGAGACAGTGCTGGAGGAAGTAAAAGAGGGGGAAGGCAAAGTGTTTACCGAGCCGAGACCGCCATATGGATTCCAGGGTTTCTCGATGACAAGGGATGATCTGGGAACAGACGGCCGTGACTCCGGGAAAGCAGGTGACGTCTAATGGCGCTGTCTGATGGACGAATTACAACTCATGTGCTGGATACATCCAAAGGCGTGCCTGCTTCGGGTGTTCGGATCGAGCTGTATACCCTGAAGAGGGATGGGGAGCAGGAAAGCAAGACAAAAGTGGCTGAATCGGTTACCAATGCGGATGGACGTTTGGATGCACCGCTGATGGATGGAGGCAAGTTGGAGCCAGCCATATATGAGCTTCAATTCCATGTCGAGAGTTATTACGCACAGCGTTCGTTGGAGGAGCTAGGCCAGGCATTATGGACGATTGTTCCGATTCGTTTTGCCGTATCTGATGCCTCAAGACATTATCATATTCCGTTATTGATTGCTCCAGGGGGTTACAGTACATACCGGGGAAGCTGAACATGCACACATCCGGTTCTGATTCAGGAGGAGGGTCATCCACATGACAACATTTGATACCATCATCCGGGGGGCCCGGGTGGTGCTGAGAGATCGGGTAGAACAACTGGATATTGGCATAACTGGTGAAAAAATAACGGAACTATCCACGCGGCTGACCGCTGGTGAAGCAACTTGCATCATAGAAGCTGAGGGGCTTACAGTGATGCCGGGTGTCGTGGACATTCATGTACACTTCAATGAACCCGGACTCGCCAGTTGGGAGGGATTTCGATCGGGTTCGGCAGCTCTTGCCGCAGGGGGAATCACGACCTATGTCGATATGCCGCTTAACGGTGTACCACCAACCACAAGGCCGGAAGCATGGGAGATGAAAAAGAAAGCAGCTGCCGACCAATCCTATGTTGATTATGCCTTCTGGGGAGGTTTGGTTCCCGGCAATCGTGAGGAACTTGCTCCACTGGCTGGGTTGGGTGCTGCCGGATTCAAGGCATTTATGTCCGAGCCAGGTGGAGATGGGGAAGATATTTTTGCCAGAGCCGATGATCATACGTTACTGGACGGGATGAATGAACTTGCCAAATTAAACCGTGTGCTGGCACTTCATGCAGAGGACGAAGGCATCGTTGCCGAACTCGGTGCGAAAAGCATCGCTGAGGGAAAGACTGAACCAATGGATTATATCCGGTCCCGTCCTGTGGAAGCTGAAGTCGTCGCGGTTGCCCGAGCATTGAAATATGGTGAACAGACCGGGTGTGCGCTGCATTTTGTGCATATTAGCACCCGGGAAGCACTGGACTTAATTGCAGCGGCTAAACGGCGTGGGCAAGATGTCACTTCGGAGACATGCCCTCATTATTTGACACTGACCGAACAGGATGTGATCCGATTGGGTGCTGTGGCGAAATGCGCTCCACCGCTTCGTAGCTCTTCCGAACAGCAGCAATTATGGGATGCACTGACATCGGGATTGATTGACGTTATTGCCTCAGACCATTCTCCGTGTCCGCCATCCATGAAACAATCCGATAACTTCTTCAAAATCTGGGGCGGTATATCCGGTGCGCAAAGCACATTGCTAATCATGCTGGAGGATGGACATCTTCGGCGTAATATCGACCTCCCGTTGCTCGGAAGAGTGCTCTCCCTTCAGCCTGCCAGAAGGCTTGGTCTGGAGAACAAAGGAGAGATTGCGATCGGCAAGGATGCAGATCTGGTCCTGATTGACTGGGAGAAAAGCACAACCCTGAACACGAAGGATCTGCTCTATACGCATAAACAGAGCCCCTATGTGGGACGTACATTTAACTGTCAGATTGCAGACGTATATTGCCGTGGGCAGCGTGTTTACAACTTGGAATCCGGTTTATCTCCTGTGCCTGGCGGACAGCACATTACGGCTTACTCTTCTAGTCCCATCGAAGCGGGAACGGAGGAGACGCTATGACGGAGTCTGGAGTATACCGGTCATCCGGTACAAATAATGCCCCACTTCCTTTGCCGAATGTGGAACAGGTGGAGCTGCAAGCCATGCTTGACTGGCTGTCGACATATGGCGCGGATGCACAGGGCGGCGTTACAAGACTGTTGTATGACTCGGCTTGGTGTGAAGCACAAGGTGCCCTTGCAGCCAAAATGCAGGAGAAAGGGCTGTCTCCCGAATTTGACCAGTCCGGTAATCTGTATGGCACACTCAAGAGTGAGGGTAAGGAATCAGCGACTGGTGCTGAAGAATTGCCGATTGTGACCGGATCACATATTGATACGGTGGTGTATGGCGGCAAATATGATGGTGCTTACGGTGTGGTGGCTGGTGTTCTTGCTTTGGAGTATTTACAGAAGCATTTTGGAGCACCGAAGCGAACACTTCAAGTGGTATCGTTATGCGAAGAAGAGGGAAGTCGATTCCCTTTTGCGTATTGGGGTTCACGCAGTATAACAGGAATAACGGCTCTGGAAGATGTAGAGCATCTGAAGGATCAAGATGGCGTTACCTTTGCACAAGCGATCCGGGATGCGGGTTTTGGACCTGATAGTGCATATAGACCTGCCGCGAAAAATTACGGTGCCTTTATTGAGCTTCACATTGAGCAAGGTCAGGTTCTGGAACGTCTTGGACATTCGATTGGAGTTGTATCCGATATCGTAGGTCAGAAGCGGTTCAGTATTACCGTAAGCGGGGAAGCGAATCACGCAGGAACGACGCCGATGTCCTGGCGCAAAGACGCACTTGCCGGAGCAGCCGAGATGATTACTGTGGTAAGGAGTGTCGCATTGGATGCAGGAGAACCGCTTGTAGCCACGGTTGGGCGAATCACGGCCGATCCGGGTGTTGGGAATGTAGTTGCAGCACGGGCGGTGTTTTCACTCGATATCCGCCATATCCGGCAGGAGAGTATGGATCGCTGCTGGCAGGATATGCTCCAGGCATTTAGTCGTATCGCAGCCGAGCAGCAGCTTGTACTGGACTGGCAAGAGCATCTATCCGTCACACCTATTCCCATGAACGCACAGATGATCTCAGACATTCAGGATACCTGTGAGCAGGAGCAGTTGTCCTACTGGTTAATGCCAAGCGGCGCGGGACATGATTCGCAGATTTTTCAGCCGGCTTGTCCGACGGCCATGATCTTTGTGCCGAGTCAGGACGGTATTAGTCATAATCCACTTGAATATACAGCTGAAGCAGACCTGATGCACGGTTTTCGGGTTCTGGTCCGGCTACTCTATAAATACGGTTACGGGAGTTGAATGCAGATGTCCACCTATAAAGAGTTATCTCCGTCCTTGCGGACCATTATGACCCCGGGACCCGTTGAGGTTGATCCGCGTGTGCTAAGAGCATTATCCTTTCCGATCCTGGGGCAGTTTGACCCGGAGTTCACATCCTTGATGAACGAGACAATGGCGATGCTGCGAGAGCTGTATATGACAGATAACGAGTGGTGTTATCCAGTTGATGGTACATCCCGTTCAGGGATAGAAGCTGTGTTGGTCAGCCTAATTCAGCCCGGTGACAAAGTTCTCGTCCCGATCTATGGGCGATTCGGACATCTGCTGGTTGAAATCTCGGAACGCTGTGGTGCAGAGGTTGTCTTTTTCGAAACGGAATGGGGAACGGTATTTGATCCGGAAGAGGTGATCAAGGCGATCCATACCCATAAACCAAGTCTGGTTGCGATGGTTCACGGTGAGACTTCCACCGGACAGATGCAACCCCTTGCCGAGATTGGCAAAGCCTGTCGCGATCTTGATATTTTACTCGTTGTAGATGCTGTGGCTACCATTGGTGGGACTCCGGTGGAGACGGATGCGTGGCATCTGGATGCGGTAATGGGTGGTACGCAGAAATGCCTGTCTGTTCCTTCAGGGATGGCACCTCTCACATACAACAGTCGAGTGGAGCAGAAACTGATGAGCCGCAAAACAGTTGAACGCGGACTGCGAGATGCAACCAGTGCGAGGGCAGAAGGCCGCACGATTGCCAGCAATTATTTTGACCTGAGCCAATTGCAGGATTACTGGAGTTCAGCACGGTTGAACCACCATACAGAAGCTACCTCTATGCTCTACGGTCTTCACGAAGGATTACGTATTCTGCTGCAAGAAGGATTGGAGGCAAGGTTCCAGAGACATCTGGTGAATGAACGTGCGTTGGTCGCTGGAATTCAAGGAATGGGACTACAGTTGTATGGGGATATGTCAAGCAAACTTCCGGTAGTTACCTGTATCACCATTCCGGAGGGGATTGATGGTGAGTCGGTGCGCAGGATGTTGCTGAACGATTTCAGCATTGAGATTGCCAGTTCATTTGGACCGTTGAAAGGGCAGATCTGGCGGATCGGTACAATGGGATTCAGCTGCCAACGCAAGAACGTACTTCATGTGCTGGGAGCGCTGGAAGCTGTTCTTCTCCGTCATCGTCACGTATTACCAGCCGGTGAAGCGGTGCAGGCCGCATTGGATGTGTATGCAGGGAAGGAGGGTGCCTTATGTTAAACCAGATGCCAATCTCCAGAGAGGTTATGGTCACCTCTCCTCATTATCTAGCGAGTGCAGTTGGAAGTTCTATCCTCCAGCAGGGCGGTAATGCTTATGATGCCGCTGTTGCGGTCAGTGCAGCTCTGGGTGTGGTATATCCGCATATGACCGGACTTGGCGGGGATGCCTTCTTCCTGATTCATGACGGAGCCAGCGGTGAGATTACCGCCTATAACGGAAGTGGCCGCTCAGCCGCAGGCATTCATGCGGATACGTTCAAAGTGATGGGCATGAATGCCATCCCTCAACGTGGTGTGCTTAGTGCCATCACAGTTCCGGGAATGGTGGATGCCTGGTGGGAAGTCTGGTCCCGGTACGGTAAGTTACCGTGGGAGCAGTTGCTTGAACCTGCCGCGCAGTATGCGGAAAAAGGATGCCCTGTATCCCGAAATCTCCGCCTGTGGATGGAAAGGGATGAAGATTTCATTATGGGGCATACACCGCTGCGAGCGGTATTTGCGCCTTCGGGTACACTTTTGCAGGAAGGTGAGCTGCTGATCCAGCCTGATCTTGCTGCCTCCATTCGTCTGATTCAGACGGGGGGAAGAGACTCTTTTTATACAGGAGAACTCGCGGATCGTCTGACTTCGGCTATTCGTGAGGATGGGGGCATGCTTGCCCCAGCAGACTTTGCAGGACATCGTGGCGAGTGGGTGAACCCCGTTAGCACGGAGTATCGTGGCTATGAAGTTCATCAGATGCCGCCCAACTCGCAGGGATTCTCGATGCTGATGATGTTAAATATGCTGGAGCATACGGATCTGTCCTCTGTAGCACGTACCTCACCTGAATTCTATCATCTGATGGCGGAAGTGGTGAAAAAGGCTTTTCGGGATCGTGACCGTTATCTGACGGACCCGGATTTCAGGGATATTCCGCTGGATCATCTGTTATCCAAGGGTTATGGAGACCAACTGTGGAATGAGATTCAGTCTGCTCCACCTGTGGCACAGCCGTTTTTGTCCAAAACGATAGGTCAGGACACGGCGTATGCAGCGGTTGTTGATAGCGAAGGCAATGCCGTTTCATTCATCCAAAGCCTGTATTTTGACTTCGGTGCAGCCTATGTTCCAGGGGATACGGGGGTTATCATGCAGAACCGGGGGTCGTTTTTCTCCTTAGATCCAAGGGATGCCAACGTTTTGGAACCGAACAAACGCTCATTCCATACCCTCATGCCGGGCCTTGTTACACGAGATGGCAAACCATATATGCTCGTGGGTACACAGGGAGGAGAAGGCCAGCCGCAGACACAATTATCGGTGCTTACCGGAGTGCTTGATTACGGGCTGAACATCCAGGAAGCAATCAGCCTGCCGCGTTGGGTGTACGGACGTACCTGGGGCGAAGAAGGCGATACGATGCGTGTGGAGAATCGATATCATGATGACGTATGTGCAACCCTTGCCCAGTGGGGACATAACGTTGAAGCGAGAGCGCCGTGGGACGGAATTATGGGACAATCGCAAGGCATTGTCATTCGTGAGGACGGCATGATTAGCGGCGCAGCAGATCCCAGAGGCGATGGCATGGCTATTGGGTGGTAACAGTTACATGAACACTTATAAGTTCAACTAGATATTTACACGATAACAGCGATCGGAAGGTTAGTCTGTCATTGGAGTGAGAGTGTAAATATGTATGAGTTGTACTATATAGACAGACACAGATAGGGGAGATTGGCATGGGAACGATCCTGCTGAAAGGCGCACAGCTTGTGACGATGAATGCAGAAGAGGAAGTGTTCATCGGAGATCTGTTGATCGAGGATAACAAAATCAAGGAGATTGCAGCTCACATTGACGTTCAGGCTGACCAGGTCATTGATGCTCGTGGCAAAGTGCTGTTGCCAGGTTTCATCCAGACGCATATTCATCTGTGTCAGACCTTGTTCCGTGGACGTGCGGATGATCTGGAACTGATGGATTGGCTCCGTCAACGAATCTGGCCGCTGGAAGCAGCACATGATGAGGAGTCCGTGTATTATTCGGCAATGCTCGGTTTGGGCGAATTGATCTCCAGCGGAACCACGACCATTTTGGATATGGAGACGGTACATCACACAGACTCGGCGTTTCAGGCGATGGCACAGAGTGGCATCCGGGTCATCTCCGGCAAGGTAATGATGGATCATGGAGACGAGGTTCCGGAACCCCTGCGTGAGGATACAGCAACTTCGCTGCAACAGAGTGTGGATCTGCTGGAGAAATGGAACGGGTTTGGCGGAGGTCGCATTCAGTATGCTTTCTGTCCACGCTTCGTTGTATCGTGTACCGAAGAATTGCTGGTAGAGGTGCGCGACCTGTCGAATAAATATCATGTCAAAGTCCACACCCATGCCTCCGAGAATCGCGGAGAGATTGAACTGGTAGAACACGAACGCGGAATGCGTAATATCGTATACCTTGATCATATCGGTCTGGCTACCCCAAGATTGGTGCTGGCCCACTGTGTATGGCTGAGTGAGGAAGAGAAGGAGATCATCCGCAAGCGCGGTGTCAAAGTCACTCACTGTCCTGGATCAAATATGAAACTTTCCTCCGGGGTAGCAGATATTCCGGATCTACTGAATCGGCAGATCGCGGTTGGGATTGGGGCAGATGGTGCCGCATGCAACAATAATCTGGATATGTTTCAGGAGATGCGCCTGACGGCCCTGATGCAGAAGATTCCTCATGGTCCAACGGTGATGGATGCTCGGACCGTATTACGCATGGCTACCATGGGCGGTGCAGAGGTGCTTGGCTTGTCGAAGGAAATTGGCAGTCTCGAAGTGGGCAAAAAGGCAGATATGCTGCTGCTGGATCTGGATGATTTCCACACGTACCCTTCCTATGAGACGGATGTCTATTCCCGCGTAGTGTATTCCGCAACACGTAGCTGTGTGGATACCGTTATTATTGACGGAAGTATCGTGCTCAAGAATCGTAAGATTCAGACGATTGATCGTGGCATTGTGCTGCGTGAGTCGGATAAGAGTATTGCAAGATTGATGAAACGTATCTGATCGAAGGAAGTTTATGCAATTCCAGAAAGGATGGAGACCGCTATGGAAATGCATGATCTGTGTGCAATTGCAGCCCGTGAAACGCGCTGCGTGCTCGCAACAGCGATTAAGGTAGAGGGTCATGCTTACCGTAAGCAGGGAGTCTCTATGCTGTTGACTGAGGATGGCAAAATGGTTGGCAGTATCAGTCCGGGATGTCTGGAGAGTGATCTTCAGGCCCGGGTGAGCCATGTGCTGGATACGAAGCAGATGGAATTCGCGGAATACGACATGCGTCCCGAGGATGATCTGTCCTGGGGTGAGACGATTGGCTGCGGCGGACTCGTTGTTGTGCTGCTTGAACCTGTGTGTGGTGAACTCCAACATACGTTACAGAAGATGCAAGAGTGTTTTCAATCCGGCGTTGCAACAGCGTTAACCCGAACGTTCCAAGATGATTACACAAGGGTTCAATATGGCTGGAGACGGATTGAACCAGCGGGTACCGGGCGCCAGCCAATCTTGCGTCCTTCGCTCGTCCCTCCTCATGATCGCGTGGCGGATTATAATCCAGCTTCATTGCAGGTTAATGTACAGCATAGCAGTGGAAATACCAAGCATGAACATACGGGATCAACACAACATTCTCCGGATATACCTCACCTTATGCTTGTACCTGAAGTGGTACCTGCTACGTCAAATGGAACTCACTCTTCCCATCTATCCGGTGATTCACAACATATCTCTGATACTGATGCTGAAATACCGACAAACGACGGGGGTTCAACGAATCCCTGGGACCTCCCGCGGCAACTTACTTCGCTGTACACACCTAAACCTCGCCTGATTATCATCGGAGCCGGGAATGATGTTATTCCTGTTGCTAGACTCGCCTGGTCTGCAGGATTCCGTGTAGTGGTAGCCGATTGGCGAGAGTCCTTATGCACCTCGGACCGGTTCCCAGAAACCGAACTTGTGCTGGGTTTTCCACGTGAGATCATGCCTCTGTTAAAAGTGAACAGCGGAGATTATTTGATTTTGATGAGTCACAATTTTCCCCGCGAACGTGAACTGTTGGAGATGGTAGTGGACTGTGAGTACGCGTATCTTGGCATCATGGGTTCCAAAACACGAACAGCCCGTCTGCTGGATGGCTTACCACCGTTGAAATATGTGCATTCTCCCGTTGGTTTGAGCATCGGAGCAGACGGTCCCGAACAGATCGCCATCAGCATTGTAGCGGAATTGATCGCATGTAAACATAAGGTTTCTTCCTTGAGTTCCGAGTTCGGGCAGAAGGGAAGCGTTGCACATGCGAATGACGGGCATAGTTCTGGCAGCAGGTAAGAGTTGTCGCCTTGGTCGGGATAAACTCTCGGTTGTCATGCCGGACGGGAGATCACTGGCCGCTTGGTCACTGGAAGCTGCGCTGAATTCAGATCTGGATCAAGTGGTCTGTGTAGTCAAACCGGAAGATTCATTGGCATGGCTGCCTGTAAAATGGATTGATTCAGCCGCGTATGTCTATCATCCCACAGTGAGACTTCGAATTGTGGTCTGTGCTGACTATGCCTGCGGTATGGCCAATTCTCTTCATTCTGGCGTATTGTCGGCTATGGAGTACAAACCGGAGGGCATTCTCATGTTACTGGGTGATCAGCCTTTATTACAAACGCAGGATATTAATCGAGTGACCACAGCACTGGCTACCCACAAACTGTGTGACTATGTCGCAGCTACAGACGGTGAGGGAGGCAAGCCGCCCGTTGCTTTTCGATCCCATATGTTCGGACCTCTGTTGTCTCTGCATGGAGATGAGGGGGCACGCAAGATTATGCGCAGCGCTAACTATTCAGGTGTACATGTACCCCTGTCTGAGTCTAGTTTCTGGGATGCGGATACAGAACCGGAATTGGAACGTATTCTGAATCATGTATATGAATCGGGGCAGGCAGACTAAATAATAGGAGAAGATTAATGACTATGTATAATTTAATTACATGATCAGGTCAGCCAGGCAGTCTGGTTGGCCTGTTTGTCTTCTTTTCACGTATGGTGAAAGAGACTTCATGTTAGCTTTTGATAGATCATAATGCATCAAGCACAATTAGAACGCAGGTTTTATACATTTATCCAAAACGATGTGAAGGTAATTGACGTTGCTGCTTATCTCTCATATGATTTGAAGAATTATCTGGATCAGACGGTTGAATTTCCTGCCCAAGGAAGAGAGAGAAAGGGGATGCAGCGATGGTCACACCGGCATACGGTTCTGGAGCATTGCCATCGGTATGGCAGCCTGAGAACCTGCAAGAACTCCAAGCGTTAAGAAGTAGACTCAAGGGGATATGTTGTTTTACGGCGGGCGGAACATTGCTGCGAACCCAATGGGAGGGCGGCTTGGTTCCAGCGCCTGAACACATGATAAGCCTGGCTCGTATTCCTGAAATGAGCGGTATATCTATTCTTGGAGATGAGATTGTCATTGGAGCAATGACCCGATTAAAGGAATGTGCTGCACAAGCGTTGCTGCATCAACTGCCGATCCTGCAAGAAGCGGTGAATGCAATTGCGGCCCCTTCCATTCGTAATGTGGCAACCATTGGCGGGAATATTGTGTCCGGAGTAGGGGATACGCTGCCTGCTTTGCTTGTATATGATGCGAAGCTGCACTGGTTGACGGATAGCGGCATTGAGATCCGCAGTGTGTCTTCCTGGCTTCAGGGTGGAAAGGATGGCAGCCGTAATCCAGGGGATGTATTAATCTCGATTCATATCCCGATGAGATCGTCCTCTCTGCTTGATGTGGACAAAGGGCACAAGCCTGCTGCACGAGAAGTTTCCTTTTACCGCAAGTTGGGTCGACGGGAGACGTTCAGTGCGTCGCTGGTGACGGTTGCGTTATACGGTGAGATTGATTTGGATAACCGCTGGACCAAGATTGCGATTGCGGCTGGTGGAGGCTCGGGCATGGCGATGCGACTTCTGGAGTCAGAACAACAGCTTCTTGGTAGCGAAGCTTCTGTCATGCAAGCGGCGACTCTCGCAACTGCTGTGGCTGACGAGTTTACAACGTTTGGCGATGCATTTGCAACAGAACAATATCGCAAACAGACCGCAGGCAATATGCTTGGCGCCGGGCTATGGGAGGCACTTCACGAATAGAAAACTTCGATCAAGCAAAGGAGGAGAGGCATCATGCTGCTGAATCGGAAACAGAGCGGGAAACGCTGGCACCTGCGGCCAGATGGGGCACCCAAAGTAACAGGCCAGCTTCAATATCTGACGGATATGACGCTACCTGACATGATTCATGGCAGAGTATTGCGAAGCGAATATCCTCATGCTCGTATACTGTCTATAGATACTTCGGAAGCTGAGGCGTTGGAAGGTGTCTATGCGGTTTTGACCTCCAAAGATGTGCCTGGTCTGAATCGTTTTGGCATAGCGACCCCGGATCAGCCTGTGTTCTGCGAGGATATTGTACGTTATGTCGGTGACGCCATTGCAGCGGTTGCTGCGGATTCCCCGGAACGTGCGGCGCTTGCACTGGATGCGATCCGTGTAGTGTATGAGGAACTCACACCTCTGAATAGTACAGACGCTGCCTTGGCTCCAGGCGCACCAGAGCTGCATGAGCATGGACCAGGTAATGTGCTTCATCGGACGGAGATTAAACGTGGAGATGCTGAGCAAGCCTTTGCCACGTGTGATCATATCGTGACTGAGACGTATTATACGCCTCGTCAGATGCATGCGTACATGGAGACAGAAGGTGGCCTGTTTGTCCCGGATGAAGAGGGAAGGCTGAATGTATACGCGGCAACGCAACACGGTTATAAAGACCGGATGCAACTTGCGCGCATTATTGGTTGCTCTGAAGAAGATATCCGGGTGGTGTCTTCACCGATTGGTGGTTCGTTTGGCGGAAAAGATGAACTAAACGTACAGCCCTATGGTGCATTGCTGGCCTTGAGATGCGGACGTCCTGTGAAAATGCATAATTCTCGTAAAGAATCCGTACGTGCAGGGCTGAAACGGCACCCAATGAAGATTGAAATGCAAACTGGCATGAGTCGAGAAGGCATCATACAGGCGCACCGTGTCCGCATTACAGCAGATACCGGAGCGTACGCCACGCTTGGCGCACCCGTGCTGAACTTCTGTACCGAGCATTGCCTTGGACCCTACGCCATTCCAAATGTGGATGTGGAAGGTGTATCTGTATATACGAATAACGGGCTGTCAGGTGAGTTTCGCGGATTTGGCGGGAATCAGGCGATTTTTGCCATGGAAGGCCAGATGGATCGACTTGCAGCAATCATGAACATGGACCCTTGGGAGTTCCGCAGACGTAATATGAGGGAAAAGAATGATCCTGGACCACTGAATCAACGCATTCTGGTTACGGATGGACTGTCCCAAGTATGGGAGGCATTGGATCGCTCCGAACTGTGGCAAAAACATCAGAGTCCCCCGGCAGATCCTACTCTACCGCCGTGGATCAAACGCGGAGTCGGAGCAGCCATCGCCATGCATGGTGCAGGGCTGGGTTACGGCATTCCGGACCCTGCCGGAGGCCGCCTGTCCCTGAACAACGAAGGCAAGATTGAGGTGGCGTTCAGCTACGAGGAATTTGGTCAGGGGCTCATTGCAACGCTGGAAATTATGTTATGTGATCTGTTCCAATGCAGTACATCGGATCTCAGTATTATCATCGGCGATACGGATCGTGTGCCCCACAGCGGATCAAGTACAGCTTCACGTTCAACAACGATGGCATGGATGGCTCTTCAACGCTTGCAGACTCCATTTCGTTCCCGTGTTCTCGCTGTCGCGTCTGAAATGTCAGGCGTTCCGGCAGATGAACTGTTAACAGGACCTGGTGGTATATGGCGCAAAGGCCAGCTTCCTGCCGAAACTTCAGAAGCAGGAAAACTAGAAAAGGATGAAAGAACTAAAGTGGCTGATATCGTTGCGGTAGGGACTGGAATTGATCAAACTGCTGAAAGTTATTTAGGCGCATCTGCATACCAGGCGAAAGAGGGAGTTTCATCAGGCTTAGTGATCTCGTATGCCGAACTCGCGACGCAGGGCGAAGCCGATGAATGGATTTTTGATACAAAGTTTGATTACCCAACTACGCCAGACAACGTGGTAGGCGGGCATTATTTGTATACGTATGCGGCGGTTGCGGCAGAGGTGGAAGTAAATACTTTGACTGGAGAAACCAAGCTTCTTGATACGCGCCATGTTGTTGCGGCAGGTCCAGTTATCAACCCTATGGGTTATATCGGACAGATTGAAGGTGGCAGTGTCATGGCGCTTGGATTCACGTTAACGGAGGATGCGGTCATGCAGGACAGCCGTTATGTAACCACGAACCTCGACACGTATCTGATCCCAACCATTCAGGATATTCATACCAATCTGGAGGTTGAGGCTATTGAAGACTTACCCGAAGGTGATGCGTTTGGTCCTAGGGGGATCGGTGAGATAGGCTCCGTTGCGCTTGCGCCGGCCATAACAGCTGCAATTCACCAGGCGACAGGCGTATGGGTTAACCGTCTTCCTGTACCGAGGGAACAACTGGTCAGACCTTTAAATGTACCTTTGCAGGAAGGAGTGAGTCCATCATGAGTAAACCACTTGAAAACAACTGGACAGCCGTTGTGAATGGCGAACAGAAACATCTGGAGATCGCGCAAACGACCCGACTTGTCGATGTGCTTCGGACTCATTTGCAACTAACGGGTACCAAAGTATCCTGCGAAGTTGGTCGCTGCGGCGCATGTATGGTTCTGATGGATGGAGAACCTGTGAATTCCTGTCTTGTCATGGCTTATCAATGTGAAGGCAGTGACATTATGACCATTGAAGGTCTGCACGGCGAGGAGAAAGGCGCTCTGCATCCAATTCAACAGGCTTTTGTGGAGGAAGGTGGCTTTCAGTGCGGCTACTGCACTCCGGGCATGGTGATCTCAACCAAGGCATTACTGGATGCACATCCTGAGCCTTCTCAAGAACAGATTGAAACAGGATTGTGCGGGAATCTGTGTCGTTGTACCGGCTACGGTGGCATTATTCGGGCGGTACGCAAGGCAGGGGAACGCTGTGTGGTAAAAGAAACGTCTACCGAGGAAACCGTAAGTTGAGGCGGGACGCAGGACGCAGACATAAGCAAGGGCAATTGAAGAAACATACGTGAAAAAGCATCCGAATAGGAATGCTTTTTTTTGTTGTTTATCAGTTTTTCTTTCAAGTGCACATCTAATGTGAGATGAAGTTTCATACGCTAAATTGATTAGATTATGAACCGTTTTCGTCAATTATCAAATCGGATGAGAGAAAGGAAATATAATGTTCAAAGTACTGGTACAAAAGAATTTCAAACATTCTCATTCACCATATATTTACAAATATTGGTGTGCATGCTATGTTTAAAATGAAAGCGCCATCATGAATGGGTTCATTGACATTTCATTATCATATTTCACTTGGGAAGGAAGATGGAATTGATGAAAAATTTGCTCAAAAAGGCAACCGCAATGATGCTGGCATTGGTCCTACTGCTTGGATTAATGACAGCGCCCGTTCATGCAGACACACCATTGTTCACCATCGAAAGCGAAGATGCGCAGCTCACCCCGGATCTTCAAGTGGTTACTTCAATCTATGGGCAACCCAAGCCCGGATTCTCAGGGGCCGGATTTGTCTGGATGCAGAACTCTGGCACATTAACCTTCACAGTAACTGTCCCGGAAACCGGCATGTACGCGATCTCCACACGATATATGCAGGAGCTCAGTGCAGATGGCAGGTCACAAAATTTAATCGTAAATGGTGTTACGAAAGGTGCGTACATGTTGCCTTACACGACAACATGGTCAGACTTCGATTTTGGCTTTCACAAGTTGAATCAGGGTGCCAACACGATTGAGCTGAAGGCTGGCTGGGGCTTCGCGTATTTTGATACTTTTACAGTGGATCATGCTGATCTGGATCCCCTGAATGTTCAGCCAGTTCTGACTGATCCAGAAGCTACACCAGAAACTCAAATTTTGATGAATTATTTAACGGAGGTCTACGGAAACAACATCATCTCTGGTCAGCAAGAGATCTATGGAGGAGGGAATGACGGAGATACAGAGCTTGAATTCGAGTGGATTCATGATCTGACCGGAAAGTATCCGGCAATCCGTGGCTTTGATCTGATGAACTATAATCCGTTGTATGGTTGGGAGGACGGTACAACCGATCGTATGATTGATTGGGTGAATAACCGTGAAGGTATTGCAACAGCTTCCTGGCATATCAATGTGCCTCGTAATTTCAATACGTATGAGCTTGGGGACTTTGTGGATTGGAAAGAGGCGACCTACAAGCCAACAGAAACGAATTTTAATACAGCCAATGCGGTAATTCCCGGTACCAAAGAGTATCAATACGTGATGATGACCATCGAGGATCTGGCAGAACAATTGCTGATTTTGCAAGATAACGATGTGCCAGTGCTTTTCCGTCCGTATCATGAAGCAGAAGGTAACGGCGGGCTGAACGGGGAAGGTGCATGGTTTTGGTGGGCTTCGGCAGGTGCAGAAGTGTACAAAGAGCTATGGGATCTGCTATATACCGAATTGACCGAGACGTATGGCTTGCACAATCTGATCTGGACCTACAACAGCTACGTATACAGCACTTCTCCTGCATGGTATCCGGGAGATGATCAGGTAGATCTTGTCGGATATGATAAATACAATACGATCTACAACCGTTATGACGGTTTGTCCGGCGTACCGAATGAAGATGCGATTACCTCGATTTTCTATAAGCTTGTTGAGTTGACGAACGGTACGAAAATGGTAGCCATGACGGAGAACGACACGATTCCAAGCGTGAAAAATCTGACAGAGGAGAAATCAGGATGGCTGTACTTCTGTCCTTGGTATGGCGAGCATCTGATGAGTTCTGCTTTTAATTATCCGGCAACATTGAAAACGCTTTATCAAAGTGATTATGTCATTACGTTGGATGAGCTGCCAAATCTAAAGGTTAACAATCCCAATCCCAGTGCATCCATCACACCTGGAAACGTTGAATTTGACAAATACACACCCAATCAAAGCGATAAAACCGTAACCGTGAATGCAAACGGCAATACGCTAACTGCTCTCCGGGCAGGCAACAATGCGTTGACCGCAACGACAGATTATACCATGAACGGAAGCACATTGCTGTTGAAAAAAGCTTATCTGGCAACCCTGCCAGTTGGTGAGCATTCGATTGTTCTGGATTTTAATCAAGGTCAGGACCCTGTGTTAAAAGTCAAAATTGTGGATTCAACACCGAGTACAAATGCTGTGATCTCTCCTGTGAATGCAACATTTGATAAAGCGACGAATTCAGCACAGGATATTACCGTATCTCTCACCTTAAACGGCCGTCAGCTTACAAGCATCACGAAGGGAAATGCTACTCTTGTATCAGGTCAGAATTATACAGCGTCCAGCTCTGCTGTTGTTCTGAACAAATCCTATCTTGCGACGCTTCCCCTGGGCCAGAACGTATTAACCTTTCACTTCAATGGAGGAAATGACGCTGTGCTAACGGTGAACGTCGTAGATAGTACGGTTACTGTGCCAGCGGGGGATTTGACGATTCAATCTTTTAACGGCAATACAAGTGCATCCACCAACGGCGTCTCACCCAAGTTCAAATTGATCAACTCAGGCAATATGGCTATTCCGTTGAGTGATGTAAAACTCCGGTATTACTATACAATTGACGGGGAGGAACCTCAGAGTTTCTGGTCCGACTGGGCCAGTATGGGCAGTGCAAATGTAACGAGCAATTTCGTTAAACTGGCGACTCCAGTTGCCGGAGCGGATCATTATCTGGAAGTGGGTTTTACAAGTGCGGCGGGATCACTGAATGCGGGCCAGAGCGCAGAGATTCAAACACGCTTTTCCAAAAACAATTGGTCGAATTACACTCAGACTAACGATTACTCGTTCAAGGCAACCGGTAGTCAGTTCGCGAACCATGATAAGGTTACCGGGTATGTGAACGGTCAGCTGGTATGGGGAATTGAGCCGTAAAGGTAGATAGCACGTTTAATGGGCTGAATCAGGGATTGAACCTCTGATCCAGCCTTTTTATGGTGTAGACGGCGTACACCGATTAAACGGAATGTTCTTTTTCACTTGTAGTATGTGACGATGTATCCATGTCTGTTAATATGCGATCTATTATCTTTTTCGTATGGCCCATGATGAATTGAAGAAGTACACCTGCACAACATACGGTTATCAACGTTCCAAGCCCGATTGGCCCACTGAGCAGAAACGCCAGAATTAAAAATACAAGGTAAATGAACGTTCTCGATACAAATAAGGGAGTTTGAGTGATTTCATGCAAGATTAATGTTAAGCGGTCAATCGGAATGGGTGCAAAATTGGTCTGTAAATAAATCGCCGTGCCGATACTTATGATCACTAAACCAATGACAAAAGTCATTAATTTGCTGTACCAAACTTCGGGTGTGATCAAGGAATCAGATACATAAAGCCAGATATCAATCCCCACACCAGTAATGAATGCGGTGACGAGCCCCAGAAACTCGGGTTTTTGCTGCTTCAAAAGCGAATTACATCCAATTAATAGGAAAGCAATGATGACCTCCCAGCTACCAACACTTAGCCCTAGATGATGTGATAGCCCTACCAGAAGTGCATCAAACGGTGAGGTGCCCAGTTCAGATTGGATGGTAAGGGAGATGCCAAGTGTTAAGATGAGAATACCTGCGACAAAAAGTACATATTTCAAATTCATTCAACCTCTTTTTCAATATTATGTTGCAAATACAACAAAATTGAGCTAAATTCAATGTAACTCTTTTTTAGTGCATTTGCAACAAACGATTAACTTGTTAAAGGAATGTGAATATAGATGACGATTCGTATAGAGATATGTACCATTGAACATGTATGTAAACTGCAGGAGATTAGTTATGAGACGTTTAATGAAACGTTTAAAGGGCAAAATTCACCCGAAAATATGAAAGCTTATCTGGAAAAGGCATTTAATAGGGTGCAATTAGAAACTGAACTGTCCATTGCGGATTCACAATTTCTTTTTATTTATGTCAACCACAAAGTGGCAGGGTACATGAAGGTAAATATCAATGATGCTCAGTCTGAGAAGATGGGTGTGGAATCTCTTGAGATCGAGCGGGTATACATCAAAAAAGAGTTCCAAAAACATGGCCTGGGTAAAGTGCTGCTTCATAAAGCCATAGAGATGGCAAAAGAACATCACAAAACGAATATTTGGTTAGGCGTGTGGGAGAAAAATGAAAATGCCATCGCATTTTATGAAAAGATGGGGTTTGTACAGACAGGAGCCCATGCGTTTTACATGGGAGATGAGGAACAGATTGATTTTATAATGACCAAAACGATACTGTAACTGGATCATCGAGGGAAAAGCTTGGGAGAAAAATGCTATTGAGCAGAATTCTTTCGGGCTTTTTTATGTTTTACCAGAACCGTTGAATAAAAAAATGAAGAAATTGACAAAGTTTAATACATAACAAATATTATGTAAACTAATTATTTTCGATGACCTTCATAAGCTGCATCTATGGCTTTAGCAAAAGTTAAAGGCCTGATTAATACATAATTAGCAGTAATATTTTGCTCAATAATCGTGAAGGCAACAGGCTGATCTCAAGGATCATCAACACAATTTATTAGTTTATTTCTACGTTTGGACAGTCAGCCGAAAATCGTTTTCGTTCGTAGTCTGTTAGATAACGTTAAGTCTTAATAATCAGAATATAAGTTGTATATACCTCATGTTAAAAGAACTTTTTGTACATGAAACGGACGTGTTAATCCACCATGTTGAATTATTTAGTTTTAGAGCGGGAAATGGAAATTAAAATTAATATTTCAAGTAAGAAATCAGGAGGATTGGACTCTTAAAACCAGCCGGAAAAAGGAGCGAAATCGATCAATATATTAATTGGATAAATAAGGTATATATTGTTAAGAAGGCGCTACTACGCTGATTATAGATCAATTTCATATGGATTTGCGATGGATTTAGTACCGCTTTCACGTTATGCTTTTGGAAATTGGAAAGGAAGTGGGAAAAATGGAACGCGAACTGGCGTTGGAAATTGTCAGAGTAACAGAATTGGCTGCGTTAGCTTCAGCACCTTGGATGGGACGAGGCGACAAGAACAGTGCAGATGAAGCGGCTACTTTGGCCATGCGCGCCATGTTCGATTCCGTGTCCATTCGCGGCACGGTGGTAATCGGTGAAGGAGAAATGGATGAAGCACCCATGTTGTACATCGGCGAGGAAGTAGGCAACGCTGAGGGGCCTGAGGTTGACGTGGCTGTAGACCCGCTCGAAGGTACAGAAATCGTGGCCAAAGGACTAAACAACGCTCTATCGGTTATTGCAGTGGCGGGAAAAGGTAACCTGCTCCACGCACCGGACATGTATATGGAGAAACTGGCGGTAGGGCCTGCGCTTGTAGGCAAGGTCAGCATTGAAGACCCGGTTGAAGTCACACTGGAGAAAGCCGCTGCTGCATTGAACAAAAACATCTCGGACCTCACTGTGATGATTCTGGATCGTGTGCGACACGAGAGTACCATCAAGACGCTACGCAAGGTTGGCGTACGGATCAAGTTTCTCAGTGACGGTGATGTTGCGGGTGCGATGGCACCGGCCTTCCCGGAGGCGGGCATTGATCTGTATGTCGGATCTGGAGGAGCGCCAGAAGGTGTGCTGGCTGCCGCAGCGCTATCTTGCCTTGGGGGTGAGATCCAAGGTCGTCTGATGCCTGCCAACGCAGACGAATTCCAGCGCTGCTTGCAGATGGGGATCGATAATCCCTACAAAGTGTTAACGATGCAGGATATGATCGGCACGGAGGATGTCATTTTTGCCGCAACGGGTGTGACGCCAGGTGAGATCTTGGGAGGGGTACGATATCTTGCGGATGATCGTGCCGAGACGGATTCGATAGTTATGCGTGCCAAAACCAAAACAATTCGGTTTATTCGTTCCCAACACTTCCTGCCGAACAAAGAAGTGTTGCACAAAGTAAGACAGCTCCAATCCACGCCAGAACCCTCGGATCGCATTCCGAGTCATGCGAAAACGATGGAGCAAGCTGAGTTTAGTCAATCCTCCGTTGATCTTGGCGTTACAACGACGTTGTGAGCTGCACTCCCCATAATTGAACAAACAGGATCAACTGAAATCGTTGTATTTAAGGTTGATAAGTAACTTGAACCCCTAAGATTACAGGGCACGGATTCAATGAAAGTACCATCTCTGGCAAGATAATAATGAGGGCTTGGATTAACCCGAGCTCTCATTATTTTTTGTGTCAAAAGCATTGACAACGGTTACATGGCATGAGAAAATGTACGCGCGTACATAAATATCGATTTTTAATTATTACATCATTAATAGGTGAGCTAGAAGGGGGTGAAATTCATGGCATCTCGTAAAGAAGTGGCTGATCTTGCGGGTGTTTCCGAGGCGACGGTCTCCCGGGTGCTTAATGGGGTAGGTCCTATTAAAGAAGAGACACGCCGCAAGGTTCTTGAAGCTTCCGAACAGTTAGGCTATGTGCCCAGCGCGCTTGCTCGCAGTTTTGCCAGAAGTAAAAGCGGAAACCTTGGCGTGGTATTACCTTATGTTCCGAAGGCGCATCTGTTCTCGGCGTATTTCTTCTCGGAAATGCTGAGTGGGATTGGTAGCAAAGCCAGAGACAATAGCATGGACCTGTTGGTTATGTTCCGAACACCCGGTGAAGTGATGAATTATACGGATCTGTTCCGGCGTCAGAAAGTGGATGCCTGCATTATCCTTGGTGCCAGAGATGATCATGAAGAACTGGCGGCCATGCAGCAACTTCATCAGGAAGGACACCCATTCTGTGTCATGAATCAGCATTTTGAGGGCCAATCGTTCACGGAAGTGGATGCGGATCATGTGGAAGGAAGCAGACTTGCCATACGTCATCTTACGGATCAGGGGTATCGCAAAATCGCTTTTCTCAATGGTCCAGACAGCTATTCCAACAGCCAGGAGCGAATGGAAGGCGTTTGTCTTGGCCTGCAAGAAGCAGGTATGGAGCTGGAGCCGAGTCTATTGCTTAAAGGGAATTATAGTAGAAGAAGTGGCATTGAGGCGGCAGCGATTGTAGCAGATCGCCTACATGAGATTGATGCTGTATTTGCGGCCAATGACCGGATGGCCATTGGTGTCATGCATGGTTTACGTGAGCGGGGAATAGGGCCTGCGGATTTTCCTGCATTTGTGGGTTATGACGACTCCGATGCCGCCGAGATGGCGGTTCCGCCGCTGAGCAGCGTCAGGGTTCCATTTTTTGAGATGGGTGAACTTGCAGTATCGAAGCTTATGCATGGGTCTGTGGGTGATACACATGAAGCGAATAACTCTGTTGTAGCGGTACCCAAATCTGCGAGAGCGTTGTTGCCTACCGAACTGATTATCCGTGCTTCTTCTATCCGTCAATAGTTTATTGGTACACATATTGAAAGACTTTTTATTATTCCAAAGGAGGAAATGATCATGTCAAATCGTCTTCGTGTCGGAATGGTTGGATACAAGTTTATGGGGAAGGCCCACAGTAATGCCTATCGCAGTCTGCCGATGTTTTTCCCGTCTGCTCCGTTGCAGCCTGAGATGTCTGTGATCTGTGGACGTAACGAGCAAGGAGTTCAAGAGGCGGCGAATCAGTTCGGCTGGTCCGAAAGTGTGACTGATTGGCGTGAACTAGTGAAGCGGGATGATATCGATCTGATTGATATTAACGCGCCAAGTGATGCCCATAAGGAAATTGCGTTGGAAGCAGCTCGTCAGGGCAAACATCTGTTTTGTGAGAAACCACTGGCCCTGTCGCTTGCAGATTCGCGCGAGATGCTTCAGGCAGCAGAGGATGCTGGAGTCGCACATATGGTCGGGTTCAACTACCGTTTCTCACCAGCGGTGCAATTAGCGAAGGATCTGGTGGAGAGCGGACGACTGGGTAAGATCTATCATTTCCGTGCTTTTTTCTTGCAGGACTGGATCATGGATCCTTCGTTCCCGCTGGTATGGCGTTTACAAAAAGAAGTGGCTGGCTCCGGTTCCCATGGGGATCTGGGCGCGCACTTAATCGATCTGGCTCGTTTCCTTGTTGGTGAATTTCAGGAAGTCATCGGCATGAGCGAAACCTTCATCAAAGAAAGACCACTTGCAGCAGAGATGACCGGGCTGAGTGCAAAGGGCAGTTCGAATGCGGATGCACCGAAAGGAGAAGTGACCGTCGACGACGCTACGTTGTTCCTGGCAAGATTCGCAGGAGGTGCGCTGGGCAGCTTCGAGGCTACACGTTTTGCAGCGGGGCATCGCAGTACGAACTCGTTTGAGATTAACGGCAGTCTCGGCAGTGTACGATTTGATTTTGAGCGGATGAACGAACTGGAAGTGTATTTCACAAAGGATGAAGAGGACGTACAGGGATTCCGCCGTGTACTGGCAACCGATCCGGCACATAAATATGCTGAAGCTTGGTGGCCTGCTGGACATACGATTGGATTTGAGCACACGTTCACCCATGAAATGCTGGAGCTGGTGACAGCGATCTCTGAAGGACGCCAACCATCACCGAGTTTCCACGATGGGGTCGCTTGTCAGGCTGTACTGGAAGCGGTAGAACGTTCGGTAACAGAACGGCGATGGGTGACGCTTGAAGAGATGTGAGCAAGCAAGACAGTGACGTCAGAAATAAGGTTGAACACATAAAACTAGGCGAAAGCGAGTGAATAAACGATGAGTAAAGCACTGATTGTATGGGGCGGCTGGGATGGACATGAACCGGAGCAGGTAGCAGCGATTTTTGAGCGTATTTTGAAGGAAGAACAGTTTGAGGTTGAGGTCTCAAATACGTTGGAGTCTTATGCGGATGCAGAGAAGCTGCTGGGTCTGGATCTGATTGTGCCTTTGTGGACAATGGGACAGATTGAGCAAGAACTCGTCAATAACGTATCAGCGGCTGTTCAGAGCGGTGTGGGCTTGGCTGGTCTTCATGGCGGGATGTGTGATGCCTTCCGAAATAACGTAGACTGGCAGTTTATGACGGGTGGACAATGGGTTGCCCATCCAGGTAACGATGGTGTGGAGTATATGGTGAACATGAAGCGTGGCTCTAGCCCGTTATTGGATCATATTGAAGATTTTCAGGTGAAAAGTGAACAGTACTACCTGCACGTAGACCCGGCAGTGGAAGTGCTGGCAACAACTCGTTTCCCAGTGGTAACTGGTCCGCATGCAGCGAATGGGCCCGTAGATATGCCTGTTGTCTGGACGAAACGCTGGGGCGCAGGACGGGTATTCTACAACTCCCTGGGACATCATGCAGACATTGTAGACATGAAACCCGTGACTGAAATGATGCGCAGTGGGTTCAAATGGACAGCAGCAGGCAAAGAACTTGCCAAGAGTCGAGTAAGTTCAGCAACCGAAGTGTACACAGGTATGGCGGACAACCAGAACTAATGAGATTGTAGTTGGATTGCAAACGTAACTTCAGTGTTAACCATTCATCCTCAATGGATAAACCATTTCTGATCCACGGCGAAGGGAGCCCCAGGTATGAAAACAATGAAAGTAGGCATTATTGGCTGCGGTAAAATCAGCGGTATTTATATGGAAAACTGTAACCGGTTCGAGGTGCTGGAACTTGTTGCTGTTGCGGATCTCGACCGGAAACGTGCCGAGGAGCAGGCAGCAGCCTATAACGTGCCTAACGTATACAGCGTCGACGAAATCTTGGCTGATCCCGAGATTGAGCTGATCATCAACCTGACGATTCCTTCCGTTCATGCGAATGTATGCTTGCGGGCGCTTGAATCTGGCAAACATGTTTATGTAGAAAAACCGCTCGCGGTTACCCGTGAAGAAGGGCAGGCCGTGCTCGAAACAGCGAAGCGTAAAGGATTGCTCGTGGGTTGTGCACCAGAAACGTTCTTTGGTTCAGGCATCCAGACTTCACTTCAATTGGTGGAGGAAGGGGTAATCGGCAAGCCGGTGGCGGCGACCGCATTTATGATGAGTCGTGGTCATGAGCACTGGCACCCAGATCCGGAGTTTTATTACGCGTCAGGCGGTGGGCCAATGTTTGACATGGGTCCGTACTACCTCACCGCATTGGTCCAACTAATGGGCCCGATCAAGTCAATTGCAGGCATGACGGGTAAAGCCATGGAAGAACGGACGATTACGAGTGAGAAAAAGAGAGGTCAGACGGTTCCCGTCGAAATTCCAACTCACGTTACCGGTCTGTTACAGTTTGAACAGGGAGCCATTGGCACACTGATTACAAGTTTTGACGTATTTGGCGGAAGTGCATTGCCACCGATTGAGATATATGGCACGCACGGTACATTGCAGGTACCTGACCCCAACACCTTTGGTGGTCCGGTTCGTTATCGCTTGCTGGGTGAACATGAATGGACGGAAGTTCCGCTCCTCCCAGGATATCAGGAAAATACACGCGGCATCGGTGTGGCAGATATGGCCTATGCAGCACATAGTGGACGTGCACACCGTGCGAGTGGGGAACTGGCATACCACGTACTTGAGGCCATGTGGGCATTCCACGATTCATCAGATGAACAGACGTTCTACCAGATGAAAAGCTCGTGTCAGCGCCCGGCTGCATTGCCGGTGGATCTGCCATTGTATACATTGGATAAATAAGATAGCCATTATGACTTATATCATGATAAACAGCCCCTTTTCTTTCGAACAAGGAAAGGGGCTGTTTTTTATTAAATCAAAAAAATCTGGGAATAACAGCGATCGGAATGTTGTTCTGTCATTGGAGTGTCCAGTGTAAATATTCTTTAGTCCAACTTATATATCCATTTAGGGCTCAAATCCCGCCTGACTGATCCAGATCTCATCCTCGGCAAAATAGTCTTTCATCCGCTGAACTACAGTCTGATACGCATCTGGATGATACCAATGCTCCATCCCCACTTGCTGATAGAGCGACTCCATGCCGAGTCGCCGGGTTCGCTTGCCCTCGCTGCCATCACCCATGAAATAATCGTCAATGCATACACGCTGAACCAGAGGTCTCAAGATGGCAGCAAACTGTTCACTGCTGGGTAATACGGGAGCAATCGCAACCTGCGTTGGTATTCCGGCATCCCGCAACTGTTCCAGTGCACGTAATCGGCCTGCAATTGGGGGAGCGGAAGGACTGAAATGCTTCCGCATATCGTCCAGATCTGTCTCCACCGTCATACTGACCCGAACCCGGTCACCTAACTGTTGTAACAGATCTATATCCCGGGTAACGAGTGGACTGCGGGTCTGGACTAATACAAAATCGGGTGGATGCTGTAACATGGTTTCAAGCAATGAACGCGTGATACACTCCTTGTATTCGGCGGGTTGATACGGGTCGGTACTGGATGACATGAACAGAGTGACTTTCCCTTTGGTCTGGGCACGCTGCAACTCTTTGGCGAACACCCGGGAGGCCTCTTGTTTTACATCCACCCAGCTCCCCCAATCCTCTTTACGAAATAGGGAGACAGGCATCTGTCTGACATAACAATAAGAACAACCGAAGGCGCAGCCTGTGTAAGGATTCAGTGTATGTGTATAGCCATTAAGGAACCCTGTCCCCTTGTTGAGTAACGTTTTGGGTACTTTGTAAGTAAGATTTGTCTTCATAAGTTCTCATGCCTTTCGCGGTAGTGTGCAGGTGTGAGACCTGTGTGTTTGCGAAATACAGTAATGAAATAAGCTGAGTTAGGTATACCGACATGGCGGCCAATATCGGTGACGGTAAGTCCGGTATGTTCAAGCAACTTCCGGGCTTCGGTAATTCGTTTATCCTGAATATATTGAACCGGTGTGCGGCCTGTAATCCGCTTGAACACACGATGCAGATGATAAGGACTGCCATGACTTACAGTGGCAAGGACATCCAAGGTTAGAGGTTCGGCGTAATGATGTTCGATGTAATCCGTGATCCCGTATATCCACTCCTGATCAGGTACCCGCTCGCCTGTAGGTTTACAACGTTTGCAGGGTCTGAACTTTCGTGCCAATGCTTCTTCAACATGTTGAAATATCAGCACATTTTCAGCTTTGGGTGCTCTGGACTTACAGGAAGGTCGGCAAAAGATACCCGTTGTCTGCACACCGTAAAAGAACGTTCCATCATAAGAATTATCGTTGTGGATGATGGCGTGCCAGTATTTTTCATCTATAGATTCGGGCAGTATGCGATCTTGATCTCGACTTTCCACGGTGATCACCTCATCTCTAATTATACCCTTGATTCGAAGGGATTGACGAAGTTCTAACTTAAAAAGCAAGATATCAATATTTGGGGATATGGCCCCTTCCTTCAATCTGAACGAAATATGAGCTACAATATACAGGATGGAAGTGGTTTATATCTCAAATGAAATTTATAGATGAAAGAGGTAGGTAAGCATGGTTCGTTTTGGCGTAGTGGGTACCAACTGGATTACAGAAAGGCTTCTTGAAGCCGCAGCACAGGTTGAAGGATTCAAATTAACCGCTGTGTATTCCAGAACTGAAGATAAGGCTAATGCATTCGCAGATAAATATGATGTTGAACACCGATTCACCGATCTGGAAGAGTTGGCGGCAAGTGATGTGATTGATGCAGTCTACATTGCAACACCAAATACGGTTCATGCAGAGCAGGCTGAGCTTTTTCTGAGAAACGGTAAACATGTATTGTGCGAGAAACCTCTGGCTGCAAATAGCGCCGAAGTTCGGAGCATGATCGATACAGCACGAGAACACGAGGTTCTGCTCATGGAAGCGATGAAATCGACCCTTGTTCCCCAGTTCAAAATGGTGCAGAAGAGCCTGCATAAAATCGGTCCTGTCCGCAAATACGTAGCAGGATACTCTCAGTATTCTTCGCGTTACGACAAGTACAAAGAGGGGATTGTCCTGAACGCGTTCAAGCCTGAACTCGCTAATGGGGCGTTAATGGATCTCGGTGTGTATTGTCTCTATCCATTGATTACGTTGTTCGGTGCACCTAACCGGGTTCAATCCCAAGCGATGATGCTGGAATCTGGCGTGGATGGACAAGGTAGTGTGCTGCTGGACTATGATGGGATGGATGCGGTCGTTACATACTCCAAAATCTCCAACTCTCATCTACCAAGCGAAATCATGGGTGAGCTGGGCAGCATCATCATTGACAAGATTGGCTCACCGGAACATGCAGAGATACGTTACAATGACGGTACGGTGGAGCAGCTCACAGTCGAACAAAACCATCCGGCGATGTATTATGAAGTGGAGGAGTTCGTGAATCTGGTTGAGCAGGGCCAAAAAGAGTCTGACATGAACACGTATGAACGCTCTTATGTGACGATGCAAGTCATGGATCAGATTCGGAAGCAGATTGGGCTTGTGTTCCCCAACGATTGATTCAAGCGCAGGAAAGGAAGCTGAGACGAGATGAGCAGAGATGAGCAGAGCAACAGTAAAGAAGTGCAGAAGAACAGTAGAGAAGATCAGCAGTCCAATGATTCTGGAGGTTTGGAACTGAAACAGATCGTTTTCATAGGAAGAACCTTCGAAGAATATATGAAGATGTTCAACCTGACGGTGGACGAGATTAATGGCAAGTCTATTCTGGATTGTCCAGGTGGAGCATGTTCGTTCAGTAGCCAGGCGCGCAAGTTGGGTGCTGATCCCGTGGCCGTGGATATTGCCTACGAATACGAGATCGACGAGCTTGAAGTAAAGGGATTTCAGGACATTGAGCATACGATGAAACAGATGGAACCCGTGCAAGGGATATATGTGTGGGATCAATTTGGATCAATCCAGGGGTTAAAGGAAGAACGAACTCGTGCCATCACAGATTGCATCGCAGATATGAGAATGTTTCCTGACAGTTATGTGGCGTCTGTGCTCCCGGATCTACCCTTTGCAGATGAACAATTCGATCTGACGTTATCCGCCCATTTCCTGTTTACTTATGCGGATCGATTGGATGTTGATTTTCATGTTGCAACCATAATGGAGTTGCTGCGCGTGACCAAACAAGAGGTTCGCATTTTTCCAACAGTGGATCTGTCTGGTGAACGTTACAAACACATGGATGCTTTAAAATTAATACTCGAAGAGCGTGGGTGCACGGTATCCGAAGAACCAACTTCATATGAGTTTCAACGGAATGCTCACACCATGCTTCAAATTGTTAAACATAATTGAACATGATAGGAGGTTTTTTGGATGAATAAAGTACTTATACTTGGGGGTACACGTTTTTTTGGCAAACGTCTTGTGGATCACTTGCTGTGGGAAGGGAAGTCTCAGATCACAGTCGCAACTCGTGGTAAAACGGATGTTGACTTCGGACCCGAAGTAAACCGAATCAAGATGGATCGTGAAGACCCGGAATCTCTGGCAGAGGTTGCGCAGACAGACATGTGGGATGTTGTGTACGATAATATCTGTTATTCCCCAGATGCGGCGAAAGCGGCATGTGAATCTTTTGCAGGGCGCACCAAAAGATACGTTCTGACATCCACACTCTCGGTGTACGGTGATCCCAGACCTGGATTTAAGGAAACGGATTTTGACCCGTATACATATCCATTGCAGTATGGAAGTGCAGAGGATTTTTCGTATGGAGAAGGCAAACGGCTTGCGGAGGCTGTATTTTTCCAGGAAGCTGATTTCCCGGTTGTGGCGATGCGCATTCCCATTGTACTCGGGATTGATGATTATACGAGAAGACTTCATTTTCATATTGAACATGTGCAAAAAGGAAAACCGATCGGTATGCCAAATCCGGATGCGGAGATTGGATTTATCAATTCCACCGAAGCGGCAAGATTTCTCGCTTGGCTTGGACATTCGTCCATTACCGGTCCGGTGAATGCAGCTTCCAAGGGTGCGATTACGCTGTCAGCCATGATACATCTGATCGAGACGGTCACGGGCATGCAGTCCCAGATCCTCACGGAAACGGTGAAAGAGGACATGTCACCCTTCGGAATTGAGCAATCATGGACGATGGAGACGACCAAAGCTGAACAAGCGGGATATACGTTCGAACCTCTGATGGACTGGTTCCCGGGACTCGTTCGTGAGGTCGCTCTTGCATTACAGTCGGAGCGGTAGAATATCGGCTCGGATGGAACTGAAATGAAACTGAATGAACCTGTCTAACCAACCAGTTCGGACGAACGGGTCATTCTAACGAATGAACATCAAACAGGGTGCAACCAGAGCGTAATCTCCGCTGCACCCTGTTTATGTTGTACATTTTTCGAATTTGAACGGGACCTAATCCAGATAAGTGGGACTAATCATTACACGATAATATTTAGTCAACTCACGCGCTTAACTCTATTTTTGCTCACGTGGAGCAGTAGCTGAAGCCCGTATGCGCAGTTCTGACGGTAGAATGAGGGTTTGGGCTTCGGAAGGGGACTTACCCTCAATTCGGTCAATCAGCATCTGTACACCCTGAAACCCAAATTCATATGCTGGCTGTGCAGCTACAGTCAGGAAAGGGTCGAAGGCAGAAGCCAGATCCAGATCGTCGAAACACACAACAGAAATGTCTTCTGGTACACGTAGTCCCCGTTTGCGCAAAAGCCGAATGACCCCAATCGCCAGCATGTTGTTGGCTGCAAAAATGGCTGTTGGTTGATTTGGTTGAGAGAGTAGTCGATCGAGTCCCTCTACATCACTGAAATCCCGGTACCCGGTTCGAAGCACAAGCTCGGGATCAATATCAGCTCCGGCCTCTCGTAAACCCGCTATATAACCTTCCTCCCGCAGTCTGGCGGTAGAAACCTCCGAAGAACCATTGACCAGTGCAATGCGCTGGTGCCCCAATTGCACCAGATATCGGATCAGAGCAATCGCGCCTTCCCGGCTATCTCCAGCAATGATATCTGACGTAATGCCAGGTACGGTGCGGTCCAGAAAGACAAACGGAATGTGACGTTCCTGCAGCTGTTTCAGATGTTGGAGAGAACGATCTCCCGCTGGGGCAAAGAGTACACCATCCACACGAGTAGACAGAATCGCATCTACATAATCCTTTTCCTTTTTGTAATCCTCGTCACTATTGCCGAATAAAAGACGGTACCCACGAAGATGGGCTGCATCTTCAGCACCACGCGCCAGTGTTGTATAAAAAGGGTTGGTAATATCCGTAATAAGCAGGGAGAGCATCTGGGTTCGTTGAAGCACAAGGCTGCGTGCATTGGAGTTCGGGATGTAACCCAGTTCGTCGATCACCTGTTGCACACGTTCACGTGTCGCGGAACTTATACGGCCTGTATGATTAATGACCTTGGAGACCGTCATGGCGGAGACGTTGGCTTTTTTGGCAATATCGTAAATGGTAATCATTAGAATCTAACCTTTCCGCAACATAGTCTTACCATTCTATAGGATAATGCCAATTGACAGCAAGATAGGCTCATGCTATGTTAGGGTTACCGATAACCCTAACAGGTTTCTGAACGTCTTTACTACATAAACCATTTCGTTGAATTCGCTCATGCACGTTCCATTTTCTTGAATAGAGGAACTACATACATAGCTAATTAATGAAGTGGTTTATTGTTATTTTTTAAATATGTAAACGTATTCAAACTAAAATAAGGCTCTTGATAATCTGTGTATGTAGCTCTTGTGTGCCACTCGGGTATCGGTTGTATTTCCGTCATTATCTCATTCCAATCAATGCATATGGATCAGACAGAAGGTTTCTCAATTAAACCCAAATCCTATGAAACGAATTGAAGGAGGACATTCCAGTATGACACATCAGGATTATCGTTATAAGCAGGCTTTCCCCAAGATTGGTATTCGTCCCACGATTGATGGAAGACGAAAAGGCGTTCGGGAGTCACTGGAAGAACAAACGATGCGGATGGCGACATCTGTTGCCGAGTTGCTTGCAGCAGAACTACGTTATCCTGACGGGTCCGCAGTGGAGTGTGTTGTGGCTGAGACCTGTATTGGCGGGGTAGCCGAGGCGGCCGCAGCATCAAAATTGTTCAGCCGTTCGAACGTTGGCGTAACGATCACCGTGACACCATGCTGGTGTTATGGTACGGAAACGATGGATATGTCACCATCCATTCCTACAGCCATCTGGGGTTTTAACGGAACTGAACGTCCGGGTGCAGTATATCTGGCAGCGGTACTCTCTGCCCATGCACAGAAGGGAATTCCTGCCTTTGGGATCTATGGAGAAGATGTGCAGGACGGCGGAGATACAACGATTCCCGAGGACGTGCGTGAGAAATTGCTCCGGTTCAGCCGTGCGGGTCTTGCAGCTGCGACCTTGAAAGGGCAAGCCTATCTGTCTATTGGATCAGTATCCATGGGGATTGCAGGTTCGATTGTGAACGATTCATTTTTCCAGGAGTACCTGGGCATGCGCAACGAATATGTGGATATGAGCGAACTCACTCGTCGTATTGAAGAAGAAATCTACGATCCTGAGGAGTATAAGCTCGCACTGGCCTGGGTGAAGGAGAATTGTAACGAAGGTCCGGACAACAACGCTGCCCATCTGCAAACGGATCGCAAACGCAAAGAGTACGAATGGGAAACCGTTGTGAAAATGACCCAAATCGTGCGTGACTTGATGGCGGGCAACCCAAGATTGGCAGAGCTTGGGTTTACAGAGGAATCGATGGGTCACCACGCTATTGTATCCGGCTTCCAGGGACAACGGCAGTGGACGGACCATTCACCTAACGGAGATTTTCTGGAGTCGATATTAAACTCTTCCTTTGACTGGAATGGCAAACGTGCGCCTTATCTGGTTGCAACGGAGAATGACAGCCTGAATGGCGTGTCCATGTTGTTCGGTTCGCTGCTGACACATACGGCACAGATCTTTGCTGATGTGCGTACGTATTGGAGTCCGGATTCAGTACAACGTGTGACGGGACACCAGTTGGAAGGAAATGCAAAGGATGGAATTCTGCATCTGATCAACTCTGGTTCGGCAGCCTTGGATGGCACTGGGCAACAGTCCAGAGATGGTAAGCCTGTACTCAAGCCATTCTGGGAAATTACAGATGAGGAAGTTCAGGACTGCCTAAAAGCAACATCGTGGAGACCGGCATCCGTAGAGTATTTCCGCGGGGGCGGCTATTCAGCGGATTTTCTGACCAAAGGTGGCATGCCTGTAACGATGACACGTCTGAATCTGGTTAAAGGACTGGGACCAGTGCTGCAAATCGCTCAGGGTTACACGGTCGATCTGCCTGAAGATGTGCATGATACGCTGGATCAGCGGACAGACCCAACCTGGCCATCCACCTGGTTTGCTCCTGTTCTAACCGGATCGGGAGCGTTTACTTCCGTATACGAGGTCATGAATCAATGGGGCGCCAACCATGGCTCCATCTCATACGGACATATTGGTGCAGATCTGATTACTCTCGCTTCCATGCTTCGTATTCCGGTAAATATGCATAATGTACCTGAAACAGAAATTTTCCGTCCGCGTGCATGGGGATTGTTCGGCACAAGTGAGCCGGAGAGTGCAGACTACCGTGCTTGCAGTGTGTTTGGCCCGTTGTATCGTTAAAATAAAGTTCCATTCCTGTCAAACGCCATGTTCCTTGTGAGATGAGGTAACATGGCTTTCTCTTGAAAGCTGTGCTCAGAACTCGAATACGGCTTATCGCGAAGAGTTAAGGAGGCTTGAAAGAATGGGCAATCAAGCAACACATGTGCTTGCTGCCGATTACGGTGCCGGTAGTGGACGCGTAGTCCGGGGTTCTTTTGATGGAAACAGACTCTCGTTACAAGAAGTGCATCGATTCAACAACGAACCCGTGCAACTGGGGGATGGACTGTATTGGGATTTCTTGCGACTTTTTCATGAATTAAAACAAGGCATTGTGAAAGGGACGCAAGGCCTCTCTCCATCGGTCCGTTCTATAGCAGTGGATACGTGGGGAGTGGACTATGGACTGGTGGATGGTGCGGGAAGGTTGTGCTCGAACCCACGTCACTATCGGGAAGCACGCAATGCACAGTGGATGGAAGAAGTTCTGCACATGGTGAAAGATGAAGAACTGTATGCCATGTCTGGCGTTTTGCCGCAGCAGATCAATACAGTATTTCAACTGCTAGGCAGTGTACGAGAGCAGGCCGAAGGTTTGCGTACGGATGTGCGCATGTTATTTATGCCGGATTTATTTCACTATTATCTATCCGGTCAGCAGGCTTGTGAGTATACGATTGCAAGTACTAGCGGGCTGTTGCATGCAGGCGAGGCGCGTTGGAATGAACATCTGATCGGGCGTCTCGGTATACCGGAAACATTATTTCCAAAACTCGTTCAACCGGGTACCGTGCTGGGTGATTTAACAAATGAGTTGTGCGAAGAGTTACGGACTGGACCGATGCAGGTAGTCTCTGTGGGCTCACATGATACGGCATCTGCCTTGGCAGCAATACCTGCGAATGATTTGGATTTCGCTTTTATCAGCTGTGGTACCTGGTCTCTTATGGGGGTGGAGCGTGATACACCTGTATTGGATAACCGAAGTCGTGCATTGGGATTCACCAATGAAGGGACGGTAAGTGGAAAAGTACGCACCCTGAAAAATCGTTCAGGCTTGTGGCTGCTACAGGAATGCAAACGGCAATGGGAGCGGGAGAATCAACCTTTTACACATGAAGAACTGATTCAATTGGCTACCTTGGCAACGCCGCATCAAAGTTATGTATCGCCGGGAGATGGCGTGTATTTGGCGCCAGGAAATATGTCTGAACGAATACGGCAACAATGCAATCTCACCGGACAGACTGTGCCTGAAACGACTGGAGCGATTGTGCGCTGCATTCTGGAAAGTCTTGCATTAGAATTCAGACAAACGCTGGATGAACTGCAGTTGATTACAGGTACAAGACCTCGTGTCATTCATATGGTTGGTGGTGGTGTACACAATCGACTACTATGCCAGTTTACAGCCAATGCAGCCGGTGTCGCGGTAGTGGCAGGCCCGGCAGAGGCGACATCAGCCGGGAATTGCATGCTGCAATTCCTTGCGCATGGAGAAGTGAGTAGCTTGGCCGAGGTACGGGAGGTCATGGCTGCTTCCTTTTCCCCTGAGACCTATGAACCTGAGGATACAGAGCTGTGGCAGGAAGCTTATGAAAACTACCAAAGTCTGAATCAAATCAAAAGGTAATAAATAGATTCAATGCAATGAGCATTGACGCAAAATGCTAAAAAGAAAAGTATGAGGAGTGGAGAAAACATGTCTGAACAACAAGTAAGGGAAGAGTTAACGAAGTATGCTCAGAGAGCAGTTGCTCAAGGACTGGTAGTCGGACCTGGTGGGAATCTGAGCGCTCGCTCTGGGGGAACGATGTTGTTGTCTCCGAGTGGTTATGCACTTGAGGATCTGGAGCCTGACGAATGGATCGCCATTGATATCGAGACAGGAGAGACTCGTGCGGGAGCAATACGCCCTTCTTCCGAAGTATTGATGCATCTGTACAGTTATCGTGTGAATCCTGATATCCAAGCCATTGTGCATACGCACCCGGCATATACGATCGCACTCAGTCTCGTTTTCGATGAATTGCCACACTTGTTCCCTGATCAGTCCGCCTTGGTAGGTGATATCGGATTTGTTCCATATGTTCTACCAACGACGAAACAACTTGCCGATGCAGTCTCAGCAAAGGTAGAAGAACATACGGCACTCATTCTCGTCAATCACGGATTGGTTACGACCGGTAAAAACCTCCGCGAAGCCTATTACCGCACCCAAGTGGTGGAAGAAAGCGCGAAGGTATATATGATCGCCAAAGCAGCCGGGGAACCCAAAGTGCTTACTGCCGAAGAATATAAGGAAATTCAATCGCTTGAAAGTGAAGCCTACCGTGTGCAGTTATTGCAACAACTCAAGTCCTGATACCTGATTTGAGTATTAATGATTACATTCGTGATCTTAAAAGATTGCTACGTTAAGGGCAGATTGCATCCTCCAGATAAACGCTGGAATAAAGGATGTGAAATGCTCTTATTTAATTTTAATTTTGAATTGAAAAGGCGCACAGTATATCTGAGGGAATAATTCGCACTAATTTGATGAGAATTGTTGAAATTGTGATGTCTGCAAGGTATACTAACGTTAATCATCAGTGAGTAACAACTACGAGAAAGATAAAAAAACAATTAAGTATCTAAGAGGGGTGAGATCAGTGGGTCCTGAGCTAAACGAAATGGAGTTGGAATACGAACTGCTAAAGCAGCTTCGAGACGCTAATGCTCCCATCGGGGCCAGTACGTTGGTTCATACTTTGGGCAAAACGTATGGTCTGAGTCAGGCAACCATCGGAAGAAGACTTATGGAGATGGATGTTGAAGGTTTTACAGTTCTGGAAGGTCGCAAGGGAAGAACTTTGACCGAACAGGGTCTGGATCGAATGAAGACGTTGGAAAAAGATTTGCAGCAACAAAGCGTGAACTCACAGTTAATTCAGATGCTGAACCATTCCGGGGAAAAGGCTCTGCTGGATGTTCTCGTTGCCAGAAGGGCACTTGAGCGGGAGATCGCTTCCCTGGCAGCACAACGTGCCTCGAAAGAATACATAGTACTGTTGCAAGCATCGATTGCCAACCAGCATGAATTGCTTTCCAAGAATATTATACCATACGAGGAGGACCGGGAGTTTCACAGATTGCTGGCTTATGCTGCGCAAAACCAAATTCTTCTGCATGCGGTTGAACTGGTATGGGAGACAAGCCGCGATTTTCTGGAAACCGCGTATATTCGCCGGAGAGTAGGAAGTGAATTAGTTGTGGATCATCAGCAGATTCTGGATGCTATTGTAGCGGGCTCTCCGGAGCAGGCTGAAGCGGCAATGGTGAATCATATCAACCAAATGATCGATGATGTCAAACGTTATTTCGCCATGCAAAACCAAAACCAATAACATTCCTTAGAATGAGACCCGGTGATAAAGGAGTTGAGCTTGTGGACACAATCTACCGTTTAGGCATAGATATCGGAGGTACTTTCACGGATGCGCTGGTGATGGACCATCAGGGCAGGGTGATTGCGGCGCTGAAGACGCCATCGATTGCAGTAGCTCCGGAACAGGCGATTTTTAACGCACTTGATCAGTTGAAGGCGACTGGTGTGAATATTCATGAGATTGATCTGTTTGTGCATGGAACAACACTTGGTGTCAACACGTTGATTGAGCGAAATGGCGCAGTTACAGGTCTGCTGGTCACTAAAGGATTCCGTGACATTCTTGAAATCCGCCGGTTGCGACTTGAGGATACAACCAATCTGTATGGTGAAAAGACTGATGCGCTGGTACCGAGACATCGCGTTAAGGAAGTCGATGAACGGGTCATTGCGAGTGGGGGCATACTCCAGCCACTGAATGAGGAACAACTGTTGCAATCGGTGGATGAGCTGGTGGAGGATGGCGTTACCGCTTTGGCGATTAGCTTTTTACATGCTTATGTGAATCCTGCTCATGAGCAGCTTGCGGAAGATCTGATTAGGGAACGTTATCCGCAACTGTTCATCTGCCGAAGCAGCGCCATCTGGCCACAACAGCGTGAGTTCGAACGAACACTCGCAACGGCCATGAACGCTTATGTAGGTGAACGGATGGGGTCCTACTTCCTGCGTCTGCAAGAAGGGATTCAGGCATACGGCCTCAAAGCCAACTTGCTGTCGACCATGTCCAACGGTGGAATTATGACGGCTGCCAGAGCGGCTAATGAGCCGGTACGTACGCTTCTGTCCGGGCCTGCTTCCGGTGTAATCGCCGCGACGCATATTGCTGAACGAGCGGGCATTCATCAGGTCATCACATTTGACATGGGTGGGACAAGTGTTGACGTTGCCCTCATTGACAAAGAACCGAGTTATTCTTCTGAGAACAAGGTTGGAGATTTTCCTGTCATCATTCCCGCTGTTGATGTAACAGCGATTGGGGCTGGTGGTGGTTCAATTGCTTGGCTTGATTCCGTAGGCGTACTCAAGGTTGGACCGCGCAGCGCGGGAGCCAATCCCGGTCCGGCATGTTATCAGCGCGGGGGAGAAGAGCCGACAACCACAGATGCCTATCTACAGCTCGGTATCCTGCATGCTGACCATTTCCTTGGCGGACAAATGCGCCTGTATCCCGAACTTGCAGAGCGTACTCTTGGCAATCTGGGAGAGAAGCTTGGACTGAATGCCGAACAGACTGCGCAAGCCATTCTTGATGTGGCAACCGCCAATATGTATGCCCAGTTTTCTCCCCTCATGGCTCGCAAGGGCGTTGATCCCCGCGATTTTACGTTGCTCGCATATGGTGGAGCAGGCCCGATGCATGCTTTTCTGATGGCACGCGAGGTAGGTATCGGCAGAGTGCTGATACCGCCATCTCCGGGAACACTGTGTGCCATGGGCTGCACGGTCGCCAATCTCCGCAATGATTTCGTTCATACGTTACACAAAAGTACCCAGACTCTGGAGTCTGGTGAATTAAGCTCTCTTTTTGCTGAATTGGAAAACCAGGGACGTAGCTGGGTTGATGAGGAAGCCCGTGGTGGTGTCAAGCTGGACAATATTTATTGCCTGTACAGTGCGGATATGCGATATGAGGGACAGGCCTTTGATCTTGAGGTCACGCTGACATTGGAAGAAATTGAAGATCCCAAGAAGGCAGGGATTAAATTCCATACGTCTTACCAAAACGTGTTTGGCATTAGTCAGCCAGAGGCAGAGGTCATGTTTGTAAGTCTCAGAGCAACCATTGTTGGTGTTTTACCTACCCATAACACGGTAGATCCGGCAAATTTGCCATTTGATGAGAGTGTAGCGGAAGAAAGGCTCATCACCTTTGACCATGTACAGCAGACTGCCAAGGTACTGAAAAGGGGACAAATTCCATCGGTGGATGCCCCCATCCCCGGGCCCATTATTGTGGAGGAATATGATACAACGATCTTTATTCCGCCAGGATATAAGGTATACCGGGATGTGCATGGGAACGTGATTGGGGAGGTGGAAGCATGATCGGTGACAAGGTCTTTCTTGAGATTTTTAACAACCGAATTCAAGCTGCCGTGGAAGAAATGGCAAATGTTGTTCTGCGCACAGGATTCACCGCTTTTGTCAAAGAAACGGGCGATTTTGGAACCTACCTCTTATCTCCATCCGGGGAAACGTTTGGGTCACCGCTGGAGACGGGTTACAACCTGTCCTTGGGCATCCCTGCTGCTGCGACCATTAACAGTGTAGAAGACTGGAAAGAAGGGGATCTCGTCATATGTAATGATCCTTATTCCACTAAAGGCATGGTCACACACCTTCCAGACATTCATCTCATCAAGCCTTATTTTCACGAAGGGCGAATCATCGCTTACGGCATGTGCTTTGTTCATTCATCCGATGTGGGCGGCAAGGTACCGGGGAGCGTATCTCCCAGCGCCTACGATATTCATATGGAAGGCATTCGAATTGCACCAGTCAAACTGTATGAAGCTGGTGTTCTGAACGAGCAGATCCTGCGCATGTTTCTGGACAACAGCCGAATTCCGGAGCAAAATCTCGGTGATCTCAAAGCGCTTATGGCTGCATTGAATCGGGGAGGGCAACGGCTTGAGGAACTCATTGCACGATATGGCGTGGAAAAAATCCAGCAGGGCATCGAACATTTGCTGGAATATGCCGAGCTGAAGGCACGTGTTATCGTGCAAGATGTCCCGGACGGTTCCTATGACTTCTGGGACTATCTGGAGAAAGGACCAGGGGGATATCCTATTCGGTTGCGTTGCAAGATGACGATTGCAGGTAGTGACATTCATCTGGACTTTAGCGGCACCGATCCTCAGGTTAGGGCTTCATTCAACATTCCTACCCACAACCAACAGGGTCATTACATGCTGGTGCCCGCACTCATTCGTTATTTCCGTACGCTCGATCCGACCATTCCTTGGAATTCGGGCATGATTCGTATGGTGCGAAATTACGCGCCGCCTGCTTCCGTACTAAACCCGGAGCCGATGGCAGCAGTTGGGGCACGTGCTGCGACCTTTATCCGGCTGATGGACGTTATCACGGGAGCACTAGGGAAAGCTCAGGGCAGCATGGTTCCCGCGGCAGGAGCTGGACAAGCCTGCATCGTCATGATGGCGATGACAGATGCATCCGATGGCAAGAAAAAGGTGGGCGTAATTCAGCCGATCTGCGGAGGTTCGGGAGCTAGGCCGATGAAAGACGGCATTGATGGCATGGATTTTGCGGTCGGTCATCTTCGGAATATTCCTGCGGAAACGGTGGAATCCGAGATGCCTGTGTTGATTGAGCATTATGGTCTTCGTGCTGACTCGGCGGGTGCAGGAACCTTCCGTGGCGGAAGCGGAATTGATTTATGTGTCAGAATTCTAACACCGGATACCGTGATGACGGCCAGAAACATGGAGCGTATGGAGTTCCAGCCCTGGGGCAGGCTCGGTGGTGGCGTAGGTTCACATGGAGAAGCGATTCTTAATGCTGGACGTGCAAGTGAGCATCATCTGGGAAGAATTGATGAGCTGCTGCTTCAACCTGGAGAAACGGTTACGTTCCTGTCGCAAGGCGGAGGCGGATATGGTGATCCACTTGAACGTGAACCACGCCTAGTTCTGGAGGATGTAAGAAGTGGGCTGGTATCCCCGGAGAAAGCTCTTGAGTTATATGGTGTTGTGATTGACGGCCTGGAGCTGAACGAGAGCGATACCGAACAAATGCGAGCCAAGCGACCACGGCAGCAGGAGGAATTCGCCTTTGGCAAGGCGCGGGAGCAATTTGAAGACATATGGAGCGATGAGATGCAGGTAACACTGAATCAGGCCTTGCTGAATGCTCCGCTTGCACTAAGAGACTACCTGAAGCGTCAGACCATGGGCGTTGTAGAGGAGAAGTATAAGGATTCCCTATCTGTAGATCCACGGGAGATATCCGACATTATGGAAGGTTTACGCCAGCAAATAGGATTGCATTGATCAAGTGTATGGAGAATATCTAGTTCTGTCTTATCGGTAAAACCAACTACATGGATGGGGGAATTTGCATGTTCAAATCCAACAAAAAACGCTTTCTCAGCCTCGCCTCTCTGACACTGGCCGGTACATTGGTGCTTTCCGCCTGCGGTGGAGCAGGCAGCTCAAGTAATACTGCCGGAGAGAGCGACTCTTCAGGAGCAAGCGGAGACAAAGTTAAGCTGACGATGTTTATCTGGGCTGGCTCCAATCAGGATGTCGTTCCGAAAGAAGTGGTTGCCGAGTATGTGAAAGAACATCCCAACGTTGAAGTCACCTTTGAGGAATCCTCCAATTCGGTAATGTACCCCAAGATGGTTGCAGGCAAACAGGCTGATGCCAACAATCCGATTGTTAACTTCGGTTACTTCAATGCAGATGCGACGGCAAAAGGCTTGAATGATGACATGTGGGAGCCACTGGATACCAGCATCGTGACCAATATTAAGGATATTCCCGAGTCCTTCCACAAGCCAGACAATAAAGGTGTGGTCTGGGGCGTTTCGAGCTTCGCCCTGGTATATAACAAAGATCTGGTGAAAACGCCACCTACCAGCTGGAACGATCTATGGGATAACGAGGAGTTCAAAGGAAAAACTGCGCTCTGGGACTACATGTTCTATTCCTATATCTCCCCACTTATTGCTACCAAAGGTCAAGAGATTGGCGCATCCTATGAAAATCCCGAGCCAGCCTTCCAGTTCTGGGCAGATCGCAGTGACCAGATTGGCACATTGGTTTCATCCAATGATCAGCTGAAGGCACTACTGGAGTCAGGTGATGCGCTCATTGCCCCATTCAGTGCACAGGTTGCACAGACATGGATTGATGGTGGTTCTCCACTTGCCGTAGCGTATCCGAGTGAAGGTGCCATCTCCTTCCCGTACACACTTCAGGTAGTGAAGGGCTCAACACCTGAGCAAGCACGTGTTGCAAATGAAATTATTAACGAGTTGTTGAGCGCCGAGGCGTTGTCACAATATGCAGAAGCAACGGGTACGCCGATAACCAGTACGACAGCTGCAGTTCCGGACAAGTACAAGGATGATCCTTCATTCTCCGTCGAAACGCAAAGTAACGGCATTAATCCAGACTGGGATGTGCTTGCACAGAACAGTTCTTCTTGGAAAGAACTATGGGATCGACTCGTGAAAACAAAGCTTCAATAAAAGGATTGTTGCCAGGTACACTACGATTCCGGGTCTTGTTATGAACCTGGAATGGATGGGAGGGAATCAGAGATGAGCAGCGGACAAGAGACCATATCCATTGAAACAAAGGAAGTCACGAAGACTTATGGTGAGCGAGCCGCCGTTGATCAAGTAACACTCCAAGTGAAAAAGGGCGAATTCGTTTCCTTGCTTGGTCCGAGTGGCTGTGGCAAAACAACACTGCTGCGCATGCTTGGCGGACTTGAGCAACCGGATCAGGGCACCATTATGCTGGGAGGTCGGGATGTTACTGGCATCCCGGCTTATGGACGCAATAGCAATATGATTTTTCAGCAGCTTGCGCTGTTCCCTCATATGGATGTATTCAACAACATTGCCTATGGGCTAAAGGTGAAGAAGTTACCAAAAGCCGATATCCAACGGCAGGTAGGTGAAATGCTTGATCTAGTCCAGCTCGGAGACTATGGCAGGCGTGCTGTATCCGAGCTGTCCGGGGGGCAGGCCCAACGCGTCGCCATTGCTCGCGCACTGATCAACAGACCCGAAGTGCTGCTGCTTGATGAACCTCTCTCTGCATTGGACATGCAGCTGCGTCTCGATATGCAGCGTGAACTGAAACGCATCCAGCGTGAATTCGGCGGAACGTTTATCTTTGTAACGCATGATCAGAGCGAAGCCATGAATATGTCTGACCGAATTGGCGTTATGCGCGATGGAAGGCTGCTGCAATACGCAACCCCTGATGAAATCTATGAAAGACCGACCGATAGTTTCGTGGCCAAGTTTATTGGAGATACCAATCTCTTTGAGACGGAAGTACTGGGACATGATGTGAATGGAATTCGGGTGGAATGCTTCGGCAAGCCATTGCTGGTGAAAGTCAGTGATGGCAATGCTGTACCGAAAGCGGGAGCACGACATTCCTTATCAATCCGCAATGAGTATATTCGACTTGGAGAAGATGCAACTCATTGCCTGAACAAGCTGGATGGACACGTGATTGAAGCGGTGTATGGCGGAGCAAATATTCGATACAACGTGCAGATTGCTGAGGGTTTTCTAATTCAGGCCAGTGTGCTGCATCAGCGGGGAACCTCACGTTATAGTCCAGGTGAGCCAATACAGGTTGGCTTTGATCCAGAGGACACGCTCTTGTTATCCGAACCCATTGATGACCGTGTACAGGGGGCAAGAATATGAACCGGATCGCGGAACGGATCGTGAATCTGTATTCCTTTGGAAACCGCACATGGGTAACCCGGTTACTGCTTCTGTTGCCTGCGCTTGCTCTGATGGGCATCGTGTATCTGGGTGGGTTGCTGATCTTTGGCAGATATAGCTTTGATATGTATGAGAATGGAAAGCTTATTCGGGGCTGGGATTTAGGAGCTTATCGTGCGTTTCTGTCCGACCCTTATTATTGGAAGCTGATTGGCACAACGTTTCGCATTGCCTTCAAGGTTACGCTATGGAGTCTTCTGCTTGCCTATCCGCTGGCCTATTGCATTGCGGGTCTAAAGAAGCCTGGCATGAAGCAATTGTTGCTGCTGCTCACGTTTCTTCCGCTACTGGTCAGTGCCGTTGTGCGTTCTTACGGATGGCAGCTTTTGTTGTCCAAACAGGGCTTCATGAACTGGCTGTTCATCCGTCTGGGGCTAACCGAGGAAGGGTTCAGCATGATATACAACGAGACAGGTGTTGTCGTGGCCCTTGTCCATATTTTCCTGCCATTTATGGTCTTTCCGATCCTGAATGTACTGTCCCATAGTGACGCTTCCTTAAAGGCAGCTGCTAAGGATCTGGGGGCGGGCAGCTGGAGAACATTCCTGACCATTACCCTGCCTTTATCGGCAAGAGGTATTGCAAGCGGGGTACAGATTGTGTTCACGCTATGCCTCACCGCGTTCACCACACCTCAACTGATCGGTGGGGGAAGAGTCATGACACTTCCGGTGTTTATATATCAGCGAACCTTGGACACCAACTGGCCAATGGCTGCGGTTGCCAGCCTGTTTTTACTTGTGTCTTCCATTGTCGTCTCGTTGCTTGTGAATAAAGGAGCAGAAATGCTGATGTTCCGTCGTTCCCGTAAGGGAGGTCAGGCGTATGGTTAAGTCGAACAGGGGCACCAAGCTGTTACTCTACATCTTTGTGGGTGCCGTAGCGATTTATTTGCTGCTGCCACTGCTGATGATTATGTTGACATCTGTAGGCTCAGGTTCAGCCAGCAAATTTCCCCCGGAAGGTCTCACCTTGAAGTGGTATGCCAATCTGAGTGAGCAGACCCAGTTTCTCGATGCATTCAAGAACAGCCTTATTGCTTCTACAGGTGCGGTTCTGCTGGCTTTAATTACAGGTACGCTTGCTGCGTTAGCAATCGTGCAATACCCTTTCCCGGGCTCTGGTATCTTAAGGGCATTTTTTGTATCTCCAATGGTCATGCCAAAAATTACGCTGGGTATTGCATACCTGATTTTATTCTCAAAAATGCATATTGCAGGCGGACTGTTTGCACTTATTTTGGGTGAAGCGGTCATTGTGCTGCCATTTGTGCTCACTATTGTTGGCAGTGCGTTAGCCAATCTGCACCCGGCTCATCGGGAAGCTGCCGCGGACCTTGGTGCTGGGCCGATACGCATTTTTTTCACAATTACGCTGCCACAGCTCCGACTATCCCTGCTTTTGTCAGGGTCAATCGCTTTTGTCTTCACTTTTGATCAGGTAGAGGCTGCTCTGTTGCTGCTCCGTCAGGACAGCTACACGTTGCCAATACAGCTATTCCTGTATATGGAGAAATGGCAGGACCCAACGATAGCCGTGGTGTCTGTTGTATTGATCGCGTTTGCGCTGGCTCTGTTTATGACGATTAAACTAGTGTTGCGCTCTGTACCAGGACTTGAAAGTTTGTTTGGTCGCAGGAAAACAAAAGGAGGTCTGGATCAAAATGAATAATTCACAGCATCTATACCATAGCTCAGGTCTGAACTGGGACCGGGCGGAAGAAGTGATGAAAACTCAAGGGCTAAGCGCCCTGATCGCAACAACTCCGGAGAATATTCACTATGTCATCGGGTCCCAGCTACGCGCAAGCAACTGGACCATGCAGATTTATGCTGTTTTACCTGCCGACAGATCTGCAAAGCCTTGTATCGTCATTCCAACGAATCGGTTAGGCGTTGTAGCTCAGTTCGGTATTACGGGGGTAGATATATTTGCCTACAGTGATTTCTTTGTGGAAGGTTCAATTGAAGGCAAACCTTCCACTGACGACATTGATCTCTTTTATTCTCTTCTGCAAACGACGGTTATTCATCCGGGTCCTGTTGAAGCACTCAAGGCCGCATTAAAACAGCTTGAGATCGAAGATCAGCCGATTGGAATCGATGAGATGCGGATCGCTCCCGATATTCTGGCTAGAATCAAGGAGGAGGTTCCTGACAGACCGGTAATTCCCGCATATAAGTTGTTCCGAGAAATCCGTCTGGTCAAGACCCCTTTTGAGATCGAGCAACTGCGTCAGGCTGCCCAATTAAATGAACGGATTGAGCAGGAACTAATTGACCTGATTGCAGCAGGTGTTCATGAGAAGCAACTTGCCGATCATTATCGTCTGGCTGTGATGAGAGCGGGTGGAACTCCGGCAATGACAGCGGTAGGGGCAGGGCCACGTAGTGCGCTACCACTCATCGAAAATTATTTTCATATGATTGAGGTTGGAGATCAGGTCCGTTTCGATCTTTGCCTGCAGCTGGAAGGATACTGGGGAGATACGGGCCGCACGGTTGTTGCAGGGGAGCCTACCGCTTGGATGAAAAAACATTTTGCTGCGGTCAAAAGTGGATGGGAGACGGCACTTGAAACGGTGCGCCCTGGCGTCAAGGCGTCGGAAGTATTCCATGCGGCAGTATCTCGCGTACAGCGTGAAGGGATTCCACATTACCGACGTCAGCATGTCGGACATGCCATCGGGTTGGAACTGTACGACGATATAACCCTCTCCCCTGGGGACCAGCGTATACTGGAGCCCGGTATGGTGTTATGTGTTGAGGTACCATATTACGAGCTAGGTGCTGGTGGATTCCAAATCGAAGATACAATTGTTGTAACGCCAGATGGTTATGATTTTTTAACCCATATGGAGCGGAATTTGTTCACTAAATAACGATAGATGGAAGGCTTCGCTGACCGGCGATCAGACCACAGTCGATCCAAGAAGCTTTCTTACTGGGAAAGTTGGAACATCCATGATTCAGCAGGGAACTAAGACGTTTCGTAACATTAGCCTTGCGCTGTTCGCCGGAGGTTTTGTCACTTTTGCTTTGCTCTACAGCCTCCAGCCCCTGATGCCTGAGATTAGCAACGCATTCTCCATTACGCCGGCACACGCCAGTCTTACGTTATCCGTTACAACGATCGCCATGGCACTGACGATGCTGTTCATCGGGTCCTTGTCTGATTCTGTGGGCCGACGCTTTATAATGACAGCTGCACTGGTGATATCTTCTGTTATTGCTTTGCTCAGCGCATTCAGCCCGGGATATACGGAGCTTCTTCTACTTCGTATTCTCCAGGGTGTGGCACTCGCGGGGTTGCCAGCGATAGCTATGACATATTTGTCAGAAGAAATTGAACCTAGAAGTCTTGGTTATGCTATGGGCCTATATATAAGTGGCAATTCGATAGGAGGCATGGCCGGCCGTTTCATCAGCGGTGTGGTGACAGATTGGTTCAGTTGGCGCGCTGCTGTGGGTTTCATTGGTATTCTTGGACTGTGTGCAGCCGTTATTTTTTGGCTTGTCATCCCGCCATCACGTCATTTTGTCAAAGCTGCACCCGGATTCAAAAATCCAATACCTCTTTTGTGGTCACAATGTCGCAATCCAAGGCTGTTATGCCTGTATGGACTCGGTTTTCTCCTGATGGGGGGATTCGTGACCCTGTTCAACTATATCGGTTTTGAATTAACGGGTGAACCCTATCATCTTAGCCAGTCTATCGTTGGAAGTCTTTTTGTGGTATATCTGATGGGCACAGTCAGCAGTACCTGGATGGGCAGGATGGCAGATCGGTACGGCAGGTCACATGTGCTTGGAATCGCGCTGGGAATTATTCTGGCTGGTGCAGTCTGTACCGTTCATCCAGCGCTTTGGGTCAGAATTATCGGACTCGCCCTGTTTGCCTTCGGTTTCTTTGGCGGTCATTCCATCGCAAGCAGCTGGGTTGGACTCGTGGCCAATCAGCACAAATCTCAAGCCAATGCGTTGTATTTATTTTTCTACTATCTTGGTTCAAGCGTAAGTGGAACAGGAGGTGGACTGCTTTACAGTCATCTTGGATGGATAGGCATTGTGGGGATGATCGGTGTGTATGTTTTGATCGGTTTTGTCTTGTGTAATTTGCTTGTTCACAGGTTGAAGGGACAGGCTACATAAATCAACTTTTTCCGACAGCTATTGCATATCCTGAAATACCGAGTATAATACTTGGTAAATAGACGAAAAGGGGATGCAATAAACGATGAAAACACATGCTGAATTGAACTCACTTCTTGTTGACGATTATCTGGATCTCCTGAACATTGCGAAACAGCTAGGTGATGACGAATGGAAAGATGCTATTCTGCAAGCATTGAAGGAAGAAGTCGATGCGAATCATCATCTGGATTCCAAAGAGGTAAGACAGGATTTATGGATTCAATTTGAAGGCATTAATGAACAAATGCATGATCTGTTAATGCAATTGAAGCATGCCGACAGTCCTGAGGAGAAAGAACAGATTATTGAAATGATCTGGGGATTGAAAGTAGACCGTCATGCGATCACACGTAAACTTGAAACCATGAGCCGTGCCAGTGCTGGACATCAGTAAGCTCTAGGTTGATTATACATTGAAAACCCGCGTGTTTCCTGGGATTATCCCCTAGGTCGCACGCGGGTTTTGTTTTTGCTTTATTGTTTACTACACTTTAGTGAGTGTTCAAAAAGGTCGGTTTTCAGTACCGAGAAGATGGGATGAAGCTAGAAATGGAGTAGCGGAGCGTAGGGAAAACTACGTGAGCAACGGACATTTCGGCTGAATTCCATATTCGATGCTGATGATGCCATTAGGCATCCTTCGTAATCAAAAGCGGACTTTTTGAACTACTTCTATTAAAACTGTTTTGCGAAAGTGCGTGCTTGTTCGATAGCTTGTTGCTTGATCTCATCTGCACGATCTTTATATTGATTATGCCCCTCAACAAAAATGCCATCAAGCTTCGGCACACCGAGGAATGACATGATAATGCTTAAGTAACGATGACCGGATTCCATTTGAGCCGCTGGGCCTTCGGAATAAATGCCGCCGCGGGCCTGAATATGCAGTGCTTTTTTATCAGACAGCAGTCCGACAGGACCTTGTTCGGTATAACGAAATGTTTTGCCAGCTACGCAGATCGAGTCGACATAAGCCTTCAGAATAGGAGGGAATGAGAAGTTCCACATCGGGGTTACAAAAACATATTTATCTGCTGAGGCAAATTGATCCGATAGTTCATTCAAACGGCTTACTTTGGTCTGTTCTTCGGCAGTCAGATCACTGCCCGATTGCAGTTTGCCCCAACCACTGAAGACATCCGCATCGATATGCGGAATATCCGAACGATACAGATCGAGGTGAACTACCTCATCAGAAGGGTGACTTTCACGATAAGCATCAATAAATGCTTTGCCCGTAGCCATGCTGAAGGAGGTTTCATGATCATGAGGATGGGCAGTAATATACAATAAGGTAGACATGTAGTTCTTCCTCTCTGTGCGATTAATGGGGTGAATTGATCTTGGCAATGATGAAGCGACCGCAGTAGTATGCATCGTTTCCCCATTTTTATACGTCAGAAAGGGATATGAATGAATGGATCGATCATGATACTGAATTGGATGTTATATGGTGACCGGATACTCAATCCATGTATAATATACAGGACGAGTATTTATTTTCCAAAGACAATAGGATGAGTGAGATGAGCGCACATGGGAATGGACCTGGAGAAGCAACGATTAAGCATTGAAGCAGCGAAATTGTATTATCAGTCCGATTATAGCCAGCAGGATATTGCCGCAAGGTTGGGCGTGTCGCGTCCAACCGTATCAAGGTTACTTCAGTACGCCAAAGATCGTGGATATGTCCGGATTGAAATTATGGACCCGCTGGAGGATATCGACATCATTGCCGGAGAACTTAAGTCAAAATATGATCTGGATACGGCACTTGTGTGTTTTACCCCGTTGAAGAGTGATGAGGAAATACAGAAGCATATCAGCAAAAGAGCAGCAGACTACCTACAAGAGACGGTTCAGGATGCAGATATTATCGGGGTGACTTGGGGAACAACCATGCATGCTGTAGCACGCCAGCTTCGTCCCAAGCAGGTTAAAGGTGTCGAAGTCGTGCAATTGAAGGGGGGCGTAAGCCACTCCCATGTCAATACGTATGCCGCTGAGATTGTTCATTTGTTCGCTGAGGCATTCCATACGGTACCAAGGTATCTGCCGCTGCCTGTTATTTTCGACAACATTGAAGTAAAAAACATGGTAGAAGCGGATCGACATATCGGCAGAATCGTGGAACTTGGCAGACAGGCCAACATTGCTTTGTTTACCGTGGGTACTGTGAAGGAAGATGCATTATTGTTCAGGCTCGGTTACTTCAATGAAGAAGAGCAACAATTGCTGATGAACTCCGGTGCAGGTGACATTTGTTCACGCTTTTTCGACGCGGAAGGTCAGTTGATCAGTGAAGAGATTAACAGCAGAACCGTTGGAATTGATCTAGCCGAGTTGAGAAATAAGGAAAAATCAATCCTTGTCGCTGGAGGACAACGCAAAATTGAAGCCATACACGCCGCGCTCAAAGGTCATTACGCAAATATTCTGGTCACGGATCAGTACACAGCGCAGGCATTACTTCGATTTTAATTTCAAATGGATATGGATGACAACATCTGCCACGTAAAAAGGGCGGATGTTTTGCTTTTTTAGGAAGAAAATATAACGAAGAAGAAATGTAAGTGTAACTATGAACAAAAGTTCAAGTTGATTTTTACATATGTTCATGTTAGTGTAAGTGTATAGAAAATAACTAGTTCAGATAAGGGAGAGATTCAATTGACTACACCACAATTAGCGAAAATGATCGACCATACGTTGCTTCGTGCGGACGCAACGCAAAGTGAAATGGCCAAGTTAACCGAAGAAGCGAAACAATACCAGTTTGCTTCCGTATGTGTTAATCCAGGCTGGGTTGCTTATGCTGCTGAGCAGTTGCAGGGTACTGGCGTAGATATCTGCACCGTTATTGGTTTCCCTCTGGGAGCATCTACATCGGAGACAAAAGCTTTCGAAACTAAAGATGCGATTGCTAAAGGTGCAACTGAAGTCGATACGGTCATCAACATCAGTGCTTTGAAAGATGGCAAAGATGATTACGTTGAACAAGATATTCGTGTTGTCGTTGAAGCGGCTGCGGGTAAAGCTTTGGTGAAAGTTATTATTGAAGCTTGTCTGTTGACGGATGAAGAGAAAGTACGTGCTTGTCAGGCAGCTGTGCGAGCTGGAGCTGATTTTGTTAAAACTTCTACAGGTTTCTCCACAGGTGGAGCAACGCCAGAAGATATCGCTTTGATGCGTCGTACTGTAGGTCCTGATGTGGGCGTTAAAGCTTCCGGTGGCGTACGTAGCCTGGAAGATATGCAAAAAATGATCGAAGCGGGTGCAACTCGTATCGGTGCAAGTTCTGGAGTGAAGATTATGCAGGGTGGTCAGTCTACATCTTCTTATTAATTCGTTGGAATCTGACTCGTTAGATAATATCTAGGCTTTGCCTACGGGATTGGACTTGTTCTTCATGTTAATCATTGATATGGAGAACAAGATTCAAGCCTGAAAAAGTCTTTTTATTTTTTAGCCTGAAAATTGATATAAAACGAATTTATTGTAAGCGCTTTACTTGTTTTCTGAAAGGTTTATTTCATTACACGCATGAAAAACCTTTGAGCTGAATTTTCACATCCGGCTTAACTACCTTCAAAGGAGAAATCAAATGAAATTTCTAATTGCCATTATCGGCTTACTCGTTGTTTTTGGACTGGCTTATATCGCAAGCAACGGCAAAAAGCAGATTCGTTACCGGCCGCTGGCTATCATGATTGTTTTGCAAGTTATATTAGCTTATGCTCTGTTGAATACAGGAGTGGGTACTTTTTTAATTGGCGGTTTCGCGACCGTATTTAAAAGTTTACTCGACTATGCGAATGAAGGTATCGCATTTGTATTTGGGGGTTTGACTACTGTAGGTGCCGAAAGCGGGGGGGCACCGTTCTTCCTCAGCGTATTGATGCCGATTGTTGTCATCTCCGCCCTTATCGGTATATTGCAGTATATCCGAATCTTGCCTTTTGTTATAAAATATATTGGTCTGGTATTAAGCAAAATCAACGGAATGGGCAGACTGGAATCATATAACGCGGTTGCTTCGGCTGTATTGGGGCAATCTGAAGTGTTCATTTCTGTGAAAAAACAAATTGGGTTGTTGCCAAAACATCGGCTGTACACCTTGTGTGCTTCGGCGATGTCCACGGTATCGATGTCGATTGTTGGTGCTTATATGACCATGATCGAGCCGAAATATGTGGTTACAGCTCTTGTACTGAACCTGTTTGGCGGTTTTATCATTGCTTCTATTGTGAATCCTTATGAGGTTACAGAGGAAGAAGATATATTGGAAGTACAGGAAGAGGAGAAACAGTCCTTCTTCGAAATGCTCGGCGAATACATCCTGGATGGATTCAAAGTTGCTATCATCGTAGCTGCGATGTTAATCGGTTTTGTTGCCTTGATCGCACTTGTTAACGGAATTTTCAGCGCGGTGCTTGGCATTTCGTTCCAGGAGCTACTTGGTTATGTGTTTGCACCATTTGCCTTCATCATGGGTGTTCCATGGAAAGAAGCGATTCAGGCAGGAAGTATTATGGCAACCAAAATGGTATCCAACGAATTCGTAGCTATGCTTAATTTGAAGGAGACTGCAATGTCTGCCAGAACAACGGGTATCGTATCTGTTTTCCTCGTGTCGTTCGCCAACTTCTCCTCCATCGGTATCATTGCTGGTGCGGTGAAGGGACTCCATGAGAAGCAAGGTAATGTGGTCGCCCGCTTCGGTCTGAAACTGCTTTACGGTGCTTCGCTTGTCAGCGTGCTGTCAGCGATCATTACTGGACTGTTCTTGTAAACCGGATTATTGGAAGGAGTGCTTAGGTTATGTCAACATTCAAAAGAGTACATCTGATCGTTATGGATTCTGTAGGGATCGGCGAAGCGCCAGATGCAGCAGAATTTGATGATTTTGATGTAGATACCTTCGGTCACATTGCACGTGAACGCGGAGGTCTGAAAATGCCTCACATGGCCAGTCTCGGACTGTCCAACATCAAAGAAATCGAGGGTGTCCCTGTAGCGGATGCACCTAAAGCGTATTACACCAAGATGCAGGAAGCATCCAGAGGCAAAGACACAATGACAGGTCACTGGGAGCTAATGGGTCTTTACATTGATACACCTTTCCGTGTGTTCGAGAATGGTTTTCCCGATGAGTTGATTCAACGCATTGAAGAGAAAACGGGCCGCAAAGTAATTGGTAACAAACCGGCCAGCGGCACGGAAATTCTGGATGAGCTGGGTGCAGAGCATGTTGAAACTGGCGCGCTCATCGTATATACATCCGCGGATTCGGTTCTGCAAATTGCAGCACATGAGGACGTTGTTCCACTGAAAGAACTGTATGAGATCTGTGAGTTCTGCCGTGAAATTACACTTGAAGATCCGTACATGCTCGGCCGCATTATTGCACGTCCATTTGTAGGAGAAGCGGGTAACTGGAAACGTACTGCGAATCGTCATGACTATGCACTCAAACCTTTTGGTCGTACTGTTATGAATGAACTGCAAGATGGTGGATTTGATGTGATTGCTTTGGGTAAAATCGCAGATATCTATGATGGCGAAGGTGTGACCAAGGCTGTTCGTACCGTCTCCAACATGGATGGCATGGACAAGTTGTCCGAAACGATGGATGAAGAGTTCACTGGACTCAGCTTCCTGAACCTGGTTGATTTTGATGCCCTGTACGGTCACCGTCGTGATCCGCAAGGTTATGCTCAGGCACTTGAAGACTATGATGCACGGCTGCCCGAGATTTTTGCCAAAATGACCAATGATGATCTGCTGCTGATCACAGCTGACCATGGTAACGATCCAACATACCGCGGTACAGACCATACACGTGAATATGTACCACTGCTTGCCTACTCTCCGCGCTTCAGCGAGGGCAAAAAGCTTGATCTGCGCAGCACATTTGCTGACCTTGGCGCAACCGTAGCCGAGAACTTTGGAGTGAAATTGCCGGAATACGGCACCAGCTTCCTGAAGGATTTGAAATAAGTTTTTCAAAAACTGGATAGGGGAGGTCGGAGTAGCTTGGCTGCTCCGGTCCTGCCATCATAATAGACTAATTGTATAACTGGAGGAGATTCATTCATGAGTACACATATTGGAGCAAAACCCGGGGATATCGCAGAAACGATTTTATTGCCAGGAGACCCTTTGCGCGCGAAATATATCGCAGATACGTACCTCGAAGACGTTGTATGTTACAACGAAGTTCGTGGAATGCTCGGTTACACAGGTACATATCAAGGACACCGGATTTCGGTGCAAGGTTCAGGGATGGGTATTCCGTCCTTTGCAATCTATGCTAACGAATTGATCAGCGAATATGGCGTAAAAAACCTGATTCGTGTGGGTACTTGTGGCGGTATGCAGGAGCATGTACGTGTACGTGACGTCATCCTTGCACAAGCAGCATGTACAGATTCCAGCATGAACAAACACGTATTCGGTGGTTATGACTTCTCACCAATTGCTACGTTCTCCCTGCTGAAAGAAGCCTATGACCGTGCAACAGCTAAAGGTATGAAGATTCACGTTGGTAACGTATTCAGCTCCGATTCTTTCTACCGCGATGACCGTTCCGTAACCGAGAAGTTGATGAAACACGGCGTACTCGGCGTAGAGATGGAAACAACAGCATTGTACACTATCGCTGCCAAGTTTGGTGTTAACGCACTGACCATCCTGACGGTAAGTGACCACTTGCTGACAGGCGAAGAAACATCTGCCGAAGAACGTCAAAAAACGTTCAACGACATGATGGTAGTTGCCCTGGACACAGCAATCACACTGTAATTGTTGCATTTTATATTCATAATCATTTGATTTGGATCGAAACTTTTGTTTTAGCACGAAGTGAAGGAACCGGAACCGATTCTGAAGAAGCGTTAGCGTTCGCCTTTGTCTCCGAGTTTTCTCCATTGCAAATGGAATCAAAAAAACTTGGAGACAACAGCGATCGGAGGAACGATCCGGAGCCGTAACGGACTAACAACAAAGTGTTCAATACAATCAACACACACAAGGAGAGATCATCATGAGAATGGTAGACATTATTGCTAAGAAACGCGACGGAAAAGAACTGACAACTGCTGAGATTGATTTTGTTGTTCAAGGATACACACAAGGAGAAATCCCGGACTATCAAGTCAGCGCATGGGCGATGGCAGTATTCTTCAAAGATATGACAGACAAGGAACGCGCCGATCTGACGATGTCGATGGTGAATTCCGGTGAGACGATCGACCTGTCCGCTATCGAAGGCATCAAAGTAGACAAGCACTCCACAGGAGGAGTGGGCGATACGACGACACTGGTACTCGCTCCGCTCGTTGCTGCGCTGGATGTTCCTGTTGCCAAAATGTCCGGACGTGGACTTGGTCACACGGGTGGTACAACAGACAAGCTGGAATCCGTTGCAGGTTTTCACGTAGAGCTTGAAAAAGAAGAGTTCATTCGTCTCGTAAACGAACACAAGGTTGCAGTTATTGGACAAAGTGGTAACCTTACGCCTGCAGACAAAAAGCTCTATGCACTACGTGACGTAACAGCTACCGTTAACTCCATTCCACTGATCGCCAGCTCCATCATGAGCAAGAAAATTGCAGCAGGTGCAGATGCAATCGTATTGGATGTTAAAACAGGTGCTGGTGCATTCATGAAAACAACGGAAGATGCTAAAGAATTGGCACATGCCATGGTAAGCATCGGTAACAATGTTGGACGTAAAACGATGGCTGTTATCTCCGATATGTCCCAACCACTAGGTCTGGCGATTGGTAACGCGCTTGAAGTGAAAGAAGCCATCCTCACACTGCAAGGTAAAGGTCCAAAAGATTTGGAAGAACTGTGTCTGGCACTTGGACGTCAGATGGTATTCCTTGCTGGCAAGGCAGATTCCTTGGAGCACGCTGAGGAGAAATTGAAAGAAGTGATCCAGAACGGTAAAGCACTGGAGAAATTCAAAGATTTCTTGGCAAACCAAGGCGGAGACGCTTCGGTTGTCGATCATCCAGATCGTTTGCCACAAGCACAATATCTGGTTGAAGTCCCAGCAGACAAAGACGGCTATGTTGCCGGAATCGTTGCTGACGAAATCGGAACTGCAGCAATGCTGCTCGGCGCAGGCCGTGCAACAAAAGAGTCCGAGATCGATCTCGCTGTTGGTCTGATGCTGAACAAAAAAGTGGGTGACCCAGTCAAAGCTGGTGAGTCCCTCGTAACAATTCATGCCAATCGTGAAGACGTAGCAGACGTCATCGCGAAGATCAAAGAAAACATTACGATTGCGGATCATGCTGATGCTCCTGTATTGGTTCATGATATCGTAACGGAATAATACAATCAGAGAAGACGAGATGTAATCTCGTATCTGACTGAACATGAAAGCCCCGAAGCGATGTAATCCATAGCTTTGGGGCTTTTTGTCGTTTGAAATTACGCTGTTAGTTATTGCGAGCAACTATGGGCTCTTTATTTTCTCATACGCCATCACCGAATCTGCGTTGGTATAAATGTAAGGCGTAGACGGCTCGGATACAGGTGTCACCTTTGTTGCTCGAATCTCAATCGTATCCTTACCGTTCACCTGTGCAGAGCCAATGCTGCCATCAATTTGCACCCAACTATCTGTAGGGAAGCTATCCGCTTCTGGGATGTGAATCATCACGCCAAAGGGAGCCGCATCCGCTGGGCAACACATGACGAGAAATCGTCCCAGTGCAAAATGTGATTCATGATCCATGCTTTTGTCCCGATAAACGAATCCGGTTAAGGAGATATCTTTGCCTGCAAATTGTCGCTGGAACATATCAATCGTGCCGAGGGTTTCAGAGAAGATCTCGGGATAGACTCGGATGACCTGTTCTGCATACAACTTCTCAGCCAGTTCAGCGAATTCGCGGCTATACTCGTCTGGGGGAATGAACTGTACTTTGGTGGCCGATGCAGGCTGAACGGTCGTTGATTTTTGTGTGAGATCTTGTACATTCAATTGAGTTGCTGGATCAGGTAAAGGCTCTTTTCGACGAATCTCGGGAGGGGCATAGGTGAGAGACATGCCTTTCTGACTGGCCATGGAGCTACCGAGAGCCCGATCAGGTAACAGAAATCCCAGCAACAAGGGGATAGCAATCAGACCATATACCAACGAGCTGCGTAGGAACCCGGAAGGTGGTGGATGCTCACAGTCGCAATGAACCTCGTTTCTACCGAACAGTCCATGCCAAGCCATGATAACGGCAATAAACAATAAGGGAACAGGACAGCATAATAGCAGTTTTTGCATGGTAGGAGCCAAATAATAATGAAGCGAATCACTTGAATTCAACTGAATAATGTACACTGCCACCCCGCCGATCCAGCCTGCACGGATCAGGTTATGCCATTGGATGACGTGTGACCTTGGAACAGGAGGTTTGGTCATCGTATAGACCGTGTGGTTCATAATCATCACCTCATCTCTATTCATAGTTAGTATGAAAGTTCATGTGATTAACCATTCAGGCCATGAAGTATGTTGCTCAACCTTTATACCAGCAGGTTAATCAACCACGAGCCGGCAAAAACGAGCGTAATAATCGCTAGACTTAGACCAATAACAAATCGGGTACGGAAGGTGGAGAGTAGCATGAGCGTGCTTTTGAAATCCAGCATCGGACCAAGTACAAGGAAGGATACCAGCGGCCCCAGTGCAAACGTATGTGAGAACGCAGAAGCCACAAAAGCATCGGACGTGGAGCAGAGAGACAGTACATAAGCAAAACCCATCATGAACACGTAGGAGGCAACAGGACCATTACCAAGTGAGATCAGATCGCTGCGGCTAATGAATGTCTGGATGCAGGCTGTAATCAGGGCACCGATCACCAGATATTTGCTCATATCGACGAATTCATCTCCGGCGTGAATGAAGAAGCTACGCCAGTTTTTTACATGGTTATGATCATGTGCATTTGCGTGCGCGTGAGGTTGCACCATTTTAAACCCAGGATGTGTCTTGACCTCTGTCACTGCGACCTTTGGCATCCGAAGAGGATTTCGACGGACAAACACATATACGAGCATGCCTATGGAAGCTGCTACAGCAAAGGCCAGTCCCATACGGGCAATGGTAATCTCAGGATGAGAGGGAAAGGCGAGCAAGGTTGCGGTAAATACGATGGGATTGACTACGGGACCACTCAGGATGAACGTAACTGCGATATAGGCTGGCATGCCTTTGTGCATCAACCTTCTCACTACCGGGATCATGCCACATTCACAGATGGGGAAAATAATACCGAGTAGCCCTGCGACCAGCACACCACCGATCGGATTTTTTGGCGTGAGTTTACGGACCATTTCTTCAGATACGAACCACTGCATGAGCGAGGACAATAGCACACCCATGAGCAGAAAAGGTGCGGCTTCAAGGAAAATACCTATGAATACGGTTTTCATATTTTGCAAAGCTTCACTGTTCCATGCTTCCTTCAAGTCTGGAGCCATTGTGATCAACACGGGAACAAGAAATGCACAAGGGATCAGGAAGGACAGGAGCTTCAGATTGGCTGCCATTTTCATGAAACAGACCTCCACAACTAGGACTTTGCTAAAATATATGCTTGTACGTGCGGCAACATACATCATTCCTATGTTCTAATCAACATTTTTACGATTAATCAAGATTCTTCAACGATATGTAGAACTGGCGTGAACTGAAAGATCCTTTTCCTGCATGGAGTTGACAAACGAAAAAGCATAGGCTACTATCATTAAATAGTAATAATTACGATTAAATAAGAGGAGGCAACAATCATGAGAGTCATTGTAACTTTAGCCTGCACCGAGTGCGGGGACCGCAACTATACAACAACCAAGAACAAACGTAACCATCCAGAGAGACTTGAGATGAAGAAGTACTCCCCACGTTTGAAGAAAATGACGATCCACCGGGAAACCAGGTAAATTTTTTTGTTATTTTTAAATCGTAATATTTACGAAAAGAGGGAAAGGCATGATACTATCCTCCATGCGTGATGTTGTATTTGGATATGGCAAAGAGCCGGTCATTGATCAACTGTCGCTGGATATCCATGTGGGAGAGTTCATAGGCATCACAGGTCCCAACGGTTCTGCCAAAACGACCCTGTTAAAGCTGCTGCTAGGGCTATTAAAGCCCTGGAGCGGCACGATACATATGAATCCGCAGTTGAAACGTGGGAACAAGTCCAATATCGGTTATGTGCCCCAGCAGGTGGCATCATTTAATAGTGGATTTCCCAGTACGGTGAATGAACTGGTCCGGTCCGGGTGTTACACCAGTCTGGGATTATTCCGCAGATTCACAGCAGAGCAGGATGCCGTCGTTGAACGCAGTCTGCGGGAAGTTGGTATGTGGGAATATCGGAATACACGCGTCGGTGAGCTGTCTGGCGGACAGAAGCAACGGATCTGTATTGCCAGAGCTATGGCTGGGCAACCGCAGGTTCTGGTACTGGATGAGCCAACAACGGGAATGGACCACCACAGCCGTGAGGGATTTTACAATCTGATGCGCCACTATGTTGATGCTCATGGGATAACGATTATTATGGTTACTCATGGACTGGAAGAGATGGGGGATCGATTGGACCGAACGATTACTCTGGAGCGGCAAGAAAGTGAGGAATGGCAGTGTTTGAGTACGAATTCATGCAACGTGCCTTCTGGGCAGGTGGACTGATTGGAGTCATCGCTCCAATTCTCGGGGTTTATCTGATGCTCAGGCGGCAGGTCCTTATGGCAGACACGTTATCCCATGTCTCACTCGCAGGGGTGGCGCTCGGTTCAGTCATGAATCTTAACCCGGTGATCTGCGGGTTCGCGATTGCAATTATCGGTGCATTACTGGTTGAACAACTGCGGCGAAGTTACCGAACCTACAGCGAGGTACCTGTGGCGATCATCATGACTTCGGGACTGGCTCTTGCTGTGGTTTTGATGAGTCTCAAAACCAATCTGTCCAAGACCTTCAGCTCATACTTATTCGGATCTATTGTCGCGGTTAGCGATATGCAGTTGTGGATGATGGCAGGAGTATGTGTCATAGGTTTACTTTTTTTCATCCTGCTCCGAAGACCGTTGTATAACTTTACGTTTGATGAAGAGACTGCTTCCATTGGAGGCGTTCAGGTAAGAGGTTTATCGTTTGCATTTGCCATTCTGACAGGAATGACTGTAGCTTCAGCCATGCCGATCGTCGGTGTGTTGCTGGTGTCTGCTCTCATTGTATTACCTGCTGCCTTGGCACTGAGAGTGTCTCGCAGTTTTACAGCAGCGATTATTGTCGCGGTAATTACAGGATTAATCGGTATTTTTAGCGGGCTCACAACATCTTACCATCTAAATACACCACCGGGAGGAACAATTGCACTCATCCTGTTGGTCATTCTATTAACTGGAATATCAGCGCAAAAGCTGATTGCACGATATAACCGCAAGCGTCACCGCAAAGAAACGAAATCACAGCACCTCATTCTGGTCAACCATTCTAGGAGGAATACATCACATGAAATTCAGTAAAAAAGCTACGCTCGGATTGTTGTTCAGCCTCACACTTATCGTCGCAGGCTGCGGACAAAAATCCGCTTCTGATGCAAATACAAGTTCTACGGGTGCCGGTAATACGGTACCCGTAGAGAGTGAAGTAGCAAAATTAAACGTGCAGGTCAGCTTCTACCCGATGTATGAGTTCACCAAAAATGTGGCAGGTGATCTGGCCGATGTGCATACACTCGTTCCAGCAGGAATGGAGCCCCATGATTGGGAGCCTACACCACAAGATATTGCCAGCATTGAAAAAGCAGATGTACTTGTATACAACGGTGCGGGCATGGAATCTTGGATTGATCAGGTCACCGGAAGTCTGAGCAATGCTTCACTCATTCAGGTGGAAGCGAGCAAAGGAATTAACCTGCTTGAAGGTACAGAAGATGAGCATGATCATGGACATGAAGATTCCGATGGAACGGATACGCATGACCATGCCGATGAATCCGCTGGGGAAGCACATGATCACGATCATGCAGATGAAGCGACTACGGAAGAACACGACCATCATCATGACGCAGAGGCAGAAGCAGGACATGATCACGATCACGGTGGACTCGACCCCCACGTATGGCTGTCACCTGCATTGGCTGTAAAGGAAGTGCGCAATATTGAAGCAGGTTTGGCGCAGGCTGCCCCGGAACATGCCGAACAGTTCAAGCAGAATGCAGATGCCTACATTGCTCAACTGGAGTCACTGGATCAGGACTTCAAGGCGGCTGTGACGGATAGCAAACGTAAGGATTTCATCACACAACACGCTGCATTTGGTTATCTTGCCAAGGAATATGGATTGCAACAGGTGCCCATCGCAGGATTGTCTCCTGAGCAAGAACCTTCGGCAGCACAGATGGCATCTGTCATTGATTTTGCAAAAGAGCATCAGGTGAAAATGATTTTCTTCGAAACACTGGTTTCATCCAAAGTGTCTGAGACAATCGCAAGTGAAGTGGGGGCCAAGACGGCTGTATTGAATCCGATTGAGGGACTCACCGAGGAAGAAATTGCGGCGGGAATGGACTACATTAGCGTGATGAGACAGAATCTGGAGGCTCTGAAACTGGCACTAAACGAATAATTTAAAATCAGTTTGATGCCTGTCACCGAAAAAGGTACAATAATACAACATGCTGAGGAATGGATCGCCATTCCTTTGCCTTTTTGCAAAGCAGAGAGCACAGTGATGTGCTCTCTCTTTGTTGAATAAGGTGACCGGATCAAGCAGAACAGGAGGACGCATTGCATGAGTTTAAATGAGGAACATGAAGTGCTGTTAAGTGAACAGCCTGCCCATCTGTGGAGACGGCGTAAGCTGGAGCTGATGCACTGGACGGAACGTGATAAACATACAGTATCCGCGAAGAAAACAGAGATTTGGAACGGTGTTGAAGTTGATGCCGAACTCGTGAAGGCATTGTCCATACTTCAGAGTGCGGGCGTGAGGACGGAATTTTCATGTGCAGGGGTGAGTCCGCTTGATGAACCTGTCGATCATTCCCTTTATGCTTATGTTACCCTGATACAAAGTGAGGTAGCAGATCAATTCGTGCACTATGCCCTCCGTCGGATGCGGAATCGACTTCTCGTTACGCTAGAGGCCGAAAAGGGCCGCTATGATCTATCTTCTTTTTTCATTGGACACAATCGGAGCTTCTGCTGGTGGATGGAGCACTGTGCCGTACAGTTCGGAAGCCGAAACGAATCGAGTGAAAAAAGCGTAGTATAAAGGATAGGCTTGTTTACTTGAAGGTAAAGGAGGTATACACGATTGAATAAGTGGGTCAAAACGATACTTTTTCTACTAGGCTCCGTCTTTCTTACACGATTCATCCCATTTTCGTCCTTGTTCCGTAACCTGGATACGATGATTCACGAATTCGGTCATGCACTAATGACACTGGTATTGTCCGGTAAAGTGCTGCGCATTGAATTATACGCTGATCATAGTGGTGTAACTTACTCTTCCATGCTGACGCCAGGCAGATCGATCCTGGTTTCTCTGGCGGGATATATCAGTGCATCACTGTTCGCCTTGCTGTTGTTTTACTTATACCGCAAAGGCTTGCACATGTGGGGACTTGGTATTATGACGGCTGTCGCTCTGGTGTCGCTCCTGTTATATGTAAGAGGGGAGTTCGGCATGTTATGGCTGACCGGGTTCATCGTACTGAACGTTGTCATTATGATTTTTGGTGCCAAGATCGTGAAGTACTATTATCTGTTACTGGCGTTTCTTACGCTGGAAGAGTCGGTTGTTAGTGCTGTATACGTTGGATTTATGTCCTGGACTCAGCCTTCACGGGCAGGGGATGCAGCGAATCTCGCTCAACAGACATTCCTTCCCGCGCTGTTTTGGGGCACGCTGTTCGCTTTGTTTGCACTGTGGTGTGCCAAGGGAGCACTCGGTCTCTTTTTCCGCAAAGAAGGTACTTCGCGATCGTCACGGTCTCGGGGATTACGAAGAGCGTAATGGATATAAAGTTATATCAAAGCAAAGAAGGCACTTCCTTTCTTCATAAAAGGATAGTGCCTTTTGTTTTTGGACTTACTTCTGATATTCAAGCTTGATATTAAAGATATTGAACCTAATCTCCAAGATTATCCCATAACACATAAAAGTAATAAATCTCTTCCATAATCGCCTTATCGTCCTCTGCGGTAACGCCGCCCTTCATCCGAGCGAGGGTCCCCAGAATATCATAAATTGATTCACGCTCCACACTGAACTGAATGCGGTTGACGACTTTATCCCAGGCCTTCATTGCGTAATTAACTTGAGACTTGGCTTCAGTCCATTTTTTACCCTCAACCTGTTTCTCTAACGTTTGTATAGATTCAAGCAAGCGATCATCGTTGCCAAAGGGCTTTTTGAGAAAGGCTCCGCTAGCCATAATTGCAACGAACACAAGAATGAGGAAGATCGGAAGCACATATAACAGCCAGAAACGCGTTTTCATTCAACCGCCTCCTTGATGTAAAGAGTTTAGAAAGGCCCCTCATAATCGCCCATGTCGATTTTTTCGGTGATCTTATCCTTGAACAGATCAACATACAATTTGTCATTAGGCAATATGGCGGCAAAAGCAATATCCTGTATCGTGATCTTTTGTTTCTTAAGCTGTTCACTGAGCCAATTAATATCTTTGTGTCTTTCCTCCAGATTTTGCTTAATCAGCAGGCCATCAATGATAATCTCAGTCATCAGCTTACTCTTTGGAGGATGCATATGCATGTCTTTGGCGGTTACAGGCTGATTCTCAGGTTTCAAAACAACCGAGAGGCTGCCATCCGGTTCCAGAATCGCATAATCCAGCGTCGTAATATCAAATACATCCTTTTGCCGCAGCATCATGGTCAATTCGTCAAATTTGACTCGCATTTTACTCAGGTTCTGTTCGAGAATTTTACCGTTCTGGATGATCAATGTGGGGTCTGAGTCCATTAATTTGGAGATGGTGCGATTCTTCAGCGTAATATACTGAAAGATGATCGTAATGATTGTGAAAATGGTCAAGGCCACAAAATGAATCCACGCCTTGGACGAGAGATCGGTTGCAAACGTACCCGCAATGGAACCGATTGTAATACCGTTAATGTAATCAAAATACGTCAAGTTACCCATCTGCTGTTTGCCCAGCACCCTTGTATAGATGATCAGGGTCAGAAAGGCAATAATAGACCGTACGGCAACAACCCATGTTTCTTCCATCATATATGTATCACCTTCCTTTAGTTCACCGTAGCTGTATTAAGAGCTAGTTTGAAAAGTTTGCTTTGAACACGCATTATAACAAGCTTTTCCTACGCTGGAGGATCTTATGCTTGAACGCAAAAAACCGAAACCTGGGTATGTATCCCGAGCTTCGGTTTCATTAAATACCTATATTAGTTGAACTGATTCATTTACACGTTAATCGTTAAACACCAGAGTACGCCATAAATCCGCCATCTACCGGAATGACTGTGCCAGTGACAAAGCCGGATTGTCTTTCATCCGCAAGCCACATTAATGTGCCAAGCAGGTCTTCCGGTTTGCCAAAGCGGCGCATGGGTGTATGAGCAATAATTTTACTGGAACGCTCCGTAGGTGAGCCGTCTGGTTGCAGTAATAGATTACGGTTCTGCTCGGTCAAGAAAAACCCGGGTGCAATAGCGTTGACACGAATACCGGATTCGGCCAGATGAACGGCGAGCCACTGCGTGAAGTTGTTAATGGCTGCCTTCGCAGCGCTGTACGCTGGAACTTTCGTCATGGGCGATGGGGCGCTCATGGAAGAAATGTTTATGACAGTAGCGGGAACATCACGCTCTATCATATGTTTTGCAAAGATCTGAGTAGGGATGAGAGAACCGACAAAATTCAGATCCATCACCTGACGAAATCCCTCTACACTTACATCGAAAAATGTAGTGACATCGCTCTTTTCCAGATCTTCCAATCTGAAAATTTCATTGGTGGTGTTGGCACTGGCGTTATTGCCACCGGCGCCATTGATCAGAATATCACATGGTCCGAGCTGTTCCAGCACCGCATCTGCCGCTGCTTGCACACTATCGGCCTGGGTTACGTCACAGGCAATAGCAATCGCTTTGCCACCGGCAGCTTCTATCGCAGATACAACTTCCTGTCCCTTGGACACCGTGCGGTTCAGGATGGCTACACTTGCACCGTGCCGAGCGAGTTCTTCCGCCATGGAGCGGCATAATACTCCAGCACCTCCGGTGATTACAGCCGTTCTGCCTTCGAGACGAGATGAGCGTTCATATTGGTGTTCACTCATGCTTTTGCCCTCCTTTGCAGGGAATCCCAGACGCCCCAGAGATACATGATCCCCAAAGCCCGGTCATAGAGTCCATAACCAGGTCGGCACTGTTCTCCCCAGAGGTGACGACCATGGTCGGGTCTTGCATAACCTTCATAACCGATATCATGATAAGCCTCAACAACCCCCGCAATATCGACGCTTCCATCTTGACTGCGATGTGACGTTTCAATAAAGTCGCCGTTTTCGTAGATTTTGACATTACGAATGTGGGCAAATGGAATCCGATCCTTGAACTCGTGTATCATCCCGATAATGTCATTATCAGCATTCGCTCCCAAAGAGCCACTGCATAGTGTCACGCTGTTGTAAGGGCTATCATAAAGATTCAAATATTTCCGAACATTCTCCTGACTTGTAATAATCTTTGGTAATCCAAAGATTGGCCATGGTGGGTCATCCGGATGGATGGCCATTCGAATCCCCAGCCGTTCGGCTGTAGGCATAATCTCTTGCAGGAAATAACGTGCGTGCTCCCACATATGATCCTCGGTTACATCCTTGTAGGCTTCGAACAGACCTGTTAAATACTGCAATCGTTCTGGTTCCCAACCTGGCATGGTGAGTGCGGAGTTTTCCGTAATGCGTCGAACGAGTTCTAGAGGTTCTATATCTGCAAGTTTACTGTGCTCATAGAAGAGGGCAGTTGAGCCATCCTCCATTTCCTTGTGCATATCCGTGCGAAGCCAGTCGAAGATTGGCATAAAGTTGTAACAGATGACCTTCACACCAACTTGAGCCAGTTTCTCCATCGTTTTAATATAGTTCGCAATGTATTTATCCCTTGATGGCAGGCCCAACTTGATATCCTCATGGATGTTCACACTCTCAACGACATCCAGATGTAACCCGGCCTTGTCCGCTGCTGTTTTTACAGCGAGTATTTTGTCCATCGGCCATTCCTCGCCAGCAGGAACATCGTGCAGTGCCCACACAATACCTTCAACACCCGGAATCTGCCGGATATGATCCAGCGTTACCGTATCATTGCCTTCGCCGAACCAGCGAAAAACCATTCTCATCACGTTCACCTCATCATGAATAGTAGGAAGAAAAATTCAGTCATTGAAAATAGGACGGATATGTATCCTGCAGGACGGCCAAATCGGTGACAGTTAAATGCAAATGTTCCTGCATCAGTCGCTCTGCTGTGTCGGCATCATGCTGCTGAATGGCCTTGACCATAGACCGGTGCTGTTCAATCAGGTGATCCCACTGGTGGTCCGAGGACAGGCGTAACATGCGACTTCGATTCAAATGTACATTCATCTGCTGGATAACAGTCCAGGTGTTGCTTTTGTTGCAGCCTGCAAAAAGAGTGCTATGGAATTCCTCATCCAATTGGAACATTCGTTCATCATCCGGTTTGACCCTGCATTCCTGTTGCCAAGCAAGGTTCTGTTCAAGAGCGACCATCTGTTCGTTCGGAAAGTTCTCGCAGGCAAGCCTGATTACGGCTCGTTCGAGCTGTTCACGCATGAACCGTGCTTCCTCAACGAGATCGACCTGAATCAGAGAGACGTATGTGCCACGCTGTGGATACACTTCCAGCAGACCTTCCTGTGCAAGCCTTACAAAACTTTCTCGAACAGGTGTCCGGCTTACCTGGAACTCCAGCGAAATTTCCTTCTCAGAAATAGCTGTTCCCGGAGGCATTTTCAAACTCAAAATGAGTTGTTTCAGCGTGAAGTAAACGACATCTCGCGTTGAGTAAGATTGCTTATTATTCATGGAAGACATATTGCTCGCAACAGGCAACAAACCGGCTCTGGATGATAACTTTGGGGTATATTCCACAACTTCAACTCCTTCAATGACATACTACCATACTTGTATGGTAGTATGGAAGCGCTTTATAAGCATTATATTAAATTTAGTTGATAGTTCACTTGCAGTTCAAGTGATTAAAGAGTACAATTCAGTCATTAGGTTCGAATGTTTAAACCAACAGACATCAAACAGAGAAATATACGTAGAAATAATGAAGAAGAAATAGTATAGAGGTGAAACCATGGGACAAAAAGCAATTAGCGTTTTTCAAACCTGTATTCCGTTATTTCAGGTGTTAAGTGACAACCATCGTCAATCCATTTTGCTGACACTCACCGAGAAAGGCAGAATGACAGTGAATGAAATTACCGAACAATCCAGCCTATCCCGGCCAGCCATATCTCATCATCTCAAGCTGTTGTTAGAGAAGGGACTTATATCTGTGGAGCAGAAGGGCACACAGCGTTATTATTCGGCTTCATTGAATGCATCGGTGGAACTGCTGAAGGAACTGGTAGCTGCTTTGGAAGAAGAGTGTCTGTAGAGTAATAGTGATCAAACATGCTTTTGCATGTGTCTTATAGGTTCGTAAGTTTAAACACTTGATCAATAATGAATAGAGGAGTATGTATATATGACAACGACTATACAGGAAGTAACCAGTCAGGAAGTTGAACAGATTTTGGAGCAGCAACGACAATTCTTTCGTTCCGGGGCAACACGATCGGCAGAAGCTCGAATTGCCCGTCTGACCCAACTGAAGCAGGCCATTCAAAAGTACGAATCCAGACTGACAGAAGCTCTCTATCAGGATTTGGGCAAAAGTGAGTTCGAATCCTACACAACCGAGATCGGATTTATGATGGACAGCATCACACACACCATTCGTAAAGTGAATAAATGGGTGAAACCCGTTAAAGTGAAAACGCAAATGGCGCTCCTGGGTTCGAAAAGTTATATCATACCCGAACCCTACGGGGCGGTTCTGATTATCGGACCGTTTAATTATCCTTTTCAACTCTTAATCGAACCATTGGTAGGTGCGATTGCAGCAGGTAACACAGCCGTGCTCAAAGCGTCAGAGAATACACCTGCGGTGTCCGCTGTTGTACGTGAAATGATTGCGAGTGTGTTCGAACCGGCATACGTACAAGTGCTCGATGGTGCAAAAGATACAACAACAGCGCTGATTAACGCGCCATTCGACTATATCTTTTTTACAGGCAGTGTACCGGTAGGCAAGATTGTGATGGAGGCAGCTGCCAAAAATCTCGTTCCCGTTACGTTAGAACTTGGAGGCAAGAGCCCTGTCATCGTGGATGAACAGGCGGATATCAAAGTAGCAGCTGAGCGCATTATATGGGGCAAACTGCTCAATACAGGACAGACCTGTATCGCACCCGATTATTTACTTGTGCATGAGCGCGTGAAGGAATCGTTAATTACGGAGATGAAAGCAGCGATTGTGTCCTTCTTCGGATCGGATATTCAGCACAACAAGGACTATGGGCGAATCGTGAACAAGGGACATTTTAAACGGCTGACGACTTTGATTGAACGGGATCATGCCAAAGTGATATATGGGGGAGCTTCGGATGAGGAAGATCGCTTTATTGAACCTACACTGATTGATGCGGAGTCCTGGGATGCAGCAACGATGGAAGATGAGATTTTTGGACCGATTCTGCCGATCATTAGTTATCGTAACCTGGATGAAGCCATTGTAGAAATCGTAAAGCGGCCGAAACCACTCGCCTTGTATCTGTTCACTTCCGACACCCAGGTTCAGGACAAAGTGCTGCGCGAAGTTTCTTTTGGAGGCGGCTGCATTAACGATACCATCACGCATGTAGCGAATCCACGTCTGCCGTTTGGCGGTGTTGGTCATTCTGGTGTTGGCTCGTATCATGGGCAGTACAGCTTCGAAACCTTCTCTCATCTCAAAAGTGTACTGAAAAAAAGCACCAAATTGAATCTGCCGATTCTGTATCCACCGTATGATAACAAGCTGAAGCTGATTAAGCGTTTGTTGAAATAACACTTCATATTAAATACAGAGAACATCTTGAATCGAATTATGAAAAAGTTGAATCAAGCCCGACAGCCTGCTACTGGACCTATTCCAGAGCAGGCTGTTCCTGTCGGTAACGGGAGGGTGACATGCCGGACCAGCGCTTGAATTGACGACTGAAATGGGCAATATCCTTATAACCAAGCATGGCGGCAATATTTTGAACGGACAGCTTCGGATTGCCCAGAAGAAGCTTCGCTTCATGCAAAACCAACTGGGATAATATAGCACGAGGAGACTGACCAAACACCTGCTTGAACACGCGATTACAGTGAGAAGAACTGATGCCCAGCTCTGCTGCAATATCATCAATGCCATAGTGACCGTTGGACTCGTGTCCCTGTTTGAATTGCTGACTCATCAGGCCTTGCAACCGATTACGAATCTGGTGGGCGAGTTCGATCTTCTCGTGTCCGTCGGTAAACCAGTGAGCTGCCTCTTTCGAGACCGCCTCCCACAGATGGCCAAATAGTTCAAATACCGCAGATTGCAACTGCATACGCTGTACCATCGTATTTGCTGTTTCATCATCCGCAGATGACATCAATTTGCGCAAAACCGGCTCAATCTGCTGTGTAACCGGACTATCCGCACTGAATCGCACTTGTTTGATACGAGCCAGCAACGATAGGAACAACTGATCATCAATGTCAAAATGCATGCAAAAATACGTGAATCCCTTGCGGTTATGGCTCTGGCTGGAATGAATGCTTCCCGGAGGAATCAGGAGCAGTTCGCCAGCCTTTTGAATATATAAGGTACCGTTCACCATCATGCGTTGCTCGCCTTCAGTGACATAATTCAATTCATATTGAGGGTGCTCATGCGCCGGATAATCCCAGTCCATACCCACACTTCGTAAATGAATGGCGAAGAGATTAACCGTTGTTTGCACATCTGGATAAAAAACTTCATGGACACTTTCTCCCAAAGTAGGAGGCAAATACGTTGAAGACATGGAAGATCCTCCTTCATAGACGTTGTTCAAAAAATGTGATTTGGATTACGCACGTATATCAATTGGAATGTTTTTTTGTAACCGCTTTAATCTATTATAGTCTATCAGCTTGATTTGGGTAAATATCCGATTGATTTGATCATGGTCGGAGGTGGAACCACGTGTTAGGATGGGGCTAATGAAAACGTATGCATACCATTCTGAGAGGGGTTATGATTCATGAATACGTCCAAATCCATCTTTTATAATGCACATCACGCACCGATTGGTGCTTTTGCGAGTTTTACACTGGGTTACAAAGGAGCCAAAGGCGGGCTGGGTCTTGAGCTCGGCAAGCCGGCTGACCAGAATATATATATTGGATTACAATCTCGCGATGGCGACAATTATCAGGCGCTTCCTTTTTATGAAGCTTCCGAGGATGAGAGCAGCCGCTATGATGTAGAGAAGCTGGAGAATGGGGACCCTGCGTCGACAACAGCGACCAAAGTTCCACAACCTCTTATTACGGCTTTTCGCGATGAAGATATTACCCGTGAATTTACCTCAGGTACGGATACGTGGACTGCAGGAGATCTGACGTTCCGTATCTACTCGCCTGTACGTCCAGTACCTGATCCAACGAATGGGGATCGTGAAGAATTAATGGATGCACTCGTACCTGCCGTATTGGTTGAGATGACGATTGACAATACGGAAGGTCAACAATCCCGCAAAGCCTACTTTGGCTATCAGGGCAATGATCCGTACTCTGCGATGCGTCTGATTGGAGGACCGGAAGGTGGCTCCATCACAGGTGTGGGACAAGGTCGACTTACAGCGATTATGTCAGCAGATGATGGACTGTGGCCCGCACGCGGATTTACGCTGGAGAAACTGTTGCAGGAGAAACATCGGGAGAATCTGGCATTTGGACTTGGCTCAACCGCTGCACTACTGATGGAGGTGCCGGCTGGAGAGAAACGTACGTATCAATTCGCAGTATGTTTCTATCGCGGGGGCATTGTGACGACCGGCATGGACACAACGTATTGGTATACGCGCTATTTCTCCGATATTCAGGCAGCAGGAGAGTATGCACTACAACGCTTTAGTGAGTTGACTGCATCCTGTGGAGAGGTTGAACAACGCCTTGGATCGGCTGCTTTGACCGAAGATCAATCATTCATGCTTGCTCATTCCATTCACAGCTATTATGCGAGTACTCAACTGCTGGATGCCGATGGTGAGCCACTCTGGGTGGTGAACGAAGGGGAGTATCGGATGATGAACACACTTGATCTGACGGCTGATCAGTTGTACTTCGAGCTTGCCTTGAATCCATGGACGGTGCGTAATGAGCTGGAGTGGTTTGTGAAACGATACAGTTATACGGATCAGGTTCGTTTCCCGGGGGAAGAGAAGTTATATCCGGGCGGAATTACCTTTACCCATGATATTGGTGTTGCCAATGTGTTCTCACGCCCTGGACACTCGGCATATGAGCTGGTTGGCATTGACGACTGTTTCTCACAGATGAGCCACGAGGAGCTGGTGAACTGGCTCTGCTGCGCGACAGTATACATTGAACAGACACAGGATCAAGCTTTTGTGAAAAACATGTTGCCTGTTATCCAGGATTGCTTCGAAAGCATGCTTAATCGTGACCATCCCGACGCTGAGCAGCGTAACGGTCTGATGGGTCTGGATAGTAGCCGTACCCAAGGTGGAGCGGAGATTACAACCTACGATAGCCTGGATGTGTCACTTGGTCAGTCTCGCAATAATATCTATCTGGCGGGTAAATGTTGGGCGGTCTATGTTGCATTGGAGAAGCTGTTCGCAACTGAGAAGTTGGCCGATCTGTCCCATCAAGCTGGACTTCAAGCGGATCGCTGCGCTGCCAGTATTGCTGCACAGTTGACTGATGGCGGCTACATTCCAGCTGTTATTGCAGAAAATAATGATTCTCGAATCATTCCGGCGATTGAAGGTTTGGTGTTCCCGTACTTTACAGGCTGTGAAGCAGCACTGGATGTCAATGGTCGTTTTGGACCTTATCTGAAAGCACTCCAAACTCATCTGAAGACGGTTCTTGTACCGGGAACATGTCTGTTCGAAGATGGGGGCTGGAAACTGTCCTCAACAAGCAATAACTCGTGGCTGAGCAAAATCTATTTGTCCCAGTTTATCGCTAGAGAGCTGCTGGGTGTGGAATGGAATGAGACAGGCAAGGCAGCAGACGCGGCTCATGTCAACTGGCTTCTGCATCCGGAGGAATCCTACTGGTGCTGGAGTGACCAGATCCTGTCTGGTGTGGCGGTTGGCAGCAAGTACTATCCGCGTGGTGTAACGTCGATTCTATGGCTACTCGAAGGAAAAGGGAATCACCTTGGGCAGATCTATGCCAGCAAGGAGGCGGTACAATGAGCCAATCCGTCGTTCAATCTGCTTTGTCGGGTCCACAGTACGATGCGTGGCTGGGGTATCACTCTGAATTGCCAAGAGCGAATGGACTTGCCCAAAAGACGGCTCCTGCGTGGAGCAAGCTGATATTGGTGGAAGAGAACCATGGAGTAATTACAACAGCTCTGACCGAACTTTCACGGGGACTGGAGAGGTTATATGGCGTGAAACCGTCGGTCAGTCATCTGTCTGATGCTCAGGAAAGTGAACGGGACAATCATGCTTCCGCTCCCGCAATACGAATCGGCACTTGGACAGGGAGCGCTTCCGTGGCTGGGTTGTTCAGCGAGACAGAGCGTTCAACTGTTCAAGGGGAAGGGTACATCATTCGTGAGAACGAGACCGAGGGTGTACTGGTCATTGGGTCAGAGACTCCCCAAGGTGTGCTGTATGGTGCATTCCATCTGCTTCGAGAGCTGACAATGGATCAAGGGAGTGCACATAAGGCGGATGACGTTGTGAATAAGTGGAGCTTTATTACAGAGCAGCCAACCAATGCGCTACGAATGATTAATCAGTGGGATAACGTGGACGGCAGCATTGAGCGTGGTTACGCAGGAGACTCCATTTTCTATGATAACGGGGAATTTACGCTGGACTTGGTACGCATCCGGGATTACGCACGTTTACTCGCTTCCACGGGAATCAATGCCATATCGATCAACAACGTCAATGTACACCGCCGTGAGAGTCTGTTTCTGACAGAACGTTATCTTAGTGATGTGGCGAAGGTTGCCGCTGAATTCAGAGCGTATGGCATTCGATTGTTCCTGAGCGCCAACTACGCAAGTCCAATTGAGATTGGTGGATTGCGTACGGCTGATCCGCTGGATGCGCAGGTACGGGAATGGTGGAACATTCAAACGGCCAAGGTGTACGCAGCGATTCCGGATTTTGGCGGTTACCTGATCAAGGCAGACTCCGAGAATCGTCCGGGACCGTTCACGTATAACCGTGATCATGCCGATGGTGCGAACATGCTGGCTGAAGCCCTTCGGCCATTCGGTGGATTGGTCATCTGGCGTTGCTTTGTCTATAACTGCAAGCAGGACTGGCGGGATCGTTCCACTGACCGTGCGCGGGCAGCCTATGACCACTTTACGCCGCTGGACGGGCGTTTTGCCGAAAATGTCATTTTGCAGATCAAAAACGGGCCGATGGACTTTCAGGTAAGAGAGGCGGTATCCCCGCTGTTCGGTGCCATGGAAAATACAAATCAGGTGATTGAATTTCAGATCACACAGGAGTATACCGGGCAACAACGTCATCTCTGTTATCTGGTTCCCCAGTGGAAAGAAGTATTGGACTTTGACACATACGCCAAAGGCGAAGGTTCAGAGATCAAGCGAATCGCGGACGGTTCTCTGTATAAACGGCCATACAGTGGCTTCGCCGCAGTATCCAATATTGGTGCAGATGCCTGTTGGACAGGACATCCACTCGCGCAGGCGAATCTATATGGATACGGAAGACTTGCGTGGAATCCGGAGCTGACCGCGGAAGAGATTGCCGATGAGTGGGTGAGACTCACTTTTGGACATGAAGACGAAGTTGTGCGGCAAGTTACGGGCATGCTTTTGACTTCATTAGATATCTATGAGAATTATACTGCGCCTCTCGGTGTGGGTTGGATGGTTAATCCGGAACATCATTACGGGCCGAATGTAGATGGATACGAGTATTCCAAATGGGGAACGTATCACTTTGCCGATTGTCATGGCATTGGTGTAGATCGAACCGTGAACAGCGGTACAGGATACACGTCACAGTATCACCCTGAGAATGCTGATCGTTATGAGTCCGTAGACACCTGTCCGGATGAGCTGATATTATTTTTCCATCACGTGCCGTACACCCATGTTCTGCATTCGGGGAAAACGGTCATTCAGCATATTTATGATACACACTTTGAAGGTGTTGCGCAGGCGGAGGCGTTAGCCGAGACATGGAGAGGGCTGGAGGGCAAAATCGACCCAGTCATTTTCAGCAAAGTTGCTTCTTTACAGGACAACCAGGCCGAACATGCGAAGGAATGGGGGGACATGATCAATACGTACTTCTATCGCAAGAGCGGCATTGCGGATGAACAAGGTCGAACAATCTATTGATTGGTAATTAGGAAGGAAGAAAGAAGATACCTTGTTTTCTTTGATGTACAATAGACAGCATGGACATACATGAGGAGGAGAACCGTATGGGACAATATCAACTGCCCGAGACCATGAAAGCTGCTATCATGACAGAGCCAGGACACATTATTATTGAGGAACAACCCGTCCCGCAACCGGCAGCGGATGAGGTGTTAATCCAGGTAATGGCCGTCGGGGTGTGTGGCTCGGATGTGCATTATTTTGAACATGGACGCATTGGCAGATTTGTGGTGGAGAAACCGATCATTCTGGGTCATGAGTGTGCGGGGATCATTGCTGCTGTCGGCTCGAACGTATCACGTCTGAAAACAGGGGATCGGGTTGCTATTGAGCCTGGGGTGACTTGCGGACGTTGCTCGGCATGCAAGGAAGGTCGTTATAACCTGTGTCCGGATGTACAATTTCTAGCGACCCCTCCGGTGGATGGGGCATTTGTACAATACATGGTGATACGTGAAGATATGGTATTCCCGATCCCGGATCACCTGTCTTATGAGGAAGCAGCTATGAACGAGCCATTCTCTGTTGGTATTCACGCTGCACGCCGCAGCAAGTTGGCTCCGGGTACAACCCTGGCGATTATGGGCATGGGTCCCGTTGGACTCATGGCCGTGGCTGCTGCCAAATCTTTCGGTGTAGAGAAGATCATTGTAACGGATCTGGAGGAAGTTAGGCTGGAAGCAGCTCGCCGCATGGGTGCCACTCATACCATTAATGTGCGGAATGAAGATGCACTGGCTGTGATTCGCGAGTTAACAGGTGGTGTGGGTGTTGATACTGCATGGGAAACAGCGGGGAATCCGAAGGCGCTACAATCTGCTCTGTATTCACTTCGACGTGGAGGAAAACTTGCGATTGTGGGCCTGCCTGCACAGGACGAGATCGCACTCAATGTTCCATTTATTGCGGACAATGAAGTTGATATCTATGGCATATTCCGTTATGCCAATACTTATCCGGCAGGAATTGAATTTCTGAGCTCCGGCCAGCATGACGTGATGTCCCTGATTACAGATCGTTATTCACTCGAAGAGACACAGCAAGCGATGGAGCGTGCATTACACAATAAAAGCGGCAGTCTGAAGGTCATGGTTTATCCGAATGGTATGTAAGAACAACCTGGAAGAGTCCTGCGGTTCAGGACTCTTTTTTTGTTTTTTTTGCAAAAAAAGTATGGGTCAAGCTCCCATAACATGGTATAATTCATGATGATTTTAATATATAAATGGATACACACCATATTGGTGAATAAGTACTTAGCGAAAGGAACTGAAGGTTGTGAGAGTACATGAATTTATGATACACGCTGATTTTCATCGGGATGATTTGATGTCGGTATCTTCTCAAGCGTCGCGTTTTTCCTCGGATATTATTTTGTCGTATATGGAGTCTGAGCATGAGCATCGTGTAGATGTCAAAAGCCTGCTTGGAATGGCGTTACTACCCATTCGATATGGTAGTGTTGTCAGATTACAGACAAGAGGCAGGGATGAACTGGAGGCTTTGGAGTACATGTTGAATGTACTGGAGAAAGGGACGGCGTGACACCTGATTAGGTGCAAAATCACAGATATCATATTTTTTTTAGCTATTCCTCAAAACCTGCTGGTACTTTGTCCAAAAAAAGAGTATAATAAAATGTAGTTTGATTCTAAAGAAGTACCCATATTAAAGGAGTGTAAATAGATTATGCCAAAAGTTGACATCCATCCAAAGACACAACTCGTAATTTTTTACGATGCAAGTGCTGATTTCAAATTCCTGAGTTCTTCCACGAAGTTCTCTAACGAAACTATGGAATGGGAAGACGGTAACTCTTACCCAGTAATCCGTGTGGACACTAGTTCCGCATCCCACCCGTTCTTCACTGGTAAACAAAGAAACGTGGATATCGGTGGCCGTGTTGATAAATTTAACCGTAAATACAACATCACCAAATAAGTTTGTCCATACATTACAAAAAAACCTCGGGATTTATCCTGAGGTTTTTTTGTGTACATTAAAAATTAATTCAACCAATTATTGCGCTTACAACACATTCGGATGTACACTAGGAAACGAGTACGAACATATTGGAGGAGGAAATAGAGATGAGTAGCATCACACATATGGTAACGTTTACACTTTACGCGGGTAAAGATACACCGGAGGCCGAAGCCTTTTTGAAGGAAAGTTCGGATGCACTGGCTGTCATTCCTGGGGTAGAGCAATTTCAGGTTCTGAAACAGGTAAGTGAGAAGAATGAGTTCGATTACAGCTTCTCGATGGTCTTTGCGGATCAGGTTGCGTATGATGCATACAACAATCACCCGGTTCACCGTCAATATGTAGCAGAGCGTTGGGAAAAGGAAGTCAGTCGATTCCAGGAAATTGATCTCATTCAACATCATAATTAATAGTCTCCACATATAGTAAAAAAGTTGAACTATCATATACAGCATTGAACAATGCTGTATATCTCTCTGAATAACGCGGTAATTAATGAACAAAAGTAACATATTTCCGAAATCGTTTTCGGGCAAATGAATACAAGGAGGTTTTCGCTGTTATGCAATTGGATCTCTCAGGAAAAACGGCTCTGGTTACAGGCGCAACCGGACAACTGGGGAGAGTCATCGCCCGTACGTTGGCAGCCTGTGGCGCCAATCTGGCTCTACATTACATAAATAATGATACCAAGGCTCGGGAGCTTCAAGGTGAGATTGAAGCACTCGGTCGTCAGGCTGTTATTGTACAGGGAGATATTACAAAGCAGGATACAGCATTTCGGATACGTGATGAGATTCAGTCTGTCCTCGGCGGAGTGGATATTGTTGTTGCCAATGCAGTCATTCAATATGAATGGACAACGGTGTTGGAGCAGTCGCCTGAAGATTACTCGAGCCAGTTTGAATCCTGTGTCATGCAGAGTGTGTATCTTGCCAAAGCTTTCATTCCACATATGCAAAATATCAGAGCTGGTCGGTTCATTGGCATCAATACGGAATGTGCGATGCAAAATTTCACTCATCAATCAGCCTACACCGCTGGTAAGCGTGGAATGGATGGTGTATATCGCGTGCTTGCCAAGGAGGTTGGTGAGTATCAGATTACCGTAAACCAGGTTGCACCTGGATGGACAATTAGTGAACGTGATCGGTCCAGTGAGCCTGGACATGATGAGGCATATACACGTACTGTGCCGCTGAAGCGCAGGGGTGAAGATCAGGAAATCGCCAATGCGGTAGCTTTTCTCGCTTCGGACCTGTCCTCATTTATCACAGGTGCCTATATCCCGGTAAGTGGTGGCAATGTGATGCCTGCTATCTAATGTCTGATTTGGATTAGGGAATTCACATGAAATAACAATAAACCTAATTTAACCGTAATCCGTTTGTCATTCGACAAGCGGATTTTTTGGCATTTTGCTAACAATGAAATAACGGTTCAAGGGGTAGTTTTTTGTTTCATATATCCAGACATACATATTGAGTTGGTTCGGGTTTCAGAAGATTGGGGTATAAGAATAGGTATATTAACCGAGTGGAAACATAATCAAAATGAGCAATTAAAGGAGACTCACCTATTATGAAAAAAACAGTAGCGGACGTTCTGGTTGAATCCTTATTGAACGCTGGCATCAAACGTATATATGGCATTGTTGGAGACTCCTTGAATGCGGTACTCGACTCCATTCGTCGTTCTGGGAAGATTGAATGGATTCATGTACGTCATGAAGAAGTAGCTGCATTTGCTGCTGGGGCGGACGCTCAGGTCAGTGGAAGTATCGCTGTCTGCGCAGGTAGTAGTGGTCCTGGTAATATGCATCTGATCAATGGTCTGTACGATTGTCACCGCAATCGTGTTCCTGTACTCGCTATCGCTGCACATATCCCAAGTGACGAGATTGGCAGTGAATATTTTCAGGCGACGCATCCGGAGTATCTGTTCCAAGAATGTAGCGATTATTGTGAAGTCATTACAACAGCCAAACAGATGCCGCGTTCTCTGACGATGGCCATTCAGACAGCAGTTGCACGTTCGGGTGTGTCCGTCGTTGTATTGCCGGGGGATGTAGCAGGACTTGAAGCAGCCGATCTGCCTGTACCTGAGCATGTGTATCACGCAACCAACCCCGTGGTACATCCTTCTGAGCCTGAACTCGTTAAACTGGCGGAGTATCTGAATCAAGGCAAAAAAATTACGTTATTGTGCGGTGCAGGTTGCGCAGGCGCTCGGGAACCCCTTATGCAGCTCTGTGATCGTTTGAAATCCCCGATGGTTATTGCGCTACGAGGCAAGGAATATTTGGAGTATGACAACCCCTATTCCGTCGGCCTTACCGGCCTAATCGGGTATTCATCCGGTTATCATGCGATGATGGACTGTGATGTACTATTGATGCTGGGAACGGATTTCCCATATCGTCAATTCTATCCCGAAGATGCCACTGTCCTTCAGGTCGACATTCAATCTTCCCATCTGGGTCGGCGTACGAAGTTGGATTACGGCGTATGTGGTGATGTGAAAGCGACCATTGAGACTTTGCTTCCTTATCTGACAGAAGAACACAGTGACAAACATCTTCGTAAAAGTGTGGATCGTTATGTGAAAGTACGCAAAGATCTGGACGAGCTGGCCGTTGGCAAACCGGGTAAAAAGCCCATCCATCCGCAGTACCTGACCAAGGTCATTAGTGATGCCGCAGCTGAAAATGCCATCTTCACCTGTGATGTCGGTACTCCGACAGTATGGGCGGCCCGTTATATCGAGATGTCTCGTAATCGCAGGTTGCTCGGTTCATTCAGTCATGGTACGATGGCAAACGCTTTGCCACAGGCCATTGGTGCTCAAGTCGCTTATCCGGGCAGACAAGTCATCTCGTTGTCGGGTGATGGTGGTATTACGATGCTGATGGGTGATCTGTTGACACTGAAACAGCATAATCTGCCGATCAAAGTTGTGGTGTTTAATAATGGAGCACTCGGTTTTGTTGAGCTGGAGATGAAGGCTGCCGGGTTCCTTGAATCGGGAACAGAGCTTGTAAATCCCAACTTTGCGATGGTTGCTCAGGCCATGGGCATGGAAGGTATTCGGGTTGAGGATCCGGGTGAACTCGAAGGAGCTGTACAGCGTGCGCTTCAGCATGATGGTCCTGTGCTGATTGATGTGGTGGTGAATCGTCAGGAATTGTCCTTACCACCGAAGATTGATATCAAACAGGCGGAAGGATTCACCTTATGGATGATGAAAGCCGTGCTCAACGGACGAGGGGACGAAATTATTGAATTGGCAAAAACGAATTTGCTACGTTAAAGTGTTTTGATAAGCGGATATGTACCGTTTGAAGTTGTAGAGATACCGACTTAAAAAGTATTGTATATGTAAAAGAGGAGCATGCAACAAGACGTAATAGTTGTGTGCTCCTTCAATTAAAATGCTGAAAATGTGACAGGTGATATAGTATGAATGCATATTATATGATTTGTTTTTATGTCGAAAGTCTATTAGAATAGGTAAAGTCAGGAAGGTTTTATGCCATTTTTGACCTACATATTGCATCATTGCATGTAAGTACGTTTCATATCGTATTCATCGATCCAATCACAAGATGACACACACACATGGAGGAGATCAACATGAGTCACGCAGGAAAAGTAGCCATTATTACTGGAGCAGGAAGTGGATTGGGCCAAGCAGCAGCATTGAAGCTGGCTGAGAAGGGTGCATCCATTGTCGTTGTGGATCTTGTCGAAGAGACAGGTCTTGAGACGGTTAAGCAGATTGAGAAGCTGGGAAGTAAAGCTATTTTTGTACAAGCAGATGTAAGTAAAGCACCTGAAGTTGAGAATTATGTGAAAAAAACAGTCGAAGAGTTCGGACGAATCGACATGTTCTTTAATAATGCAGGTATTGCAGGTCCTGGTATTAAGCTGATTGAACATACGATTGAGCAGTTTGACCAGATCATTGATATTAACCTGAAAAGTGTATTCTACGGGTTGAAGTATGTAATTACTGAAATGCTCAAAACAGGTGGAGGTTCCATTCTGAACACGGCCTCCACAGCCGGTATTGTTGGTGTACCTGCAGTTGCACCTTACGCAGCAACCAAACATGGCGTGGTGGGCTTGACGCGTACAGCTGCAATTGAATATGGCAAGGACAACATTCGTGTAAATGCGATTGCCCCAGGTACAATTGAGACGCCGATGGTCATTCAGTTCGGTAAAGACAACCCTGAAGTATTCAAGGCAACCGTTGATAGCATTCCATCCGGACGTCTGGGCAGACCGGAAGAGATCGCGAACCTGGTTTCCTTCCTGCTTGGAGATGAAGCGCCTTATATCAATGGTGCAGTATATCCGATCGATGGTGCAGTTACGGCCCAATAAGAGTTCAGCAGGTCATCTAGATCAATTATAGTCTGCTAATTGATTAAGTTAACAGGCGGGATAGTTCCGATATTGGGTATTAATAAATGCGATGGAGTCTCGTCATAATGATGTAGCTGAAGCTCACATCGGTGTAAAAGTCTATGGTAGTCTTTCAGTAGAAATGCACTAGTTAGAAATTGGTAAGACAAAGATGCATTTAAACCGCAAGGGCTAATTTGGGATTTTTCACATAGAGAATTGGTGAACTGCAACCTCTCCATCCAAAGAACATGAATGAAGAATGTAGCCATCCATATGTTATTAATCTAGTTAAGTCTCCCTGCGAATAAATTTCTGCTTCAGGATTTGGTTATCCATTTCAGACCAGATCTTTGGAAACTGAGCAATGTCTTGTCTTCCATAAAAATCAAATGCCTCGTCATTAGGTTAGAAGAGGCCTCTTTATCTATCGTATTCGTAACGCGACTAGGCGCAACATGAGAGCTAGCGGTCAACACGTCAACGATGCTTGGCCATTTTCCGACTGATTTACAGCCTCTTTAAAATAAGATGATTACTTACTGATTCTAATCCTAAGTGAAGATATTAATCTACAATCCGCTTCCATATTGGGTTGGAAGTGCTGCCTAAAATTGATTGGCGGCACTTTTTTTGTCTGAATTGCCTCGGTATGATTATGATCAAAATTTTAATCATTTATTTTGAGAAAATTTGTAGAGAATATTACCATGCAGATTTGTAGTTAAGTCCTCTTGGTAAGAGAAAAATATTGGTGTATATTCCCATAACTCTTTTATTGTAACAAGTCCCTCGAATAAACCCTTGATAGCCAGCTGGTAAATGCCTGAAGAGGTTAAGGTTAAAATTTTCTCATATTCTTCAAGATCTTCTAAAGGTACGTCCCATGTACGGAAACCTGAGTGTACAATATTATTTCTGAGTGTTCGGATATTTTCAAACTGTTTGCTCAGGTATCTATAAGCAAAATTATATTGTGGATGAATTTTAATATTTTGAATAATCTCATTAGATAAGAATTCTCCAATTTTGCCTACAGGAAAGCCAAGTGAGACAAGGAGACGTGGAATGATATTTTCATTGCCTTCTTTGGCAATGGTTTCGATAGAAAACCAAAGAAATAAACACCTTAGTTGTTTGTTAGTTTCAATCTTCGCGTTTCTGTACCAATGATTACATCGGATTACTGCAGATCTAAGCTCGGAATTGTCCCATAAGAACAAAGCCTGCTCGGTATCTATGGGTTCAATAAAGTGGCGATGAACTTTAAACATTGGCCCCATTGAAAGTTTCTTTTTAGGCAAACGCGGCTGTATAATACCTGACTCTAGATCTTTAATGTATCCTGGATCTAAAAGTATTCCTGATCCTGAACCATACAAACGTCTTTCTAAGTTATCTAAGACTTGTTGAAATTTGGCTTCTGCTTTTATGTCTGCGTCAACTTCTTCATTACATTCCACGATTGTCTTTATTCGTTGTGCAATCGTAAGGTTCTCTTCGATATTGAATGATTGGAGAGACTGGTTAATAGCTTCTTTTTCCAATGTGAAGTCAACACTGTGACTATAAATCTCAACATCTCCATATGCCTGAGAAGAAGGGAAAACGATTCCATCACCATGTAGAACTCTCACGACTAAAAATTTCCTATTCATTAGATATTCTCTGCCACCTTTATTTGAATTAATGAGTTTAAAAGACTTTTAGTTAAAATATCCTTCAATATCTTAGTCTGTGTTCCTGATGATGAAAAAATAAATATTTCACTGTTTTTTAATTTTAGAAATTTTCTCATAATAAAAGGATCTTTTAAAAGAATGATAGATTCGTAAATGACATATAGAGTAAATTTATCATTAACATTCGTTTCAAGTAGATCTGTTATAACACTTTCAAGTCGATCATAGTGTCCAGAGGCCATAGAATGGAGTGCTACACCTCGAATCGTCTCAACCAAAGTTCCATATTGTTCAATTTTTTTCAGAACATTGTATGAGGTGCGAAGATCTTTCCTACGACAAGCAATTGTTTGCATCTCTACAAGAGCAAACACATGTTTTGGATGTTCATTTATATACATCTCTAAATAAAACTGGGCTTCAAGAAGTCGATCAAGGTAACCATAAAATTTAGCAAGATTGTATAAATTACGAACTTCCTTTGATGTACATAATAATTCGAGCTTATCAGCAGGGAAGTCATGTCTGCCTAGCTCTTGTATTAATCTATCAAATCGCTTCTTAGAGTTATTTGCTAAGTACTGATTTATGTAATAATCAAGTTCTTTTGTCATGCTCGTTCACACTCCTTTAATAACATATTTAATAAAAAATATTGTAGCAAGCCATCTAGAAGTTTAGGATAGAGGTATAGAATTCTGATGTTAAATAATGGTATACCTCACTAATCATACTGAGAGATATTGAGTATGACAAGAACTTGCTTAAAACAAATCCGTACTATAGCTAATATTGTTACTTACATTATAAAAATGTGTTAAGAAGGAGAGAAGATTGTGGGCAATTGTTGTATCTATTGTGGAAGAGGAGAGGCAGACGGTATTGAATTATCAGAGTCAGATATTATTCCTGATGGGCTAACGAACCAAACAATCAAAAACAAGAATGTTTGCAGAATAGATCATAACAATAAGTTCAGCAATATGTTTGAATCAAAGGTCATTGAAGAGTTGGCCTTTATAAGAAACCATCTTAATATTAAAGGAAAAGGAAATAAATACCCATCCTATAAAGCTAAATATTTAATTGAAGATAGAACGTATTCAGCCAAAAATGTGATATCAAAATCAACTACTTTAGGTAAAAAAATATTTAGAGATGATACAGGTAGGCAATTGTTAGGACCTATAAATCAGTTGATCAGAATGAAGAACTTTCATGAGGATAATATTAAATGTGTTGACCTCAACAATATTGAAATAGAAGAGCAAGTGGAAATTGATATATCTATATTTTATAGTATTGAAATAAAAAGATTGATGGCCAAAATAGCATATGAATGGCATTGTAAATTAGAGAAAATAAACACTTGTCTAGATATTTATAGTGACATTATTCAATTTATTTTAACTGGCATAGAAGAAAGTGAAAACGAACTGGTTTCTCTAATAACTGACGAAAAAGTGTGTCTTGAAATCAAGGAACTAAGCAGATTAGGTAGTCATTTACTTATCAGGAATAAAATTAACGATTCTCTCTATGTGTATATTTCTTTCTTCGGGTTAGCGGCGTATCAGATTAATTTAGGTAATATTTTGGAACAGGGTAAATGCTATTTTTTCTCTCAGGAGCTCCCTTTGGAAGGTAAGGGGAACGTTTTTGATTATAAGATTTTTTGTTTCGAAAACCTTATGAGTGATTTTCAAAATTTCGAATATAAAACAAGATTAGTAATGATAACTAATAAACTAGCGGAAATGGAGAGTACTAAAACTTCTAACCATAAAAAATTTTTGGAGTCAGTAAAAAATAATTTGTTTATGCTCAGCTTTTCTTCTGAACTTAATGTAAAAGAACTAAAACGTTTTGTTCATGAATTTAATATAGATGGTATTAAGTTAAAAAGGAGCAATAAAGATACATGGTTCTGGTTCAATTTATTTTGTATATATATTTGTGGTAAATTCTTGGATGAGAATGCTTGCCTTCTTGATATAAGAAATTTAGTCTACGAGAAGGTTAGTCAAACAAGCAATGTTGATATAACTGACGAATTATTTGAATCCATTAAGAAACAAATATTAGACGATCAAGATTATTTAGAGTGGTTAAGAAAAGGAGCTAACATCGTAAGGGGCTTTTAAGAATCTGATTACGTACCTTTTTAAATGGATCGCTGAATTCAATAAATTTTTAGTAGAATTTCGATCTTCATAGTTTGAGGGTCAATCAATATATAAGCTTTTTGAAATATAACGATGAGAATAATGTGTGAAATTCGCATCCTGTTTTCTTATTATGAAAAGGACATATTTATTGAAAGATCAAGTATTAAAAGAACAACATTACTAAATAATTTCGATTGGAGTTTGGCTGTCATCGCAAAAGAAAAGAGGTGAAACATTCTTTTGTTAGAAGAGTTTTTAACAGATGAATTTTTAGTTCAGATAACCCCATTGCAAACTTTGCTTATCTATCTGCAGTCGTTTTTATTTGAGAAAAGTATTATATCACAAAAAGAGTAATGCACAGAAAATAAAATCATTTTTTAGAAGTGTTCCGTGTGGATACACTCGTAACAGTGGATCATTTTGTGTTCTAGGTTAACTCCATTATCTGATCATTCAGAGACTAATAAAAATTGCTGTTAAAATGTTTAAAGAGAGGCCACTGTATACGTACAGTGCCTCTCTTTTTGGTTTGTTTTTTGTACTACAAATTCATATCATGCAACGTTGTGCGATGTATTGGCTTGTGTACTTTTGACAGGTGCTGAACGATACGAGCTTATAACGATGATGACGGCAACAGCAACCCCGACAGCGCCAATCCAGGTAATGGATGATAATGAAACGCTGCTGACCGCGATTCCGCCAATACCTGCGCCGGCAGCCATGGCTAATTGCATCACCGAACTGTTCAGACTAAGCATGATGCCAGAGGATTCCGGAGCCATGGTGACCAGGTTATATTGCTGAGTTGGTCCTGAGGACCACGCGGCAAAAGACCACAAAATCAGAACAAGGAAGACAGCGAGATGAGAGCTTGCCGTTATATTCAACAGGACCAGACTTACGATATGTAATGTCATGCCTGTGATCAGCGTTCGTTTGACACCCAATCGGTCAGCACTGAACCCTCCAACTTTTGAACCGATCAGACTTGCTATGCCAAATGCGAGTAAAGCTGAACTGAGTAGTGCTTCGCTCATTCCTGAAACGGATACAAGGTAAGGTGAAATGTACGTGTAGGCAATGGAATAACCACCTAACCAGAAAAATGTCACCAGCAGTGCCAAAACAATTCGTGGCTGTTTGAGCAAAGACAGTTGTTTCTTCAGCGGAACAGGCGCTTCTGCTTTGGAAGGCGGAATGGCGGCCGCGATTACCAGCATGGCGAGAACTCCAAGAACGGCGATACCGGCAAAAACAAGCTTCCAATCCCAAGATGCAGCTACAAGCCTTCCCAGCGGAACGCCAACGATTAAAGAAGCTGTAAATCCAGTGATTACTGTGGCGATTGCACTAGCTTGTTTACCCTCCGCCGCTATTTGGGAAGCAACCGTTAATGCCGTGACAACAACAACGCCTGCGCCTAAAGCCATCAACACTCGTGCTGCCACGAACAGTCCATAACCCGGCAACAGGTAGGCAAGAACATTAGCCACAACGAATAGACCGAGGAAGTATAGCAACAGCTTGCGACGGTCCCAGCGCGAAGTCAGTGCAATAATGACAGGTGTACCGAGCGCGTATACGAGCGAAAAAATCGTAATGAGCTGTCCGGCAGCGATTAAAGAGATATTCATCGTATCTGCAATACGATCCAAAATGCCGGCAATGACATATTCGGACGTTCCTACAAGGAAACTGACCAAGGCAAGAACATAGATTTTGAGCGTAGAAGACATGGAAACATAACCTCTTTCTTATTATTATTATATTTTTAGAAATATAGAAATAAAGACGATTGAACAAGACATGAATGCTCTGAATGCAACCCATCTGCGCGAATGGTAATGCTACAAACTAGATAATGAATATTGGTATAAGCGTAAACTTAGGTGACCTAGTTTTACTAATAAATATTGTGCGTTGTTTCAATATTTCTAATTATATAGAAATATGACTCAAATTTTTTTATTTATTTAGCAGATAGGGAACAAACTTTTGTGCGGTCTCCGTGTTCAGGCTGTAGTAGATATACGTACCTTTCTTTTGCGATGTAAGCAGACCACAATCGGACAGCTGTTTCAGGTGATGAGACAGAGTCGATAGGGCAACCGTAACAAGGCGGCTCTCCAGATCGGCAGGACACAGGTTGCTTTCGCCCGATAAAATCTGAATGATTTTGTAGCGTGTTTGTTCGCCCAGCGCTTTATGAATTTTGACAACTTGTTCAATCTCATTTGAGTTTGATTGCATAATGATCGGTCCTTTCGTCTTTATTTCTTATTTCTAGTAATATAGAAATAACAGTAGCATATGTCGTTTGAAAAGTAAACTCTCGGACGAAGATTCCACACTTTCTACTGCGTCTGTGTTAACAGCCGAAAGTCTGTAGTAACTTCCCCGAGAGTTATGTGAGTTGTATATTACCGATCGAGAGAATCAACATAGTCTTTGGCTTCCTTCAACGAAAGACCTCGGGCTTCACGCAGTCGTTTGATCGCCATAATTTTTTTCCCTTGTTGTATCAGTGTGAGCAGTTCCTGATCCAGATCCGTTTGGGTTGGTTGGCTTGTGTGGGAAAGAGATGCTTCTTTCGGCGACAAGGTGTAATTGAAGTCGGATCGGACGCTGTCGGTTGAACCGTTCTCCAGACGCTCGACATCTCTTTTCAATTCATTTAATTGGCGTTGCAGGCTGGTGACTCTGACCAGTAACACAAAGATCAGAAGCAGCAAAACGATCCATACCAAGGTGTTCATTTCCATGATGTAATGTGCCTCACTTTCATTTATTCATATTTAGCCATTATTTTAGTTGAACCGGGATTTCCTTGACACCACGAACATTCATACCAGGTCTCCATTCCAGTTCATTCACATCTGCCTGAAGCTGTATATTTGGAAAACGATTCAGAAGTGTGCTGACTGCAATCTCACCTTCCAGACGAGCAAGCGGTGCTCCCAAGCAGAGATGAATGCCTTTGCCAAAAGCCAGATGCGAACTCTTCTCGCGTGTGATATCGAAAATATCAGCATCCTTAAACTGCTGCTCGTCCCGGTTGGCGGAATCAAGCGCAACAATGACAAGATCACCTTGAGCGATACGTTGTCCACGGAATTCAATATCTTCCAGAGCCCAGCGGGATGTGCTGAACTCCACCGGTCCGTTATAGCGAAGCATCTCTTCAATGGCATTGTGAATAAGCTCGGGCTGGTTGATCAGCAGTTCGCGTTGCTCCGGATGCTCCAGCAGGGCGAGAATCCCATTTCCAATCAGATTCACGGTTGTTTCATGACCGGCAATAATTAATAAGGAGACAACGCCAAGCAGTTCTTGTTCAGTTAACTGCTGCCCGGATTCTTCCGCAATGACGAGCTGGCTGATCAGATCAGTGCCGGGATCTTGGCGAACTTTTGCAAACCAGGCCGTCAGGTAATCCGTTAACTCCCTGGCATGCTGCTCAAACAGCTCGGCACTCTTGGCTATGGAAGCATCAATTATCGTATTGGACCAGATGCGGAATTTGTCACGATCCTCAAGAGGGACTCCCAAAATTTCACTAATGACAATGATGGGCAGCGGGAAGGCAAAGTCATCGATCAGATTCATTTTTTCCTGTGACGGGAGGTTGTCCAGCAGTTCATCAGCAATGTCCTGAATATGGCTCCGCATGTCTGCGACCAGTTTGGGTGTGAATGCTTTCTGCACAAGTCCCCGAAGACGTTTATGATCCGGCGGATCGGAGAACAACATATTATTGGAGAAGATGCTTTGATTGTCAGCGCCGTAACGTCGGACCATATCTTTGCTGAAGCGAGGATCTTTCAGGATCTGAACTGCATCCTCGTATCGCGTAATAATCCAGCCGAATTCCCCGTGAGGAAACATGACTCTGAAAACAGGCTCCTCTTTTCTTAACATTTCATATACCGAGTAAGGGTTATGCGTGAATTCTTTCGTGAAAAACGCTGGCTTTGAGGACTCGTTGGATTCATTCGGATTCAAATGCAAAATCTCCTCTCATATTCCTGCATAATACCTGCACCCTCTATATATTCAATACACAAGCTTTTGAAACCTTGTTTTTGGTCCATATGGATGATAGAGCAGGAAAATAGAGGAAGATGGAAGAAGACATGGTAGAGAGAATCGGTTATTATGCTTGGTAAAAATGAAAATGAGGTGAACGCTGACATGTCTTACGCACAACTTCCTTTGCATCATCACCAGATTCCGGCAAGTCGAATGGTTCTTGGCTGTATGCGGTTTGGGGGTGAATGGGATGGGTTCCCCATTACTTCAGATCTTGTCGTAGAAGGTCATCGAGCGGTAGAAGCAGCTATTGAAATCGGCATTAATCACTTTGACCTGGCGGATATTTACACACGTGGTAAGGCAGAGCATGTCTTGGGGCGAGTTTTATCCGAAACTCCCGGCTTGCGTGAACAGATCATTATACAGTCGAAATGTGGTATACGTCTTGTGGGTGATGATGAAGGACCGCAGCGTTATGACACCTCAGGTGCACATATTCTGGCGAGTGTGGACGGTATCCTGGAACGGCTCGGCATCGAGCATCTGGATATTTTGCTGTTACATCGTCCTGATCCGCTCGCCCATCCGCAAGAGATTGGAGAAGCACTGGCTGAACTGCATCATTCCGGTAAAGTGCGCCATTTTGGTGTGTCCAACATGGGTTCTGAACAGATTCGCCTTCTTCAGCTTCATAGTAAAGTACCTCTGATTGTGAACCAGCTGGAGATGAGTCTGGATAAAATCGGATTCGTAGAGGCTGGTGTGACGGTAAATCGTCCTCAAGCCAGAGACAACGTGTTTCCCTATGGCACGATGGAATATTGTCAGGCAGAGCATATTCAACTGCAAGCTTGGGGTCCCCTTGCTCAAGGGCGATTTACTGGCAGGGTAGTTGAGGGACAGCGTCCTGAACTTGAGCATACGGCTCAATTAGTTGATCGAATGGCTAAGGAGCGTGGAGTTACACCGGAGTCTATTGTACTGGCTTGGTTAATGAAGCATCCAGCAGGGATTCAACCTGTCATTGGTTCGATTCGACCAGAACGTATTCTGGCCTGTCGTGATGCAACGAATATTGAACTTACCCGTTATGAGTGGTACGAGCTGTATTCCGCCTCATGCGGGCGTAGAATGTAAGTAGGAACTTCTAAGAGATTGGTTGTTTCGATCAAAATTCATAGATATTGGGTGAAATTTGAACATATAAGAAGACACAGGCTGCTGATGGCCTGTGTCTTCTTTGTAATAATGGGCTTCATTTGGTTGAAACACACGATCGAAAGTGTAATGATTCCTAAGGTCATATGGCCTACAATGCTTTTAAATGGGTAATAAGCATGCTGATTCTGATCCGAAACCAGTGTGTTGGCACGGCTGTAAGGATATTTCACCTTCATATTTGCGCTAGAGGCTATGTCCATGGACTTAGAAGAAGTGCTGATAAGAAGGACGTTTCAACCATTTTTATCGTTTTACCGGGTAGTTGCTGGAGTGCTGTGATAAAATGATAGGAATAAGAACATACGATCTGTTTACGTGAGAGGAGACACCTTGACGATGGAGATGCTTAAACCACCCGCCGAGACATTATACGAGGTTGAATTACGTGCGCTGCGAGAGGAAGATCAGGGGAAACGTCCCCCGAACTGGCTGTTATCTCCCGCCTATGTGCGCGATTTTATTATTGGCAGGGATAAACCTGCGTTATTAAATGGAGAAGAGATCACGATTACCCGCAAATTCTATGGCAATGACGTGTTAATTGAACGTGCAGTGGTTACTCTGGCAGGCAATCGAGGATTAATGCTCGTGGGAGAACCCGGGACAGCCAAGACCATGCTTAGCGAACTGCTGACCGCAGCGATCTCCGGTACCAGTCTAAACACGATTCAAGGTACAGCAGGCACAACAGAGGATATGATCAAGTATTCCTGGAATTACGCCATGCTGCTTGATAAAGGCCCTTCGGAAGCGGCACTTGTGCCATCACCGTTATATAACGGCATGAAGAAAGGTATTCTTACCCGTTTTGAAGAGATTACACGTTGTCCGGCTGAAGCGCAGGATAGTCTGATTAGTATTCTCAGTGACAAGGTCATGAGCATTCCTGAACTGGACGGTGGTGTACTGTTTGCCCAACCGGGATTTAACGTTATTGCTACAGCCAATATTCGGGATAAAGGTGTTAACGAAATGAGTGGTGCATTGAAACGCCGGTTCAATTTTGAAACGATCAAGCCCATTCATAACGTAAAGATGGAAGCCAAAATTATTGAGTCCCAGGCACGAAGCCTGTTATTACATAGTGGAATTGATATTGAAATTAACCCGGATGTGGTTGAATTGCTGGCTACAACATTCATGGAACTGCGCACCGGCATGACACGGGAAGGATACAAGCTCGATACCCCTCAAGCATCCATGAGTACGGCGGAAGCAGTGTCTGTCTATGTCCAGAGTGCGATGACTTCCTATTATTACGAAAATAAAGCTATTGCACTGGATCGGTTGGTGCAGAACATGCTGGGCACCATTGCAAAGGAAAACGACAAGGATCTGTCCATTCTCAAAACCTATTTCTCCAAGGTCGTAAAAGAGCGTTCCAGAGAAGAGGGAATATGGAAGGACTATTATGAGGAGAGAAAATGGATCGGTTAACAGCAGTTCTGGACCCTGATGTTGAGCAGTTACAATCCTTGTTCGAGTCCCAGGTATATAATCTGAGTAATCATACGGTCTATTATCCTATTAGACACCATAGCCCTGCATGTTCGTATCACTTGTTACGATTAATTGAGGAGTACAAGCCGGATATCATTTTGATTGAAGGACCGGAGAGTGGTAATCCATTAATTTCGGTGCTGAGTGATGAGGCAACGGTACCTCCTGTCAGTCTGTACTATACCTATGAGAGTGAATTGGAGAGAGAAGCTTGCTATTATCCGATGCTTCGTTATTCGCCTGAATATGTCGCTTTGAAAGAAGCAGAACGGCTGGATATTCCGGCGAAGTTTATTGACCTGGACTATCAACACTTCTCCACTCGTGCATCCAAATCCGGCCAGACAGAACAAAAGGAGATCTCCATTCAGGACGAAACCTTGCTTGCGGGGTCTGATTTCATCAACCGGTTGTGCCAAAAAACAAACTGCCGCAGTTTTGATGAATTGTGGGAAAAGGTGTTTGAAATTGGCGGTCTGGAGAAATCCACTCGGGCATTCGTGCAGGATGTATTCACGTATTGTACCTTATCCCGAATGTGTTATTCCACGGAACGATTACAGTCTTCAGGTGATCTGGCAAGAGAAGCACATATGAGACAACGTATTAATCAAGCGGTGCAGGAGCATGACCGTGTGCTTGTCATTACAGGTGGATTTCATACGTATGGACTGTTGATGTCAGAGCAACATGAATCCCAATTGGAACAGCCAGAAATGGATAAACGGCATACAGACCAACGTTTGGATGGACAAGGTAAACCAGGAACGTCTCAACAAAGTGAGGTTAATCCAGATACGGTTCACCAACAAATGTACCCAATGGTCTATACCTTTGCTGAAGCGGATCGGCTCAATGGATATGCGAGCGGCATGCCTTATGTAAATTATTACGATCAGATCTGGAACCAGCTGCTTCGCAAAAAGAGTACACCGTATAATCTAACGGCTCTGGACTTGTTATCTCGGCTGATGCGCCAATTACGGGATGGACTCGAGCATGTATCAACGAGTGATGCGATTGAGGCGTACGGCATGATTCAAGGTCTTGCCTGGCTTCGGGGTAAAAGGGAAGGCGGCGTCTATGAGTTAATGGATGCAGCACTCTCTTCCTTTGTGAAGGGGGAGCTTACCTTGGCGACCGATAAACCGCTGCAAGAGCTGCAGCGGTTATTGACAGGAGACGTCATTGGAAGCGTGGCTCCCAATTCATTCAGTATTCCCATCGTGGAGGACTTCAAGGCGCGTTGTACAGAGTACAAACTGCAGATTCGTACAACAGGTCAACACAAGAAAGTGCTGGATCTGTATGCGAAACCGGAGCATCGTCAGATAAGCCAATTGATTCAATGCATCACCTATCTGGTTCCGGAATTCGCGAAACGGCAATCAGGGCCGGACTGGATCGCAGAGCGTGATATGAATCTTGTGCGCGAAACCTGGGTTTATATGTACTCATCCCGCATTGAAGCCAGATTGATAGAGAACTCTCTATATGGTGGAACACTTGCCGGGGCGGCTACACGCAAAATGGAAGAACAGATGCAGGAAGTACCGGATCATCATAGCGGTGAACTTGCCCGACTCATGCTTCAAGCGCTGCTCATGGGACTTCAGGACACAGCGATGAAACTTTATGAACAGGTGCGCTCAGCGCTGAGAACCGACGGGAATTTCCTTTCCTTATGTAACAGTCTGCATGTCTTGAACCGAATTCATCAGCACCGCAGGTTGCTGGGACTATCTGACGAGCAACAACTCCCTGAGCTAGTATCCGAGGCTTACAGGAATGCCGTAGACAAGTTGTTACAGCTCTCCAGAGCCAATCCGGATGAACATGAAGCTATTATTCAGGGATTGAAGCTGTTAGCTATGCTCGCGGAGTCATCAGAGGAGAATTTTCAGGATGAGACATTCCGAATTCACCTGAATGAGCTTCTGTCGGATCAGCAGCTTCCGGCTCAGCTGGAGGGTGTGTGTGTGGCTATTTCCTCAGGGCTAGGTGACAGGCCCAGGGATGAGATTGTTGATCGTGCTCGCGGGTATATCCATGGTACACCGGATCAGACCCGTCAAACGGCACTTTTTTTGCAGGGAGTATTCACTGTAGCACGTGACGCTTTTTTATATGAAGATCAGCTGTTGTCTGAGTTGAATTATCTGATTGAACAGCTGTCATACGACGACTTCATCAGTATGGTACCGGAATTGCGGTTGGCATTCACCTACTTTACACCAATGGAGACGGGCTTGATTGCTGAACGGGTGGCGAGTCTGCATCAGGTTGAACCAGAGGAGATGTTGAGGCCTGCGGTCGATGAACAGATGCTGATTCAGTCCAAGACGTGGGATGAAGCGCTTCGAAAGGAGTTTGCCGCATGGAAGCTAATATGAATGAAGCGAATCGGACAACGGACGAAACCGGAGAAATCAATGAAAGTTCCAATCCGGATGGAAACAACCGAGGGGATCAACATTCTGCTGAAACCTTAAATCGATGGCGTCTGATTCTCGGTGAATCCGCTGAAGAAGGGTTGTGTAATACAGACCAATACACTTCGGCTGAATTTCAATATATGGAAATCGATGAGATTCTGGGGTATCTGTATAACCGTGAATACGGTGAAGAACAAGGTTATCGAAAAGAGGGAGGACGCGGTGCATCTAATCTGACTGTACCAAAATGGCTGCACAAAGTCAGGGACCTATTCCCCAAACCAACGGTCGAAATATTGGAGAAACAGGCGCTTGATCGTTATGGGCTGACAGAATTGTTAACGGACAAAAAGCTGCTTGAATCCCTTGAACCCAACATGAATCTGCTCAAGAATATTATGCAGTTCAAAGGACGGATGAAAGGTGAGGTGTTAAAAAGCGCCAAGGATATCGTGCGAACCGTGGTTGAAGAGCTCCGCAGCAAGCTGGAATCGCAGATCCGAGCCAGTATCATGGGCAAGCGCAGTCGCTATACCTCCAGTTCAGTACGATCCTTACGCAATCTGAATTTCAAGCGAACCATCACCAAGAATTTGAAAAATTACGATAAAAACAAGCGCAGATTTGTGATTGATCGTCTGTATTTCGACGGGAGTATACAGCCTCATAACAAGTGGAACATCGTCATTGGTGTGGACGAAAGTGGCAGTATGCTGGATTCAGTCATCTACAGTTCGGTGATGGCCAGCATCTTCTACCGTTTGAATGCGTTGCGCACCCAATTATTCATATTTGATACGCAGGTTGTTGATCTGAGCGACAGGCTGGAAGACCCCGTAGACGTGCTCATGAATGTACAGCTCGGCGGGGGCACACATATTACCAAAGCGCTGCGATATGGCGAAACGTTAATCGATAATCCAGGCAAAACCATCTTTATTCTGGTCAGTGATCTGGAGGAAGGGTACCCGATCGCGCAAATGTATAAAGCCTGTAAAGATATTATCGATGCAGGATGCAAGCTACTGGTTCTCACCGCGCTCGATTTTAACGGGGATTCAGTCTATAACAAACATGCCGCACAGACATTAACCAATATGGGGGCACATGTAGCAGCAATTACGCCTAACGAACTCGCGGATTGGATTGGCGAGATTATCACTTAAATTCAAGGAGGAATGTGTAATGCTTACCGCAGACCGCGCAGTTGAAACTTTGGTGGAGAAATTCGCAGTAACCTGTTCAAACGAGTATTCATTAAAAACAGATCGAAGCTCCGAAATTATCGATTACGTCTTGGGAACGACAGACAAGTTTCCGGATATGATGGGAAATTCGAGTCATTATGTGTATCAAACGATTGATCTGCTCATGAAGCTTGCCAAAAAAGACGATGGAGATATCTTTTACCGTGCCGGGGCTATTGTGATATATCTGGAATCCAATTATTCCAAAAGAAATTCATGGAGAACGGATGCCTTTACTGTCTGTATGGGAAATGACTCTGAAGCCTACGGATTAAGCGGGAAGAGCAAAAGTGCTGATCGTATGGATGGATTGTTGTCCCGGTTGGAGAAGATCAAACAGTTTGCAGGCGAGAACGAAATTTTGACTGAATTAAAGAGTAAATTAAAGCGTGCCCAGTGGCTTTTTGATTCCAAAAAAGCGGACAGTCAAGGGGATTACCGGGATGTAATTAATGCATTAATGCTGCTGCAATTATATTCAAGACTCAGTGACACGGCTTCTCATCTTGCAGAGGTTCAATCTTCTGTTCAATCGTTACCAGTGTTGTTTCAACATGTAATGGCTAATGATCCAGATAAGTTGCGGGACGAGTTACATACGTTGATTGAACCTGTAGTGGTCAGTAATATTCAAGGAAAGCATAACGGATCTTCCCAAGAATTGAAGGATGAATTCCTCAAGGAGAAGCGTAGTCAGCTCATAGCTGAACTGTATCCCAATACGTCTTTCTCTTCAAAAGAGCAATGTTCAAACACAGTATTCCATCAAACTATGGTACTTGTGAGTGGTGCCTTGTTGTACCTGATTAACATTAGTGGAGGTAAACAACGGTTCCTTGATACAAATAGTGAGATTGGGCATGTTTTGCTTCACACAGTACATCAATTACATGAGATTTATCCACTTGAAGTTCGCCGTTACTTGCTGAGTATGGACCCTAGAGCCAAGAGTCCAAATGATCTGCTTGCTGGACTTGTGCCTCTGGATGAACCTTATCAGTTGGTTGAAATGTTGCGGGACGAGCTTAATTCGTACACGGTATCTTGGAACATGTTACAATCCGCGATCGCGAATCGTCCTGAACAAGCGATTCGAGCATACGAGATTATCAAACCGCCATTCCTCAAACTCTGCATTCAGAAATTCATGGAGGATCAAGGATTGACATTGCCTAATGCGGAGGGGTCACTGGAGCAAGCGGTATTTAACGCTCTTCGGCATCCTTTGGACGGGGGACGTCAAGGACTTGCGATTGCAAGATACTTAAGTGGGGAAAACACCCTGGAGGAATATTGGGAGGACCCAAATAGTCGCGGGTTGTTTAATCAACTGAATCGGGATAAGAAGCGTGTTCACAACCTCATTAGTATTAGTTTTCTGCCCTTGGATTCGGAGGCGATGCGCAGGTTTGCAATCCTGACTACTCATCCCGATTGGACATTGGATATTATCTCGGACATGTACAATTCATACGCTTTTAGTGGAGAGCAGCTGCTTCAACGTTACGGGCAAGACCCTGAGGTGCAACGTGAGAAATTGCTAACCAGCCTGATCTCACTTAATGGCATGACCGACTACAGATACAAATCGATGCCGCATGACGAATACCGCCGAATCATTCAGCAGAATCTGGAGTATGCACTGACACAGTACAAGAAACTGCCAACAGATACACGCATTTTAATTCTGGAGATTACCTTTGAACAGCGTGATGAGTTATCGAAGAAAATATTGGCCGAAGCGATTCGTGCCGGATTGCAGGATTCTTCCAAAAAGGCCAACGGCGTGGCGTTAGCGGAATTCAACCGAATTCCTGATCAGGACTTGTATACGCTCGTATACCTCTCGGAGAAAAAAGTGGCGATCAAAGAAATGGCTCTGACTGCAATCCGCAGTCTGGAAAACAGCAAGGAACTGTACGGTGAACTTTTGAAGAAAGAGAAGTCCGACGATTGGAAGAGCTTGATCCAAATTCTGCTGGATACCGCAGATCTAAGTCCAGAGTATGCCCATGCTGCACTCGCTGATCAGGCGGATGCCAAAAAGTTGTCGAGACTGAGCTGGTTGTCCTTGAAAGATCTCCCTTCACTGATACGTATTGAAGACAATCAGCCTTTAGATGAGCGGATTAAACAGTATGCTTTGGTCCAATCATTGGATCATACATCCGGTCCTAATGAACGGTTGAATGAATTACGAGATTACGTAAGTGAGGCATCGCTCGCTCGTTTTGCAAGTGAACTGCTTCAGGTCTGGATTCAGGAAGGTGCTCCTGCAAAAGAGAAATGGGTGATGTATGTATCAGCACTCTTTGGCGATATTCACATTGTGAATATTCTGGCTCCGCAAATTAAGGAATGGACGGAAAACAGTCGTGGCGCGATTGCAGCAGATGCTGTGAAAGTGCTCGCTTACCTGAAAGATCCATCTGCTCTAATGGCGATTGACAAAATCAAACGTGGGGTGAAGAACCGTCAGGTGAAAGGTGCAGCCGAGGAAGCGTTGCAGCTTGCAGCGGATAATATGGGACTTACCTCGGAACAACTCGAAGATCGGCTGGTCACTACACTTGGTTTTGATGAAAAAGGAACCATGCAGCTGAGTTACGGAGAGCGCTCCTTCCTGGTTAAGGTCAATGGAGACTTACAAGTCGTTGTCTTAAATGAAGAAACAGGAAAATCCGTGAAGAGTCTGCCTGCTCCTGCACAGAAAGATGATCCTGAATTGGCAGCGCAGTCCAAGGCACGTTTCACACAACTGAAAAAAGATCTCAAATCCATGGTTAACATTCAGGCGCAGCGTCTGGAAGAGTCATTGTCCAAGCAACGTCTGTGGTCTGCCGATGAGTGGAAAGCATTGTTTGTACAAAATGTAATCATGCAAAAATTTGCTGTTGGTCTGATCTGGGGAACGTATGAGGATGGCGCTCTGATCAGCACGTTCCGTTATATGGAGGATGGCACCTTCAATTCTGTGGATGAAGATGAGGTTGATCTGCCTTCAGGTGCGCAGGTGGGACTTATACACCCGCTGGAACTGGATCAGGCGACGCTTGAAGGTTGGACAACGCAGTTGGAGGATTACGAGATCAAGCAGCCATTCGAGCAATTAAATCGTGAGATTCACCAACCAGAAGATGAGGATAAAACGAAGAATGAATACGATCATCTGCCCGAGTCTGATTTTTCACCAACGGCTTTCCCCAAAGCACTGGAGAAATACGGTTGGATCAAAGGACCGGCACAGGACGGCGGCTGGTTTCATGAATTTTATAAAGAGTACGGAGATCTTGTTGCGGAATTGCAATTCAGTGGTACGAGCATCACGTATTACGAGGGATTGGATGACATTACCCTGGAATCCCTACATTTCTTCAAACCGAATAACAAGCAATATTATTACTATGGGGACAATAAACCCATTGCTCTAGGCAATGTTCCAGGTCGCGTGTTCAGTGAAACGATCTACGATATTCTGAGAGCAACGGGGCGTTGATGACGTGAGTGGATTCAAGGAAAAATTCCGGATTTTTTCGAAGCTGTGTACGGAGGATTATTTGATTCGGTATGCCAACAAGGGGTTGTACAAAAGGTCTTTGAAGGAGTTGGACAACGGTGTAAGTGTAACATACACATGGAATGAAGCAGCAGTGAGTTGTCAGCTCAGTGACGGGACACACTGTACGCTTGAAAATACGCTGGATCATTGGGAATGCTCCTGCCCGGCCGATCATATCTGCAAGCATGTGCTGATTGCAATTCTGTATGATCAACGGGAATATACGGCAGAGGATTCAATGAATGCAGACGAGAAGCATGCGCTGGATAAGGACACAGGGATATCGGATAATGATCCGTTGGACGTACCAAAAAACGTATCAGTAACAGAATCAGCATCAAACTTAGTATCAAACGTGGACGATCCAAGCGAAATTCCGCATACAGTATCACGTGAGATCGAGTCTCGCTTCCGCTGGATGACAGAGTCTGACCTTCCCGTGTTAATTAAATCGTATAGTTCTTCCATGATTGAGGAAGTTGTTTTCCGACTGAGATACCCAGAGGAAATTAAGATCTTTGAAGATTCACTTCTTACGGTTCATCTGACCACCCAGAATATCGAGGTGTCTTTTACTGAGGAAGCGAACCTTGCAAAAGCACTATGTAAGGTGCAGCAGACAGCCGGGAAAATGGCCAAGCTTGAAGCTTTGTTACGGTACCGGAACCTAAAAGGCCTAGATGATAGGGATGCATTAAGTGGACGGGTGTACGAAGCCAAGTTCTCTCTTCAGACAGTGCAGGAATGTCGGGTTATGCTGGCAGGATTGTTGAAGACGGGACTAGCCCGCCTTCCTCAGTCCTATATGGCACAACTGGAGACTCTGGCAATTGCAGCTCATAGTGGCAACCTGCCTGACATAGAACGCAGTTTACGAGGGATTCAAGGGGAACTACAGTTGTTTTTCAACAGACATATACGTTTCTCCATGCAATCCATGTTGGATCGGGTAAGCAAGCTGCATCTTGCACTCCAGGTTCTTGAAGAAGAAAAGGTGTCTGCCATTCAGCAGAGTCAGCTCATTGGCAGTTTTCGAAGTAAATACTATACGGTGCCTTCACTTCATCTGTATGGACTGGGAGCTGACGCGTGGGAGACACGATCCGGTTTCCGTGGAATCACCTATTATTTCTATTGTTTCGATGATGAGGAAATCTACACTTATAGCGATGTACGTGCTGTATATTATGATGATCAGCAGTTCTCGTATACAGAGCATTATGGTGCATTCACACCATGGTTGCCTAATCTGACCTTTCGCCAGTTCGTGGGTGAAGAAGTTCAATTCCATACAGTTAAAGTGAATGAAGAACGCCGGATCTCTTCCGGGGAAGGTGCCAAGCTTGCGATTTTGCCACGAACGGGTGTGGAAACGTTGAATCTGGGCAAAACCATGCAAGATGTAACGACTGTACTTCAAGAGGAATCGCGGTCGTTCGACTTGTTTGCTGCTCCCAAAGAACGATTGGCTGTAATCAAAGTTGCTCGAATCGTGGACCATAGCTTTGTCAAACAAACGCAGGAGCTTGTCCTGACGGTTGAGAATACCGAAGGGGAAAGATTGGCACTCACTCTCCCGTATTCATCTGACTGGCAGGCGATGATCCAAAGACTGGAGTCAGGATATGGTTCCCAATCGCTTGAACACTTCTATGCCTTTGTGCGTGTGGAACCAAAACGCATTAGCCCAATCAGTTTCCTGAAAGGCAAAACGGTGCTCAGTCTGAAACTGGATATCGGTAATGGGAGGATGGGCAGACTTGGAAGAATATAATCAGTTTATGCAGAAAATTAACGGCTGGTCAGAAGAGTTGCTCCTGCGCGGGTTATCTCAGTTTACGATCCGAGATATTGAGGTACTTGAGCAGCTCACAGCGGAATCCTTGCGGTTGCAGATGAGTTTCCTGCATGAGTTGTTGAATCACCTCATTAAGGAAGGGCGTAGCGTGGCTCTTGGACAAGGTAATGAAGAGTTGCTGTTATTTCAGTATTGTCGTCTCACCCAATATGTACAATTGAGTGTGCAAGAAGAGGCGTAATATTGGTTAGTATTCCAAGCGAAGACCCATGAGAGCGATATGATGTAATAAACAAGATGTATTACAAGATGTATTATAGGATAAAAAAAGATTTGTAGAAGACCACAAGGTCACTGCAAATCTTTTTTTATCGTGGAGTAAGTAAAAGTCATTTGCCAAACGAATATAGGTAGGAAGCACGGATCAACACGAGCACTCGTGATCATATGAGCATGGAAGGGAGGGGACATGTAATCGTGGAAGAAGAACAGATACGGAAGGCAGTAGCGAATCGTGATCCTGAAGCCATGGAATGGGTGATGAACCACTACGCAGGTTTGTTATGGAAGATTGCTCATTCCATCCTACATCATGCATCGACAGAAGAGATTGAAGAATGCGTAGCAGATACATTTTTTGCTTTTTGGCAGAATCCGGATGCATTCCAGTCTAGGCGAAGTAGCCTGAAAAATTACCTTGCAACAATCACAAAACATAAAGCGATTGATCGCTACCGGAAACTTAATCGAAGAACTGAGCTTACATATGAAGAGGAGATTCATTCGGTGCAAACGGATGATTTGTTGGTTCAGATGATCAGTAAAGAGACATATACGGAACTTAATCAAATGATTGAATCTTTTCCAGAACCGGAACGGGAGATTATGAAACGTCGGTTTTACGAAGGACAGAGACCCCATGAGATATCGGAAGCATTGTCCCTACACGTTAGGCAAGTCCATAACAAGCTTTATCGCTCCAGGCAACGATTGAGGACATGGTGGATGAATAGGAAATAAAGGAGGCGATCAAATGCGAAAATCCGAAAAAGAATTCACTGAGCAGAACCTCTTTAATATTAAAAAGTTGTTCTATGATAAATTGGCGATGAATGAACCACCAACCGTTACGAGATCAGATTCATCATTTTATCCACCTATATTATATCCATCCGCTCCATCCGCACAGACCAAGAAGTCCATGAATAAAAGAAAAAGGTATCGCAAAGCCATCTATATTCCTGTAACCGCTGCGTTATCGTTATGTCTTGTTACAGGGGCAGCTGCATCGGTGGGCATCATTGATCTGTCTACTGTTCTTCATTTTCTAGGTGTAGATCGGATTGGCATTCTTCAGCCTGTTCATCAGGTGAGTGAAGATCAAGGGATTCGAATGGAGGTTATAGGTGCTGTCAGGGACGGAGATACAACGGAAATCTATGTTTCATTATCGGATCTGACGGGTCATCGCATTGACGATACACTGGATGTATATGATTACAGGGTCACCGGAGGTAATGCAAACAACGCTCAGATTATTCATTATGATGAAGCTAATAAAACGGCTATTGTCCGATTTCTCATTCAAGGAAAAGTGAGCAAAAATCGAATTACCGTTCAGATTAATACGCTGATGTCCGGTACATCTCTTCAAGATGGTTACAACGTACAAGTGGACTGGGAGAAGTTGCTACATGAAAAGCAAATCAATAGCTATGATATCCTGGATCGAGATCGTATAAGTGGCTGGGGAGGTGAAATTGATATTCAAATGGAAACCGATCCAATTCCGGTATTGCATCAGGATGTAACGAATATCCCTGTTGAGGGTATTAATTGGGTGCATATTTCCAATATGGGTTTTGTGGAGGGCAAGTTACACATTCAGATTAATCCGGATAATGAGATTGGCGAGTATAATCATGGATACTTCTACTTCACGGATGAGCAAGGTCAAAAGCTCGATATTCCCCAATATTCTATTAGCTACGGGAGATACATGAAAAATGGAGTAGACATTGGTGGGGATTACGATGAGTATGTGTATGATCTGTCCGCTGTTAACGAATTAGATAAGCTGAGACTTCAAGGCAACTTTACGAGTATTAGTGAAGTTATACAAGGGAATTGGAAAACGACCTTTAACTTGAGTGAAAATGGTTTGAGTAAAACAGGAAACGTTCAGCTTGATGCAAATGGAGCCTCACAGGCAAATGTTACTCTTTCCGCAGTTGGCGTCACGCTTACAGGTGAGGCACTGAGCAAGATTCGGGTGGAGGACTTGAGTATTGAAGTTCACCTGAAGGATGGTACAAAGTTGTCTGGCGCATCCGGTTTCCTCCAGCTGGATCAGGATCTCATTAAGTGGATATCCCCTAAGACCATTCCGGTGAATGATGTGAGCTACCTGCTAATCAATGGGGAGAGAGTAACTTTACAAGATGAATAATTAAAAAGTGAATTAAAAATCGGTGGATAAGTGCGATCGGAAGTTTGTTCTGTCATCAGAGTGGTAAGTGTGAGTATTCTTTAGTTCAACTTATATAAAATGAATTACATGTCATATCCCGATTTATGACGCATACCATTAGGCGAATGCGGTCATAAGGGAGGAAACTGAGATGTCCATGAGCGAACCGCTGTTAACGCAAATTGTGAAACAACATATTCCGGCTGGTGCAACGGTCGTCACTATTGATAAACCTGTTCAACATCCAGCGATCTATGCGGCAGATCTTACCGGTGACGGTATGCCGGAGATTGCTGCAGTCTATCAGTTGAATGGTGAGCTGTATTTGCTCATTCTGAAATTTGTTCAAGGATATTGGATCAAGATGGCACTAATTAAGGGATTGGGGTATGGGGTGACTTTAATGACTGCAGCCCCTGTAACTTCAACGGCAAGGAACAATCTCATTATCGGTTGGCGGATTGGTTCTATTTGGTCTAAGCTTGCCGTATATGAGTGGACGGAATCCGGGCTCAAAGATCTGGCGCCTGACGATCTATACTATAGCTATGCAGAGATTATAGATATGCCTGGTCCACATGGCCGTGATGGGAAAGTGGAGATTGCACTCTGGATACATGACACAGGGGAAGCCTATCGTGTGGAGATTATCCGATGGCAGAATGGGAAATGGGTTCCTGCACCGGACGTATATGCAACCTATTATCCCAAAGTGGTGCAATATTACGAGCAACTAACCCAGCAATATCCTGATTATATCTTTTACTGGTATTACCTTGCGGATGCTCAGTACCATGCCGGCCAGTATCCGGCAGCACTTGCTTCCGTTCAAAAAGCACTCAGCTTCCCGGAAGCGTATCCTTCCAGAGAGGTACTACAAGAGCTGGAAAAGAAAATTAAGCAGGCGATGGTCCCTATAAGCCATGCCCGGGTAACGACATGGTTATATCCAATCTCCGTTCGAACCACGAGTGGGACGCGTTGGGGGTATATGGATGCACAAGGCCACATTCGGCTTGAACCGGTACTGGATGACGCGCAAGAGTTTCAGCCCAATGGATTGGCTGTGGTTGTGAAGGACGGTCGTGCCGGCGTTATTAATCTTCAGGGGCAGTATGTCGTTCAACCTGTATACGATTCCATCAATTCCTTTTCCGAAGAACGGGCGATAACAATTGATTCTCAAGGATTTAAGATGATTAATGAACAAGGTACAGTCCTGACCAAACGGGCGTACCCGTACATCTCAAATATGAACGACGGTCGAGCGTTGTTTTACGATTCTAATCCTGGTCAGGCAGATGGATCGGTGAGTCGGTATGGTTATTTGGATGCGTCGGGCAATGAGGTGATACCTGCACAGTTCGCTTCTGCGAACGATTTTCAAGATGGCAAAGCGGTTGTGCAGATCAAGGACAATGAATATGCGCTCATTAATCGCAATGGACATCGGCTCGCAACGTATCCATATGCCTATGTGGGACCACTGGGGGATGGATTGCTTGCTTTTCAAAAAGAAGCATCGGGCAAATATGGCTACATCGACGAACGGGGTAATATTCGCATTCAGCCCAAGTTTTCATCGGCATTTCCTTTTAGCGGCGGGCAAGCGATTGTTAATACAGCAGAGGACTACAAATCGATCTACGGTGTTATTAATACGGAGGGATCGTTTATCATTCAACCCGCCTATAATGACATCCGCGAACTAGGCGAGCATCGTTATGCGCTAGGGCAAGCAATTAATCCGGAGCAGCCGTATATTGGCTCTGTATACGCGATTGCAGATACCAATGGCAGAAGACTTACGGAGTTCCTATATCGCGAAGTAGGCAATTACAAAAACGGCCTTGCTTCCGCATCGGATGGCAGACAAACCTATCTGCTGGATCTGAGTGGAAGACCTGCCGCTGGGTATCCACATGTAGAGGGTTCGGGTACGCTGGAGGTCGTGGCACCAGATCTGATTAAGGCCTATGTAGACCAGCGCTTATCGTATGTGAATCGGGCCGGACAGATCATCTGGAGACAAAATACAATCGTTCCACTTCATCCGCCGTACCGTGTACGCGAAGAGAAATACAAGCCGAACAGGGACTATCTCGTATATTTTCCGCAGGTGGAGGGATTAACGAACCAAGCGGAGCAAATTGCGCTGAATGCCAAGTTGAAGCAGCTCTCTCAGGTTAAACCGATTCCTGCTGATCAGCAGCTGGATTACACGTATACAGGGGATTTTGATATTACGTTCTATCAGCAGCAATTGCTGCAACTGCAACTCACAGGTTATAACTACCCGGCGGGTGCAGCGCATGGTATGCCTACGATGATCTATGCAATCATTAATCTGACGAATGGTCAGTTGTATGAGTTGAAGGATTTATTTAAACCGAATAGTGACTATGTAAACGTGTTGAGCCAGATTGTGGGGGATCAGATCAAAAATGATCCTCAATACTCGTATGTGTTTCCGGACACCTATACGGGGATTAGTGCGGATCAGCCGTTTTTTGTCACAGCGGATGCTCTGCATCTCTACTTCAACCCGTATGATATCGCACCCTATGCGGCAGGGTTTCCAACGTTTGCGATTCCTTTTGTCCAGATCAAGGATATCATTAATACAGAAGGTTCGTTCTGGAAAGCTTTCCATGAGTGATTGAGGGTACAGCCAACATTTTAACGAAAATATACGCTAAGGACGTTAAGGCGCAAAGACAGCGGATTTTTCTGCTTTAAGCAAATGTCCGCTGATACTTAGCGTATAAAACAGTCAAAATGTTGGCGCTACCCCATATAGAACTACTATAAATCAATCATTCCATCCTTTACATACATCAATCCACTCTGAATAACTAGAGTATTTTTCTAATTGTTCTATTGTAAGTTCAATAGCACTATTGCTACTCCCGCAAGCTGGATAGATTGTGTCAAAACGTTTTAGAGATATGTCTAGATAAACAGAAACATCATTTTTAATAGCAAATGGACAAACACCTCCAATGGCATGACCAACCATATCAATGGCTTCATCAGGAGAAAGCATTTTTGCTTTTGTTTTGAAATACTCTTTGAATTTTTTGTTATCCACTTTTGCATCCCCGGCAGCAACCACTAAAACAGCTTGTCCATTCACCATAAAAGAAAGTGTTTTTGCGATTCTCTCTGGCTCACAACCTAATGCAGATGCAGCCAAATCCACGGTTGCACTAGATACTTCAAATTCGATAATTTGAGAATCCATACCATATTGTTTAAAAAAATCTTTTACTTTTTCAATTGCCATAATCATCACACCTCATTTTTAAAATATTTTCTAGAAGATCATAGATGAAACTTGCCTATGTTCTTGGGTAAAAAATCATGTTGTAAATGACACATGGTTCTTGATAGGGATTATTATAGGAATGAAAAACATTAGCACGAAAGCGGAGTGCTTGATTTTCTTTTAGAACAATTTTTTTTGTGTTGACTACCAGCTCTAACATACCTTGTAGCACAAAAACATATTCTTCCACACCTTCAAGGTGCCTTTCAGATGGATGGTGACACCCAGGATCAAATTCGATATAAAATATCTCAACGTTACGGGTAGGGTCAAAAGGAAAAACAGGAAATGCTCTCATTTTTCCATCATTTTCAATGATAGCGTCTTTGGACCGTGTATCAACCACATTGCACTCATCTTCTAGCTCTTCCAATAATAAAGATAAAGGAACTTTTAAGCCGACTGCGATTTTCCAAAGAGTTGTAATCGTTGGTGAAGACTGTCCTCTTTCAATTTGTCCAAGCATAGGCTTACTTACATCAGTAAGTTTAGAAACATCTTCAAGTGTAAGATTTCTCGTTGCTCGTATTTCTTTTAACCGTTCTCCAATAGTTAATACTGGCGATTGCATTGCATCACTCCTTTTGTATGTTATAACATGTTAAAGTGTAATATAACATACTAACAATTGATTTCAATAGGCGGCAGTTTAATGATGTAAGTAACTCCTTCACATATTTATCCATACGAAATGGAAAATATTACGGGAGTTACAGATCAAAGAAGTCATATTTATCTATACAAGTAAAAAACGAAAACTTTCTCCAACAACACTTCTTTTGCTTGGCGAGAATGTAAATACTTCACCAGTCATTCTCAAGTTACGCGACGAGGTCATATGTCCAATAGGGCTTATAAGATGCTGTCAGACAACAATAATCCGTGATGAGGTATTATTGCTCCGTGAAGAGGTAGTGATCATTCAGGGCTCTATGAGATATTAATGTGCGTATATAACACTGCGTTATATCGAGAATGATTATTAATATCAGGAGGGGTGAGATGAACAACTCATCTGAAGTGTCCGGACTAATGCAAGTAACGAAGGAGCGTAAAGGTCTGCTGATCACAGCAAGTATCTTCTCGACCCTGTCGAGTCTGTTGCAGATTGTTCCTTTTGTCGGAGTGTATAAGATCGTCGAGGAACTGCTAACGCATGCGGGCCAACCATCTGCGATGGACAGAGATCTGTTGATCTATTGGGGGATCGTCGCATTCGTAGCCCTGATAGCAGGGCTTATTGCGCTCTATATCGGAGGGATGTGCTCACACATCGCTGCGTTCAACATTTTGTACCAGCTCAGAGTGAGACTTGCGGAACAGGTTGCCAAAGTACCCATGGGTTATCATACCCGGACGGCAACCGGTGAGCTCAAGAAGATCATCGAAGTCAGTGTGGAGAAAATCGAGAAATTTATCGCCCATCAGTTGTCGGACCTGGTAAGTGCGATCGTTATTCCACTGATGCTCTTGGGATATCTGTTCTGGCTCGATTATCGCATGGCGCTGACGCTTTTGGTTCCAATCGGAATCGGGTTCTGGCTCCAAAGTCGCCTCTTCCGCAGCGAAAAAGGCCGTCAGGCTTATCGTGATTTTCAACTTGCCATCGAAGAGATGAATGCGACGGGTGTTGAATACGTGAGAGGTATGCCGGCGGTGAAAGTATTTGGCATTACAGCTGATTCGTTTCTAACGTTTAAACAGGCGGTGACGCGGTACCGGGATATTTCGTTGAAAATAACTGATTTGTGTAAAACATCCTACGGGCTGTTTTTTGTAATCATGATCTCGTTATTTACCTTCATCGTTCCGGTGGGTATTCTGCTGTCGAGTGGAAATGCAGGCAATCAGTCGTTTGCGATCACGTTTATTCTGTTTCTGATCATTACCCCGAGTCTATCTGCTCCGTTATTGAAGTTAATGTATCTGGGTAGTGGGATGCGCGAGATTGTGGAAGGACAGAAACGGATAGAATCGGTGTTTGCCGAGCCGGTTGTACAAGAACCTGAGTTGCCCAAAGTTCCGGATACATATGAGGTTGCCTTTCGTCAGGTATCTTTTGCTTATGAACGTAAGGAGAGCGAAGCATATAAACCTGTACTTGATCAGGTTGATTTTGTAGCCAACGCAGGAGAGATGACCGCACTTGTCGGACCTTCTGGTGGAGGAAAGTCAACCATAGCGAATCTATTGCTTCGTTTCTGGGATGTACAGGAAGGTGAGATTACGATTGGTGGAATTCCGATTCAGGAGATGGGTACGGAGAAACTGATGGATACCGTGTCCTTTGTATTTCAGGATGTACATCTGTTCTACGATACAATTGAAGAAAATATTCGGATGGGCAATACATCAGCTTCACGACAGGACGTTATAGCTGCGGCTCAAACTGCTTGCTGTCATGAATTCATTGAGAAACTGGATGCCGGATATGACACCAAAATCGGAGAAGGCGGCACGTACCTGTCCGGCGGCGAAGCACAGCGAATTGCGATTGCACGGGCGTTGCTCAAAAATGCTCCCATTCTGGTCCTGGATGAAGCGACAGCCTACGCGGATGCAGAGAATGAACACAAGATCCAGCAAGGTCTGGCCCAATTGGTTCAAGGCAAAACGGTACTGATTATTGCTCATCGTCTTACAACGATTCGTGCAGCAGAGCAAATACTCGTGATCCGCAAGGGAACGATTGCCGAGAGTGGGACACATGATCAATTGCGTGCATTAGGCGGAGTGTATGAGCACATGTGGCAAGCCCATATCAGTGCAGCTTCCTGGAAGCTTAGAGGTGCAGGACGATGAAGAATTATTTATACAATATATCTGGCGGTAACCCTCGTAGTCTGCTTCCTTCGGTAATTGCAGCGATTCTGGACGGGATTGCAAAGATTGTTCCTGCGGCGTTGCTTGTGGACATATTCAATACGATATATAAGTCTTTTGCTGATCCGGACAAAGGACTGGATATCAACCGAATGTGGGTTGTATGCTGCATCCTGTTTGCCTGGCTTCTGGTGGAGTATGCAGCTTATGCTTCGCTCTATGACAAGACCTATCGGGCAGCATACAGCCTCGCGGCCTCAGGAAGGTTAAAGCTGGCCGAACATATTCGCCATCTGTCGCTAGGATTCTTCGGAAAACGTGATCCTGGGGAACTGACGAACCTGATCCTGAGTGATTATGGTCAGGTCGAGCATACGATCTCTCACAATCTGTCGCAGCTGATCAGTGCGATTGTGCTTCCGGTACTTGCTTTTGGCGGACTTCTGTTGGTGGATTGGAGAATGGCCGTAGCCATGTTTGTTGCGGTTCCCTTAGGTGTGGCTCTGTTATGGCTTACGGATTCCATTCAGGCACGACTGAGTGAGAACCATGTTCGAGCCAAAAACGAAGCCGCCAGTCGACTTCAGGAGTATCTGAGCGGTATTCGTGAGATTAAGGCCCACAATATGGGGGGCAAACGTTTTGAACGGCTGCGTCGTTCTTTTGACGAATTAAAATCAGCTTCCATTCGGTTGGAAGGTATCATGGGACCGATGATCATGGGCGCGATGTTGCTCGCACGATCGGGGATGACGTGGATGATTCTGGTGGGCAGTTATTTGCTTGCAGGTGGTGAGTTGTCCTTACCGGTATTTCTGTTATTTTTGCTGGTAGGTACAAAGGTATTCGAACCGTTAACGGTTGTACTGATGAGTTATGGGGAGATGCGGTACTCCGCATATAGTGCAAGACGCATTATGGATGTGCAGCAGGAGGCCCCGATGGCAGGAACGGGAGATGTACAGCCCAATCAGGCGATTTCATTCGACCATGTGACCTTTGGATATGATGACCGGCAGCCGGTCTTGAAAGACTTGTCCTTTACGATTGAGCCGCATACCATTACTGCCTTGGTTGGCCCATCCGGTAGTGGTAAAAGTACAGTCACACGTCTCATTGCCCGCTTCTGGGATGTACAGCAAGGCACCATTCGCATTGGTGGCAGACCCGTTAATCAGATGGACCCCGAGAAGCTGTTGCAGGATATCTCTGTGGTCTTCCAGGACGTGTATCTGTTTCAGGATACGATTGGCAACAACATTCGTGTAGGAAAGAAAGACGCTTCGCAATTCGAGATTGAGGAAGCAGCACGCAGAGCTTGTTGTCATGAGTTTATCTCCAGTCTGCCTCAAGGGTACGATACGCTCGTTGGCGAGGGTGGATCGACGTTATCTGGTGGGGAGAAGCAACGTGTCTCCATTGCACGTGCTTTGTTGAAAAATGCATCGATCGTTTTGCTTGACGAAGCCACCGCTTCACTTGATCCGGAGAACGAAGCCGCAGTGCAGCAAGCGATTAATGAGCTAGTCGCGGACAAGACGGTTATTTTGATTGCACACCGACTAAAGACCATTCAGAATGCCGATCAGATCCTTGTATTGGACCAAGGTCAGCTCGTAGAGCAAGGAACTCATGCGCATTTATTAGATCACTCAGGCATCTACGCTCGGTTGTGGCAATTACAACAGGATGCAGAAGGCTGGCAGGTAAAAGTAAACGTATAATAATGAGTTCGATGAGATAGATAAAGTAACTGAAGCAAATAAGCCTAATGTGGCTAATGAACTGACATAAAAGGAGAATGACAACGATGTTTAAACGAATTCCTGTATGGATTGCACTATGCTGTATGCTCACCTTGGCGGCCTGTGGAACGACCCAGACCACCAGTGAAGTGGCCAGCTCCCCAGAGGGGACTGCACAAGCAACGACCAAATTGATTACCAACCCAAATGGAGAAGAGATTACGATCCCTTTGAATCCAGAGCGCATTGTTGATCTATCCGGCTCTACAGAAGAGTTACTGATTATTGGGAAAACACCTGTTGCAACGATGAGTGCGGATTACGGTAACCCGGAGGAAATCACTCCAACCATTAAGAATCAGCTGAGTGCAGATACCGTTAATCTGGGCTGGTATGGTTTCCCGTTCAGTATTGAAGCTATAGCGGGTGCCAATCCGGATCTGATCATCTTGGGAAAGGATTTTAACACGGATCAATATGAAACTTTATCTAAAATTGCACCTACAATTGCATTGCCTTACTCTTACTATGATTGGAGAGAACGCCTGACATTCTTGGCAGATACGTTTGGAGAAGAAAGCAAGAAAGATGAATATCTGGCCAAGTATGATGCGAAATCTGCAGAGTGGAAACAAAAGCTGGAGGCGGCTGTACATGGTGAATCCTTTGCCGTAATTGAGACATATCCAAACAACCTGGTCATCTATTCCAATAAAGGGGCAGCTGAGATGTTATACGGTGAATGGGGCCAGAAGCGCACAGAGGGGATCCCTGATCCAGAGGGCTGGGGCGGTAAACAGATCGCACTGGAGGCTCTGGCTACCGTTAATCCGGATCGTCTGTTATTGATGGAGAATAGTGAGAACAAGATGGTCGATAGTAAGGTGTGGAATAACATGAACGCAGTGAAGAATGGCAAGATCTATAAAATCTCTAATGTCGATAATTACAATTATTCGTACACAGCGATGGGGAGAATGGAGCTTATGGACCGTTTGGGTACGATGATTCTGGAAGGTCAGAAGTAAGAAGTAAGAAGTAGTCGTTGGATTAGAGCCATTGAAACGATAGATTAAATTTAACATTTAACAGAACCTAATAACGCCTATGTGTAATTATGTAATTTGTTCGAAATCATGTAACTTGAGCGGTTCTGGCTGCGTTTAGACATTGGGGTGATCTGATGTTGGTGAACGCGGTTCAACGTTACATGGTATTAGGACTTATATTTATAGGGATAAGCTTGACGGCATATCTCGTTCTTGAAAGGATTGAAGGGTACCACATTACAACGACAGAGTATTACGGCTTACGCAATGCAGGGGGATTAATATATATTCTTTCGCTTATCCTGGGATTCGGTCACTATTTAGTCGCTTTTTATGTTGTTATTATTAGCCCGATCTCATGGTTGTTGCGGAAATATGTATGCTTTCCTATGATGAGAACTTTCATCTATATGATTGGGTTTGGATGGGGCGGGCTGTGGGTTTTTGATCTCATGTACAATCCATATTTCGTGAATGGATACCATCTGAACCGAATGACATCGATATGGATATTTGCCATCGCCGGTTTAGTCTACGCCATTGTGGAGAATAAGATTTGGCGAAGAGGGCAGATGCAGAACGAACAGAAAGCTACTTAACAAATGTTGAGTAGCTTTCTTGGTTTACATAATTATTATGGTGTTTTCATTGGTGGTTCAGAAGCCAAATACAATATTTAGAAAGGATTATGTAAGAGTAAATAGTGAACATGTACAGCAGTAAGTTAATTCGATAGTTTGTTATAAAATTCACAAAGGATGCAATTAAAATGAAATAGGAGTTTTATCGTAAAAAGGTAAAATTTTCTGTTATACTATTTGAGTTGTGTACATAAAGTTAGATATTTTAATGAAGGGAGTTCATGAAGTAAATTAGCCGTTTAGTTTAAAATTGTAGCTTGGAGGAAAGCATTTTGTATAAAGCAGGTTTTTGGATTAGATTAGGAGCAGGTGTATTGGATAGTCTTATTATTTCAATTCCGTTAGTGATTATTGCAGGTGTGCTGACGGGCAACTTTGATACGGATGAGCCGATTGCAAAACTGCTTAGTGCGTTATACTCAATTTTATTACCAGTTTACTGGTATGGTCGAACCATAGGAAAACGCATATGTGGAATTCGAATCCGCCAATACGATACACACGAACCGCCAAAAATTGGTACGATGCTGATGCGAGTTGTTGTAGCTGGACTTGTGTACGTATTAACTTTGGGTATCGGAGTTATTGTGAGTGCTTTTATGGTCGGTCTGCGTGAGGATCGACGTGCGATTCATGACTTTGTAGCAGGAACAGAAGTAGTTTGGGACTAATTCGAAGATTATAAAGAATTGCTGTACAGGGGTAAAAATCACTGTGCAGCTTTTAAATCATTAGTACTGTTTCACAAAACTCGTATTTTGTACATATGTATATAGGCCTTTCTTATATATAAGTAGTTTTACTTTTTTTCAACCACGTTGCCATGATCCCGTCAGGCTCTTCGCCACGTCTTTCCCGCATTAATTGATAAAGCCGGTTGAACTGAATTACTCCTTGTGCCGTCGAGACATATGGGGTCCAATAACTAAGCCACCGCTTTGCCAATACGGGTTCAAAAATATCGAAGAATAGAAATCTCTGGTAGTCCTTATTAAAACCAGGTACCGAATTACCTTGTATCTCATTGATATCCAGTAATGGTTCTTCCAGCCCGTCTACCATTTATACCAACCTCCCTCCTACGGTTTCTCAGTATTCCTAGTGTTTCATCTCCCATATCCGACTCAGCTATCATTTGGGAAGTCATACCCTGATTAGTACACGTTTGGGCCTCACTGGCTTCTCCACCCAGGCGGGAATATGAGCCGATCAATCTGACAAAAAGGTGCTCAGCAATTTGCCCACCGAATTCAATAGGTCTGCCTCCAATCTCAATATCACCAACAAGGAACTCTTTGTTCAAAGGCACCTCATACACAGCTCTTACCGCAAACCCTGGACCACCACGCACTACCTTCCAATAATCTAGTGGATCGCTGTTGTCAGGTGAAGTCCAACCACTTGTGTTCGGCTCAGACATGTAGAGCCCGACAGGATTCTTCAGAGTAATCAGTGCACCCTGTCGTGCCAGTGCATTAACTTCGCCACCGATCAGGGGGTCACTTGCCCGCTTCTCAATTCCATATTTAGCACAACGTATTAGTTCATTCTGATCGCTAATTATCGCTCCTTCACCATTTTTCCGAAGTTTGGTCGCATCAGCTGCCAAGTTAATCTCAGCACTTAATGTATTAGCAGGGTGCGTCATTGCTCCATGACTCGTATTCCATTTATTCAAAGGATCATATTGGCCTTCTGGGAACAGATCATCGTGCTGTACATTAGGAGAAACATATTGGCGGTATAATTCAAGAACTTTCTGTTTATCACCAAGAGCGTTAATTCTCCAATTCATAGATGAAAATGGGTGTCCATGCGCCATTGCCTGCCAATATTCTGGACCCTCGCACGTAAATGTCACTCTTTTAATTTTATTACTTTCTTCGTCGTATTCCACAAACCATTCCAAATACTCGTCATGAATTCGAGACTCTCCTGGTGCAGGACGTTTGTCGGCAGTTGCCATTGCCTGCCTCCATGTTAACATTGAATCTTCAGATAGGATTTTGGGGAAAGCTGGCCATGCAATGGTCGCATCTTCTGACGCATCAAACATACTTGCCCCCAAAGGATTATAGAACTGACTTTTGCCTTGGCTAAGTACATCTTCATTTTCTTGAACAGCAGAAGTGAATACTTCATTGATGTATTCACTCCATGCCTCAAGCTGATTTAAAATATTGTTATAGTCATCCAAATTACCTGGCGGATCAAAGCTAGCAAGAACCATATAAAATGCTTCCTTTCCTCAAAGATGGCTTAAGCCTTAGCAATCCACAGACTACTTTAAAATTGCGCTGTAGCAAAACCTTGATGCTGATGAAGTGATGAAAATACTGAATGATCCAGCGGCAATTGCCGAGGCACACGCAGAGTTTGCCCAAGTACACCGCCTTGGAGTAAACAGCTACCCGACACTTCTTCTCCGTGATGGAAATGAGTTTATTTCATTAGGCGCGACGATGAATATAGAGGAACTTGAAGAGGGTCTAGCTAGTACAGTTATTGCGAAGCAAACTAAAGGGGATCAATGTACACTGGGTAATAAAGAAGGCTGTTGGTTAAGCAAAAAGGGATCTATGATATTGGATGACCCCCCTATCCGTTATTCTAAATAGGCAGGATATAGGCAATGTTAAGTCATCATGACCACCCGTTCACCGAGTGGTCATGATGGTTTCTTTATGTTATACATCATGGGAAAATCATAGTTATTGGTAAATTTTATGTCCCTCCTGCTGTTCTGCAAAGTAAAGTTCCATCGGTGTGATTGCATGATTTTGTCTGAATTTATTCTTGTACGTTTCAAAATTCCAACTTTCCAGAAATTTCGTTGCTGTAACATGTCCTGATTGCAGTAAGAAACGCTGGTCTTCTTCCGTCAAATTGAACTTCGTCGTTGTTACTTTTCCAGTAGGAATAAACATCGTTCGTTCTTCCGTATGTTCATCTACATGTCTTTGATCGTGGGCCTGTAACATCGTTTTGAATATTCCTTTGAGTAAAGAAACCGGACCGTTGATATCCATAGATTGGGCATACGTACGCTTTTCTGACAGCCGGAAGCCAAAGGTCGGCCACTGTGGAATCCCCTCCACATCAAAGAGCCAGATCGGAAAGTTACTGAGCATGCCTCCATCCAGCATATAATACGGTTTCTTCTGTAATGGCGTATGCCATAGATAAGGTTTAAAAAAGAAAGGCAGTGTTGTGCTCATTCGCACAGCTGCAGCAATTGGAAATTCAGATGCTTTCAGTCCGTAATGAGGCAAATCATTAGGAAAAACGACGATCTTACCATTACTTATATTCGAGGCGATAATGGAAAGCTTTCCTTCTGGAAGATCTCCAAACGTTACAATGTTCTTACGTTTCAGCCAATCTGTCATCACTTGCTCTAAAATGTGATTGCTATAGATTCCAGAGTCAAATATGAATGGAAGGGTCTTGTTAAACAGAGGCAACCTGCTTATTCCTGTCCGTCCCAGCAGCTTAGTATAATCTAGCGAGCTCATCAAATTCCGAATTTCAGCACTGTTGTAACCGCAGGCTAACAATGTCGCAACAATCGCTCCAGCTGAAGTACCTGCAATTTTGTTCCAAGTATAGCCTCTAGCCTCCATCACCTCTATGGCTCCCACAAAAGCAATTCCCTTGACCCCCCCGCCTTCAAAGACTGCATCTGCCTTCACCTGAATTTCCTCCTTACAAAATGAAATATTTCCTGGTTATTATTAGCTTTGTAAATTAAACTATTCACGTTGAGGATATGTTTGTTATGCTTGCTTCCCCCTTCAATCGGTTAACCCTTGTGCCGAGCGATCCGCTCAATTCCTCCCCAACGGCTTCAAACAGCTGTGATGGCAGACATACCCTCAAGCGTATAAGGAATTTTCGGGCGTTGTCCTGACATAAGTGTTCTGGCGAGGGCTTAAAAATCCAGTGTAGTGTGATGGCTAAAATAGGTAGATAAGTTTGTGTCCCGATTAAAAAAAAATTACCCTGTATCCTTTTGCCACCAGCATCTCACAAAATGGAACAGTCCATCGGATCATTTGTGTTCCCAGCCCGGCAATCAGCAGAATGGTTCCATGCTTTTCATCGCTATAACTGTCATAAGCAAGATCAATACCGTTAACGTTTAACATATGGTCATATAAGGCAGCATGCAGCACGGTATTACCAAACCGCCATAGTAACTCGTTCATTAGATCCATACTGCCGTCCTCATCACATTTCTTACGGAACTGAGGAACATCAGTAAATGACATTTGTAAATCCTGACTCACAAGACAAAACGCCGAACATCTCGAAAGCTCCTCTTTGTTCTATCCAGTAATTTATCTCGACATCTCCTCTTATTGAGATATGAAAGGACATTCGAGGATAGGCTTTTAAGGAAACGCCTTTATCGCGCGCAGATATCGGCATAGTCCCAAGGAGATTCTTAAACGCCGGTGCGAACGCTTCCGGCGATTGGTATCCATATTTCATAGCAACATCGATTACCCTCGCATCGTTTGCCTGCAGTTCAAAAGCCGCTAATGTCAAACGACGACGTCGGATGTGCTCGGATAACGTGATTCCTTTAATGAAAGGGAACATTCGTTGAAAATGATAGGTAGAGCAACAAGCTATCTGCGCTATTTCATCATATGAGATATTGTTCTCCAAATTTGTTTCGATATTATCGATTGAACTTTTCATCCTCTCCAACCAATCCATCGTTCTCCCTCCCTTCGAGTTAAATACTATCGTAAATAAAAAACTTTCCTTGCATTTCCTGCACCAAATTGTCAGCATCGTTCGCATCCCCTGAAGACCAATCCCAACAAATCTTGTCTAATTAATTTCTCCTAAGAACATGTTCTTGTCCAATACGGCAATCGGTACAAGTTCTTGTCCTTGGCTCGGGACAAGAACAATGTTCCATTGCCTTCCTCTTCTTATCTTTTTGCCACAACCAAGAGCCGTTAATCATCATTGCACTGATTAACGGCTCTGTAAATTTAATCTCTTCACATATGCTTCAACTGATTTTTGTAATACTTTCTTTTAATCATCCTGGATGCTTCTTCTGATCAGCATCGCAACAGATTGAGGTGTATAAAATATTACGTTTGGGCTTTCATGTTAATATGGGCAAACGTATTTGTCAGCCAACACTTCTTCATTTTCTAAATAGTGATATTCGATGGAACTTGATGAGTTCCGGATACAAATAGTTAATCAAGCGAGGTCTTATATTAATGTGGCTTTTATCTCGCAATAGAAGATCCATCATAATACTATTTAGGTGACTGTCTAATCCAAAATGACACAATGCTCATTTCCTCAGCTTGGAACAAGAACTTGGGTTCCTTAAATCAAAAAAGCTGCTATAATAGCGACTTTGAATGGAACAATGTTTTTGTCCTCCGACATTGATCTGAGGACATTGAATTATACATCTCAAAGTCTTTTGGAGTTAAAAGAAGACCACATATAGAGATTCTCTTATGTGGCCTGCCTTGTTTCCCCTCAAGTATTTATTTAGCACACATACTTGAAATGTTTTTGTCATACTGCTTCATTAAATTAACACGCGAATACTACCGATCAATTAATCAAGGAAATACCCTGCCCCATTATTAGCAATAATGTCTTTGTACCAATGAAAACTTTTCTTTCTGATTCTTCGAAGCGTGCCAGAGCCATCGTTGTTTTTGTCGACATAAATGAACCCATACCGTTTTTTCATCTCGCCGGTACCGTTACTCACAAGATCGATCGGTCCCCAACTTGTATACCCTATAATATCAACTCCGTCTTTTATTGCTTCAGCAATCTCTGCAAAGTGAAGATCTAAATACTTAATGCGGTAATCATCTTCAACGGTATCATTATCCAGAAGAGTATCTTTTGCACCAAGTCCGTTCTCTACGATAAATAATGGTTTATTGTACCTCTCATGTAACTGGTTACAAGTAATCCGCATGCCCTTTGGATCAATTGTCCATCCCCATTCTGAGGTTTCCAAATAAGGGTTTATTACAGAACCAAACACATTCCCATCTGTGTAATTCTTCAATATTTCAGGATCAGCACTGGTACAACGGCTCGAATAATAGCTAAAACCAATGTAATCCACTGTATATTTCTTCAAAATTTCCAAATCTCCAGGCTCAAACTGAAGTTGAATTCCATTCTCGATGAAAAAGCGTTTTGCATATCCGGGATACTCCCCTTTAGATTGTACATCAATCAAGAGGTAGGACTCTCGTTCCATTTCCATAACTTCCCAGTAATCTTCTGGATTACTACTGTATGGATACACATTTCCAGCTGCCAACATACATCCGATCATGGCGTTAGGAATAATTTCATGACAAGCCTTAACCGCCAGAGCACTTGCAACCAGTTCATGATGCGCTGCTTGATACAGAACTTGTTGTTTATTCTCTCCTTCTTCAAAAATAATGCCAGCTCCTGTATAAGGCAGATGCAATAACATATTAATCTCGTTAAATGTCATCCAGTATTTCACTTTGGTTTTATAGCGTTCAAACAATGTTTTGGAGTATTTTTCAAATAGCTCAATCATAATTCGGTTTTTCCAACCGCCATACGTTTTCGCCAAGTTCACAGGTAAATCAAAATGACATATAGTAACGACAGGCTCAATATTATACTTCAGAAGTTCATCAAACACGTCATCATAGAATTGCAATCCTGCTTCATTCGGGGTTACATCGTCACCATTGGGAAAGATGCGAGCCCATGAAATCGACATTCGAAACGATTTGAAGCCCATTTCCGCAAAAAGAGCGATATCCTCTTTATAACGATGATAAAAATCGATAGCTTCGTGTGAAGGATAAATCTCGCCTTCCTCGGGTTCAAACGAATTTAAGTTACCCATCGAAACCTGATCACGTTTAGGCCCCTTCGGCATCAGATCAATGGTCGTTAGTCCCTTACCATTAGCTAGGTATGCCCCCTCAATTTGATTGGCAGCCGTAGCACCACCCCACAGAAAACCATCCGGAAATTTATTGATTTTATTAAACATATCCAATTACCTCCCTATTTTTGTGCATATACTTTGAGTAACGGTTCTTTTTCATCTACCCTGTCATTTGCAATTCCTACAATGTCGTGATACATGGACGTATTTGTAATAACAATGGGGGTTACCATTTGATAACCGGCATCCTGGATCGCCAGCAAGTCGAACTCTACAATGACATCCCCAACCTTAACCCGATCCCCATCTTTCACGAATGAATTGAAGTGCTGACCTTTTAACTGAACGGTATCTTGTCCAATATGAATGAGTATTTCTACTCCATCATCACTGATAAGGCCAATAGCATGTTTCGTACGGTAAATCGTTTGTACAATGCCGTTTACTGGAGATACAACACGTCCCATTGTAGGGAGGATGGCTATCCCTTTGCCCATATACTCTCCTGCGAAAGTTTCGTCCTTAATATCTTGGAGTCTAACTACAGTACCTGTCATCGGACTAACGATTTCAAAGGGTTGGTCATTTAATAGACTTGTATTAGGAACGAATTCTTGTTTTTCAGCAATATTGGTTGATATCGTCTCTGTTGGATCTTTAAAACCAATAAAGTAGGTTAAGACAAACCCAAAAATAAAGGCGACGGCAGTTGCAATGAGTGACATATAAAAACTGAAATCAATACCGGCTACCTTATTTACAAAGTTAGGATAGCCGAACACACCGAGGCCTCCAAGAATGTAAAATTTTGACCCAGCATACCCCAAAAGACCTCCACCGATACCTCCGGCAATACAACTCATAATGAATGGTCTTCTTAAGGGTAAAGTTAAACCATATATAGCAGGCTCCGTGACGCCAAAAATCCCAGAAATGAATGCTGGTACACTCAATGCTTTTATTTTTTGATTTTTAGTTTTGATCAGAACCGCTAGAACCACACCGATTTGCGCAAATGAAGCTCCAAAAGAAAGCGCCATAATTGGATCTGATCCAAGTGTTCCAATATTCAGCAACGCGATGGGGATGATTCCCCAATGAAGTCCAAAAATAACCAAAACCTGCCACATGGAGCCTATTATTATACCCGTTAAAATAGGGCTAAATCCGTAAATTTCAGTAGCGCCCGCTCCAATTAAATTTCCTGCCCATGTAGATATGGGCCCTATTACCAAAAAAGTAGCAGGGACAATGATAAGCATCGTAAAAAAGGGAACCAAGAACGTTCGTACCACTTGTGGTGTAACTCTTTTTAGAACTTTTTCTAATTTAGATGCAGAGAACGAAGCTAAAATGATGGGTATGACTGAGGAGGAATACGTCATTAAAATTACTGGCAGACCCAAAAACGTAATATGAATTGGAGATTCAAAAATTGTCCCTCCAAACAAAATGTATTGAGGGTCCCCTTCACTTAAATTCGATAACGTTGGGTAAACGAGTGATGCCCCTATAGCCATTCCTATAAAGGACGACCCACCAAATTTTTTCATTGCAGTGTACCCTAAAAATACGGGGAAGAAGTAAAATAGGCAATCTCCAGTTGCTTTTAGCAATTGATACGTTCCAGATGTTTCCGAAATCCATCCAAAAGACAAAAACAATTCGTTGAACCCTTTAATCATTCCTGTCGCAGCCAACAAACCAAGTAATGGTTGAAAAACACCTGAAATCATATCAATAAAACGATTGAAGATATTTCCTTTGGCTGTTTTATTTTCATCGGAACTTAAAGTCTCTTCACCCTCTACAGACCAATTTCCAAGTTTAGTGATGGCCTTATATACATCCGGAACTTCATTCCCTATCACAACTTGGTATTGACCGCCACTTTGCATGACCGTAATGACCCCAGACAGTTTCTTTAATTCTTCTGTTTGGGCCATTCCTTCGTCCCTTAATTGAAATCGCAATCGTGTTATACAATGAACAACGCTGTTAACGTTTTCAACACCGCCAACTCGAGACAAAATCTCCTTGGCCAACTGATCATAATTCATGAGTGCTCTTCCTCTCTGGCTGTGACTTTGCATCAAAAAAACTGTATGGCTGTCCAGTGGATAGACTCTAAACATCATTTCCATGCTGAAGTTCAGCGTTCTGTTTTTTTGCACAACGACGCTCAATTCTGCAAGGCTATTTTAGTAATTTCAAATTTGTCAACAGCCTTCAAATTTTGTGAAAAGTTAGCAAAAAGTACGTCTTTTCTGGCCAGAAATGGTATTGCCTGATTGAACAGTCACAACCCAGTTGATGTACAAGCTCTCTTTGCGGACAATAATAAAACACTTTTTTCAAAAAATGCAAGTGTTTTTTTACTAGGACTTGACTTATAAAAAGGTATTCACATGACCATACTTACATTTCATATATGAAAGAAAATTTAGTTCACATATTCCATATGAATTTTAGAATATTTGCTATACAAGCACATTACTATGTACTCAACTGTTACTGAAGGTGTAGGTTTCCTTTTGAATTTTTCTCCTCATTCTCTGTCACAGGTTATTGACAAGAACAAACCTTTGCTTTTATACTGATACCGAAATGAACGAAATACTAAAACCCGATGGATGTGGATTTTTCTAGAGAGTGATCTCTATTTTCGCCACACGAATGCCTATGCGCATTTGTGTGGTTTTTTTGTATGCAAAAAAGGAGGAATATTTATGAAATTATGGCATTATGCACTTATTGTATTTTTGGGAGGCTGTTGTTACGGCATACTTTCCACATTTGTTAAACTGGCTTATAACGCTGGCTTTTCAACACCAGAAGTCACTGGCGCACAATATTTCTTTGGTGCAGTTTTAAGTTGGATATTTGTGATCTTTGTCAAAAAGAGAAGCCTTACTCTCAAGCAAATTACAAAACTTCTATTATCCGGAATCCCCTTTGGACTGACAGGTATGTTTTATTATCAATCACTACAGAGCATAAATGCTTCTCTAGCTATTGTCTTACTATTTCAGTTTGTTTGGATTGGAACATTATACGAATGGGTCCTTCAGAAGAAAAAACCTACCGGGGGCAAACTAATCTCGATTGGTGTACTGCTTTTCGGTTCCGTACTAGCGGCTAACGTCTTTTCTCAAGGAAATCTCTCGTTATCGTGGCAAGGAACAATTTGGGGACTACTGGCTGCTTCAACTTTCGCTTTATTTATTTTCCTCAGTGGTTCTGTTGCGAAAGATACTTCGCCCGTATTGAAAAGCGCCCTTCTTTCAACTGGAGCTGTTATTACTGTCTTTGTGGTTTTCCCTCCAACCTTCTTATTCAACCTGGATGTGCTGGCAGGATTGAGTCCATATGGATTAGTTCTCGGAGTTTTTGGCGTTGTATTGCCTCCACTTCTGTACTCCATAGGTATGCCCCATATCGGTTCAGGAATGGGTACAATTATGACCGCATCTGAATTACCCATGGCCGTTATAATGTCTTCTCTTGTACTAGGAGAATTTGTAGGTTGGTCTCAATGGCTTGGAGTGATTATTATTTTATGCGGTATCTCATTTAGTAGCATAAGACAAAGAGGATTAAGACCACAATCTTCTATGAAGGAATATACATCTCTTTAGACTTAGAGATGTAAAGAGAAAGCTATTTGTGAATTCTATCGTTACACATATAGCAATAATCCAAAAATTTCAGAACAAGACTTGGAGCATTACAAGACTGTTTGGAACTTGCCCAGTTGTACTAGTAAACGAAAATGAACCGTTTGGTTCCCTTCTAGCGATCAACAAGGTAATATGTGGAAGAATAATTTAATCTTGTTTCTGGGGGTGATCCTACCCAACATCGAGAATTTGTTATGATAGCTGCTAAGTATAGGATACCAGAGGAGCGCGCACTAACATTTTATATACTTCTAAGGAACTTTGCCCGGTTGCAACTCCTCATGTTTGTTTTGTATATGCGAGTTCTTCTGCTCAAATAGTTTAATGGCTGACAGATTAAACGTGCCCCAGCGCCTATCTACAATTTGTACATTAAGGAGATCAATCGCAATGTACAAATTGATGTTCCTGTACCTGTTATCTGACCGAATCAAAACACTACATGTTGAACTGCACTAACGAACAAATGAGAGTAGATCTATAATAGAAGAAAAAATTTAAATCTTGTCCAACAATCACTGATGTTTGCATCATTCTTTATAAAGAATGGTCATTAAATTGTTTGCAAAAAAGTACTAATTCTTATTTAGAATAGATAACTTTCTTTTTATATTTGAAGATGTTTTAAAAGAAACCTTATCTGCGAATATATATTGATTGCGGTTCCAGTTTTTCGTATCGCCATAGTTACACTATCCTGAGCGATAGATGCATGAATTAGCTAGGGAAAACCGATTAGCTATTTTCCTAATCGTGCCATATTCTTATCCCTCGACAACTCTTGTTCCATTTTGGGACCAGAATACAGGGTTATTTCAGATTAGATTTTGAACATAAGTAAAAGGGTTTCGTTTTAGGAGCTCGTATACCCGTAACCCTTATAAATTTCATGGCTCCAAGTTTCTTTTGACAAGAACTTTATAACTATACTCACCTTTGACAGCGTCATTTTTTTCAGCAATGGAACTGAGTTCTTGGTTTCAGAAAGCGAATTGTGCTTTTGTCTCGCCATAAGTTCTGTCATGATACTATTTAGATATTCATCTAATCGGTAATCGGACTATGTTCTTGTCCCTCGACATTTTTCTGTTTCCCTTTCTTCGAGAGTTTAATTTAATTGAAAGCAGCTAGTTTGGATTGCCTAACGGGCTAGCGACTGCATTGGCAATATTTACTCATTCGAGATTTAGACCATCCAAACATTCCTGCACTAGCCGGAACCTGCCTGCTATTCGTAGCGAACCCCCAATTAATGAAAGTCGAGAAACGGTACAAGCAAAAATACACCCCCCTAGAATTTCATCGGCTAAACTCAGGGGTTTTTCCAATGTCTATTCTAGGGGGTACACTTCATTTTCAAATGATGAAACTAAATTCTTCATCTTTTTCTTGCGACATTCTTGATCTCTAAAGCTGGCGTTTTTTTTGTTTAGCACGCTTCATGCATTCGTTGTTTGTAGTAGCTTCTCCCCTCCCATTTTATATGTAGCATCAATGTTTAATTGTCTATTCCATCAAATCTGTTACTGCACCTCTTGAAGCAGAGGAAACTAATTTAGCATATTTGGCAAGTACACCGGATTTCACTTTCAGTGGCGGTTGTACCCAAGCTTGCGCTCGAGCGGCCAACTCTTCTTCTGGCACTTCAACCTTAATTTCCTGAATGTCGCTATCGATGGTGATAATATCTCCATTTTGGAGCAAAGAGATCGGTCCACCTACTTGTGCCTCAGGGGATACATGGCCGACTACAAATCCATGCGAGCCACCCGAGAACCTACCATCTGTTATGAGAGCAACTTTCCCACCGAGACCTTTCCCTACAATGAGTGCTGTAACGGAAAGCATCTCAGGCATACCTGGTCCACCCTTCGGTCCACAATAGCGTATGACCAATACGTCCCCTTCTTGAATTTCATCATTCATGATCGCTTCTGTCGCTTCATCTTCGCTATCGTACACCTTTGTCGGTCCGGAAAACTGTTGTATCTTCATGCCTGACATTTTGGCAACAGCGCCTTCAGGAGCTAGGTTTCCTCGAAGCACAACCAGTGGTCCATTTGGTTTAAGCGGATTATTGAGTGGACGTATAATCTCTTGATCATTCTGTAGTGGAGCAGCTTCCGCTAAATTCTCCGCCAACGTTTTACCAGTTACGGTGAGGCAATCCCCATGAAGTAATCCCTCAGCGAGCAATAGCTTCATTACCCCGGAAACACCACCAATATCATTCAAATCCTGCATGACATACTGACCACTTGGCTTCAGATCTGCCAAATGAGGAACACGCAAGCGAATTCGTTCGAAATCATCCAAGGTTAAATCCACTTCTACGGAGTGCGCAATAGCTAGCAGATGGAGAAATGCGTTGGTTGATCCCCCTAGAGCCATAACAACGGTGATCGCATTCTCAAATGCTTTCTTCGTCATAATGTCTCTTGGGTAGATTTCCTGTTCAAGAAGTGAGATGACCTGCTTACCAGCTGCTTCGCATTCCAATGCTTTATCCGCTGAGATAGCTGATGTCGAAGAAGAACCAGGCAAACACATACCCATTGCTTCTGCAGCTGCGGCCATCGTATTAGCGGTATACATCCCCCCACAAGCCCCTGGACCTGGACAAACACTGCATTCGACCTTATGCAATTGTTCGTCTGTTATTTTTCCATCTTGATATTGCCCAACGGCTTCAAAAGCTGAAACGATATCCACTTTTTTACCGTCGAGATTACCAGGTTGAATGGTTCCTCCATATACATAAACAGAAGGAATATTCATCCGTCCAATAGCCATCAAACATGCAGGCGTATTCTTGTCACACCCACCGATTGCAACAACGCCGTCAAAACGCTCGGCTCCGGTCACAATTTCAATCGAATCAGCTATAGCTTCCCGACTTGGTAGCGAGAACAACATCCCGCCATGCCCCATCGAGATCCCATCAGAAACGGTAATCGTATTAAAAATTAGTGGAGCACCGCCGTTATTACGTGCGCCCCGCTTAGCTTGCACCGCTAAATCATTGATGTGCATATTACACGGTGTTACTTCACTCCAAGTACTTGCTATTCCGATCATTGGCTTTTTAAAATCCTCATCTTGAAATCCAACTGCACGCAGCATCGCTCTGTTCGGTACCCGGTTAGCACCTTCACTGATTACCTTGCTTCGAATGCGAAGATCTTTTTTATTTTCCATGTTTCTTCCCTCATTTCAAAGTATTTCGTTCAGTTCCTGCATCGGTCGAATAAAATTTTGTTTCATTAGTACGTGAGCATTATCGCTATTTTTGCCTTCAAAAGCTTTAATAATCTGATCATGTTCTTCAACTGAAGCTAGTGTAGCCGTAATAGGTTGTTTTAAAAATACGTATTTAAATCGCCTAATGTGAATCTGAAGAGATGTATTAAATGTAGCTACATAAGGATTATCTGAGAGCTCCACAATATAATTATGAAATTGCTCATCCACCTCCATAGCCTGATAAACTTGTCCATTTTTAATAGAACTTGCGAATTCCAAATTTATGGATCTTAGTTTCTCGATCTGTTCTGGAACAATAATTTTGGCGGTAATTTCAGCAGCTAAGGCCTGAAGAGCAGCCATCGTTGAATACATCTTAAAAATATCGTTTTTCTCAATATTCGTTACTTTTGTTTCTTTTCCTGGATGCATGGACACTAGGCCTTGAACTTCGAGTAACTGAAATGCCTCCCGAATCGGTGTCCGGCTGACTCCAAGCGATTCAGCCATTTCCGCATCAATAAGCTTTTCACCTGGTTGCAGTGTTCCATCAATAATCCATCGCTGAATCTGAGAAAACGCTCTTTCTTTTGCGGACATACGGACTGGTAAGGAAAAATCTTTAGGTATTGGCATTGTTTTCATCCTCATTACAATTATTCTTATATGCAATATATCGCATACACGATCGAGAAGCAATTATTATTTCATTTATTCGCTCAATTAAGTTTATCCAGATAACTACCTGTTTTTATTGAGAGTCTGAGACAAAAAAGAGAACTATAATTTAAAAGTCTTTCTTTGAGAAATGTTACATAAGGAATATATTTTAATGTGAATGTTCTTATATAAAATTATTTGGTACTAATGAGGGCTTATGTACTTTTTACTTAAGTACACATCTAATCGGCAATCGGACGATGTTCTTGTCTATTACGGTAATCGGTACAAGTTCTTGTCCTTGGCTTGGGACAAGAACTTGGTTCCTTAAATCAAAAAAGCCGCTAAAATAGCGACTCTGAATGGAACAATGTTCTTGTCCCTCGACAACATATCTCCTGTAATACATTGACACAAAGTTCCCTACCAAAAAGCACCCTACTTTCAATGAGGTATCTGTCGTAACTCAAAGCTTTCTTTTCACCATGCTATCCTTTGCGTTGGGCTGTCCGTACGATTCCATCAACAACAGTTTCAAACAACTGTGCCGGCAGATCATGTCCCATGCCTTCAAGTAACATGAATTCTGCACCAGAGATGGCATGAGCCGTGTCTTTTCCGCATGCTGGCCGAGTCATTAACGCCATTACATCAGGCGATGTTGGTGGAAGTTCGGGATTTCCTGTTGTTGACATGATGGAAGTAAGAGAGAGAACACGCTCCGGATATCGGCTGGCAACAAGCTGGGCAATCATGCCGCCCATCGAACGTCCAACGACATGTGCATTTTTTATCCCCAGGGCATCTAGCAATCCAATTGTATCATCAGTCATATCATCAAGTGTGTATGGAATAACCGGGAGTTGTCCCGACACGAGTGTTTTAGCAATTGCTTCAAAATCCAATGTGTTGTGATGGTTAAAGTGTGTGGATAGACCTGTGTCCCGATTGTCAAAACGAATAACTCTATATCCCCGAGCCGCCAGTATTTCACAAAATGGAACGGTCCAACGGATCATCTGGGTACCAAGCCCCACGATCAACAGAATGGTTTCATCCGTTTCACTGCCATAACTGTCATAGATGAGTTCTATGCCGTTAACTTTTAACATATTCATTGTTATGTTCTCCTTAAACTTAATTTTATGGTAACTCTGTTATGGGCAATAGTCGAGAATCTTCAATGGCGGCAGTTGGGTGTCCAGTCCCTTCCAAGTAAGATACATGATTCGAAAAGGCCAGGAACGACTCTATGCTGCTCTGACGAACTAACATGATAAAATCTCAATGTTCAGCTTCTGGACCAATCAGGTATTCTCCGTCTTTGCCCATAAAAACAATCTCGCCCCCACTTTCTTGTAGGAACGGGAGCGTGTGTTGAATATAACGCTGGAAAGCTTCTTCTCCGCTAATGGTGATCTTTCGCCACACAAGTTTCATGCCACTGTTTTGAGTCGGTTCAATGTAACCAGATGATTCAGTCACGTTCCATACCCCACTTTCCTTCTTTATCTGCTGTTGTGCACATCGTTTACATGGCTATTAACTCTCTTCCTGTATGAATGCACCCTTGGCTAAAGTCTTAATATAGTCTCTGATATCGGTTATCCAATCATCAATTAATCCGTAAAAGTGATCTTTATTCCCGGCATACAGTGCTCTCAAAACCTCCTCATATTGAGGGAAATCGCCCGCCATTGCAGTCATAAAATGATAACTTGCTTCCTGTGCTGTGCGAACTTTATTTTCGTTTTCCCCCGAGCGGCGAGCTTCATCTATCAATCTTCGCAGCGTTACGGAGGCTCCTCCGGGTTGAGCTTTAAGCCAATCCCAATGTCGAGGAAGCAAAGTAACTTCACCAGACACCACTCCTAGCTTGGGACGGCCAACCCTGCGAGCAGGTTGTTCGTGTTCTTTTGTATCCGGTATATGTCCAGCTTGGCTGTTTAACCGCTCAAGCACCTCAGCTGTGTTTCCACGGAAATCAATATCTATTGGTTTACCCGTCAAATCATTAAAAATAAGCAATTGTACAAATTTACTGTCCTCCAAATTCTCTTTCACGGTGATAACAACATGCTGTAATGTACCTTTGGCGAAACAATCTCTTTCTACAAAGGCAGTGCAGCTTATTGAATTATTAGGTGAAACCTGCATGTAATTCCTCCTCTTTCGTTCCCTTATCAATAATATTACCCGGGTAAAAATAAAAAATCAATATTACGGGGAGTTTTCATTCCCGTAGATAGACAAAAAGAACGACCACGGTCGTCGCGTGGGTGAGTATTGCGTCGGTCAACGCTATTTACCACAACTGATATTCGTATGCTTTTATCTAGTCACATGATCTCCTTCGTGATACTATTTAGATAATAATCTAATCGGTAATGACACAATGTTCTTGTCCTTTTCGGCAAAGGAACCAAGTTCTTGTCCACAACATGGGACAAGAACTTGGTTCCTTAAATCAAAAAAGCCGCTATAATAGCGACTTTGAATGGAACAATGTTTGTGTCCCGCTACATTTGGTGATTCTATAATCTTGCCTTCTGGTCATCAGTAAGTTATATTTTCGGATAGTTGAACACCTACCGTCAGCTCAACGACTTGAGCATACTCGATGTGTCGTTTTCTCAAGGATTTGTAAGTGCTATTCTAAAACCAAGATCATCTATTTTAAAATTGGGCATGCTTTTCCTTCTACTCGTAGAACCACAATTGTTCTCCACTTCAGCCCAACTGCCTCCCCTGAAAACTCTATAGTTCCCATATCGTTCAGCATCATATAGATCCCAGCACCATTCCCAGACGTTACCGATCAAGTCATAAAGTCCCCATGGATTAGGAAGCAACTGTCCTACTTTATGAACAGATCCATTGGAATTTCCTTGATACCATGCAATATGATCAATTCTTGCATACCGATATCCCGTTGATCCTGCTTTACACGCATACTGCCATTCAGCGTCTGACAGTAATCGAAATCCATTCGCTATTTTGTTAAATATTGTGTTCTCACTTTCGTTTGTAACTGTGTAACATTCCATCCTGCCAAGCTTTCTCGATAACTCATTACAGAAAGTAATAGCATCCATCCACGAAACTTTCGTAATTGGCAGCTTACTCACAATCGGCTCTATTTCTTCTTCATGCATGACAAAATGATATAACTGCTGTGTTACTGGATACTTCATTACATGGAATGGCTCTATAGCTTCAGTCCACGTTATAGTCTTTTTACTACTTCCTGGGTTAGATAAAGTGTAATCAGTGCTAAGCCATTTATCTGTATTAAGAAAATCGCGTAGTTCAATTGATCCGCCTTCTATGGGTACCATCAAATCCATTATTTCTTTTAGAAAACGTGCCTTGTCACTTCCGTACTTTTCCATATCTTATCCCCCCCATTCTAACTTACCGCCAACCAAATTCGACCCAGAAACTGTATTATCCTGGTTAATAGTTGCTAACGACGATAAACTCGTCGATACTTTTAGTGTGGTTCACCGCGTCTAATCTTGAAAGTATCCTATCTGTTAGTTGAATAAAGCAACCAATCACAATGATCGGCTGCTTTTTTTTGTTTTATTGAGCTAACGTTTCCCGTTAGCTTAGTCCACAATAGCTAAAGGTGTTTGGAACAGTTATATAATTGGCATGCCCACTTGTTGTTAGTGTGTGTAAGAAATGAGACCATGTTCTTGTCCCTCGACAGCAATATTACGGTTGAACGCAAAGACCGCTTCTCTGGCTTTCTCAAAAAACTCCATCGCTCTTCCTGCATGATCTCGCTCGATGACCTTGTATACACGGGACGGTGGATAGGAAGAAAGGATGGGATCGTCTTTCCATAAGGAACCATCGATGGGCATTCTGGAATGGACACCAACCTCCTTCCAATGCTGTTCTACGTCCGCAGGCTTTTGAATGCCTTCCAGCCCTTAGTTTCGGGCTAGATGTTTTTGTTTGTCAGTAAAAAGTATTTTCGTATAACTTCCCCGTATGCGCATCAAGCACTTCGGGCGTCCGCTCGTGCTCGCTACCAATCATTCGATACACTAGTTCGTACGGGGCCTCTTCCGCCCTAGTATTGTGCATCCGTTCCCATTGCAGACGCAGCTTGGCCTGTGCCGTCCATCGGAGGATGGCTGTCTGGTAATCAAATGAAGGCACGGTCTCCAGCTTCTTTAACTGTTCTGGCCTTATGGAGGGGGACATCAAACTTTTGACCCTCCCATTAGAGCGGTCAACAGCTAGTTGATAGCATTCATCCCTGACAGATACGTCTTGAACATATACACCAAAGCGAATGATTTCCAAACGATCTTCGTCGTCGGTCTCTTCAGTTAGAAGCTTGAGATACGGCAACATTTCGGCTGCTAGTCCTCGGACATAGTCCATAGCTACTTTTATACATGCGTCTCGATCCCAGGTTAATGGAGCTAGTTGATCTGGCTTACCATGCGAAACAAAGTCAATCAGTTGTCCGGTTTGGCTGTCTACTCGCGCCTTGACCGCTCCCTCCATCTGATCAGCCCAATAGGCCTTCCAAGACCAGTCATTCTTGGCTGGACGCTCTTCATTCTGTTGCTTCCACACCATCAACTTGGTGTTCGAGCCAATATTGTCGTCTTGTACTAACTGAAATTGGTCGTTGTCTACGCCAATCCACTTTTCTAGGCTTCGTGCGGGCGGGAACTCACCTGGCCACTCGTCCAGAGTTCTTGGGTCAGAGGGGACAGCTTCTGCCCTATAGGCTGTCGGAACTTCCTCCTGTGATGATGCAGTATAGATTAGCCCTCTACTTCGGGGGGCGTAAACAAGATGGACCTGATCGTCACCATCCGTGTACACGGCTTTGTCCAATACGCAATATTCCACATGTAGCAAAAAATTCGCCTTCATACACGCCATCTGTTCCTCTTCTGGTGTGATCATGGTTGGGAGTGCTGGCCCTGGAACGGTTCCATAGTACCTAAATCCGACCACGCGACCGCTGGGATGAACCATAATCAGGCATCCCGTCTCAGGAAGCGGCAGCCCCATCGCCTTCTGCTGTCGTGTGTACACAAACATCCCTTCCATCCACTCCATCTCACAATACGGAAAATCACGCAGTGCGCCGGGATAATGATCTTCCAGGAATTGCTCTGCCTGCTGTTTGAGCTCCTCCTCAGATATCCGTGTCTCGTTGTCCAATGAGGCCCAGGAAATGGCATAGTCTAGCAAGTTGCCGTCCCTGGAGAGCGTGGCAGAAACGGCGTCATCACTCCCCGTTTTAACCCATAAGAATCCCGCTTCTCCCTTCCCTGTTCCCCTCCCGGTGTTCTCTTGATAGTCATTGACGATCAGATCATAATCCGGTGAAACGGCAAACTGGTGCTCTGCCTGTTGTCTTAACTGCAGACGTAATGTATCCAGGTCTCGTTCGAGAAAATCTTGAGCCATTTCCTTGCGCAAATGTTCCAGCCCCTTCCGTAATTGTGTTTTTACAGTACCTAATGGCATATCCAGGAGATGGGCGATTTGCTGCTGGGTCAGGTCCTTCTTATATTTTAAGAACAGGAGCTGACGCAGCTTCGGATTCAGACTGGCCAATGCACGCTCCAGATCCAGGGTTTGATCGATATCATTAACGACCAATGGCTCTTGCGCCTGCGGGTCTTCGCTCAGGTGAACACGCTTGGATTTCTTCAAATGATTGAGCGCCCGGTTCACCACAATTCTGGTAAGCCAGCTCTCAAACGCTTCGGCTTGCTGCAGCGTTTGCAGTGACTCATAAGCCTTAACCAAGGCATCCTGAACGATATCCTCCGCATCTTTGGACTCCCGTACATAATGGCGAGCCACTCGGTGCAGCTTATCCGTTCGATCCTTTATAAGAGATACGAAGGCATCGTGATCTCCGTTTTGTGCGGCGTTGATTTGTTGCTGTGCATCGATCATTGTCGTTCACCTCCTGTTATATAGACAGTTAACTCGGGGGTTTGGATTTAATTAATGTAACATTATTCTTATAGTTGTTCCCAAATAAGTGCATATGCTGATTATTTAGATATACACCTACTCGGCAATCGGTACAAGTTCTTATCCTTAGCTTGGGACAAGAACTTGTACCGATAAAATAAAAAAGCCGCTAAAATAGCGACTTCAATGGGAATATGTTCTTGTCCCTCGACAACTCGCCTCAATTTCTTTAGACAATACATTTGTTTGTTCCCCTAGATATTTCAACTCGTTAGTCAGAACTGTTGTATCGTCGCCTAACCGAGCCATAACTGATACACTTACAACATTTCGAACATCAACATCATTACTTAAAGCCATTTGTTCGATAAAACCCGAAAGTATCACAAGTATTTTTTCCTCACTTTTGGTTAATTCATGGTTAATTTAAGTGTGAACAACATTTTTATAATTTAACGTTATCTCTTTCCTCTTTAAGCAAGGTTAGTCCCACTCAACTCTTCGACTTATTTGTTAAACTATCCTGCCCTTATGATACGGTTCGTCGTATTACCTGTAGAGCGAAATCGAAGGCACCCAGTAGGGTGCCTTCGATGTTCTTACTGTCTCTCTGTGGCAAGTTGGATAAACGAACTCAAATCCATCAACCAACCTTGTTGGGACACTCGTTCATTGTAAAGAATGTGCAAGTGCTGCAACAGAACCGCGGAAATCGGGTCTGCCGTCAGCCGTCCACAAAAGCGCTGTCACAAATGTATGGCGATTCGGATCGTACAGCGGATCTCCTATAATGTTCTTGTACGTTCTTGCGTGAAACACAAATAGCGTCTCTTCGTCGTCCTCTGACACCGTGAAGGAATTATGACCGGGACCATACATTGAGATGATCTCATCTGTCGAGAGAACCGCTGTTTGCGACTTGCGCCATGAGGTGGCATCGAGCAAATCAGCATCCGCATCGGCTTCAAGTAGGCCCATGCAATAATTGAAATCGGTGGCGCTAGCCGAGTAAGAGAGGAATACCCGATTACCCTTGCGAAGAAATGCCGCGCCTTCGTTCACTTTATAACCAATGATCTCCCAGTCATATTCCGGCATCGAAATCATCGTTTGCGACCCAGTCAGCGTCCACGGATTGCTCATTTTAGATATATACAGATTAGAGTTACCTCCGATGTTCGGATCCTTTTGTGCCCATACGTAATAACGGCTGCCATTATGCTCAAAGGTAGTGGCATCGAGGGCAAAGCTTTCCCATTCGGTACGAACCTGCCCTCTTTCCATCCAACTGCCTTCGAGCGGATTGTCATTTTCATTCTCTAGCACGTACATCCGATGGTCGAACAAGCCTTCATTCGTTTCCGTCGTGTATGCGGCAGCGAAATACACGTACCATTTGTCATCAATAAAATGCAGTTCGGGTGCCCAAATATTGGTACTAAGGATACCATTCTCGCGCTTTCTCCAGATCACTACAGGAGTTGATGTAACAAGCTTCTCAAGGTTCTGGGCTCTACGGATTTCAATCCGATCATACTCCGGAACGGATGCTACGAAGTAATAATAACCATCCGAATGTCTGTAAATAAAAGGATCAGCTCTCTGTTCAATTAATGGTTGAATGTCGTGTGACGCTCGTTGTTGGATTTCCATCTTATCACCTGTTTCATCATAATATAGATTACCCTTTAACAGCGCCTGCAGTCATACCGTCTATGAAATATTTCTGAAAAGCAATGAATAGTATGAAAATTGGAATGATGGAGAAGAAGGAGCCCACGATCAATAAGTCATAGTTATTGCCATAAGGAGTTAACAACGTTTTCAAACCGATTGGAAGTGTATATTTACTCTGATCTCCGAGCACCATGAATGGCCACAATAGATTATTCCAGCTATTCATACCATTCAATATGGCCATTGCTGCAAACGATGGCTTCATAATCGGCATAATTAGTCTGAAATAAATCGCATACTCGTTTGCGCCATCAACCCGCCCAGATTGAATAATCTCTTTGGGTATGCTTCGTAGATATTGCCTGAAGAAAAATATTGTCGCGGCATTGGCTATACCGGGCAGAATGATTGCCGTATAGCTATTCACCATTCCCAAATCATTAATTAGGCTGTACAAAGGAACCAGCAGTATTTCGAAAGGCACCATCATAATGAGTAAAACACATATAAAGAGGAAGTTCTTACCTTTAAAATGATATGCTGCAAAACCATATGCAACAAATGCGCTTACAAAAAGTGTTAAAACCACTTGAACGATTGTTAAAATCATACTGTTCCAAAACCACACAAAATAATCATGTTCTCCAGTAAACAGAAAGATGAAATTATCAAAACTCATGATTTCAAAATCCAAACTTAGGTTAAGACCATATCTAACTAATGATTCACCTGGTTTAAAGGAAGATAGGGCCACTGCGTAGAATGGGATCATAATTATAACGAATAGTATAATGAATAAACAAATAATTACTATTCTAGAGATGAAATCACTCCTCGTCTGACTTCTGCCCACTTTAATCCTCCTCCTTTTTGAACATTCCACTAAATTTCAACTGCGTTAAATTGATAACCATAGCAATGACTAACAGAACGATACCAACTGCTGCTGCGTAACCCAGCTTATTCTGCTCAATCCCTTGTCTATACAGGTATCCAACAATGGTTAAGCCAATATTTTGGGGTGATTTGTTACCGTTGAACATCATCAGGCTCTCAGTAAACATTGCTAAACCTGCATAAACACTAATTGTGGTAACATATACCGTGGTCGGCTTCAATAATGGCATTGTGATCGTTCTAAACTTCTGCCAAGCAGATGCACCGTCAATTGAAGCAGCCTCATAATATTCATTGTCAATGCTTTTCAAACCCGATAGATAGTAAAGCATATTAACGCCTGTCCATCTCCAACATGCGAGGATTAACAGTGCTGCCATACTCCAATTTCCGTCTTTCAAAAATTTGATAGGCTCTACACCAAATATACCTAGGAAACTGTTCATTAATGAACCTTCCATCTCACCAAATGTAAGGCGGAAAATGGTACCCGCAACTGCGACAGATGTCAATGCAGGGAGAAAGAAAGAAGATTTAAAAAACTCTCTTCCCATCATTAACTTACTGTTGATCATAACGGCGAATAACATGGGAAAAGGAATCAACAGCACTAAGGTTCCTAACATGTACACAACGCTATTTTTAATAGATGTCAAAAACACTTTATCAGTAAGTAATTTCGAATAATTTGCTTCACCAATCCATTTAGGATCCTGTCCCAGCATCCTATCTTGAAAGCTCATTACGAATGAATTTACAAGCGGAAAAAACCAGAATATCAAAAATATGAGTATAAATGGCAATACAAAAACATAAGGTGCAACTTTTTGAGAGTATACAAATTTCTTTATCATATTCTCAATCTCCCTTGACTATGGTTAAACCTGCCGACCACTGTACCTGCCGACAGGTTTAATCAAATCATTTACTTATTATATTTATTTCAATTCTTGTTCAATTGCTGCTTGTGCTTCATCCAACGCTTCCTTCACGTCTTGGCCATCTTCAAAGATAGCATTCAAAGTAACCGTATTGAATATATTGCCGATGGTTGGTGAAGCTTTAACGGACTTAATCGCTCTAATTTCGTCTTTGATTTCATTCAAAGTATCAAATGCATTTGTTTTAAAGTATTGGACGTATTCATTTTCAGGGTTTTTCGTAACTGCATCATCTTTCCATACTTCCATGTTGATTGGGTCAAATCCAAGTGTATTCCAGATTTCTGTAGTAGCTTCTTTCGAAAGCTTAGCAAAGGCTACAAATTCTTTTGCCAACAGAACGTCTTTACCATTCTTAGTAACAACTGTGCCAGTACCGCCTAAACCAACGGAACGAGGATTACCTTCTTCGAATACAGGCAATGGAGCTATTGCATACTTACCTTTAAGGTCTTTCATTTCGTTTACAAAGCGGGACATGTACCACTCAGGCATCAATGCACTTGCGTAGTTGCCTTTGTTATATTCACCTTTTGCTTCTTCTGTGTCGGGTTGTCCGCCAGGGATCGTATGAATAACATTGTTCTTCTGCAGATCGACTAACATTTCATACGCTTTAATCATTTCAGGCGAGTTCACTTTTGGATTACCATTTTCATCTGTAAAATCGGCATTTTGCTGAGCTAGTAGCAGCGATGCTTGCCACGAAGCTGATGTATCAGCAGTACCTAAGTACTTGCCAGTCTTTTCGTAAACCTTAATACCTGCTTGTTTGTAATCTTCCCACGTTTTGATTGTCTTGTAGTCAACACCTGCTTGTTCGAGAATTTCAGTGTTGTAGAAAGCAAGCGTAGCACCTACGTGATAATCAAAGCCATAAACCTGATCGGCTTTGGAGTAAATCTCGACACGTGAAGGAACAACAACGTCTTTGTATGGTGCAAATACATCATTCAAAGATTCCAGGGGAACGTTGTCACCTTCCAAGAATTTAGGGAATTGACCAAGCTCAATATCCGCGATATCAGGAGCACCTTTTCCGCTTGTAACTGCCAATAAGAGCTTGTTGTGCATATCATCGTAAGGCATAACCGTTACATTCAACTTAATCTGTTTGTCTGGGTTCTGTTGGTTCCATAACCCCAGCATTTTATCCAAATGCTTGCCGTGCAAATCTGCGAATGTCCAAAATGATAATTCTGTTGCATTCTCACCGGCATTAGCGCCTAATTGCTGTGTTTCCGTTTTTGAACCAGAAGGATTACCACATGCAGTAAAAACAAGTGACATAATCAGGAGAGTAACGATGGAGATTAAAGCACTACGTTTTTTCATTTGTTCGTCATCCTCTCTTTTTTGTTATGCATTTGAAAAGTCGGCTGACTAGTTAGTTCTGTTAATTTAAGCGGTTACAATCCATCTTGGCACCACCATCCTTAACATAATTCTAACCTTTCAAAGAAAAGACCCCTTCGCAACAATTTTCAGATTCCATATTGTAAGCGCTTTACATGCCGTATTATAATATATATGAAATAAGCTTTATATAACCAATTGATTATAAAATCATAAAGTTTATGGGGAGATGCTACTCTTTGAAAAAGCTGGCGCTCTACAAACAAATTCGAGAAAATATTATACAGAAAATTAAATCAGGGCAGCTTCGGCCAACGGACCGCATTCCTTCTGAACAAGAACTAATGGACGAATTCAGAGTAAGTAAAATAACCGTCAGGAACGCCCTAACCCTACTAGCTGACGAAGGATTAATTATACGCGTACAAGGCAAAGGCTCATTCGTCTCTTCTAGTCTTGTTGTTTCTAGCATCAATTTCTCGCCATCCCCAAGCAGCGCGTGCTCCATGCCGCTCATCGGCTTCATCATTCCGACGATGAGAACCCGTGTCATTCAGAAGCTCGTTGACTACACGGAACACTTCCTACAAGAAGCCTGCCTCAGCATGGTACTAAGCATCACGCGCGAGTCCTCCTCTATCGAATCAAACGTCATTCGTACACTAACGGAGCTCGGTGTGAAGGGGTTGATCGTTTTTCCAACAGAAGATGAGAAGTATAACGAATCATTACTGCGTCTGTCGCTCGATAAATTCCCGTGTGTGTTCATCGACCGCTATCTGCGCAACATTGAGACGTACACCATTACATCCGACAATTACGGCGGTGCGTATAAAGCTGTATCCCATTTGTTATCCAAGAGTCATCAGCAGATTGCGCTCATCTCACCTGAAAATGCCAATACAGCCGTCGAGGATCGCACGCTCGGCTTTGAGCAGGCGTACACAGATCAAGGCATCTCGATTGACAAGAGCTTGTGGTGTCACATCCCTCTCGACATTCTACGCAGCGAGCAAGCATTGGACTATGTAAGCAACTTCTTGCAGAACCACAGTGGAATTTCGGCAGCCTTTTCCTTGACTGAAGAAACAGCACGCCTTACATCCGCCGCGATCAGTCTTCTGAACGTTCACTCAAATATCGACTTGCTATCTTTTGATAATCCACATCTTTCAGGCGTAGCTTATGTGCAGCAGGATGAACAGGAAATGGCACGAACAGCCGTAAAGCTGTTACGTGAACAAATGGATGATATCTATTCTCCTAAGAACGCCGTTATTCCCGTGCAACTCATCTTCCCTTGACACGACAAACGTTGCAGCCTACACAATGATCTTGTCTTCAGCTTGGGACAAGACTGGTTCCTAAAAACAAAAAAAGGCACCTCTGTGGAGAGATACCTTTAGCTATATTATCCGCAAGACATGTTTCTGGCTGAGCAACGGATAAACATTGAATAATGCTGCAGATTTCAAACACCATAAATAAATTTAGTTGTCATTGTATACAGCCTCCCTTTTTCGCAGTACCACTACGATATCTGTCTGAGGTACAAATAAATTATAATTCGTTACATGCACTTGTCTCGTTTCGGTTACTGATTCTATCTTTAATTCAGGAGGAAGACAGCGCTCTATGTGAGTAATTAATGTATCTTTGGTAAATCTCCAAATTACACCATCAATTGAAGAGTTCGCCATATAACCACCGTCCGTTACAGAACCTGAAAGAGACTTGAGAACAACCGGGTCCGCAATAATGATAGATCCACCGTCACGTAACAGTCTGCAGCTCTCTATGAAGGCTTTTTTGTGATAGCGAATGTGATGAAAGCTTCTTGCAAACAAAATCATATCGCAACTATGATCAGGTAAAGAAGTTGGTTTATCAATGAAAGCATGGATATAAGAATTAAACCTTCCCCACTTCTTTCCAAGTTTTAGAGCATTTATATTCGGATCCATGTTGAGAAAACGAACATCCTTCTGCTTGCGAAGATACTTGTTCAATAAACCTGTACCACAGCCCACCTGAAGAACATCGCCTTTTAAAGGGGGTAAAACTTTGTAAACATTACGAGGAATAGGAAAATTTTGAACGTACATGGCCAATTCGTAGAAAATCGGATAACGCTCTTGCAATCGAACCAATTTACTGGTGTAGAAAGGATTCCGCTTTTTCTGACGTTTAAAGTCCCATTTGTTCAAATAGTAGACAGGGGTTAACAGCAAGAACAGAATAATAAAGACACTTTGGACGCTATAAATTCCAAGTTTACTAAAACGATCATTGGAATTATGAGACATCATTTGTTTAGAAGTATTCAAAATGATCACTCCCCTCTCACAACGCTATAAATGGTGTAGAACCTCTTTAACATAATAAACGAGTATTTTTTGACTCCTTCACCCCCGTCCATTTGAAGCTGACAAAAGAAGAGCCGTTTACGTTGATGCATCACATGTGTTTCAACCACTGGATTTGAAAGAACAGGTTCCGTTATATATTATGAACTGTCTGTATAAGCCGTTTTTGGAGAAATCATTTTTTCGTGGAGGCCTCAATTGGACAATGTTTGTCGAGCGGCGTAACGAATTTCGCAACGTATTCGAGCAAATGTTACATCAACAGGAGGCTGATGCTACGCCTTATTTAGCTGCTGCTCAATATCAATCATAGTCGTCTTGGTCTGGAATGGTACAATGTTCTTGTCCCTCATCTGAGCATCGAAAAAGCCGCCCACAGGCGACCTTTTGAGCAAGAATACGATTTCTAATTTGAAGTATGATCATCAGGACGATGGATCATATAGGTCTGCATCATGTTCTTCGATCCAATCAATTTGCCTGAATCCATAGCCAGCCATCGTTTGCTGCACATCCAGCACCTCTAATTCCGGTGCCTGCCAAGGCGTTTTTTTCGTTTCCATCGGCCGTCCCCTCTTTCTGCAAAAACTGGAACCAACTGGAACCAAGATGCGAGCACCCTTACATTACTTGTGCGATACAAACTTTTTAGGATACGATTTGTATCTTTTTGAAAATTATAAGACACAATACGTATCTAAGTAAACAACTATTTCATCCCTTTCTATGGGTTAAGTATTTCCCTGTAGCGCTACTGACCCAAGTTAAAGCCCACTCTCCTCTATATAGCTTTTTTATTTTGATACTCATCTAATCGTTAATCGGACTATTTTCTTGTCCCTCGACAGGAAAAGAAGTTCCCTACTAAAACTCGTCGACACGCGCTTCACGCACTCAACTGGATAAAGCCATTAGGATATATGTGTATTAACAAAATTCTAATTAGACTAAAAACCTTCTCTCCGAAGGAAGGAAGGCTTTATGTTTAATTAGAATAAACTTATTAATTCAATCAGTATACTGCTGAAGTATTCTTTGTTCAGCAGAGATTTTCTCCAAGTTTGAGTGAAACAACTGATCCTCCTCCTATCAAAAAAGCAGCCCCGTCAGGAGCTGCCTCATGTATTATGCCTTATATTGTAATCTTATCTGTTTCCTCTAACCAGCTAACTTACTCGGCACCCGGATAAGGATTGATCTTCTGGATCGTTCCATCTTCGTTGTAGTTCAGCTCCGAATATTTAACGCAGCGCTTGTGGTTGACGCCTTCCGACAGGGAGCTGTCGTGATAGAACAGATACCACTTGTCTTCAACTTGCACAATGGAGTGATGGGTTGTCCAGCCGATAACCGGAGAGAGAATCTCGCCCTTGAACGTGAATGGTCCCATCGGGTTCTTGCCGATCGCATATACGAGCTTATGCGTGGTTCCTGTAGAGTAGGACAGGTAGTAATAGCCGTTATATTTATGCACCCATGGGCCTTCAAAATATCTCCGTTCCTCATCCCCAGCCAGAATCGGATTCCCGTCTTCATCGACAATCGATATCTCGGCAGGCTTGCCTTGGAAGGATAGCATGTCGTCGCTAAGCAGTGCAACTTGCGGTCCAAGCGCCGGCTGGTCAGGAGCAGGTCCTTCTGCATCTGGCACGAAGCTGCCGGTCTGCCATTTCTCCAACTGGCCACCCCAGAGTCCGCCGAAATAGATGTATGACTGATTGTCGTCATCCACCAATACGGCCGGATCGATACTGAAGCTGCCTTCCATATAATTCGGTTGCGGCATGAATGGGCCTGCCGGAGACTCTGATGTTGCCACACCCAGACGGAAGATGTCGTCATGATCCCGTGCTGGGAAAAACAGGTAATAGGTATTGTTCTTATAAGCGGCATCTGGTGCCCAGAGCTGCTTGGAGGCCCACGGAATATCTCTCAGATGCAACGCTTCGCCGTGATCAACCACCGGGGAATCGAAGTTGTTCATCGAGAGGACATGATAGTCTTCCATTTTATACTGGTCGCCGTTATCGTTGCTCGGCTCGTCATGATCGAGGTCATGGGAAGGATAGATGTAGATTTTGCCTTCATAGACATGGGCGGACGGGTCAGCAGTGAAGATGTGGGTTACGAGCGGTTGGTGGGGCTTAGGTAGTTGTTGTTGATTCATAAGGCATCTCCTTTGGTATTGGAATAATAAAATCCTTCATATACGGGATTACGGTAATTCATTGATTGCACCCTCAGAATTAAAAGCAAGCGTTTACAATCTCTAATGTTATTGTATAAGCCCTGCTTATTCTTTCCTAGTACACATAATAAAGAACTTCCCCCGAAAAAATGTACAATTCCCGCCCATCTCATAATTCTTATATTCTACAATGAAGTGATCTTTTTTGCGTTGTCTTGTCGCACATATTATTTCTTCTCCTCTGGATCGCAACCATTATATGTCTTCACAAGTTTTTGAGTTCGTAAGCTTTTTCTCGAAGTTCCACCGTCTCACGTTCGTAATACACTTTTCCTTTGTGTTCTTCCATTATTATTTTCCAGGAAAAATGATTTTTTTAATTATATAATAGCGAGCTTTCAAGTTAAATCAACTGCCCGTCAGCTTAATGAATTAACAGGCAAAATAACAATTAGATATTAGCCTAATCGGCAATCGGACTATGTTCTTGTCCATTTCGGTAATCGGTACAAGTTCTTGTCTTTGGCTCGGGACAAGAACTTGTACCGAAAAACAAAAAAGCCGCTAAATTAGCGGCTTCTTCATCTCTTTCAAGCGTTTCTTAGCACAAAATATATGCCTAGTTCTAAAGCTCATCTACTTGGTTACAACTGTATGTTATGACCTGCTGACATCATCACCAATGCTTAAAACAGGATGGTTTCGGGGGTAACACCCTTAGGATACTCTTCTTCCCATACGGTTTTCTCTACATAGGCCTGGTACCACATCTCTGCAATTACATCCGGATCATTAATTGCGCCGGTACCTGACTCCTTGATCAATAAACCTAATGAGCGGTGGCCCACAAAAATCCCTTGAGCAGACAATGAAGTATGAAGATTAGTAACATAATTGCGTAACCCTGAAAGAGCAATACCGATATTCCCCATCATGGACACAGGGTACATGGCGGATAATCCTGAGGTAAAGAGCAAGGCTCCCTCTTTCCTGGCGAGCATATCAGGGAGAACCGTATTGACGACATGGATGGCACTAACCACATTCGCCTCAAATGCGTCCCTGGCGTTCTCCGCCGTTAACTCCAATACAGAAGTGGGAGGATAATTGCCTGCTGTTGGACTGAATTCCAACACATCAATCTGACCATACTTTTCTTTCATGTTGGTCATAGCCTGTTCAATCTGTTCCTTGTTAAAAATATCTGCTACGAAATAAGATGCCTCGATACCATCCGCTTTCAGTTCCTCCACCATATCTTGCAGCTTTGCAGCATTTCTTGCAATTAATGCCACTTGGAAGCCGCGCTTGCCAAAGCTCTTCGCAATAGACAATCCTAATCCCTTACCTGCACCAATAATCGCCAGTGTTTTCATTTATGATTCTCCTTTTATGAATGAGTTAGTGAGTTCAATTGACAGTTTTGATTGTAAAACGTACACTTAAACGACTCAATGGTTGATATTGTTCAATATGTTAATTAAACATCACTTTTGATAAATTCGACTATTATTTATGGAGGGGAAGCACGAATTGGGTAAAGATAAAGTGGATCTGCGCATTCTCAAAACGCGGAAAGCCATTAAAGAAGCGTTTCTGAGATTAGTACAAACCAAAGGCTATGAACGAATTACTGTGCAGGACATTGCCAAAGAAGCGATGATAAATCGCAACACATTTTATTTGCACTATGTAGATAAACCTCAATTCATGGAGAAGTTATTTCAGGAAAACGTGGAGAGTTTAAATGCTTGCTTAAGCCTGGAAGTGAGTTCAATTCATGAGATGGATAAAGATATGTTTGCGACCATGTTAAAAACGATTTTCGACGATATTGAAGCCAATATGATATTCTTTAAGACAATGATCACTCAAAATATTTATCCAAACTTCTCCGTTTACTTGAAAGAGGCTTTTAAAACGATCATTTTTTCGGGAATCGGCGATCATCGCCACGATGAGAAGATAAAAATTGGCATCGAATACATGATATCTGGATTGGTAGGAGTAATTTGTCTCTGGATAGTTGAACCGGAGAACTACAGGGTAGATAACTTTATCGAGCAACTGAGTGAAATTCACTATTCTAACATGGTTGACTTGCTGAAGGATACTTGATAATAAACTAGTATGATCTGAACAGAAAGGCTATTCTTGCCGAATCTGATCTGGCTCGACTCCCTGCTTAGATCTGTCAGAACTAGGCAGGCATAGAATAATGTTTGCAGCCGAGAGAGTTCAGGTTGGTAGGATGGCCCGCCTGTTTCACCATACTTTGAATCAACTTGCTTAATGGGTAATTACCACCACTACAAAGCAGAATATCCCCGTTAAGTATAAATTCTCACTTACATACAATTGATTTCATTAAACCGAAGATTATTTATAATCCATATTTTGTAAAATTAATCTTAATCCAAAATAGCAAATAATCGGTTGCTTCCTTTATGATGTTGAGCTTGAATGCGGCAAGTGTCTTTTTGTACTTATGAAATTTGCATTCACGATCTTAGGTGGAACCCCTAAGCACATATTCGCGTCCCGATGGTTGGCGCAGATTGATTGGCCTTTACCAGAAAAAAACTTATTTTCAAAAAAAACGTTATTCCACGCGAATTCTTAAATTCATTTGCTTTTTTCTTGCCACATGATCTTCATCATGATGCTATTTAGATAGATACCTAATCCGTAATGACACAATGTTCTTGTCCCTCGACAGTTTTTTTATAAATTCCCCTTTCTTGCAGTAAAAAAGCAATTCGGATTTAATCCGAATTGCTTTTTTTAGCGATGTCACTCTTCGATCGAATTCATAATAACTTTAAGCCTTGCGAAGCATTTGTCTCTCGCTTAGATGTGAAAGCATATCCTTCGTCATGGCCTTCAGGTCGTAGCGAGCATGAAATCCCCATTCTGTTTTCGCTGCCGTCGCATCAATGGAATGCGGCCAGCTATCGGCAATCGCCTGTCTCTTTGGATCAACGTCATAATCGAGGATAAAGCCGGGAAGCTCATCCCGAATCGCTGCAGCGATCGCCTCCGGATCCACGCTCATTGCGGTGACATTAAATGAATTTCGGTGCATCAACCGGGAAGAATCCGCTTCCATCAAATCGATGATAGCGTTCAGGGCATCCGGCATATACATCATGTCCATGTTTGAGTCCTTGGCGATATAAGATGTATATCGGCCAGCCGTCACGGCTGCGTAATAAATTTCCACGGCGTAATCCGTCGTTCCTCCGCCGGGAGGCGTCATATAAGATATCAAACCCGGGAATCGCAGTCCCCTAGTATCCAGGCCGTATTTGTGAAAATAATAATCACAAAGCAGTTCGCCGGACACTTTGTTCACGCCGTACATCGTATTGGGCCTCTGGATCGTATCCTGAGGGGTATTGTCTTTCGGAGTCAAAGGACCAAAAGATCCAATGGAGCTTGGAGTGAAAAATTGGCAGCCGAGCTCCCTGGATATTTCAAGTGCATTCATCAATCCACCCATATTCAAATTCCAGGCAAGTAGCGGTTTCTCCTCTGCGGTAGCCGACAGCAGCGCAGCCAAATGGATAACGGTATCAACTTCGTACCGCTTGGCGATTTCGAACATCGCCTTATCATTCGTCACGTCCAGCAGCTCGAATGGCCCCGATCGGGTAATTTCGTGGGCTGATGACCTGAGATCCGTAGCAACGACGTGATCCGCACCATAAATTTCACGTAATTTAACAACTAACTCAGAACCGATTTGGCCCAGTGCTCCGGTCACCAAAATCTTGTTCATAAGACATTCCTCCCGAAATGTACTCCCGCGAATGAGCTAAATCAGCTTCATTTCCTTGCCAACTTTCTCATAAACGGAGATCACCTGGTCGAGCATCTCCTTGGTATGGGCAGCTGTCGGCATGTTGCGTATTCTTCCGGTTCCTTTCGGAACCGTCGGAAACAGGATTGCCTTGGCGTAAACGCCTTCTTCATAAAGCCGTTTGCTGAACTGTTGGGTGGTTACTTCATCGCCAATGATACAAGGTGTGATCGGAGTTTCGCTTTGGCCTACATCATATCCAAGCCGGCTCAAGCCATTTTTCAAATCATTGCCGTTCTCCCACAGCTTCTCGATCAGCTCTTTGTCATTCATCAAAATGTCGACAGAAGCGCTGCAAGAAGCGATTGCAGCCGGAGGTAGCGATGTCGAGAACAGAAACGGACGGCTTCTCAGCTTCAACCATTCGATCAGTTGTTTTTTACCCGCCACATAACCGCCGACAACGCCAATCGCCTTGGAAAGAGTACCAATTTGAAAGTCAATGCGGTCGGACAATCCAAAATGCTTCACGGTTCCCGCACCTGCTCCGAGAACGCCCGAACCGTGGGCATCATCCACATAAGTAATCAGATCGAATTCTTCTGCTATTTTCACGATTTCAGGCAGCTTTGCTATATCACCATCCATGGAGAAAACCCCGTCGGTGATGACCATAATTTTATGGTATTGACCAGATTCCTTGGCATCTTTCGCCTGTTGTCTTAAATCATTCATATCCGAATGCTTAAAGCGAATCACCTTGGCTCTCGACAGGCGGCAGCCATCAATAATCGAAGCGTGGTTCAGCTCATCTGATAAAATCGCATCATGCTGGTCCATTACCGCGGATATAGCAGCCATATTGCAGTTAAATCCCGATTGATACACGATAACGGCTTCCGTTTTTTTGAAACGGGCCAGTTTTTCTTCAAGCTCAATATGAAGATCCATCGTACCATTAATTGTTCTCACAGCCCCTGCGCCTGCCCCGTATGTCTGCGACGCCTTAACTGAAGCATCAATCAGGCGGTGATCTGTTGCCAGTCCCAAATAGTTATTGGAAGACAAATTGATTAAGGACTTTCCGTTGATACGAATAACAGGACCATTTGCACCCTGCAGCGTATCGATGACGTTATATAGACCTTTAGTCTTTAGATCTTCGATGTTCGAACTTAAAAATTGGTCCAATGCTTGACTTGACATTCCATTCCCTCCTCGATATACGCATGTCCTCGTACAGGAGACACAGTATTCTTCAAAAAAACCTGTTATAAAAGGAAATAAACTAATTTCAATGTATCATCATTTTTATTTTTTGTACACATGTGGCGGACAAAGAATAAAAAAATCCGCAAAAAACATAGCGATTGCTTCCCCATTCTCGGAAGCAATCGCTACTAAATCTTTGCTATACTTTTTGTTACATTCTATACTAATTCATCATGTATTAAACTATTATTATGCAATGAGAAACTCTATTTCAACCTGTGAGGTGATTTGATGAACAAGATTTTAGCGATCTCGATTTTGGGAATGGGTTTAACAGGTGCTGTTTTAATCGTCTCAATTGCTCTGTTGTTTAACCCCCCAATAGGAAGTGTGTTGAAGATGGTTACTGTTGCTTCAACATTATCTTTTATTATATTTGCTGTTTCGGCTTTGATATTTCGTCGGCGATTAGATGATGAAAATAGTGAGTAGTATATTTATACTTCCTCGATTTAGGACGAATGCTTCGCAGTTACAATCCTAACAATGTTTCTGCTTATCTTCAGAAAATAATGAAACATGCATCCCCCCCTACAAGCACCCATGCTAGAAAATAGAATCTTCTGTTTTAAAATATATAGAAGCAGTGGCTTTATATCCTTATTTTTCCATAACAGTCCAATATAGTTGTACCGTTCTTCCTGTTCGATCCGTTGTTTCTCTGTGTAGAGCGTTTGAATGGTTCTACAAAGTCACTTCTACTAAGCTTACAGCATGTAGATACTCAGCATCACCAAAATTACCGATCGGACTGTGAAAAATAAAAACGTCACTTTGTTGGGCAACACCCACTGTTTTCCCTTTATATCCAGGTACGTGATCGCTGACCTGCACTTGGGGCGTCCTAGTCTACGGAGGAGCCCTTTTTCGTGATTTAAATACTCATACGTAAACATATACAAAAAAGGATCGTTAGCATTTCTGCAACGATCCCTGTTGTCAGTCCGCTAGTTGAAATCAGCAGATGATCAATTTGATGCCTTATTAAGTTTGATTAAGCTAACGTTTCCCGGTAGCTTAATCTCGACAATAGATCGCTTTCTTTGTAACGATCTCTCTTAAGCTTTTAGATTCCATAGGATAGTAGTGGAATTAATCTTAAGCTTCTTCAAATAACTCTCTGAGCATCCGATCCTTGTTATTTACAAACTCTTTCATAATCATATAATGGTCGGTTTCTTCCAATACTTGGACCTCGATACCATCCGGCTTTAGATTGTAAATAATCGAATCTGGATATGCCATAAGGATTGGGGAATGGGTCGCAATTATAAATTGAGAGTTTTGCAAAACAAGTTCATGGATTCGTGTCAGCATCGCCATTTGGCGAAGGGGAGACAATGCAGCCTCAGGCTCATCCAGTATATATAATCCATTCTCTCCGAACCGATGAATGAAAGTGGAAAAGAACGACTCTCCGTGCGATTGCTCATGCAAGGATTTGCCACCGTACGAATCTTTAATAGGGCGAATAGGGCGACCGAATGAAGGTTGACTGTCCAACTCATCGATCGTTGTGGCTAAATTATAATAACTCTCTGCCCGGAAGAAGAAGCCATCCCTCGGGCGTCGCGGACCTCTGATCAATTGTATATATTCATATAAACTCGAGTGAGTAGCCAGGGTTGAGAAGGAAAAGTTGATCGTCCCACCCTCCGGGTTAAATCCCCATGCGACAGCAATGGACTCCATCAGTGTTGATTTGCCCATTCCATTTTCACCTACGATATAGGTTACCTTGGGGTGGAAATCAAGAGTATTTAGGTTTCGAATGACCGCCAAATCAAAGGGGTAACGATTATAGGTGGGTACTTGTTGCCTCTTAAGCTGAATTTGTCGTAAATAGGGATGCTGTATTTTAATATAGTTCACTCCCTTTTAAGCCTTTGATCGTTATGCTTACCTTTATTGGGAAACGCTGACTCATGTTAGTCTCACCCTTTATTTTACTCCATCAAACAAATAATACCATATACCGAAAATAACCTGTCCGTAAATCGATATCCGGTAAACATCCACCTCTCTCCACTGCTTTGATCTAAACCTTAAATTTTTCTCGCATAAAACATCCACAGTGCAAAAAATACGATTAAAACAAATAATAAGCAAGTTAGTAAGGTATAGAATATCAAGGGATTAAAGAAACCGGCGATCACGGAGGCAATGCCCATACCAATGAGAATGATTGCTGTGCTGAGTGTGCCGGCTCTCTGGAGTATCATTACACTCCGCTCGTCATTCTCCTCAATATACTGCTTCTTCAGCTCGGCTTCATTATTACTGGCTTTTATATACCTGACGAGGAAAAAAGCGACGGCCACTTCAACCCCGATAAAAGCGCCTGTGTGAAATCCCTTTATAAAACTAGGTAAATCGGGTAGTCCACCTCGGTAAAATATAAGTCCTACATAGATCAATAGGGTAGCAGCCGCTACCAGTGACAGTACGTTTTTGCGAGTTTTTACTTTAATCTTGTACTTGTCCATTTACATTTCCTCCACTTCGCTGAAATCAAAAACATCTTCAATGGCGAGTCCAAAAAAGTTGGCAATTTTGTAAGCAAGAATAAGGGAAGCCGTGTATTTTCCCCTTTCAAGAGAGGTAATGGTTTGCCGGGTAACACCAACAATTCGTCCCAGCTCTTCCTGTGACAGCTTATGCTGCTTACGCAGTTCTGCAATTCTTGTCTTCAAGTGATCACGTCCTTGCAATGTTTACTTTACATTTTTAGCATAGTTCACTTTGCATTATGTGTCAAGTTCACTTTGCATTACTTACATCTGAATGCAAAACAAGCCAAACCCCTCTTTGTAAAAGGAGGGCTTGGCTCGGTTGATTTTGTTTATATAAGATGCCAGAAGAGTGTACTTTAACAGAGCAAATGGTTGAAGCGCTTGGTGTTACCCCTATAGAAACGTATGTAGGCCGTGACTTAATGTTAGTATTGGAAAGTGAAAAAGCGGTTTAAACCGCTACACCTGATCTCTGGAACCATAGATGGTATACTCGTACACTATTTATTCGGGTCTCGGTGCCGCTTATCATCTCCCATTATTCTATCAACAATATGATGGGCTTCCCAAACAGCCGCAATCTCTAATCCTTCGCATTCTTCGCTTTTAGAAGGTCTAATCTCTCCCATATGATAAGTCAAATATTCTCCTGATATCTTATCAATGATACAGGCAGGTGGGGGCCAAGCCTCTTCTTCATCCGGGAACGGACGATTTTCAACGACCCGCCAATCACCTGATTTCAGTACATCATCATATACACCCACGATAAATTGGTATTCCTCTTCTTGAGGTATCTCTTCTATCGTGTCACTTATCACATTATAGATTGCAATGCTGGCATCTTTAAGCCTTCTCCCAAAGGCAAACTTAGCGTTAGGCAGAGGTATAGCGTAGATATCACCCAATTTTATTCGTTTACGTCTCGTATTTTTCACGGTTTTCCAAACTCCTTCGTTGAGGTTTTAAGTTAGTATTTTTCAAGTTCTGTCTTTAAATCCTCAATTAGTATATCGACTTCTAATACAGCAGAATCAGCATTATTTAAGAATATTGAAGGTTTAAAACCCTCTTTTTTAAAATTGGGTAGAAAATCGTCTATGAACTCGTACAAATCCATACTTTTACTTGAGTAAATTTCCCAACCATCAGTTGCACAGTATTCCGCGAATTCTTTCTTAGGCCAAAATGGAAGTGATTTATTACCTTTTTCATCTTCAGTAACTGACCAACCATTCTCATAAAGCCCCCACACTTCTTCTGAATCCACTACTTTTTTGATGAAGTATTCATAACGAATATTTGCAGGGAGGTTGATGACTGATTCAAATTCTTTCTGATTCATATTTCCTCCTAATGATGTATCTTATTTTTCCATTATTATTGTATCTATGTTGCGTCTAGGAATCATTTTCTGGTTATTCAGGTAACCAGTATGTTACCTATGTTTTTGTCCTTCGACAAGAGTTGCAGCCGATGAACTAAATTATCAAGTCTAAATTTAAACGACCGATTCCCAGGTAGAAATATTGGGAATCGGTCGTAAGCCTATTTTAGAGTATGAGATTTCAGGTCCGGTTTGCCCAGCATCTGTTCCATCTGATCTTCATTCGCTCTATCCGAAATCGCAAATCACTGTTCTTTATACACGCGCACATAATCCACTTGCATCGTCGCCGGGATATCGGAGGCGTTCGGGGTACGGCCGCCGTCAAAGTTTCCGCCGACTGCCAAGTTCATAATGAGGTAGAACGGCTCATCGAAAGGTGCATTCGGATTATTCGGTGCAGCTGCGGAATACCACTGCTCGTTAGTGACTTTATAGTAAAACTTGCCGTCTACATACCATTTAATGTTGTCCTCTTCCCAGACTACCGAGTATACATGATAATCATTGGCAAAAGTTTGCCCCTCCGGGAAGTGATAATCGCCGCCGGAATACTGGTTCCCGGGCCATTGTCCACCAAAGTGTATGGTACCGCTTACTGATCCAGGCAGACGGCCTCTCGCTTCCATAACATCAATTTCACCTGATGCAGCCCAAGTGCCGTATACTGAATCTTTTGGAAGCATCCACAGTGCTGGCCATACACCATCACCTGTAGGAAGCTTGGCACGAAAATCGACTCTGCCGTATTTCAAGGACAGCTTATCCTTGGTGTTAATCTTTCCCGAAGAATACTGTGCATACCGATTCGGGTCTTGTGGGAAAGATTTGCTATCGTTCATGGCTTTGATATTCAGCTTCCCGTCCTGTACATAAACATTTTGAGTGCTGTTTGTGTAGTGCTGCAGTTCTGCATTTCCCCATCCCCAAGTACCGGGATCGTTATTGAGATAATATCCTGTTTCATAGTTCCATTTATTTGTATCCAGCGTAGTTCCGTTGAATTCATCCTGCCAAATGAGGTTCATGCCCGCGATTGCCGGGTCGGTTGGCGTTCCGATTGAGATATCCTCTTGATCGGATACATCCGGACGCGGGGCATTTGGATTGCCGATGAAGGTATAGTTGACGAAGTTGTTGCCGATATTTCCACCCGCCTGTCCGTTCAGCGGATATCCGATACGGATCTGCATATTTTCTTGGATTGGCTGGAACCAAAGACCATAGATATAATCGGCCCAGTAACCCCACTGGTCGGCATCGGACATATTGTTATACCCATTACCGGAGTATGCAAATTTGCTCTGGCTGGAGTTACTCAAATCAACCCATTGCCCATTGATGTTAATCTGGTATACGAAGTTGCCTAGTTCCTTGGCGATTGGCGCGCCCCCATCAATTTTGGGAAGCGGAACCCCAATGGAACCATTCGCATCTGCTGTGAAGGTTGTTCCTTCGTATGGCGTAATGACATATGAATTTCTTGTAGGTTCATTAAACGTAATGGTATAAACAAGGTTAGTTGAAGAAGTCTTTGATTCCAATTTGACATTGATCGACTCCGTTACGTTAAACCAGTACCCACCGCCGCCATCCGTGAATTGGCCAAAATTGTGATCGTAGATCCATCCGCTGGCTGCGTTATTGTCAATATCAATCCAGGTGTTGCTGTTTACAGGTTTGACATATACCTTCAAATCATCCGCAACAGCTTCATAAGTGACCGCAGAATTATTGTTGAACGTTGGATATGTAAAGCCTGCACCGCCTGTGAAACTTGCTGTGATTTGTGGACCTTGTGTCGCATTCATCGCTGTGATAGTTGTTTTGTTGATGTTTTGGAATACAAGTTGATACTCCAGTTTAACACCATTCGCTTTGGAGTACAGTTGGATCTCCGTTGTTGCGGAGAGGGTGAACCAATAACCATTGAAGCCGCCATCGCTCCAGTGCCCCCAGTTTTGGTTATAGATATAACCGCCTGCCTGGTCGATATCAACCCAGTTGTTGCCCACTTTTACATTAACGCCTACATCACTGTAAACATCATTCCATGTCGCGGAGCCTCCATTGAACTTAGGCATAACAAATCCGTAGCTGGCCTTGCCAACCCCCGATTTTGAAATAACAGGCCCGTCTACTGGTGAGAAGTACTCCATTGAGGTTACGGTAGTTCCCGCTGCCTGAACCTTTGAAGGTGGCAGTATGCCAATACTAGCCAGCATCACAACCACAAGGAACATACCGAGTACCTTTTTCATAAACCGTTTCGCCGCAAAGTGAGATGGTTTCATGATAGTCCTCCTTTAATAAAATATTAGCTTCTCCCAATCCATGCGCATTAAGGAAATCGCTTACATGAAGGGGTATCTTTATTCTATCGAATAGATTAATTCGCTGAAAAGGTACAATTGTTTTTGTGGTATCCCATTTTTTTGGCTTTTGATTCAATCTGCCTTCTGCCGCATCATCTGTCGGTACTCTGTGGGTTGGATCTGCATCACAAGTCGGAACGCGCGTGTAAAGCTTTTATAGCTTTCATAGCCAACCATAGCAGCCACCTCCACAATTTTATGATCGGTTTCGGCGAGAAGCCGCCGCGCTTTATCCAGACGCACATCTCGTAGGTATTCAGCAAAACCTTTACCAATATTCTTCTTAAACAGATTTGAAAAATAAGCATAATTAAGCGATACATGATTGGATACCATCGCGAGGTCCAGCGGTTTGTGGTAACTCTCGTGTATAAAACGAATGGCTTCATTTAGATCCTGCGAATGGCGATAGCTGCACTTATAGTCATAATATAACTGATTCAACCGAAGCAGCTGCTGTTGCAGTGCTTGTATATACTCACGCATCCCTTGATAATCAAAGAGATTACGCAATGATTCAAGGTCCAGCACTTCTTCCCCCATATAAGGGTGGATAACTCGTTCGTATTCCTCCATCATCTGAACGGTGGCGGCGCAGAGCTGTTGGGTATAGCGAATAGGATAGCGTTGCAGCACCTTTTTGTGAAATATTGCAGAAATACCCTGAGTAATTGTTCCGCTGTTATCTGTTCCAATCGACTGGAACAGTTCATATAAGTCTTCATAGGGAAGTTGCCACTGCTGTTCCATATGCTCAATATGTGCTGGGAAGATACTGTACTGATCAGGAAACAGATAACTGTGGCGATAGAGCTCAAGTACTTGGGTATAGCTGTCGGGTAGTTCTTTTAACCCCTGAATCGGGTTAGTCATGGCCGTTATGGCATTGATCTTTCCTTCCTTGAGCGCTGCAGGCAAAACACTTGAATCTATGGACGCATCCACCGCAAGGATCAGGTAGGGGCGATGTTGCAGGCAAATACAACCTTGTCTACCAAACACACGATAAGCAATGACTTCCATGCTATGGGCGCTGCTGGCTCCGGGCTGGTTAATGTAAACTTCTTCCCGCAGCAGGGCTAGACGATAATTACGCCATAACGCATCATTTTGTTCCTCAATCTGAAGGATCCATGCGTCATCACTTAACGCACCTTGCATAAACATTCTTAATTCTTTACGATCGGTCTCTTGGGCGAGGCGGGATACACGCTGCATATTATGCGTAAGTGCCTGCCGTGTCTGGATCTCTTGCCATACATGCTCCAGGGAATGTTGCAGATCCTCTCGCTTCAAAGGTTTGAGCAAGTAACCCTTTGCACCAAGCCCGATCGCTTTTTGGGCATATGTAAAATCACTATAACCGCTGATAATGAGGTATTCCACATCCATGTATTCCTCTGTGGTTTGAGCCATGAGCGTCAACCCATCCATATCGGGCATCCTAATATCGGTAATAACGATGTGAATGCAATGCTGCCGCAATAGGCACAGCGCCTCAATCCCACTCGCGGCACAGTATATGTTGTTCAGCTCCAGAGGAAATTGATGCAGCATGGCCTGCAGGCCGTCACGAATGTGTTTTTGATCGTCCACAATCAGGATATTAATCATGCTCTACCACCCTCCAAGATTTACATTTTCCCAAGGCAAGCGTATCGTTACGCAGGTATATGCACCTTGCACACTATCAATCCAAAGACCGCAATTCTTGCCATAATGAAGCTGCAATCGCTTATTCACGTTTTCCAAACCAAGTCCGCTCCTGCTTGTAACCATCGGTGTATCCGATTCGCTCCTCAGTAATGCCTGAAGACGGTGTAACATCTCAGGCTCTAACCCCTTTCCGTCATCTCTTATGTTAATGAAAAGCAGACCGTCATTCTCCACAGAAAAGGTAATCTCTATAGTTACCCTGCCGCCTGAAGGTGCCCCGTGATGAACTACATTTTCAACGATAGGCTGCATACACATCTTGGGAATGGCGTAGCGAAGTATCTCCTGAGGAAGATCCGCCGTCATAACGATACTGCCGCCCTCCATAAAGTTGATAAATTCAATATAATTTTGGATATTGGCAAGCTCCTCACGAAAAGCAACAGTATCGCTGCGCCACTGCATGCTGTAACGTAGCTGGGAGCCCAACGACACCAATGAATTGGCTATAGCAGGCTGCCTCTGTACCTCTGCCACCATACGGATCGATTCCAGGGCGTTATATAAAAAATGAGAATTAATCTGCGAATGCAGGGAATGCAACTGTGCGTTTTTGGCAATTAACTGTTTATCCACGACCTGTGTCATTAGACGTTTGACCTCATGTAACATTTTATTGTAATTCACCGCCACCTCATCGATTTCATCCCCTCTTTCGTTCTCATCAAGGCCTGTATCAATCATTGAATCCAGCTCGCCTTTCCGTACCTGACGCATGGATACCAGTACGCTGTCCAACCGCCGGAAAATACGCCGCGTCGTTTGGGATACAAGTAGCATAATCAGCAGCAATACACATAATGTAATCGTTACCACAAATGCATACCAACTGCGCGGCCCCTTCATCAATGCCTGATGGGAAGCAATCTCGACCACATAAGTGTTCAACGGAGCGATGTATCGATACAATGCATAGAAGCTCTGACCACCCACCTTAACCAGAAGTGGGTTTTCCTGCGGCACTATATCCAGCTGGTGATAAATACTGCCAAGGATCTCCTCCATCCCCTGCCCGTACTTCTCAGAAAACTCATGCTGGGGATTGTAAACATACTGGGGAGGATCACTTGCGTTCATCAATACCGAAAAGAAGTCCCCCTTGCTCTCCTGGAGCAGGTCGCTGAAAAACATGCTGTGCGGGACTCGCACTTCCATAATACTAGGGCGCTTTTGTTCCTGCCCTTGAAGGCGAACCAGACGATAGTAGGATAAAGTGTGTTCACCATCCCTAAAAGAAAATAAACGGTAAGCCGCACCACCTTCGTCCCGTAGCTTTATCCAATAATCCTGCGGCCAAAATTTCTTATAATGATAGATTTCAGGCCAGATTTCATACAAGTTTGGGTTATCAACGTAAAAGCTAAGCTCACTGATCATCGCATTGCTTTGAATGATATTAAGCATTTGCTCAAACTGGTTCTGCTTAAACTTCACCAGACGCAGTCCATCCACAAGCATATTGGAATGAATAAAATCCACAAATGACTTTTGAGTAAGGGCTGTATTGGAAGCGTTCTCAATCATGTCCATTCTTCTGCGCAATTGTTCATTCAGCCATGAAACGTGGCTGTTGCCCGTTGCCATAGCATCCTTATATAGCTGGGTTTCTTGCATGCGGATATACACAAAGGATATCAAAATAACAGGTATGGCAATCATCAGGCTAAATGCCAGAAACAGCTTTTGGGATATACGGGCATTGCGATATAGCTTCCTCAATCTCGTTAGTAGGTATTTCATTCTAATGTATTCACCACCTTTGTTATACCATATATTACTAGTTAGCTGATAATTAACAATGTAGTAGGAATGGTTATCTGGCTATCTTGGCTTTCCGCAGTTCCAGTTCAGCTTGGCGATATTCCATCACCTGGTTAAAGCCGTAGTTCACACGACGTATCAGAAAATTCTCAAAAATTTTGTCAAAGGCAGCTTCATCCTTCGCTGTAATCAGTTCTGGCAGTACTTCTTCCCAATTCTGAGAAATACGTGACCAGGCTAACGCTATATCGGAATCCCCTATAGGATCTAGTCCCTTATAGATGCCGCTGTCCAGGTCGGCCTGTTGGTTGGCGAACTCCTCCATTTGCTTAATGGATGGGGCATTCTCTGGTCTCCACTTGTTAACGAAAGCAGGGTTTCGCAGCATCCAGTAGGTATCCATAATGCCATATTCCTTTTCCAGCCGCTCCCTATCCGTGTCATGCAACTGAACCATTGCCGCTGTCAACTGCGGTTTGCCGTTCTTCATCTCCCAGGTTTCACCTTCTTTGCCCAAAAATAAATCCTTTTGGCCTTCTTCGCTGGCCAGATAGGTCAAAAATCGAATGGCCCGTTCAGGGTTTTCCGTGGATCTGCTAATCATCGTAACCATCCAGCCATCCATGCTGCCGGGAAACAGTTTGGCGGATTCCCCCCTGCTGCTCCGGGGTCCATCTACAGCGATATAGTATGAACTCTGATTCGTAAGGACTTCCAATTTCGAATTGAGGTCCGATATGTCTGTCCATTCCCGAATCATCATAAAATATTGGGCATGGTTGGTTTTTTCCTGCACCTGCGCACTGGAGTCGACCAGAAAATCAACATTAATCAGGCCCTGCTCGTAAGCGGTACGAAATGTTTTCAGCCACTCCATATAATCGGGATCTGTCATTCGGTCGTATACTTTACCGTTCTGTTCATGGGGGATCGCAAGCAGATTTTGCAAATATTCGGTCAACCCATAGGATGCATTCCCCTGTGCCCAAAACGGACTGATCAGCTGACCTTTATAAACAGAATATTGATTCTTCAGCAGTTGCAATGCATTTAAAAAACCTTTTGGTGTGGTAAGGTCCGGTTTGTCCATCGACTCATACAGATCTTTACGTACGAGAAAGGTTTGGTTCGCTCCCGTCAAGCCGGTTGAACGCATCTGTTCGGGACTGTACGCATCATTGGGAATGATATAGGTATGGCCGTCTTCCTGCCGATACCATTGTAGAGCACCATCACCTGCTACCTTGTAAAAGTAAGGATCATACTGGTCGGCTAGCTCATCCAGGGCATAGACGAGATTACTCTCCCGAAGTTTGTTAACCGCACTCTCCCAGGAGCCGATGGTTATCAGATCCGGCAGACTACCGGTCGTCAACATTCGTGATAACATCTCGCTTGGTTCACCAGTTGATACTTCAAATTCGATATTGACCCCTGTTTTTTGGGTGACATATTTGGAAGTCAGGCTCTCACCCCAAGTATGCCCGTACCATTCGGCTCCAACGAACCACGTTAGATTCACGGGGGTGGTATCCAGCTTCCATGACGGTTCTTCCAGATTCAGATTAAGGCTCTGTATCTGCTCCGTGAAGTCAGCCTTTGTCGAAGCACCCTTATCTTCCGATTGCTCTGACTCAGAACAAGCAGACAAGCCTGACATCAGACTCATCATCAACAAGGCTAAAATAAAAGGACTTCGAAACATAAACACCTGAGCGCCTCCTTTCTATACTGGCCATCTCCATCCCCATCTGCACCAGCATTCATACTAGTGGTGGTACAACCGATTTTACTACCCTTGGATTAAAATGGAAATGGTTTAGTGGACGATTCGCAGATGATCCGCAACATTCCCCCTAACGAAACATAACTTGTAATAAATCAATGGAAGGGAGACCAATTCGTGTATTTAATCTGGATACTTATTGTCGGTGGGCTAATTGGCTGGTTAAGTGGAAATCTGATTGGACGGGACGTGCCGGGAGGCGTACTTGGAAATATCATTGCTGGCTTTGTTGGATCGTGGTTAGGGTATGAACTGTTGGGACCGAGGGGGCCTGTGGTGGGTGGATTTCATATCATACCCGCGATCGTCGGGTCAATCATTGCTCTCTTGATTTTCTATGCTCTGGCGCGCGCTGGAGCGTTTCGAAGACGTTAAAAAGGCGGAGACGACAAGTTTTACCCAATTGATTGGGTATTGACGTAAAGCTTCTTTCGCCACCGTTGCATCATCTTCTTCACAAAGCGTAGTTTCCACCCGGTAGTCGAATAAAGCCGCCGATCCTGTTGATCGGCGGCCTCCTTTGGTTTTATGGAAATTAGAAACCACCTCTAGAATGAATGATTTGTCCGGTGATCCATTGAGAATCGTCGCTTGCGAGAAAAGCAATCAGACGGGATACATCTTCAGGAAGACCGATCCTGCCCATCGGAAATCCCGGTAGCAAAGATTTTTTCACTTCTTCCGACATCCAACCCGTATCGGTAGGACCGGGATCAACCGCATTCACAGTAATGTGAAACGGAGCCAGTTCAGCAGATAGACATTCGGTAAAGGTGGAGACAGCGCCTTTTGTTGCGGCATAAGCGAGATTGCCAGGCATCGGCCCCTTACCTTGACCGGACGTGAGGTTGATGATCCGGCCGCCGCAAAGGTCCTGATGGACGGCCAGTTCAACCTCCAGCATACGCGCAAATTCGGCCGATAGCATGAATGTACCTCGAATGTTCATTGCACAGTGCGCATCGATCAATGATGCATTTAATTGACGGAAATCAGCTGCTACACTGTAGGTAGCGTTGTTGACGAGAATGGTCGGCAGCCCGAGAGCCGATCGGCATGCATCAAGCAGTTGCGCTGGAGAATTGGGATCGGTAAGATCGACCTCCATATGCGCTACCTTAACGCCATAGGAGCGAAGTTCTTCGGCAAAGAAATCCGGCCAGTTTTTGTCGGCATCCCCCGGATTCTCTGTTTTATCGTAATCGTACAGATGGGTATAGAACACATTAGCGCCTTCTTGTGCCAACGTGCGGCAGACAGCGGTTCCAATACCTCCGGGGCGGCTTGTGCCTGTCACAATAGCGGTTTTTCCGTATAGTTTGGTCATTTTATTACCTCCGTTTAATAAGGGAGGGAGAAAACCATTTTTCATTGGAGATGGAATTATCCTAGGTATAACAAAAAGCGGATACATCAAGTATCCGCGCCCGGGTTTGATTCAAACGGTTCCTCGCGTCCCTTGAATGATTGCGGATCGGCATCACAAACCAGGCGTGTGGTTATAACCAAAACACCAAGTCGAGCGATCCAGTTTAGATAATCATTACAAGGAAGTCCACATGGTCCGGCGAGTCCCCTTTCCTACATCTCCACTTCAAATATTACGAGTCAGACTCAATTACTGTCAAGACAAATACATGGGATTACATTTCCAGTGAAAATGGTTGGGTGGTCAAGCATCCTGCTAACCTGCAGACTGTTCACTTTTTTGAATGTAACTTTATGTTCGATTTTTACAACTTCAATTCTTACAACTTCAATTCATATCGTATATCAGGTAAATTCTCTTCATTTTCTTGTCCTCTACCAGTAATTTCAAACCCATTATTCTCATAAAATTTTTGGGCATCTTTATTCACTTCAAATGTATATAAAGTTAATTTTCCATTTGCTTGTGCTTTTGCTTTATTAAGCAAGGTTCGCCCTATTCCATTCCCTTGATAATCAATATGAATATAAAGTTGGCTTATCTCAGTTTCACTATAGGCAATCATTCCAACTACTTTTTCATCAATTAACGCTAAATCTATTTGATACTGTTTAGATAGTATATGATTTAAAAAATATAGATGGTTTTCGAAGCTATGGGTTTCAGCCTGACCAATTGCCCGTTCCTTACTATCTCTCCACATTTTCACTGTATGTTCAGCATACTTGGGATTATAGTTAGATATTTTAATTTCAAGTTTGTTCATTAATATACCGCCTTAAATAGAAAGATTTTCAAACGATGCAGTAATGACTTGAAAAATATCTTCTTGATCCAAGATTTCCGTTCTATTGTAAGTAATAATTCCTGATGAGAAATCAATGTCATCAGTGTTCTATGGCCACCATTTACTTCTCCTGCCCGTCTATTATATGCGTTCATTAATTCTGATCAGTAATTTCTTTAAGATTTGCTTCTCCTCGTCATTTAGGGCTTGAACGATTTCATCCTCCACTTTTTGAAATGAGTTATTGAAGTCTTCAATCAAGTCAACCGCTTTTGGTAATACATAAATATTTTTTTGCCGTTCATTATTGGCCGGGATTTTACGTTCGATGAAACCTTTTTGCTCTAGACCTTGAAGCATGCTTGTAACGCTTGCCCCACGCAGATGAAACCGATCTGCAAGATCCTTTTGAATAATATGATTATCTTGATTCTCATAAATATAATCGATTACTTTTCCTTGTTGAGAACTTAATCCTAGCTCTTTTATACTCTCATCCGCTCTTTTCTTTAACTTAAGACCGATAATTTGAAACAACTCCATATAAGGCGTATCTTCTCGGGAAGGCATGACCGTCCATCGTCCCCTCTGTAATTGTTAGGAATCTAATTGTAAGTAGCTAAAATATACAGTGATCCCAGTAGGCTTGTCAAACAATTGTTATACTATTGACTGTTAGATATCTAACAGTTATACTCCGAAGTGTTCGGTCACAAACACATTAGGAGGATTTATGATGGAGAAATTAAATCAAAATGCTGGGTTAAAAGAAATTACGGCGATTACAAATGTACGAATCTTTGATGGATATCAAATCATTGCTCCCAGACATATTGTCATTAAAGGGGTGTCCATTATTTCAGTGGGCGGAGACATCCCAAGCGACGCAACAATTATCGATGGAGAAAATGCGACATTAATACCCGGCCTGATTGATGCACATGTCCATACCTCAATTGGCGGATTACGAGATGCCTTAAAATTCGGTGTTACAACAGAACTCGAAATGAACGGCGATTTTACTAAAAGAGGGCGCGAAATTCAGCTAAAAAATGTGGATGACATTGCAGACGTCCGATCTGCTGGTACGGCGATTACCGCTCCTGGTGGGCACCCAGATGAATTGCTGCCTGATGGAGATGAAATACCTGAATTCGTATTAAAGGAACTAGAGAAGCTATCGGAGGAAGACCGGGAAGCAATGTTAGCCGCCTACGCTCACGATCACGACGAAATACCTCAAGTGACGACGGTTGATGAAGCGATCAAACATGTGCATACCCAAGTGGAGAATGGATCCGACTATATTAAGATCATGATTGAAGAGGGAACGGTTATGGGTGCACCCGGCCTGCCTGTTCTAAGTGATGAGATTCTAAAAACAGCCGTTACTGAAGCCCACAAGTTCGATAAGTTGGTCATTGCCCACGTTTTGACGGCTCTTTCATCGAAAGCTGCCATCGATTTTGGAGTCGACGGTTTGGGCCACTTGTTTATCGACAGACCCGAGTACACGTCCGAATTGGTCAAATCCATAGCTGATTCTGGAGCTTTTGTTACACCGTGCTTGGTGTTGAATTCATCGATTATAGGTAATCCGGCATCAGAATTGGCTAATGATCCACGAGTTCATTCCAAATTAAGTCCTGATTGGATCGATATCTTGAACTCAAGCTTCAATACATTCCCACAAGGCAATATGGAGAACAGCTTTAAAAATGTGATGGATCTTCACCGTGCCGGAGTTGATATTCTTGTAGGGACGGATGTCGCACCGGTTCCCGTTCCGAACCTTGGTGGTCTTGCTCATGGGGCCAGTGTTCATCACGAAATGCAGCTGCTGGTGAAGGCTGGGTTCACTCCGATCGAAGCTCTTCAGTCGGCTACTTCCAAACCGGCCCGTTGCTTTCGTCTACAAGATCGTGGCCGGATTACCGAAGGTGCACGTGCTGATCTTATTCTCATAAACGGTGATCCGATCACTAATATTTCAGATACCTTGTCAATCCAATCCGTGTGGTTCAATGGTTCGCAAAAACTAGGCTAAAACTAGTAGTTTATATTTCCTAATTGTAAAATCACTAAGAAGAGGGAGTGCAAAATGCAGTCCCTCTTCGACTTTAATCTATTTTCCCAAATCTTAATTTTTTGGAACGATGCCCAGATCAATGAGAGGTAATTATGCTTTTGGAATTGCCCCTATTTGTTGAAGCAAGCCAAGCATATCGGGTTGACCATACTCTTCAATAATTTGGCCATTAGAGATCCGATAAATATTCATTGCATTTACTTCGATTTTTTTGCTCGTTGGTGGAAACCCGAGAAACTCTCCGTCTTGTGTGCCCTTCATGACAAAATGAGCTGCTATTAGTTCCTCTTCTGCTACCAGCTCCTTAACAGTCCATTGTATATCGGAAAAACCAGATCTCATCATATGAATTATGGAGAGATAACCACTTGGACCATTCATTGGTTCTTTTTGCATAGGTACATAAAAAACAGCATCTGGAGAAATCAATTCTTCAGCAAGTTCCTTGCTTGCCGTATTAATGAAGTTCGTGAAACGATACATCAATTGTTTGTTTTCTGTAATCGTCATATTTAAACCCCTTTCTATTTTCGTGAGCATATGTCTTCACTAAAATTTTATCTCTACTTTAGATAATTGGTAAGTAGGCACCTTAATGTTGCATAGGAACCTTTTTGTAACTAGTATTTTATCTTTAGGTTGCAGAGCCAATAAACTGATCTCTAAATGCTGTCTCCAAGAATTCAAGAACGTTAACATATGATTCAAAAAATAGTCACTCAGTTGCATAAACTCTCTTGCAAGCTCCCTCCTCTCTTCATTCATTCTCATTTGATTTTTCATCGACAGAATTATAATATAAGCAATGTATTGTTTTGAAAGTAGGCACCTTTTTGTTATATAGGAACCTAATAGTAACTATTGGAGGTGATAATGTAGTGATTTCAAAAAAAGAGTTGCCGTTGTGTCCCGTCGCAACGACAGTTGGATTGATAGGTAACAAGTGGAAGTTATTGGTTATGAGGGATCTTTTGAAGGGAACTCATCGATTCGGAGAACTTCGTAAAAGTATCCCGGAGATCAGTCAAAAGGTTCTCACTGAAAATTTACGTTCAATGGAAGAGGATGGAATTGTCATTCGTACTGTTTTTGCAGAAGTCCCTCCGAGAGTCGAATACAGCTTAAGTGATTTAGGAAATTCACTGAAGCCAATTATATTCTCTATGGAAACATGGGGGCTCGGGTACCAGAAACTCAATGATGAACTTCCAAACGATATTCATCAGAGTGAATGATGTCAAATTGTTACTCCACGGTCATTTCAAAATAGAATGAATCCCTCTACATCTTCAAGTTAAATCAATGGAGGACTCATACGTCCTCCATTGACTCGTATGAGAGAGTTGATCTTCAAACACCAGTTTCTTCAATATTTCTATTCCATGAAGAAAAAACGGACAAGATCCTCATAAAATGAATGGCTATTTAAAATTAAAATGGATATGCGCTGTTTTTAGATACATGAATTATTTCAGATGGGAACCTTGCTTTAAAATATTTTTCTACTTTCAAATGAATGCTTTTCTCGTACCATTTCTCCCAGCCGTTCGCCTCAAATAATTGTGGCATCCCTAACCGCTTAGATCTCATCCCCATTTGACCATCACCAATCAATAGCGTATCAATCCAAATTCGATCAGTTATGCCTTGTAACATGTTAGCGAAATTAGGCGAAAAAGGTAGCACAGGGGAAATAGATACTTGTGTATGTATCCCTGCATCATTTATCTTTTTCAAGGCTTTAACTCGTAAATCTATTCCAGGAGCATAGGGCGAAAAAATTCGTTTCACGTCTTCGCGATCTGTCTCGATTGTCATTGAAACCATAATTCTACATTTTTCCTTTAATTTCAGCAGTATATCAAGGTCTCTGGCAACCAGCGGGCTTCTAGTTTGAATTTGAAGTGAATCTGGTGGGTTTTTATCCATTTCTTCCAATAGGCTTCTTGTAATGTTTGCCCTCTGCTCTACAGGTTGATAAGGATCTGTGGCTGATGACATGAATATACTTATGGGTTTATTTTTACGTCTTAGAAGAGAGACTTCCCTTAGATAGTTTTCTGCTGCATTTTTCTTAACATCCACCCACGATCCCCAAGGAATATCCTTAAACTTTTGAATAGGCATTTCTCTGACGTAACAGTATTCGCAAGCAAATGCACAACCCGTATAGGGATTTAGTGAATGAGTAAAACCAATATCTAGATAACCTTTTACTTCACTTAATATTTTCTTAGACACAATGTCTTTGATTTCAATTGGCATGACGTTACCATCCCCTCAATTACTTTTATGCCCACTTCTCCTCTTGCGTTTTATCTTAAAATTTCTCATGCTACTTGAAAAGTAGGCACATTTTTATTAGATAGGAACCAGAATGTAACTATTGGGTGTTAACAACAAAACAACCGTTTTTATAAATAAAGGTAACGGCGGCTTATCTTTGGCTTGAAAATTGAAAATATCCGCAATAGGACCGTCAAAAGCAATGATGCGGTCGGTAATCGTATTGCGAGGATCGCGGAACGTGACATCAAGTACTTTAAACCAATCCTTATATTGGAGCAATTGTTTCCCTACAATGATGACTTGATAATTACGTCCCGCAAGCGAACCCGGAAATTGGGCATCCAGCTGATTTTTAGACTGTCTTAAACCTGCTGCTATTCCTCCTCCTTCGTGGCTTTTCTTTTGAATGTCCTTACTGAATACAGGGGCAGATTTATAATAATGAAGTTTTTTATCTTTGACATCCAAACATAGTTTACTCTGCCTCTTTATTTATCTTTTTTGTGATTCCCGGTTTGCCGAAAGATCTGCTCGTATTTGTTGCCGCACCCATAAGTTAGACTCTTATTTTCTATGTTCATGTGGGCAATTCAGTAATATCAACGTTCATATGTTCAGTAAGCATTAAGGTTACATCTACTTTCACTTTGCTCCATAATAATGTCATTTTATGAATGTAACCTCTCACCGAATAATCTACCGTTAAACTCAGCTCAGATCTCACTTCATCTATGATTTTTATATGATGTTCCTTTAGCCTTTGCTTTGATTTGTACATTTCTAAAGCTATTTTCTTTTGGGTACCGTCCAGGTAGTCAACATACACAGATTTCATTTTGAAGTTTGAAGCGTATATTTTATGCTTATCTACCTCCAGAGCACCTAACAGATAAGGGAGCTCCACTACCCTCTTTACGAGTGAAAGTTCCTCGAAAGTCTGTCGCACTTTACACGCCTCCTTCTTCAAGTTTTACAGCGACCAATTGATCAAAATCGACCCATTCAAATCCATTCTCCATTTCAATTTTGATTTTCTTTCCAAAGGTACTGACTGAAGTGACGATCCCGTGTATATCCCGATTGCCCCACTCATGAAACACTTCAAAGGTGGCTTGCAATGTATATTTGAGCGACATATCTATATTTTGTGTAATAATCTCCCACTCATCTTCATGAATCAGTGGTTTCGTTAGATAATGAACTTGAGTACGATGCTGTATAATTCGTTCTTTATGTTGTGGAAGCATCATGCGGCTCGATTCCCATAATCCATTGGCCTCCAGTTTTTTGCTCATTTGTAATGCCCCCCGATTTTAGATGCTCGATCGATCGCTTGACCCGCAGCCGTAATGGAGCTCGCTCGTAGAATGGCAATGTCGCCAAATCGATCCTTAATGTCGTCCATCACCTGATCAATGGCCCGTTTCTGCTCTTGATCATCAAAAAAAGATAGTTGATATGTATCCGCGTTGGATAATTGAGACAGGGATACGCCTACACGGCGCAAAGGTTGCCCATCCCAGTGTTGATGAAATATGCGTTTGGCTATCTTGCATACATCAACGGTTATGTTTGTAGGATCAGACAGTTTAACCTGCCTGTGAAAACCAGTGGGGTGGTCAAAATCCGCTCCAGACACACTTACGGACACGACACTACCCATCAGTCCCTTTTGGCGGGTTCTTCTGCATACTTCTGTGCAGATATCGAGAATAACCACTTCGATCTCCCAAGCCCCTGTGAAATCTCTAGGCAAGGTCATTCCGTTTCCGATATCTTTTTGTGTACTGTGCGTGTTGACGGTTACCGGCGAATTGTCGAGTCCATTTGCGACTCGCCAGATGACTTCTCCATTAACGCCCCACTTACTTCTTAATTTGGAAAGAGGCGTATTCGCCAAGTCTCTAATGGTTCGGATGCCCATCTTCCACAGATGTTTTTCCATTCTGGAGCCTATCCCCCACATATCGCGGATGGGCTTATCTCCAATATGGAGGTGTAACTCCTCTTTTTTTAAGTGGAAAATGCCCCCCTCTGCTTTTTTAGCGATCATATCGCAGCATAATTTACTGATGATTTTGTTTTCACCAATGCCAGCTCTCGCGTAAACGCCTGTTTCATTATAGATTTTGTCTTGAATTTGCTTGGCCAAATCGATTGGATCATTACCGAATAGATGCATAGACCCTGTAAAATCAGCGAATAATTCGTCTATACTGTACGGTTCGACCAGATCAGTGAACTCCTCAATAATGGACATGATTTGAGTGGATACTTCGATGTATTCTTGCATGTGTGGTCTCACAATGATCAGTTCAGGGCACTTCTGAAGAGACTGCCAGAGTGGTTCCGCGGTAGATACACCCTTCGCTTTGGCTAGTGGACAAGCGGCAAGGATAATTCCAGAACGTCTTGCGGGGTCTCCCGCGACAGCTAATGGTCTATTTTTGTATTGAGGCAATTTTGCCTTTTCGACTGAAGCATAAAAGCTCTGCATATCAATGAGCATAATGGTTCGTTGCTTAGTCAACACTGTAATCACTCCTGTACTTTTAAGAACGTATGTTTGTATATATTATAAACAGAACACATGTTCCTTATGCAAGAGGTAAATATTTATAGTAGACCACGACGAAGTGATGGATTCAAATCATACTAAGTCACACCAGCTTCTCCAGCATTTGAACTCCCACCTGTAAACACAGTTTTCATTCACAAAGTTAGTTAAACAAAAACAGCCGATCACGTTGATCGGTTGCCTCCTTGTTGTTTGAGCTATCGTCTCATTGGTATATTTACTTTTACCCGGATCTACCTCCGGCTTCACATTCCAGAAGTCAAACAATGCCTCATCCAGCACATTACAGTGCTCACACTCTAATGATATACATTCATCAAATCGGCAATAAAACCATGTTTTTGTCCCGCGACAAATAACAAAAGCAGCCGACATCAGCTGCTGCTTTCGTAGTATTTTATTGTTGGATGTTACTCCATCCGCTTACATCACATTGTCCATAATCATTATCACCCACAGCAACCATCGTACCATCCGATTTCAGTCCAATCGTATGGGCACACCCCGCTGAAATAGCTCGAATTTCGTGCCAGCCACTTACATCGCATTGGTGATGTTTATTCGAACCCACCGAAACCATTGTACCGTCAGACTTAAGACCAACAATATGATAACTCCCCGCTGCAACTGCTACAATATCGCGCCAACTGCTTACGTCGCATTCACCATCATTATTTCTTCCCACAGCCAGTACCGTCCCATCCGATTTGAGCCCAACTGTATGAAGATACCCCGCCGAAACAGCCAATATGTCGCCCCAGTCGTTTACGTTACATTGGTTATACTTATTGTTACCAACTGCTGTTACCGTTCCGTCTATTTTTAAACCGACTGTATGCCAGTCACCCGTTGTGACCGATACAATATCGCGCCAGCTGCTCACGTTGCATTCCCCTTCATTATTTCGCCCCACCGCAACCACGGTGCCATCTGATTTAACCCCAACCGTACGGCACCAACCTGCCGAAACGGTTACAATATCGCGCCATTCGCTTACATTGCATTGGTCATGCTTATTCCAACCTATAGCAGTTACCGTACCATCAGATTTAAGACCAACGGTATGTGCATTACCGGTGTTCGTAGCCATATGAACATTACCCGCTGCAACTGCGACGATATGGCACCAATCGCTTACCTTACATTGACCATATTTATTATCACCCACAGCTATTACTGTTCCGTCAGATTTAAGAGCAACGGTATGACGACGACCTGCCGCTATGGTACAGTTACGGAACCGTTTCGTCTCAAAAACCGCTTCCTTCCGTGAATTGTAGTCCATATCTTCCTCCTCTCCACCAATTGAAAATCCTCGTTTAGTTCAACTGTAAGTCATAAAGTTTGTTGTTAAATCGCATGTTACAAAAGAAAGGCTCGCACAGGCAGGGTATTATTACTTCCCTGCCCAATACGAGCGTCTATGTCATATTGCACTCAAACGGTTGATCCGAATGTGTACTTTTAGCAATCATTTCATTTCATGTAGCGATAGTCTAATAGATCCTTCAAATTTGAAATTTTCTTCAACAGCTTTTCTCCGACATTGGTTTCCCTCACCAGCTTCCGCGCCAGTTCTTTGTCCACCAATCTTTTTAGAGATAACACGTCCGTTCCGTTACATAACACATCTTCTTTTGAATTAAATTTCTTATGGGCGACGAGCTGCATGCCAAAGGAATTGTACAACAAGGTATATCCGGCAATGCCCGTTGTGGATTGATAGGCTTTGGAAAAACCGCCGTCAATCACGATCATTTTTCCGTTTGCTTTAACAGGGCTCTCTCCACTAATTTCTTTGACTGGCGTGTGCCCGTTAATGACATGTCCATGATCTGGATTCAAATCAAACTCCTGCAAGATTATTCGACAGATATCTTCATTTTCACGTAAATGGTAGTAAGGATTCTTTCTCTCTTTATGTGCTTCTTTATCTTGGATAAAATACCGTTCAAAAGTGGTCATTTCTCTCTTTCCAAAGAGCGAGGAACATTCTCCTGTCCAGATGTACCATACCATATCCGTCGCCAGATCTTCTGTCTCTTCCGGATGCGCAAAGGCGTAACGTAAATAATCTTCAAAAACATCAAGCAATTGACGGCCCGCATATGTCTTGTCTTCAATCTGCATTTCTTCCATATTTCCTTCTTCATCCAAAGGAATACAGCCGTGGATTAACAAATTCCCGTTGTATTTTAAATAAAGGCTGCCCTTTTTCATGAGAAAATTCATATGTCTGGCCATCTTTTCGGAATGCTGAACGGAAAACAACAGCTTTTCCATCACCTGGCGTTCTTCCTCAAGCAATTGTTCGGGCTTCTGCGGATTTACGGTTGCGAAACAGGTGTTTTCCAGGTGGTACGTTTTACCGCAGATGTTGATTTCATTGTTGTCGTAATCAATCTGCTCCAGCAAAAGTCTTTCAGACATATTAAAGTATGGGCGTCTCTTGATAATCGGGCTTTCAAGTTTAAACTGAATCATGGCAATGGCTTGGTGAATTTTGGTGATCTGCAGAATTTCCTGCTCCGATACATTATGTCCAGCCTGTAACTTAGGTCTGAAGGACGGATTGTCTTCGTAATATTTCTCCGCCAGGTTTAGCAGTGGGCGCAGATTGATTCCGTATACATCTTCAATGATGTCCAGATTATCGTATCTGGCGCAGATCCGAATAATATTCGCAAGGCAGACCAGAGAACCTGCGTAGGCTCCGATCCAGAGGACATCATGGTTCCCCCACTGTATGTCTACAGAATGGTAGTTGATCAGCGTATCCATAATTTTATCGGGGTACGGCCCCCGGTCATAGATATCTCCAACCACATGAAGATGGTCAACCACCAGGCGCTGTGTCGTATAAGCAAGGCCGATAATGAGATTGTCCGCCTGGCCCAAGGATATAATTTGCCGATATATTTCCTCGTAATAAGGATCCTTATTGTTGGTCGAATCCGTCTTGTATAGAAGCTCTTCGACAATATATACATATTGCTCCGGCAGAGCTTTACGCAATTTTGAGCGTGTATACTTGGAAGAGGCATAAGAAATAAGCTTAAGCATGTGTTCAATTGTTAGTCTATACCACTGGTTCAAAGCCTGTTTATTGCTCAGTTCCCCTATAACCAGCTGTATTTTTTCTTCCGGGTAATAAACCAACGCCGCAAAATCATTGATTTCTTGGTCCGTCCAAACCTCCCGGAATAATTCTTTGATTTTCTCTTTGACGGTACCCGAACCGTTTCGTAGTACATGCTGAAAAGCCTGAAACTCTCCATGCAAATCACTGACAAAATGCTCGGTTCCCTTCGGGAGATTGGAGATCGCTTCAAGGTTGATGATCTCTGTTATAATTTTTTCTTCCGTATCATATTTCTCGGCCAATAAATCTAGAAACTGCTCATCCAAAACAGATGTCCCCCTTCAAGGAAGTATGGTGTTGTATAGCCGGGTCCAAAAGCTTTAGACCGATATCAAATTACACTCTATACTTGGCATTGATTATATGGTAATTATCAGCATCGCCTTCCCCCATCATACTCCAGTTCATCATATATGAACAAATTTCATTGAATGGATTTGAATGAAACAATGTTTGTAGTTATTTAGGAATAAGAACTGTGTTCAATCTGTTCTGGTCCCTCGACATTTTTTTACTAACTGCTATTTTACACAATGAAAAATAAACGATCTATTCTCAGAATTTGCTTGTTTGAATTCCCAATCACCATATGTTTTAATTTTTGAAAAACCGATTTGTTTCAGCGACTCATTGAATTCTTCTTGATTTCGAAACCTCAGCTGCATTTTTTCATGAACTAACACTTTGTCTGTTTTAGTATTTTTTACTATTTCATAGAAAGTGTAAATATCTCCCTCAAACCCTTCATATTCTGTATAAATTTCTAAAGGATCTCCGCTTAGTCTATCTTTAGCTAAGTCAGGAGTTTTGTCCTTCTCCCATTCTTCCCATACTTTTACCAAAGGGTTTCTTGTATCAAAAATAAAGTGACCCCCGATTTTTAGGGATCGGAATACGTCTGAGATTACTCGCTTCCAACTATCATCTGTAAGAAATACCTGTGCAACATTCGCTGTCATAATTACCGCATCATAGGTATTGGTTTGTAAATCCGCACTATCACCTATAATCCATTCCACACTTTCAGAATTATCTTTACTTCTCGCTATTTCCATCGCTTCTTCATTGGGATCTATAGCGGTAATTTTATAACCGCACTGAACAAGATGAGTAGTCCATCTTCCTGTTCCACAGCCCAGGTCAGCTATAGATTCTACTTGTAATCTCTTTAATAATGAAAGGAAAAATTCATCGTCTTTTCCCCAATGGTTAATCTGGTCATATACTAATGGAATCATAAATAATGTCTCCTCACTTTCAACAGCATTTTACTGTGCTCAACAGTTTGATGTCTCGTACATAAGTTATCCTGTTTTATTCTCACTCTGTGAACCAAACACTACCCTGGTTGCTTCTATAAAAGATAACATCATTGGTGAAAGCCACTTGTCTTTATGCCACAACATCTGTGTATATACCTGCAAGTCCGGAATTTGCCAAGGGAGGACAACAAGTTCTCCGCGTTCAACTTCAGATTCCGCGACGATCTCAGGAAGAAAGGCAATACCGATTCCTGAAATTGCACATTGTTTAATGGCTTCAGCACTTTGAAACTCTAAATATGTAATGTTATCAATGCCCTCTTTCTCAAATGACCGATCAAACATCGTTCGATAGGGACAACCCTTCTCATTTGTCAGGAACACTTCATCATGAAAATCTTCCAATTGCAGCACAGTTCGTTTGGCGAGTGGGTGATCTGGAGCAGCTAACAATCGGAAATGTTCTTCCAGCAAAGGTTCCACGGAAAGTCCACTCGAGCGAATGGGTTCATCCAACATATAAACAATATCCGTGGTTCCCTCAAAGAGCGTTTGCTTGAGTTCTTGATTCGGAACTGAGCGGAAAATTAGGCGAACTCCCGGATGCTGCGAACGAAACCGTTGGAAGACAGCTGGAAGCCGATAGGAGCAAATAACCTCATTCGCACTTATCGTTAAGGTACCACTTAGTTTTTCATTATCATGGACAGCACTACGAGCCTCGTCCATTTTTTCAAGAACGCCTTGGGCGTGTGTTAAAAAGCGTTTACCCGCAGTTGTGAGCGCGAGTTGCTTGCCCAACCGATCAAAGAGGCGAACACCTAGCTCATCTTCCAATGCTTTAATTTGCATCGTGACGTTGGAAGGAACGTAGCTCAGCACTTCTGCTGCCCGCGTGAAATTCAATGTTTTTGCAACCGTACAAAACGTATTCAGTTGACGCAATTCCATCCGATGATTCCCCCTTCATCTTTCAATTTTATTGAATACTATTATGAATTCTATTCACTTTTATTGAGAGTATCACAGCTCTATACTGAGTACAAGAGATCACAGTGAACATGTGGTTTTTCATTTTGAAGGGAGCAATTATACGATGGATTATGAAATTTTTAATTTGGGTGATGTACTCTTACAATCAGGAGTGACGTTACCAAACGCTTATCTCGCTTATCAAACTTACGGAAAATTAAATGAACAGAAAGACAATGTTATTGTCTATCCAACGGCTTTTGGAGATCAGCATATTCAGAATGAATGGCTCATTGGCAGCGGGATGGCACTGGATCCAGAGAAATATTTTATTATCGTTCCCAATTTGCTGGGCAATGGGCTCTCTTCCTCTCCCAGTAACACGCCTCCTCCATTCGATCGGGCTAACTTTCCACAGGTAACCATCTATGACAACGTTCGATTCCAGCAACAACTGCTGACCGAAAAATTCGGTATTGAAAAGATTGCTCTCGTCGTCGGGTGGTCGATGGGCGGCATTCAGGCATTTCAATGGGGGGCAAGTTACCCGGAGATGGTTGAACGAATTGCACCTTTCGGAGGCATCGCCAAACCTTGGCCTCACACATTTGTGGTCCTGGAAGGCGTGAAAGCTTCACTGCTATCCGCAGTCGGCTTCGACTCAAGTAAATTAAACCAACTAAGTTCTACAGACATGCGTGCCGTTGGTCGGGTGTATGCGGGATGGGGACTATCACATGCGTTTTATAGAGAAGAGCTATACCGTGAGATGGGATTTGACACATTGGAGGATTTTGTAGCTGGTGTCTGGGAAAATAGCTTTATGAATATGGATCCGCATAATGTTCTGGCCATGTTATGGACAGGCCAACATGCAGATATCAGTGCAAACCCCTCCTATAACGGAGACTTTGATAAAGCACTTCAGAGCATAAAAGCTTATGCCTGTATCATGCCGGGAAGCACGGATCTCTTCTGCACTGCGGCTGATAATGAATACGAAGCTAAGCGTATACCTAATGCTGTCTTGAAACCAATCCAATCGATCTGGGGCCATTTTGCCGGTCGTGGAATCAACAGTGCCGATAATCAATTTATTGATGACAATCTAAAACAGTTGTTGTCACTTAGCACTAATGAATAGATCGCCACTTGAATTGGGAACTCAGTGAAGAGCAGCGTTGATCTTTCGGAGGGAGGGCTCCCCCCAAGCAGTGGTGTTGTTGAGTGATGATGTAGAAATGAAGGAACCAGCAATAATGAAGTTGAGGACCTTATTCCGATGTTTCTTTTGCATCCTCTGCCAGTCTCATCTCTATGTCTTTCATCTTTAATTCCACCGGATAACTCCTCTGGTTGCCATTACAAACACACCTCCAAGATGATCTCCCTATCTTACAACAAGGTTTCATTCTCTTGAAGGTGTGTTTGATTAATACATATTCCTAATGATTATAACTATAATTAAGTAAGTACAGTCATCGCCTCTCTTGTGAATGGAACCAGATCATCGGTACGTCCTTCTTGAATTTTCTTAACCCATTCAGGGTCGACCAGAAGAGCACGGCCTACAGCAACCAGATCAAACTCATCATTCTGAAGTCGTTGTACCAATCCTTCGATACTGGCGTTACTTGCGCCTTTACCTTCTGTGAACAGACTTGTAAAGTCACCATCAAGACCAATCGATCCAACAGTGATTGTCGGTTTACCAGTCAGTTTTTTGGTCCATCCAGCAAAATTCAGATCAGACCCTTCGAATTCCGGCTCCCAGAAACGACGTGTGGAACAGTGGAAGATATCGACTCCAGCTTGAACCAACGGTGCGAGAAGCTGCTCCAGTAATTCCGGTGTTTCAGCCAATTTAGCCTGATAATCATCTGTCTTCCACTGAGATAAACGCAGTACAATCGTGAATTCCGGTCCCACTACTTTACGGCAAGCCTCAATCACTTCAACTGCAAAACGTGTGCGAGCCAACATATCTCCACCGTAACGATCCGTACGAGAGTTGGTTTTCTCATACAGGAATTGGTCGATCAGATAGCCGTGTGCTCCATGGATTTCAACACCATCGAACCCAACGCGTTTCGCTTCTGAGGCTGCTTGTGCGAATTCCTGAACGATTGTAGCGATCTCAGCTTCCGAATAATCATTAACATGACCTTTGGCTCCCATATGCCAGATCTGTGGAATAATTCGACCGCCAGCTTCATGTACTTCAGATACAACATGTGCCCAACCATTCATTGCAGCTTCGCCATAAAAGTGCGGCACATTGGCTTGATTGGATGCATCCGGATGATTAATTATTGTCCCTTCTGTCACAATAAGCCCCACTGCGTTCTCTGCTCTGCGGCGGTAATAGCCCGCAACATTCGAACCCGGGATACCGTCCGGAGAAAATTGACGCGTCATCGGCGCCATCACGATCCGATTGGATAACTTCAAGTGACCTAACTCTATAGGTTGGAACAATGCTTCTACGGATTGAGAATAATTCATAATAACCTCCACATATTTCGTTTTTTTTATATAAATTGACCTAGGAGATGTTAAACAGCAATCAGCCTGGTTAACAGCTAGACGTTATTTCCAAATGAATCAATACACGATTTTTCTCGAAAAGCCCCACCTCCTTCAAGCTTTCGTGGTGTATTGATCCGCCTTCAATTATTTTTGACTCCATAGTCAAGAATTTCACAAAAAAAAGATCAAGACATGATCATGCCAAATGAAGTACGCAGAACCGTCTCGATCTGTTCACGGGATGAACCTGATTTCTCCATAACTCTCACACCAAGAATGGTGTTATTTAGATAAGATGCAAGCTCTATACTCGTATACCGGTTGGAAATTAACTGTTGTTTCTGGCCACTACTTATGATCTTCTCTAATACCAGTTGAATCTCTTCTGCCATGAGTTCAGCTTCGCGTGTGACCTGCTCGTCATCTGTTCCGAATTCGAGTGATGCATTCACAATTAGACACCCTTGGCAGCTAGTTTCATCGTCTAAAAGGGAATATCGTAAGGTATTCAATTTATCAACGGGAGACGAATCCAGGGCTTCAATCTCTTTCAGTTTCGCTATAACCTGTTCACGGTAAATTGCCAGCGCCTTCAGGAACAACGATCGCTTGTCTTTAAAAACACAGTACAAACTTTGCTTTTTGACTCCTGTAGTACGCGTAAGGTCCTCATAAGAAGTTGCTTTGAAGCCTTGATTCCAGAACACTTCCATAGACTGGTGTAATACACGATCGACATCAAATTCTCTTGGTCTGCTCATGGGATTAATGTATCAGTTATTGACCATGCAGTCAAGAACTGATCATTTTACATCCTAATCTCTACGGTAATTTCCTGCAGCTCCATTGAATGCGGTCTAACTCTTCCGGTAAGCAACCTTGTGAAAAGCATTAATATAACGAAACAGTGCTTCACCATCATCAGGCACATGCGTACTTGTATCCAGTGGCAGCATCATTGCCTGATACGGCTCTGGCACCATTCTATATTGATGGACATAGGAGGTCAGGATGAACCCGTTGCGTTGCCAGAACTGTATGCGTTCCTGATGAGCCTCTGTTGTCCCGAACTCCGCCTCGATAATCATACCTTTGATCCGGTGCTCCCTTAACGCCCAGGCTCTGAGCTGCTCAAGCATCCAGGTCCCTATGCCCCACCCACGCATCTTCTGTTCAACCGCGAGGTAATCGATGATCAGGATGTGGTCCGCAACCTTCCCCTCCAGTCCAGTAACAGCCATCGCAACCACTTCTCCATGATGCACGCCTGTGTGTAAATAACCAATCTTCCGGTCCAGCATACTGCGCAGAATCGCTTTTGTCTTAGCGCCGCTTTGAAAAGCCTCATGATAGATTCGCTCCATCCGCGCCCACAATGCTTCATCCCACTCCTCTATAGTCGTAAACTCTAATTCCAGCATCTCATTCGCCTCCAGCTTTAATTCAGATTTATCGTGATTCAAGACATGTAAGAGATATTCCTTCCGGTTTAATGGATTATGATCGTATCTTGTGCATGAAGGCACTTCACCATCGAAGGCCTGATAGCCATAAAATTGGGACGGGTTCGACCTCTTTTTTCTGCGATCGTACTTCCTTTGACGAATTCTGCGATTCTGAAGACTGTAGCATGTCTTTAATCTTAAAAGTTTATGTTTTTATCGTTCGCATACCTGGCGTACATTCGCAAAATTCATCTATCCTGCCCGTTAACGTAATGAAGGCTGCACCGGCTAACACAGGCAGCTTCATTTTCGTCGTATATTCAATTATAATTTCTACGTTAGCGCAATAAAGCATTAACTTTTAATATCTTCTTTAGCCTTTTGTCTATATCGAATTATGGAAAGAGGTAAATTAACTACTCCAAGAATAAAAGAAGAGCTAATAGATATCCATTGAGATATTGAAGGATAATTCGGTTTTCCGTCTCCTACAGGTCCTATTTTGGGTTGGTGGCTATCCCACAAAACATATAAGAGACCAATAGCAGGTAACAATATGCAAATTACACTTGCAACTATATGTAACACATACTTGTTCAATCCTACCCCTCCATTTATTGTATTCATGTCTTGAACTCTGTTTATATTATAACGTTATCTAAAACGTGAAATTACACTAACCTACTCCTTAGTTTAACAAAAAAATTTCTCCTTTAAGATATTTCCTAAAATAGTTTTCAATAACTAATGGAAAATTTGCCGCTAAGGATTGTTGTTCATTTGGATTTAGAGAATGGAATGCGAAAGTCCTAATGATTGACCAAATAAAAAATGCTTCTAATAACTCGACATAATTTTCTTCCAGTTGATTTACTTTGCTATACGATGAAATAAAATAAATAAAAGCCATAGCCACAATTCGAAAAATCTATAGGTTGAGGAGTATCCTCATAAAAAACATAGTTACTCTCATGAAGGTCAGAATGAATAACTCCCCAGTTACTTGGCAAACGTTTATAATTTTGTATCACATTTGCTATTTTATGTGCTGACTCTTCTACATGAACAAACACTTCACTTGAGATAAGCTCTAAATTTACTAACCGTTTTAATTGATTAAGTGAGCCGCCATTAAGAGAGCTAAATTTTCATTACTTGTTGGCTCTCTTTGAAGTACGCTTCCATGAATCCAATGATGAATAGTCACCATGATTGTATTTTCTCTAAGATCAGTTAAGATTTCTGTTACCAGATCACCTTGAAGATCTCTAACAGGTACAGGTACGACGAGATTTGTATCTTTAACCAGAGCTTCAAGCCAAATAAGCTCTGATGCGATATTCCCTTTTGATTGAATGGAAATCGTTGAGATATGGATTTTGATAAGAAACTTTTGATTAACATTGTTGGCCTGAACTTGAAATGTAACATTATCACTCTTTCCGAGATACACAAGTTTTTCCCAAATAATTGGGTATTGATGTAAAGCTTCTTTCGCCACCTTCGCATAATCTTCTTCAGAAAGCATAGTATCCACTCCAGTTAATGTGATTTTGAATTCACAATTTTACCAAGTGAACTTTATCTTATGGTGATAAAAGTTGATTATAACTAAACTTTACTGCCCTTTACCTACACAGAATTTCAAACAGATGTACTTACCATAATTTAGTTATCAGATGAGTATCGCTGCGTAGCAAAAAGGTCTGACAAATGTTAGTTTCACCCATGTAGTCAATAAAATCAATTATAATTAAATTTATATTCAAGTCGATTACTTACCCTAAGTTAAAACGATAAACATACGCAAAAAGACATTGTGATGCATCGCATATGCTCTAAAGGATATAGAGTTTTCGAATATATACTTATGTATAAGAGGAGGCGAAAGATATGACGATATTGCCTGTTATAGTAATGATCTTTGTATTTGTACCTACCATTGTACTCATGGTAAGCATGCCTTATTTAACAAGAGAGACGATTAGTTTTGGAGTCACCGTCAGCGCTGTACAATTTCACAGCGAACCTCTACGCCAGATGCGGAAGTCATATGCTAGGATTAGTGCTACCTTTCATACCATCCTATTCATTGTTTGTATCATCTGCCTAATATACGGTGATGAACATTCCAAGCAACAAAGTTGGATCATTGTCGCTTATTCACTCGCCATGGCCGTAATCTCCCTAGTCATAAACATTAGGTATCATTTCAAAATGAAAAGTTTACTACCTATGCTGCCAATTGCTCTGGAACTATCGATCATAGCAGTGGACACTGGTTTTCGGAAAAGAAACATTAGCTTGTCTAGTAAGTGGTTCCTCATTCATGTTTTCATTATTGTTGTTGGTATTGTAACTGTGCTACTCAACTACGAACTAATTCCTGACCAGATTCCGATCCATTACAACAGCAGTTGGAACGTAGACGGATATGCAGCTAAATCTTATAGTTCTGTGTTTATGCCTACGATAATGCAAGTGTTCTTAATACTTGTGTTCATATTTGAGAATTGGAGTATTCGCAGAGTGAAGCAGCAGGTTCAACCCACTGATCCGAACCGTTCCATCAGACAAGACGTAACTTTCCGCCGTACTTGGTCAGGTTTTATGATTACAGCAAGCTTCTTAATAGTTATCCTGTTGTCCGTCGTGCAACTAAATATGATATCTCTGCTTAACATCAATTTCGCTATTCCCATTGTCCTAATCATAATAGCCTTTATCATCCTATACGCCTTAGCCTTATCGTTCTGGGCTGGTCAGAGCGGAAGCCGATTGGAGCAATCGGCAGATCGCTCCAATTCTAGACCTGTCCATGATGATGATAAATGGCTATTAGGTATGATTTATTTCAATCGCAAGGATTCAAACCTAATCGTCGAGAAAAGGTTTGGAGTCGGCTGGGGATTAAATTTCGGTCACCCAGCATGCTGGCTGATTTTTCTCGGAATTATCGTACTGTTAGTTGTGGTGTAACCAGGCTTGGAGGTTAGTACTCGCCAGAGTATTCTAGTTAGGGCAGACCTGTGGCGTGATTTGACTTTGATGTTATGCCGGGTGATGGGACTATGTTATTATCCATTCCGTCAATCGGTACAAGTTCTTGTCCCACGACAACTTTTATTCTGGTAAGGACATTTATATTCAATACGTTCTAATGCTCTTTGGAATGTTAAGTCAGCTCCGAGCATAATGTATGCGGAAACCGTCTGTAAGCTTGACGAGATCGTGTCTACGGCTTCATTCGCTGCGAACTTACTCCCATCACATCAAACTTTGGTGCAGTTGGACCTACTTTCATTGGGTTATTATACGACTACTCAGGAAGCTTCCTTCCAACGATGATCGGAATAACGAAGGAAAAGGAACATTGAATAGAACAAGAAAGAAAAGTTTAACTGGTATAAAAAAGTAATCGAAACCAATGGGGACGAATTAACCTAAACAAAAATTCATGTGTGATCACTCAACCTCCACTACAGTGGAGGTTTTAGTATAAATAAGGACTAAACTTAATAAAGCTGGTCTTTCGAAATGATAGATACCACAATTTCCCCCGTTTCAACAGCTACAACTGGTCCCATTGCATGCTAAGAAGTACCTTAGTCTCGTACTCGCCATGTTAAAAATATATTGTTCCTATTTCCTCTCACGTTTCATACCCAATACTGCGTGTAAAAAATCCGCTATAATAGCGACTACAATGGGACTATGTTTTTGTCTAACGACACTTTACATATACGGGGATTCTTTTTATATGGATTTCAATGTATACAAACTTCATAAATTCCTTCGTTTTTATACGACTCCTTCTTCATTTGCGTCCTGTAGTATGTCTTACATCGGGATAACGAAGGAGCACAACGAATGAAGAAAACGATGATGTTAACCTTACTCATAGTCATTACGGCAGGAATGATCTGGTTCAACTGGGGGCTTGTTAGGACAGGTCAGAATCAGCCGGACTCTACATTTGGCACCAGCGGCTGGCAGGAGAATAGGCTTATTGCACATGCATTTGGTGGAGTTAACGGGGCTAGCTACACCAATTCTTATGAGGCGTTTATAACCAATTACAATAGAGGGTACCGTTTGTTCGAGGTTGATCTGGTGCAGACGACGGACGGGAAACTTGTAGCCAGACATGATTGGTCGCAGAAGCTACAGCCGGATTTGGCCACTCATCGCGGACGAAACGTAACAAAGCTTCAGTTTGCAAACTCGCTTATTATGGGAAGATTCCGCCCTCTTACCCTGCCGGACATACTGCAGATGATGAAGCAATATCCTGATTTTGACTTAATTGTGGATACGAAAGCAGGCAGCAAAGAGCAAATTCAGCAGCAGTTTGCGCATCTAGTCAATGAGGTTCGACGTACGGATCCTGCACTGCTCAACCGGATTATACCTGAAATTTTCAGCCCGGAAATGTATGACACGGTTATGGGAATCCACCCCTTTCCAAACAAAATATATTCACTTTACAAAACTGGCGCCTCCGCCGAAAGTATTGTAGAATTCGTAAGGGACAAACAACTGACAGCGGTCGCCATGCCTGTATACCGTGTGTATCTAAACCCCAATTTAGTTCCAACACTACATAAGTTTGGGGTAAAAAGCTATGTTCACACCGTCAACAGCAGACCGGTTATGCAGATTCTGTCCAGGTTCGGGGTGCATGGATTTTACACGGATCAGGAAAAATCACCAGAGGAGCTGATGCTTGCAGACGCTCCCCCAGGCCATGTTGAATTTTCGGAATACATGAGTTCCGGATTAGTAAATATAAGAAATATCGTGATGAAGGTGAGAAATAATGGCTATAAATAACATTCTTGTTGTAGACGATGAACCGGAAATTCGAGAAGCGCTTGTTATTTATTTGAAAAGCGAAGATGTGGATGTATTAACTGCCTCTAACGGATTGGAGGCGCTGGAAATTCTTGAACAAGAAACCATTCATCTTATTATCATGGACAACATGATGCCACAGCTCGATGGAATTAAAACGACATTTAAAATTCGTGAAAACAAAAATATACCGATCATTATGCTTTCCGCCAAGTCAGAAGATAGCGACAAGATTTTGGGACTCAACGTTGGGGCTGATGACTATATTACGAAGCCGTTCAATCCTCTAGAGCTGATCGCTAGAGTCCGATCTCAGCTGCGCCGGTTTACGAATTTAGGTTCCTTCCAGTCAAACGGGGATGAGCTCATTCAAGTAAGAGGACTCGTGCTGAACAAAAGCTCGAAGACTGTTGAGATAGATGGAGAGGACGTCAGATTGACCCCGAAAGAATACAAAATTTTGGAGCTGCTGATGGAGAACAAGGGCAGAGTTTTCTCAATCGAAGAGATTTATGAGCGCGTGTGGAATGAACTGATCTTCACTTCAGAGAATACGGTTGCCGTACATGTGAGAAACATTCGTGAAAAAATTGAAATCAATCCCAAAGACCCAAAATATTTAAAGGTGGTATGGGGAATTGGATACAAAATCGAGAAAAAATAAAGCCGATCGGAAGGTTCCAATCGACCTTATTGTCATCATTGTCGCCGCGATTCTATGGAGCCTCGTACTCATAAACAGGTATTCATACACGGGGTTGAGTCTGAGCTATTCAACTTCAAGTTATATCCAGACACTGCTTGCCTTAATTATTCTTTGCCTGCTGGCAAGCAGACTGTTTCTTTATTTTAAGGCACCCCATAGTAGGCGTTCCTTCTGGCATGGCAGTCTGCTGATGGATTACTTTCATATTTGGAGAACCGGTCTTAGAGCCAGTTTACAAAACGGGAGACTAACGTTTGGCCTCATCATGATGCTTTTGCTAACCGCGATAGCCGGCATTTGTATTTGGCAGGCAGTCACATATTACGGACAGGGGTGGCTTCTACTTTATTTGTTGCTCTACGTGTTGTTCTTGGTTCCATATATACTTTCCAAGCTTAGAAGATTCATCGCCATTATCAACGGGAGCAAAGAGATTGCCGAAGGAAATATTCAAAACACAATTCAGGATACCGGCAAGGATGATCTATCCAAGCTTGCTGGTTATATTAACAATATGAAAGCTGGGTATCAAAGCGCGCTGGAGAATCAAATGAAGAGCGAACGGTTAAAAACAGAGCTGATTACCAACGTATCACATGATTTGAAGACCCCACTTACTTCTATTATCAACTATGTTGATTTATTAAAAAAAGAAAATCTGTCTACAGAGACCACCCGAGCCTATATTGAAACCCTGGACCGGAAGGCGCTACGGATGAAGCTGTTGATTGAAGACCTGTTCGAAATCTCAAAGATGGCCAGCGGTACAGTAGAGCTGGATATTGAGTACGTCGATGTCGCGACATTGTTGACACAGGCGATTGCCGAGTCCAACACCAGTATAGGACAAGCGTCGCCTGTGATTCGGGAGAGGATTGCGAAATTCCCGATCCATGCACATTTGGACGGCAATAAAATTTGGCGTGTATTCGAAAATTTAATTGGCAACGCGCAGAAATATTCGCTTCCGGGAACCAGAATCTATATTTATTTGGACGAGTCTGATGATCTGGTGCTATTCAAAATTCAAAATACTGCTGCTTATGAGATTGATTTTGCTGCGGAAGAGTTGTTCGAGCGTTTCAAAAGAGCAGATGAATCCCGCCAGACAGAAGGCTCCGGCCTAGGGCTGTCCATTGTGAAAAGTATCGTTGAGCTGCACGGCGGGGAGATCAAAATTGAAATTCATGGTGATCAATTCAACGTTATTCTGCATTTGCCCAAGCAGCGCTTAATTTAAAAGTCCTAAAACTACGTTAACCCTCAATGCTCCTTTTCAGGAGTATGAGGGTTAACTTTTCATTTTTATCAGGTACTAAAGGTGAATCGTATGAATGGCTTACCAACATCGATTCCTAAATATTAGTCCAGAAGGCTGTAGATCTGAATGCTCTCCACCTTGGCATCCTTGATATGAAACGACATTACATCCACATAATTGGATGGTTCGTAACGGAAGTCATCCTCTTCATCTGGGGCTCCATCACCAAGCAGTTTCCCCTCAGGGTAGGCGTTCTTGAGTGTATCCAGGCTATCTCCTGCTTTAATGTTTCGCGCTGTCGCGTACTTAGGATCTGTAATTTCGATATGAAAGATGGAGTCTTGTTTTCCCTCTGGTATACTGATTGTTTTAATCTCCAGACCAGGATACGTATAGACCTTTTCTGTAAAACCGATTAACGTATCCATGTTGGTTCCATCGTCGGCACTGTACGTATGAGATTTCAGGTTATCCGGTTTGCCCAGCATCTGTTCCATCTGATCTTCATTCGCTGTATCCGAAATCGCAATGGTGTGCTCATTATAGACAAAAGCAAGCTCCTTCAGCACCACATTACCTTCCTTCTCCATCGAACCTTCTTTAATAGCTTCAGTACCCTTTTCTTCCGAACTTTCGGAAGCAGGCGCAGGAGAATTGGTTGCTCCTTCGCCTTTGCTCTGTTCATTCGCTGTGTTCTGTCCGGTTGCTGGGGGCGTAGCATCATTGGACTGACAGCCCGCTAATGCCACCGTTAGTAGAGCACCTAGTACGATAACACCTGTTGCTTTGTTTATCAATTTCATCATGATCCCTCCATAAATGTGTGATTTGTTCTTATGAAGTGATTATAAATAAATCATTTGTTAGTCTCATAACAGAAATGTACCAATCTTGTAACGTTAATTATTTACCCGCGTGTTTCCGCACGGGGCAACACAATCGTAACGGTTGTTCCTTCCCCGATTTGACTTTCCATGTCAATATAACCATTAAACCGCTCGACAATCTCCTTGCAAATAGAAAGCCCAAGACCTGAACCGTTCGCTGTGCTTGCATTTTTCGCCCGGTAAAAACGTTCCTGCACTCGCTCCAGCTCATCGCCCGCGATACCAATACCTTGATCACGTATCCGTATAACTACCTCGCTTGGCGTATGTTCCAACTTCAATTGGATTAGCGATGGACCGCCTGAATATTTGATGGCATTGTCCACAAGGTTCGCAATCGCATGAGACATCAGCATTGGATTTACGTTGGCGTAAACTCTTGTCTTACCCTCATCATCCGGTTCTTCCTCCGCCTGACTAACTCTGATCTCTATCCCTTTATCCTTGGCCTTGGCACCCATATTCGTTGCGACTTGCTGAATCAGTTCGTTCATTTCTGTCTTCTCGACTTCCAAATCGTTAGAACCAGCCTTGTCGAATCGGGATAACAACAACAGTTCATTGATCAAGCGCGTCAGCCGATCCGATTCCTGCAGCAGATGAGCATAGATTTTTTGCAACTCCTTGTCCTCGTTCTCCCCTTCAACCAAGTACTGAGAGAAACCACGAATGGCTGCCAAGGGTGTTTTTAACTCGTGAGATACATTGGAGACAAATTGTTTCTGGTACTGAATGTAATCATGAAGCTGCCGCCCCATGGAATCCAGCCCATCTGCCAGCATGCCCAGCTCATCCTTCCGATTGAGATGAACTCTCCGAAACTCCTGTCTAGAGAAACTTTGCGTAGCGCTAAGCAACAGTTTAATCGGCTTGGTAGTGTTGCGGGCAATCCACAGACTGGATAACGTAATCAGTACAATAAATCCGCCTGCACCCGCAAACAAGATATAACGGATTTGGTCCATAATCGCATAAAAGTAGGAAATGTCCTCCACGAACTCATACACATAAGCGTTCTCGTAGAATTGATCCTGAATGGGCGTCGCAAAATAAAGCAGATGATCTTCCGTTACGGTGTAGGCATAACTGCCGCTCAGGGATTTCTCAATATTTTTTTCGAAAATAAGAGGTTTGCCATCATTAATGATGATGCCATCCACAGCCAAGCCCAGCAACTGCTTGGAGCTGTCATAGATACGTACTTCCTTGCCCGAAGCTTTCAGCTTCTCTAGAGCAAGTCTGACAATTTCCTTGGTCTGGGGGTCTCCTGAAGTTGACCTATGCTGTGATAACACCTCACGGAAGGACAACTCGGACAGATCTGCTTTCTCCATCATCTGTTTCTCAATGGTAATGAAGCTGTAATAATCGATGGCTTTATTCACCGCAAAAATGATGATGCCAAAGGACAGCACGGAGAAAAATAAATAATTCAGCAGTAACCGGGTTGCATACTTCAGGCCTCGCCACCTCCAAGTTGATAGCCAAATCCATAGATCGTCCTGACATACTTCGGTTCGTCGGCGTTATCCTCCAGCTTCTTCCGTAATCGCATGATGGTCATATCTACACTGCGACTGTCTCCCATAAAATCATATCCCCATCCGATCTGCAGCAGCTCATCCCGGGTAAAGATTTTGTCTGGCCTTTTGAGTAACGTTTCCAGAATTTTAAACTCTTTGGCCGTTAAAGACACGGGTACACCGTTTTTCAGCACCCTGCGGCTTTCCAGATCAAATGTCAGTTCTTCATGAATGATGCGTGTAGATTTCACTTCTGTTCCTTCACTTGATTCTTCCTTGCTCTCGTTTCTTCTCAGAATGACCTTGATCCGAGCGAGCAATTCACGATTGTCAAAGGGTTTGGTTATGTAATCTTCCGCCCCTAGCTCTAGTCCCAACACCTTGTCGATTACCTCATTTTTGGCAGAGAGCATGATCACAGGAACGGCACGTTTCCCGGTGATTTCCTTGCATAGGTCATATCCGGAGCAGTCAGGCAACATCAAATCAAGCACCACTAGATCCGGCCCAAAAGTATCCAGCAGCTGCAGGGCTATTTTACCGTTTTCAGCCGTTTGAACGACGTAGTTTTCTCTTCTCAGTACAAGCTCAATTAAATCTCTGATTGCGATTTCATCGTCAATGACAAGTATTTTCTTCAATGTGCACCCCTTCTAGCCTTGTTCCCCAGCTTGAATCATCATTTACCCTCATCTTAGCACAGACACTTTAGATTCCTCCACCAACTGGAAGGTGAGGTATATTCCACTCAGCCCAACATAACTTGTAATAAACTCGAAGAAAGGAGAACAATCCATGGATCTGCTCTGGGTACTCATTGTTGGTGGACTTATTGGCTGGTTAAGCGGCAACTTGATTGGGCGGGACGTACCGGGCGGTGTACTTGGGAACATTATTGCGGGTTTTATCGGTTCCTGGTTAGGAACGGAATTGTTGGGACCAAGGGGGCCGGTAATTGGCGGATTTCATATTATTCCCGCCATCGTTGGCTCGATTATTGCCCTGCTCATCTTCTTTGCTCTGGCACGCGGCGGAGCCTTCCGAAGACGTTAACATAGAGAGGCGGAAACCGATCCCGTCGTTCATTAGTACAGGATAAACATCAAAGGACCGAAAGCATTCATCGATGGAAGATGAACACTTACGGTCCTTTTTTTATTTTTGTACTGATTTCATCCATTGTCGTGTTTTTCGGAAGATTGGTTTTTGGCTGTTATCATCCCCTGAGCCAAAAGACACATCCACCATCCTCTTCATTTCTTTTCTAAGTGTTTTGACGAGTTTGTTTTATCTAATTCAAGCCCGCCGTTTATCTTGCTTCTTATGCTTCGTCAAGTTGTTCAGAAGCTACTAAGCGATGCGCCGAGACAAGCTGTCCGGAAGCATCCTTACCCCAAACTGAAATTTGAACTTGTTGCTCTGCTAAACCGCTCGTTGTAAAGACAAATTCAAAAGAATTAAAGTCTGCGTAATAATTTTTGGTTAGGACCTGATTAGGATTTATAGAAATTAACTCAAGTACATATAGTGTTCTTGTTCCATTCAAATAATAACCTTGAATCAGGATATTCGAGCCATCGACTAAGTTTCGATTATCTATTTTGATCGTCAACTGTTGTGTCGGCCTTACACTATTAACAGGATTATTTTCTATCGGTCCGGTGGATAAAATCATTCTCTCTTACCCCTTCCCAACATCTATTGTGCATCATTATGACCTGAGGTTTTACCAGCTCTCAGCAACTCTAAATACCACATCAACTATATTTGAGCCTGCCCCACCAATATTTGATACAGCTAATGTTACGACCTGATTTTCAGGAAGCGTGAAGTCCAATAGTTCTGATGAAGCTAATATTCTGGCAACACCTGTTCCGCCTCCTGTAACACCTTGAAACACTACTTCTCCTCCGGTAATCGTTGTAGACGAATTGTTTACCAACAAAGCTGTTTCACTATCGGGAATGATCGTTGTAGCTGTTGGATAATTAATAAATGCTCCATCAAGAGTTCCACCCACAAGTACTTGATAACTAAGATCTACGGATGAGATAATGTTTAGTTCTTCTAGATCCACCTGAACAGAGTTCGTTCTAGCTGATCCCGAAGGGAAGATTGCTTTTCTTGTAAATGATAGGACGGGCGTTAGTGTTGATGTAAGATTAGTAATCCTTCTCCTCTCCGAAGTGACCCTAAAAGTAGGATCATATTTTCCGATAATACTATATTGTCTTCCTCCTACAAAAAGGGTATAAGCTTCTGCAGTTCCGTTATTATCGATTTGTGCTCTTAATGGGAGGTTCGGGTCAATAAAACTCGTTTGACCTGTTGGAGAGAATCGATGGACGGTAATTACCTCTTGCGCTAAAGTCGACGGATTAGGGATGACCACTCTAAATTCGATTACTCCATATCCATACCAAGTAAATACGATTTGAAATATATTCCCTTTAGATAAACTAAGCGTCGCTCCACTCGGACCTGTTCCATCTAATCGGTCTACATTCCATAAACTTTGAGGAAATGTTGTATCGGAGCCTCCTCGCCGTATGACCACGAATACATTTGTGCTATTTACTCCAAAAAAAGCCCCGTTCTGATCGTCAAAGAATCCCCATCTTCCAATCTGATTACCTATCGGCAGCATAGGTATTCGAACGCCGATTCCGGCTTCTCCTGCGAATCCTGGCTCGTATCTACCTCGTAATACACTTTCTAGAATGGCTGAATCTATTCCGTTAGTGGTATTGCTTAGATTAAATTCCGTTGCATCATTGGTAACCGTACCATCCCCAAGGGTTGTAACGGAATCTCTTAGAATGGATAGACCATATGCAGATGTTAACTCCACAATTGGGGTTTTTTCCGATACAATTAGCTCATCGAATTGCGAACTTATATTGGGACCCACATTTGAGATTATAATATCCGACAAGATAGTTCCTCCTTCGCAGGAAGGGAAAAGTGAATTTCCTCCTTCTCCTATTACTTTTTACCATTCTTCAGTAAGACTGAAGGTGGCCGTAACAGGATTAGTCCCCCCGCTTAAATTCGCTACGGCTAAAGTCACAATTTCAGAGTCAGGTAATTGGAAATCCAATAATGAAGCTGAAGCTGATATTCTGACACTTCCCGCAACTCCGGCTACTAAGCCTTGTAATAGGACTTGACCATCCGCAATTGTCGTTAGTGTGTTGTTAATTAGAAGAGCTGTTTCCGAAGTTGGAATATTAGTCGTTGCTGTTGGAAAGTTTACGAAGCCTCCATTAATCGTTCCGCCTAATATGATCTGATAATAAATATCATCTGTAGTTATAAGATCAATACTTTCTAATTTGACACTCACTGAATTTGCCCTACCTGAACCTGGCGGGAAGGATGTCTTTCTCTGGAAAGACAAAATTGGTGTGAGTGACCCTGTTGCAGTTACAGTTCTCCTTTCGGAAGTAACCCTGAAAACGGGATTATATTTACCCAATATACTGTATTGTCTTCCTCCAACGAATAAATTGAGTTCTGATTCTGTGCCATTATTAAAGATTTCCGCACGTAGCGGAAGATTAGGATCGGCCAGACTGGTTTGCCCATTGGGGGAAAAGCGATGAACGATAATTACTTCTTGTGCTAAAGTTGCAGGATCAGGGATGACGACTCTAAATTCGATTACTCCATACCCGTACCATGTAAATACGATTTGAAATATATTCCCTGTAGATAAACTAAGCGTTGCGCCACTCGGACCTGTTCCATCTAATTTATCCACATTCCAAGATGCTTGAGGAATAATAGTGTCAACACCTGCTCTTCTGATCGCTACAAATATTCCATTCACTACGCTCTGTCCAAAGAATAAGCCGTTCTGATCGTCAAAAGCGCCCCATCTGACCACTTGGGCCCCTGTCGGTGGAGCCGGCAATCGAACTCCTATTCCTATTTCTCCCGCTAAACCTGATTCATACCTTCCTCTCTCCGAGCTTTGAAGAATAGCAATGTCAGATCCGGATATAGTTGTAGTTAATTGAAATTCCGTATTATTACTTCCCACTGTAGCATCGCCCAATGTTAAAACAATGTCTCTTAGGTTGGATAAGCCATATACAGAAGTCAACTCAATAATCGGCGTTTTTTCACTGGTTCTTAATTCGTTAAATTGAGAGCTGACATTTGGTCCTACTCCCACGATGGTCGCATTAGGCTCAATCGTACCTGGGGCTCCCGTCGCTCCTGTGACTCCTGTAGCCCCTGTAGCCCCAGTGGCTCCTATGGCTCCTGTAGCTCCCGTTGTTCCTGTGGGTCCTGTTACTTCATTTGCGCCTAGCAATTCTGAAGATACAATGCGATGGGGAATTACAAGTTGCCCCTCTACATTTTTTCCCCAAACCGAGATTCCCATCTGATCTTCTGCTAAACCGCTCGTTGTAAAGACAAATTCAAAAGCATTAAAGTTCCCATCATAATTCTTCGTTATTACTTCATTTGGATTCACATTAATGAGTTCGTTTACGTATAAGTTTCGAGCTCCGTCTAGATAATATCCTTGAATCAAGATATCGGCACTATTGATTAAATCTCGGTTATCCATTTTAATTGTCAGTTGCTGCGTTGGCCTTACACCACTGACCGGATTATTCTCAATCGGTCCGGTTGATAAAATAGCCATAAAATTTTATTCTCCTTTTTTCCAAAATGATTAGAGGTAGAAATATTCATCCACCTCCACCCCTTTGGTTTTAAACTAACAAAAATTTAGGCGCTCATCTTCCACTCCGCTACTGAACCTGAATAATCGAAACAGAACCATCTGTAAGTGTAGCTGTTGCCGATCCATTATAAAGAAAATCGATTGTAAGCGCAGTTGAAGTAGCATCAGCTAAAAACGTACCCGATACACTTACATTCGCATCTAAAGTTCCTGTAACTGCTCTCCCTGAAAACCGACTTTGAAATACGAGGTTAGTTCTTGGTGTGACCGTAACGTTCCCAACTACAGAACTCGTTGCTCTAAACGTATACGAAACCAAATAAATGTGGCCTATTGCCAGTACAAAGGTTGTACTTGTAGGATGCAATATGTTAGTGCCATTAATAAATACAGTCGTATACGAAATAGCTGTCGCATTTGCAACAGAAGGTACGCTAACATTAAATAATCCATTTTGTATTGTGGCATTTGCCCCGGTTGCACCTGTGCTCCCTGTTGCCCCAGTTGAGCCCGTTGCACCTGTTGCCCCACTTGTGCCTGTTTGCCCAGTCGCACCTGAGATCCCCGTGGCCCCAGATACGCCCGTTGCGCCTGAGATGCCTGTGGCTCCGGTTGCACCCGTGGCCCCAGTCTCGCCGGTTACGCCCGTGATGCCTGTCGCTCCAGTTACCCCCGTTGCACCAGTTACCCCGGTTACGCCAGTGATGCCCGTGGCTCCCGTTACGCCGGTTACGCCGGTTGCACCAGTTTCCCCGGTTGCACCCGTGATGCCTGTGGCCCCAGTTACCCCCGTTGCACCAGTCTCCCCGGTTGCACCCGTGATTCCCGTGGCTCCGGTTACGCCCGTTGCGCCTGTCTCCCCGGTTGCACCCGTGATT
>NZ_ASPU01000029.1:0-853 GCF_000517905.1 Paenibacillus sp. FSL H7-689
TTAGTACGTGGACGTAGACCCGAAACCGGGTGATCTACCCCTGTCCAGGGTGAAGGTGCGGTAACACGCACTGGAGGCCCGAACCCACGCATGTTGAAAAATGCGGGGATGAGGTGGGGGTAGCGGAGAAATTCCAATCGAACTCGGAGATAGCTGGTTCTCCCCGAAATAGCTTTAGGGCTAGCCTCGGAAAACAGAGTCGTGGAGGTAGAGCACTGATTGGGTGCGGGGCCCGCAAGGGTTACCAAGCTCAGTCAAACTCCGAATGCCATAGACTTACTTCCGGGAGTCAGACAGTGAGTGCTAAGATCCATTGTCAAAAGGGAAACAGCCCAGACCATCAGCTAAGGTCCCCAAGTGTGTGTTAAGTGGGAAAGGATGTGGAGTTGCACAGACAACCAGGATGTTGGCTTAGAAGCAGCCACCATTGAAAGAGTGCGTAATAGCTCACTGGTCGAGTGACTCTGCGCCGAAAATGTAACGGGGCTAAACACACCACCGAAGCTATGGCTTGATGCTTTGCATCAGGGGTAGGGGAGCGTTGTATAAGGGTTGAAGGTGTACCGTAAGGAGCGCTGGACATTATACAAGTGAGAATGCCGGTATGAGTAACGAAAAGATCAGTGAGAATCTGATCCGCCGAAAGCCTAAGGGTTCCTGAGGAAGGCTCGTCCGCTCAGGGTAAGTCGGGACCTAAGGCGAGGCCGAAAGGCGTAGTCGAAGGACAACAGGTCGAAATTCCTGTACCACCGTAAGCCGTTATGAGCAATGGGGGGACGCAGTAGGGTAGTGACGCGGACTGATGGATGTCCGTCTAAGCAGTAAGGCTGATGTGTAGGCAAATCCGCACATT
>NZ_ASPU01000030.1:0-570 GCF_000517905.1 Paenibacillus sp. FSL H7-689
ATGATCTCACACTGCCAAGAAAAGCCTCTAGCCAGGTGATGGTGCCCGTACCGCAAACCGACACAGGTAGGCGAGAAGAGTATTCTAAGGCGCGCGGAAGAACTCTCGTTAAGGAACTCGGCAAAATGACCCCGTAACTTCGGGAGAAGGGGTGCCCCGGTAGTGTGAATAGCACGAGGGGGCCGCAGTGAAAAGGCCCAAGCGACTGTTTAGCAAAAACACAGGTCTGTGCGAAGCCGTAAGGCGAAGTATACGGGCTGACGCCTGCCCGGTGCTGGAAGGTTAAGGGGAGTGGTTAGGAGCAATCCGAAGCTGTGAACCGAAGCCCCAGTAAACGGCGGCCGTAACTATAACGGTCCTAAGGTAGCGAAATTCCTTGTCAGGTAAATTCTGACCCGCACGAATGGCGTAACGACTTGGGCGCTGTCTCAACGAGAGATCCGGTGAAATTTTAATACCTGTGAAGATGCAGGTTACCCGCGACAAGACGGAAAGACCCCATGGAGCTTTACTGCAGCTTGATATTGAATTTGGGTACGATCTGTACAGGATAGGTGGGAGCCTTTGAAA
>NZ_ASPU01000031.1:0-513 GCF_000517905.1 Paenibacillus sp. FSL H7-689
AGACAGGTGGTGCATGGTTGTCGTCAGCTCGTGTCGTGAGATGTTGGGTTAAGTCCCGCAACGAGCGCAACCCTTATATTTAGTTGCCAGCACTTCGGGTGGGCACTCTAGATAGACTGCCGGTGACAAACCGGAGGAAGGTGGGGATGACGTCAAATCATCATGCCCCTTATGACCTGGGCTACACACGTACTACAATGGCCGGTACAACGGGCTGCGAAATCGCGAGATGGAGCCAATCCCAACAAAGCCGGTCTCAGTTCGGATTGCAGGCTGCAACTCGCCTGCATGAAGTCGGAATTGCTAGTAATCGCGGATCAGCATGCCGCGGTGAATACGTTCCCGGGTCTTGTACACACCGCCCGTCACACCACGAGAGTTTATAACACCCGAAGTCGGTGGGGTAACCGCAAGGAGCCAGCCGCCGAAGGTGGGATAGATGATTGGGGTGAAGTCGTAACAAGGTAGCCGTATCGGAAGGTGCGGCTGGATCACCTCCTTTCTATGGAGAAT
>NZ_ASPU01000032.1:0-738 GCF_000517905.1 Paenibacillus sp. FSL H7-689
ATTGGATAAGCCCTCGACCGATTAGTACTGGTCAGCTCCATGCATTGCTGCACTTCCACCCCCAGCCTATCTACCTCGTCGTCTTCAAGGGGTCTTACATACTGGGAAATCTCATCTTGAGGGGGGCTTCACGCTTAGATGCTTTCAGCGTTTATCCCGTCCGTACATAGCTACCCAGCGGTGCTCCTGGCGGAACAACTGGTACACCAGCGGTACGTCCATCCCGGTCCTCTCGTACTAAGGACAGCTCCTCTCAAATTTCCTACGCCCACGACAGATAGGGACCGAACTGTCTCACGACGTTCTGAACCCAGCTCGCGTACCGCTTTAATGGGCGAACAGCCCAACCCTTGGGACCTACTTCAGCCCCAGGATGCGATGAGCCGACATCGAGGTGCCAAACCTCCCCGTCGATGTGGACTCTTGGGGGAGATAAGCCTGTTATCCCCAGGGTAGCTTTTATCCGTTGAGCGATGGCCCTTCCATGCGGTACCACCGGATCACTAAGCCCGACTTTCGTCCCTGCTCGACTTGTAGGTCTCGCAGTCAAGCTCCCTTATGCCTTTGCACTCTTCGAATGATTTCCAACCATTCTGAGGGAACCTTTGGGCGCCTCCGTTACTCTTTAGGAGGCGACCGCCCCAGTCAAACTGCCCACCTGACACTGTCCCCGCACCGGATTACGGTACCAGGTTAGAACCTAGATACGATCAGGGTGGTATCCCAACGTTGCCTCCA
>NZ_ASPU01000033.1:0-375 GCF_000517905.1 Paenibacillus sp. FSL H7-689
ATAAAGAAGGTGCGAAAAGTAAAACCTATTCTGTAACCATCAAATCGACCGAACATAAGGAACATGAGGCATTTCAAAATAGCGATGGTTTCAAAGAAAAATCAAAAGAACGTTATAAAATTGAAGCGAAAAATAGCGAACTCAAGCACAGACACGGGTATGATGTTGCATCGTCCTCGGGTCTTGTTGGCATGCAAATGCAAGGTGCCATGGCCATATTTACTGTTAATCTCAAGCGAATCATTACACTCATGAAAGACTCAAAGTAAAAGGATAGAGAAAAAGGCTATATTCCGTTCCAATGTGAACGAAATATAGCCTTTTTGATTTAAAATGAATCTTAACAATTGAAATGGTAAGTTTTTCAGTGGCCTC
>NZ_ASPU01000034.1:0-29414 GCF_000517905.1 Paenibacillus sp. FSL H7-689
TGTCTGCGGCAGTTTCGCCAACTCCTCGTCATAGAAACTGGAGTCAATTGCCGCTTCCGTCACACCGTAGGCATTAATGATGCGGAACAACGAGCCAAAGCGTTCCTGCAAGGTTCGGTAATCCGCCACACTGCAACTGTCCGAGCTTGTGATCAACAGCTCCATATCGCTTAACTTTAGCCCCTGCTCATGCACGTATTCCATAAACGGCACGATCAGCGCCGGTGTTGATTCGAAGATCGTCACTCGCTCCCGCTCTATCCAGTAGTGCAGACGAGAAGGATCGATCCGGTCGTCCTTCGGCACAATCACCATCGTGCCTCCGTTGTACAGCGTCCGGGCAATGTCGCCCACGAACACGTCAAACGAGAAGCTGGCGAGTTGCAGCAACCGCACCGGGAACTGATCTAATCGGTATTCCCGCCGGTAACCCGCCGCCGTGTTCACTAGGCTGCGGTGCTCGATCATCACACCTTTCGGCTTGCCCGTCGTTCCCGATGTGTAGATCACGTACGCCAGATCCTCTGGGCGGGCTTCATGGAAGCTGTCCATGCCAACAACATCAACATCATCCACAACATCCAGATGGTTCCGATCCGCACCGTTCACAGCCCCCGTTAGTTTGCCAGAGACCCGACTGGAAGCCATGTTGGAGCCTTGATCAAAGCACATCGGAGCATTTGCCCGATCTTCGCTGTACGACACTTCGTCGTCGAGGTACAGCACCGACATCAGCGCCAGCTCCTCTTCGCAGAGCCAGGCCTCGGCACGTTCTCGCAGCGGCGTTTGTGTCAGCAGTACCTTCGCTCCGCTGTCTTCGAGCATAAACCGCACGCGGTCCGCCGGATAATCCGGGTCGAGGGGTACATACGCGCCGCCTGCTTTCCAGACGGCCATCACGGCCACCAGCAAGTCCACCGAACGCTCGGCGAGAATGCCAACGATTGACTCCCGACCGATGCCATTTGCACGCAACGTGACCGCTAAGCGGTTCGCTCGCTCGTTCAGCTCCACATACGTTAGGCGGTTATTTTCATACACAACGGCCTCCGCTTCCGGCGTACACTCTGCCTGTTTCTCAAACAGACGGTGGAACGTAGCCGCAGGAGCCGCTTCTAGCTGCGCTGGATTAAACGCATTGAGAACTTGTTCTTTTTCCTCTGCTGTCAGCAAGTTCAGCTCGGCAATCTTCGCATCTGGACGGTTTACAATTGTCAGGAGCAACTGCTCGTAATGTTTTGCCAGCCGTTCAATCGTCTCCCTTTTGTAAAGAGCTGTCGCATATTCAAAGCTGTAATCCAAGCCGCCGTTCTCCTCGCCCACATCCAAGCTGATATCAAACTTCGCAGTATCAAGTACGCTCGGATAAGGAATCAGGCGAAGCCCTTCCAGCTCAAATTGCTCGTTCTCCGTATTCTGCATCGTAAACATCGTGTCGAACAGCGGATTACGGCTTAAGTCACGGGTGATTTGCACCTTGTCCACCAATTGTTCAAACGGATAGTTCTGATGCTCAAAGGCACGCAGAGTTGTTTCTTTGACTTCGTTCAGATATGAAAGGAATGTTTTCTCCGAAGACGGATAACTGCGAATCGCCAGCGTGTTTAGGAAAATCCCGATCAACGGCTGCACATCTCCATGATTCCTTCCGGCAATCGGCGTACCAACGATTACGTCTTCCTGACCTGAATATTTATGCAAAAGCACGTTATACGCCGCAAGCAACACCATAAACAGCGTCGTGCCCGTTTCCGAAGCCAGCTGTTTCAGGCCGTCGGTTTTTGAAGCGTCGAAGGAAAACTCCAGCGTTTGACCTTCGTAGCTCTGTACAGCCGGACGTGGATAGTCGGTCGGCATTTCCAGCACCGGAAGCTCGCCCTGGAACATGTCCAGCCAATACGCCCCCTGATGCTGAAGCCGTTCCTGCTGCTCCTGCGAATGCTGCCAAACGGTGTAGTCTTTGTACTGAATGCGCAGCGGCTCCAATTGCTCTCCACCATACAAACGTACGAATTCTTCAACAAAGATTTCCATTGAAACGCCGTCAGAAATAATATGATGCATGTCGTACATCAGAATATGGCGTTCCGGAGCCAGCTCAACAAGGCCTACCCTCAACAGCGGTGGCTTAGCCAAGTCAAACGGACGGACGAAACCGTGAACCACCGCTTCGACCTCTTGCTCATCCGCTTGATAGAACTCCACCGCAAAATTCACGTCCTGGTAAACCCGCTGTGATGCTTCTCCATCCACCATTTCAAACCCGGTGCGCAACATTTCATGCCGCGCCACGAGCTTACGGAACGTTTCTTCGAACCTTGCCCGGTCCAAAGCACCCTCCAGCAGCATCGCTTCCGGCATGTTGTAGCTAAGCTCCGCAACTTCCAGCTGATTCAGAATAAAGAGACGTTTTTGAGCAAAAGATTGCGGGTACACCTCTCGGACATCCGTCACCGGAATGGAAATAAATATCTGCTGATCCAGCCGAGAAATGGTGGTAGCCATGCTCTCGATCGTGGAATGGCGGAACACGTCGCGCAGTGGCAAATCCACGTTCAACTCTTTATGAATCTTGCTGACCAACGTTGTCGCTCGCAGGGAGTGGCCGCCGATGTCGAAGAAGTTGTCGTAAACGCCAATCTCCTTCGTAAGCCCCAGCACCTCCTGCCAAATCACCGCTAGCTTCATTTCCAGCTCATTGCGCGGTGCGACATACTCCGTTCCACTTCCCGCTTCCCCTTCCGGCGAGGGCAGCGCCTTCCGGTCTATTTTCCCGTTTGGTGTCAGAGGCAAGCGCTCCAGCTCCACGAAGTACGACGGGATCATGTAACCCGGCAACTCCTGTGCCAGCGCACTGCGCAGATCGTTCACCAACAGCTTCGCACCGGTATCCGGCGTGTAATACGCACACAGCGCCTTCTGACCGTTCGCATCACTTCGAACCAGCACCACCGCTTCGCGCACACCTTCCACCCGCAGCAACTGCGACTCGATCTCACCCGCCTCGATCCGGTAGCCCCGGATTTTCGCCTGGTTGTCGATTCGGCCGATGAAGTCCACGTTGCCGTCTTCCATCCACCGCGCCAAGTCTCCCGTGCGATACAACCGCTCACCAGCGGTGAAAGGACTGTCTACAAACTTCTCTTCCGTCAGCTCTGGACGGTTCAAGTACCCACGTGCTACCCCAACTCCGCCGATAACCAATTCGCCCAGCACACCGACTGGAACAGGATTTAGATGTGCATCCACGATGTAAAACTTCGCATTCAGCCATGCTTTTCCGATTGGCACATGACCTGTCTGCGGCAGCTTCGCCAACTCCTCGTCATAGAAACTGGAGTCGATCGCTGCTTCCGTCACGCCGTAGGCGTTAATAATGCGGAACGATGAGCCAAAACGCTCCTGCAAGGTCCGGTAATCCGCCACACTGCAGCTGTCCGAGCTTGTGATGAGCAGCTCCATCCCGCTCAACTCCAGCCCTTGCTCGTGCACGTATTCCATAAACGGTACGATCAGTGCCGGTGTTGATTCAAAGATCGTCACTTGCTCCCGCTCTATCCAGTGGTGCAGGCGAGACGGATCAATCCGATCATCCTTCGGTACAATGACCATGGTGCCTCCGTTATACAACGTGCGTGCGATATCACCCACGAACACGTCAAACGAGAAGCTGGCGAGTTGCAGTAGCCGGACTGGGAACTGATCCAACCGGTATTCCCGCCGGTAGCCCGCTGCCGTGTTCACCAAGCTGCGGTGCTCAATCATTACACCCTTCGGCTTGCCTGTTGTCCCCGACGTGTAGATCACGTACGCTAGGTCCTCCGGACGAGCTTCATGGAAGCTGTCCAAGCCAGCAACCTTCAGATGACTCGGATCATCGCTGTTCACAGCACCCGTCAGCTCGCCGGAGACTTTACCGGAAACCATGCTGGAGCCAAGCGGTGCATTCTCCCGGTCTTCGCTGTATGACGTTTCGTCGTCGAGGTACAACACCTTTGCAAGTGCCAGTTCCTCTTGGCTGAGCCAAGCTTCAGCACGCTCTCTCAGCAACGTTTGTGTCAGCAGCACCTTCGCTCCGCTGTCTTCAAGCATAAACCGCACGCGGTCCGCCGGATAATCCGGGTCAAGCGGTACATATGCCCCGCCTGCTTTCCAAACGGCCAGCACGGCCACCAGCAGGTCCACCGAGCGCTCGGCGAGAATGCCAACAATCTCCTCCCGGCCGATTCCACTTGCGCGCAGCGTGGCCGCTAAGCCGTTCGCCCGTACGTTCAGCTCCGCATACGTCAGCCGAACGTTCTCGTAGACAACCGCTTCCGCTTCCGGTGTACGTTCCGCCTGTTCCTCGAACAGGCGGTGGAACGCGGCCGCCGGAGCCGCTTCCGGCTGCGCCGGGTTAAACGCGCCGAGAATTTGTTCTTTTTCCTCTTCCGTCAGCAAGTCCAACTCGGCAATCTTCGCATTCGGATGGCTTACAATCGCCGCAAGCAAATGTCCAAATTGAATCGACAGCCGCCGGATCGTGCTTTCTTTATAAAGAGCCGTTGCGAATTCAAAGTTGCACTCCAGTCCGCCATTTTCTTCCGTAACATCCACACTCAGGTCGAACTTGGCCATACCATATTCGCTAGGGTACGGGGACAATTTCAGCCCTTCCAGCTCAAACTCTGACTCCTCCAGGTTTTGCAGGGAGAACATCGTGTCAAACAGCGGGTTGCGGCTCAAATCCCGGCTAACCTGCACTTTATCGACGAGTTCTTCGAACGGATAATTCTGATGCTCGTAAGCGCCTAAAGTCGTTTCTTTCACTTCTTCCAAATACGACAGGAAGGTCTTCTCCGAAGCCGGATAATTGCGGATCGCCAGCGTGTTGACGAACATTCCGATCAAAGGCTGCGTGTCGCCGTGCGTTCTGCCCGCAATCGACGTTCCGACGATCAAATCGTCCTGACCTGTGTATTTATGCAAAAGCACGGTATATGCGGCAAGCAACACCATATATAGCGTCGTTCCTCTTTGAGCGGCCAGCTGTTTCAAGCCTTCGTTCGTTGCCTCGTCCAAGAAGGACGTCAGCGTATGTCCCTCATAGCTCTGTACAGCAGGACGCGGATAGTCCGTTGGCATTTCCAGAACCGGCATCTCGCCCCGGTAACGGTCCAGCCAGTAAGCTTCCTCGCGTTTCAATTGAATTTTTTGCTCGTCCGATTGCTGCCATACTGCATAGTCCTTGTACTGAATGTGCAAAGGCTCTAATGACTCACCGCCATACAGACGAACGAGTTCCTCAACGAACACGTCCATCGAAACCCCGTCGGAGATGATATGGTGCATGTCAAACATCAGTAAATAACGATCGGCGGCCAGCTCTACGAGCTCGGCACGCAGCAGCGGTGGCTTCGCCAAGTCGAAAGGTCGGATAAAAGCCTGCACGACTGCAGATGCTTCTTCCTCGTTCGCATGTCGCCACACGACGGAAAAATCAACGCTCTCGTAAATACGCTGTACCGCTTCGCCTTGCACGACCTCAAATCCGGTTCTCAACGTTTCATGACGTTGGATCAGTCCGCGGAAAGCTTTCTCCAGCAGGCTATGGTCAATTGATCCTTCGAGCAGCAGCACACCCGGCATGTTATAGCTCTGCTCGGCTCCTTCCAGCTGATTCAGGATAAACAGCCGCTTCTGAGCTGAGGAAAGTGGATAATACGCTCTTGCGCCTACCAGCGGAATCGACGAGAACGAATGTTCTTCAATCCGGGAGAGGGCGAGAGCCATCTGTTCGATCGTTGAGTAGCGGAATACGTCGCGCAGAGGCAACTCGACGTTCAACTCCTGATGCACCTTGCTCACCAGTGTCGTTGCCCGCAGGGAATGGCCGCCCAAGTCAAAGAAGTTGTCATGAACCCCGATACGCTCCAATCCAAGCACGCTTTTCCATATTTCAGCCAAGCTGGCTTCGAGCGGAGTCCGAGGCGGAGTATGTCCTTCGCCCGGTTGCAAGCTCTCCTCAGGTGCCGGGAGGGAGCGGCGGTCAACCTTGCCATTCGTCGTCAGCGGGAGACGCTCCAACTGGATCAGGTACGTCGGGATCATATAGGCCGGCAGTTCCTGAGACAGCACGCTCTTCAGCTCGGCCGCCGGAAGCTCACAGTCCGCTTCATAATAGGCGCAAAGCTGCTTTTCGCCGGACACGTTTTCCCGCGCAAATACTGTCGTTTTCCGAATTCCCTCCACTTTCTGAAGCTGAGCTTCGATCTCGCCCAGCTCTATGCGGAAGCCACGGATTTTCACTTGGTCGTCCGTTCGTCCCACATATTCAATCGTGCCGTCCGGTAGCCATTTCGCCAAATCCCCCGTCCGGTACATGCGCTCTCCTGACGTAAAAGGATTGTGCACAAATTTCTCCGCCGTCAGTTCCGGCCGGTTATTGTAGCCACGTACCAAACCTTCTCCGCCGACACATAGCTCCCCGACCACGCCGATCGGCAGCAGCTTATTCCGGCTGTCGACGATATACACCGTCGTATTGCTGATTGGTCGTCCGATAGGAACGGTAAGCGCCGACTCATCAACGAAGTCGACCGGAAGGTACGTGGTAAATATCGTGCTTTCCGTCGGTCCGTACACATGGTTGAGCCTACCCGCTCCAAGATGGGTGAGTGCTTTACGTACATGACCAACCGAGACACGCTCTCCTCCAAACAAAATCGCCCGGACATCCCGAAAACAATGGACGTTCACATCTACAAGCACGTTGAAGAAAGCCGTCGTAATAAACATGACCGATATGCGCTGGCGCTGGATGAGATCCGCCAGTAGACCAATTTCCAGCAACGTCTCGCGGGGAACCAGCACCAGCCGCGCCCCGTTGGTCAAAGCACCAAAAATATCGAAAATCGCTCCGTCGAACGAATAGCTCGAAAGCTGGAGGACATGATCGCGATTGGTGATGTGAATATAATTTGTATTTTGCACAACGCGCCCAATGTTGCGGTGCGAAACAAGGTTGCCTTTTGGCTTGCCCGTCGTGCCTGACGTATAGATCACGCAGGCCAGATCTGTCGCTTCAATCCCTTGATTTAGGTTTGTTCCGTCCTCGTGATAGAAGGACTCGTCATCCAGTAAAATCAACGAGTCCACACCCGCCAGGCGCTCGCGCAAGCGGCTTTGTGTCAGCATAACCTGCGCTCCTGAATCCTCTATCAAGAAACGGATACGCTCCTCTGGATATTCCGGGTCAATCGGTACGTAAGCGGCTCCGGCTTTGTGTGCTGCCAGTATACCTACAACCATTTCGATGGAACGCTCAGCCATAATGGCGACCAGACGTCCTTGGGATATCCCGTGGCTGCGCAAGGTACGGGCAAGGCGGTTGACACGTTCGTTCAGCTCCCGGTAAGTCATCTCTTGCTCATTCATGGAGATGGCGGCTGCATCCGGGATGTACTCCGCCTGCTCTTCGAACAATTGAATGAGCGTCTTCCCGCGCGGAAATTCCGTCGTGGTGTCGTTAAAACGTCCGAGAAGGTCGGCCTTTTCTGCCTCCGTCACAAGTTCCAGCTCGCCCACAGTAATTTCCGGGTTATCCGTTACCTGCTCCAGCAGATGCACGAGATGCCCCTTGAGCCGCTCAATGCTGTCTTTATCGAACACTTCGGCGTTAAAGTCGAATCGAATTTCGATCTCGGCTCCCGGCATTACAGTCACGTTGAAGTTATAGTTCGTCTGCTCCTCCATCTGAACGTCAGCAATTGTCAGGCCGCCGTGCTGCTGGTCCCCCGCCTGCTCCATCTGCTCGTCCACCGGATAGTTCTCGAAAGCGATGATATGGTTGATCAGATTCTGCTTTTGCACGCTGCGAGCTTGAATTTCATACAGCGGATAGTAATCATAACGCCCGGAATCCAGCGCCCTCTCTTGGAGCTTCGCCATCAGGTCGGCGAACACGGTGTCCACTTCGCTATTGACGCGGACCGGCACCGTATTGATGAACAGCCCGATCATAGACTCAATGCCCGGGATTTCCGCCGGTCTTCCGGCAACGACACTGCCGAATACGGCATCGTTTGTTCCGTTATATTTTTGCAGCATCACGCCCCAAACGGCTTGCAGCAGCGTATTGACTGTAACCAGGTGCTGTTTCGCCACCCGGTCCATCCGTTTGCTCAAGTCCTTGCCCAGTTCGACGGTGACGTGATCAGCCGTAAATCTGCCGCTCGGCGCTGGTTCCTTTTGCCCCGGAAGTACGGTTTGCCCTTCGTAGCCTGCCAGGAACGCCGTCCAATAGCCGGATGCTGCCTGATCGTCCTGTTTCTCCAACCATTCGATATAATCGCCATAATCCGATCCTTTACCTCCCGCTGGCTGCTTCCCAGAGGTCAGGGCCGAGTATATCTCAAACAACTCCTGCGTCAGCTGAGCCAGGCACCAGCCATCCATCAAAATATGTTGGAAACTCCACAGTACGTGATAACTTTGCTCTTCGGTGCGTAGAATCTTAAACCGAACGAGCGCATCATGTTCCATGTCGAAGCCACGAAGCTTGTCCTCCTCGGCCTTTTCATCCAAGTAAGCTTGTTTCTCGTGTACCTGCAAATGAAGCAGTTCTTCATATTCAAAGCCGACTGGCTTATCGCGGTATATGATTTGCAGCGGCTCGCCCGCTGGTCCATTCACAAAATTCGCCCGCAGCACCAGATGACGTTTTGCAAGCTCCATCCAGCTCCTCTCAAAAAGCTGGACGTCGAGCGCTCCCCGCATCGTAAACCGCGTCTGCTCAAAGTAAGCTGCCGTTTGCCGGTCAAGCGCGCTGTGGAACCACATACCCTTTTGCATCGGCGTCAGCGAGTAGATATTTTCGATTTCCCCGAGATGACTCGAGCGCTGGGCGATTTGCTCCAACTCTGGGATGGTCAAGCCTTTAAATTGCACGTCGCTTGGCGTCAATTCGGTGTTCTCTTTGCCTGCGCAGTGGGTAATGAGCTCTCGGAGACTTTGCTCAAGCCGCTGAGCGAAGGCTTCCATCGTTTCCTTGCGATACTGCTTCCGGCTGTAGCTGAGATCGAGCGATAAAGCACCGTCCAGCACCATACCGTTGATATCCAGCACAAAGCTGCGCGCCTGCCGGTCGCTAGCCGGGCTGCCACTCGAATAAGAAGATATGCCGATCTCGCCCTGGTTGACATCATCGTCGAACTGGCCGAGGTAGTTAAAATTAATTTCCGGCTCTGCGCCCCAAACCAAGCCATCCTCCGATTTCGAAAGATAGCGGCATATGCCGTACCCAAGCCCCTTGTTCGGAATGCGGCGCAAGTTTTCCTTGACCTGTTTAATCTGATAGGTCAAATCCCGGTCGGTTTCCGGCTCCAGGACGACCGGAAACTTGGTCGTAAACCAGCCAACTGTACGCGTGATGTCGATATCCGTTCCGATCGATTCACGTCCGTGTCCTTCGAGATTGATCCGCACCCGTTCGTGCCCCGTCCATTTGCGTAAGGCTATGCCAAGCGCCGTTACCAAAATATCATTCATTTCGGTGTTGAAGGCACGGTGAACCCGCTTCAGTAGCAGCTCCGTTTCTTCGGGAGCCAAACGGACAAACAGCGATTCGCTGTCCTGCTGCGTCGTAACGTCCGCCTCCGTATCCTTCGGCACGGCCGGAACCTCCATTTGATCCACGGCCTGCCAATAGGCCCGTTCCTTCTCCATCTCCGGGCTTTGCGCGTAAGCAGCCAACTGCTCGGACCAAGTGCGGTACGCATCTGTTTTCGCCGGGAAACGAATTTCTTCGCTTTTGCCAGTCTGCTCGTAACCTAGAGCGAAATCCTCCATTAAAATGCGCCAAGACACGCCATCTACCACAGCATGATGAACCCCGAGCAGCAAATGATCACCGTCCGCGCACTGGAACAGTCCCGCCTTCATGAGGGGCCCGTTCTCCAGATCGATGCCCGCTTGAATGTCCGTTGCCTTCGCTTCCACAGTCTGCGTGGGATTCTCCGCATCTTTGAAGTCGAACACGTCCAGCGTGAACATCTCGTCTTCCTGAATCGCGCGGTTCCGTGCGCTAAACCCTTGTTCCGTTTTGCGGAACACCATCCGTAAGGCGTCATGATGCTCGGCCAGCTTTTGCAACACCTGACGTACCATCTCTTCGTCGAAGCGTTCCTTCCGGTACAGCATCACCGACTGGTTGAAATGATGCGGGTCCGCAAAGGAGCTCTCGAAAAACCAATGCTGAATCGGCGTCAGCGCCGTTTCACCCGTAATTTCGCCTTGATCAATGGTACGTCCGATCGGTATCACATGCAGGCTAAGCTGTGAGATCGTCGGATATTTGAACAAATCCCGAATTTCCAGCTTGTACCCGGCTTGATGAAGCCGCGAAGATACTTGAATGGACTTGATCGAATCTCCGCCCAGCTCGAAGAAATGATCCGTTACCCCAACGCGATCGGCGTTCAATACCGCCTGCCACACATCGGCAAGTGTCCGCTCGGCTTCATTGCGTGGAGCTACGTACTCGCCGCCGGTCAGTGCGTTTCCTTCCGGTGCAGGCAAAGCCTTGCGGTCGATTTTGTCGTTCGGGGTGAGCGGCATCTGCGGAAGCTGAACAAAATGTGCCGGAATCATGTAATTCGGCAATTTTTGCGCCAGCGCGCTTCTCAGCTCGCCGAGCGTAAGAGGGAGACTAGCGACCAGGTAAGCGCACAGTTCTTGCCCACTTTTGCCTTCCCGCGCAATCACAATCGTCTCCTGCACCGAGTCGATCTTCAGAAGCTGCTCTTCAATCTCACCGACCTCGATTCGGAATCCACGGATTTTCACCTGATGGTCGATCCGGCCCAAATACTCCATATTACCGTCCGGCAGCCAGCGGGCGAGATCTCCTGTCCGGTAAAGGCGTTCTCCCGGCGCAAACGGATGTTCCACAAATTTCTCTGCCGTCAGCTCCGGCTGGTTCAGGTAACCTCTCGCAAGCCCCACGCCTGCAACGCACAGCTCGCCGTCCACTCCCGGAGGCACAAGTTGCAGGTGGGCATCCAAAATAAAAATCTGATGATTAGACAGCGGGCGCCCAATCGGAATGACTCTGCGCTCCGGCTGCTGCTCATCCGCATCCCAAAGCGTCGTAACAATCGAAGCTTCGGTAGGGCCGTAAGCATTGAAATAGTGAACCTTCGATTTCCACTGCTGCACGAATTCGGCCGATACCGCCGAACCTCCCGTTACAAGCTTTGTTAAGCTGGGAAGACGGTCCGGGTTCAAATGAGCGCTGTACGTCGGAGGCAAAATCGCCGCCGTAATCGCATGCTCGTTCATATAACTCTCGAACAGACGTGTGTCGAGAATTGTCTCGGCCGTCGGGATGTACAAAGCCGCGCCAAAATAGAGTGCTTTGAACACTTCCCAGCAGGATGCGTCGAAGGACAAGCTCGCAAATTGAACGATCCGGTCATGCTCCGTAATGCCCAGCCTGTCTGCGAACATCAACTTCAAGCTGACCAAACCACGATGCTCCAGCATGACCCCTTTGGGTTTGCCCGTTGTACCTGACGTATAAATGACATAAGCAAGATCATGTGGACCACTGGCCGCCTCCAGGTTCGAGCCATCGTCGCTATAGGCCTGCTTGTCATCTAGCGCCAATACGGTCCCTTCGAACGGGACTTGCTGTAACAGCTCTCTTTGAGTCAGCAGCAGCTGCGCGTTCGAGTTCTCCAGAATGTAGCGAATACGTTCTTCCGGGTACTCCGGGTCGATCGGCACGTAGGCACCGCCAGCTTTCAGAACCGCCAAAATGCCAATGACCGTCTCCAGCGATCTCCTAACCATCAAGCCTACCAACTGATTGGGCAGCACACCGACCGATCGTAGCGTACGCGCCAGCTGGTTCGCCCGTTCGTTCAACTCTGCGTATGAAAGCCGCTGCCCCTCAAAGACAACCGCCGTCGCCTCGGGCACACGCTTCGCTTGCTCCTCCACAAGCTGATGAATCGTCCGATCACGAGGATAGTCCTTCTCGGTATCGTTGAAGCTTTGTATTAATTGAAATTTTTCGTCCTCCGACAGCATGTCCGTTCGTACGATGTCCAGCTCCAACTCATGAAGCCCCACGGACAGTAGGCGATTCAGATGGCCGACGACCCGATCCATGAACTCGGAGTCATATAAGTGCTCGTTATATGACAGCGCTAGCTGTATCGTCCCGCCGGCTAAACTGAATTCAAAGGAACAGTCCGTGACCACGTTTTGCCCAATTTCGTCCAGATGCAACTCCTTAAGGGATACTAGCGTATGGACGAAGGGTATCCCTTCTGCATATTGCAGATCCAGCTTCTCCGTCATTTTCAAGAACGGAATATGTTGATGCTGAATGGCTTCCGGCAAGGAAGTCCTCAGTTCGCTCAGAAGCGTCTTAAAAGTTGCCCCCACCGAAAGCGAGTTTTTCAAAATGACCGTATGATTAACGGATCGACGCGTCTCCCCCTTTTTCGGCACAACCGGCATGCCAACCAGAATGTCTGAAGAACCTGTATATTTATGCAAGAGTGCCTGAACACCTGCGAGCAAAATCATAAAAGCAGCCAGCGGAGCACCCTTGCTCATTTGAAGGACCCGCTGCGCCGCTTCCTCCGAAAGCGAACCGCCAACGGTTTTCACATTGGGCACCAGGGAGTTTGGAGCTTTGCTGTAAGGCAACCGCGTCAAGGTATAATCGTCACTACCGAATTTTTCGTTCCAAAACAACGTTTCTTTTTCAAAAGCCATCTGGATCGTTCCCCTCTCTTCATCGGTAAAAGCAATCCGGCAGAGCATATGCCGAAGCAACGCTCCACTCCTTTTCAAACATCTGACAACAATATCAATGGCTTACGCCATGTCACCGCTTGGATTGCCCGGTTGATCGCATACGGCAATCCTCTGCCTAGCAGCTGTACCGCTCGGCTCCCATGCGTAAAGGACAACAAACATCGTTCTACGCAAGAGATGCGGCTACTTCGGACTCCTCTGCTTCAATAAGATTGCTGCGGACGAGCCACCCGAAGACGGGATTTGGTTTAACTTGGGGTTCGGAATTGGATTTGGGGATAGACGACAAGGAATGTTCCTCCTGTCGATGTAAGGCTTGCCGCAGGGTTCCGGCCGTCCAGCAGGAAGTCGATCGTACCTCCTGATTTGGTACCCGAGCTACCTTTGACGAAGCCTATGTTTAAGGGGTATTGATACACTCTATGTACGATTTGATTATTCCCCCACAGCCCTGGTGTGGATAAGTAAAGATTCGGCTGCGGGGTAGTGAGCTTTTCCTGACGATTAAATTTAACGAGGGTACTGCATGAGGCTCAAAGAATGCTCCGTATGGCACGAACGGGACTGCGCTTGGATTGCCGGAGAATTCCATGCTGATTGACGTTACCGCAGGTAGCGTGAGGTGAAAGCGCTACCTTAACATCAAGTCCGCACGCCCTCCGGAAGGCACTTTCGTGCCTCTTGCCGGGGGCGACCATCGGCTTGGCCAAGCTTAGGTCGTTACTAGTAAATCCTTGGTCTCCTGAGAGATCACCTGCTGCATACTGGACTTGATAATGTCGCAGCCGGCGGCCAGATGCTCCATCGAGACGGTCAGCGGAGGCATGATCTTCAGCACACAATCTCCTCTGCCGGCTCTTTCAATGATGAGCCCGTTCTCGAAGCTGATATCCGCCACCCGCTTCGCCCCGGTTTCATCCATGAACCCCGAGACGTCAATGCCCCAGATCAGGCCGAGTCCGCGGATGGCGATGGACGGATGTAGAGGCTTAATTTCTTGATCAAGGAACGAGCGCACATATTCTTCCTTCTGCTTCACCTGAGCTTCCAGTTCGGTTCTGTCCCGGAACTCGAGAGCAGCCTTCGCGGCCACAAAAGCCAGCTGGTTGCCGCGGAAGGTGCCGTTGTGCTCGCCCGGCGTCCAGATATCCAGTTCGGGCTTCAGCAGCAGGAGGGACATTGGCAGGCCGTACCCGCTGATCGACTTCGACAGGGTAATGAGATCCGGCTCGATCCCCGCACGTTCGAAGGAGAAGAATTCGCCTGTCCGGCCGCATCCTACTTGAATCTCGTCTGTAATGAGCAGAATATCGTGCCTGCGGCAAATCTGCTGCAGCTCACGTAGCCACTGCGCGTCGACAACGTGAATTCCGCCTTCGGCTTGTACCGTTTCAAGCAGAATCGCGGCCGGCTTGTCGATTCCGGAGTGCGAATCAGTCAGGATATTCTCGATATAACCGAGCGTATCCATTTCTGCGAAAGCCCCGCTCGGGTGCGGCATGAACGTAACTCCGTCCAGAGGAAGCCCCGCCCCTTCTCTCATGGACTTGGAGCTTGTCGCCGACAGACTGCCGAGCGACATGCCGTGGAAGCCACCCATGAATGCGAATATTCCACTTCTCTTCTTCGCCTTGCGTGCGAGCTTCAGGGCCGCTTCCACCGCATTCGTCCCTGTTGGACCGCAGAATTGAAGCTTGTAATTCAGCTTCTTCGGCTCCAGGATCCGCTCGGAGAAGCTCTGGATGAATTCACGCTTGGCCATTGTATACATATCCAGACCGTGCATAATCCGGTCGGAGGTCAAGTAATCGAGAACCCGGTCTTTAATATAATCGTTGTTATGGCCGTAATTGAGTGCCCCGGCACCTGCAAAGAAATCAATATATGCTCTTCCGTCCTCAGAATATAAAAGGTCTCCCTTGGCCCGGTCGAATACCACCGGAAAGCTTCTGCAGTAAGATCTTACGTTGGATTCCAGCTTTTCAAAAATGCTCACTCGCTTCATCCTCCATCGGAATTGGGATAAGGTTGGCTCCATCTTTCTGAACCTTCCTTTCTAAACCTTCTGACGTCATGGAGCAACATATTCTAGGCTGTCATTTTCCACAATTGTTGGTCCCCACATGCCGGCTTGTTGGTAAGCCAGTATACTGGTCTCTCGCACACAGCTTGGATGGGTATAAAAAACCCTACAATTCCATTTATTAGAATAATAGGGAATAAGACCTAGGTTGAATTATATCAAAATCTACAAGAATGTATAGTGAAATTTTTGTTAAATATAGTCATTATATTGTTAAATTTGGTTCATAAAACATTATGTGTTAACATTTTTCGTTAAAAATAGTGAATGGAGAAGAAACGTTGGGCATGATTTGACATCAATCAAGGAATTCGACGAGTGTTGACATTCAGTCATTTAACAGGTAAATTTGGTATATATTCCCTTTAAATATTCTTTGCCGGTGTTCCGATTCCTTGCACTTTGTAATTTTCAACATGATTACCTGACCAATTTCTGAAAGCCTGGCTGGAAACTGGTCACAGCGTCCGCACGGATGGTAGCCGACATCGTTTTGTATCACGCCTTCTTCTCTACGCCTCTGTTAGAGTAAAGGGTAAATATATTCTGCTCCTCCTCGTCAAACCGTAGGTGAGGTTTTCCCTTATACGCTTTCCGATGTCCTTCACTCATTTACATGCAGATTACAATCGCGTTCTGAGTCCGAATTGAACGGTCAATAATTTTACTTCGCGTAATAAGCTTCTTCATCGAGCGCATTGTTGCTTCTTGGCATACCATTTTGTGAGTTGCTGAAAGATGTACCCGTCACGTTCAGTCATCTTCCTTTACCATTCAAATGATCTTTTATGCCCGATCCGCATCCTTCTTGGGGATATATTTGCACTTACGAGTTGCGAAGGTTAATGATTCTCTTTAAGAAGTTGATTACATTCGTGCACGAAGAATATTTCAAATGTGAGAATTACAAAAGGATACTCTTCCTAAGATACTTTATAATCTGATGGATTTTCGTCCAATGAATGACCGCAATTTACAATGAAAAAACACAAATAAGGTGGTTCTAATATTTAGAACCACCCTCCTGAAACATCAAAAAAGTCCTGATGACTTAGAGTCATCAGGACCATTATTTTGTCCATACTTTATTAGTTTACTGAATTCCTTACCTTACTCAACCGTTACACTTTTCGCCAGGTTACGTGGTTTATCTACATCATGACCCAGTGCCAGGGAAGCATAGTATGCCAGCAATTGCAGCGCAACTACAGACAAAGCAGGGCTAAGCAGTGGCAGCGTCTTAGGAATCGCAAACGCTTGGTCTACGGATTTCAGCAATGGTGCTACGTGCTCTTCATACGTAATTGCCAATACATCTGCGCCACGTGCTTTTACTTCCTTAATGTTGCTCACTGTTTTCTCAAGTACGTTCTCCTGCGTTGCCAGGGCAATAACAGGGATACCATCTTCGATCAATGCAAGCGTACCATGTTTCAACTCACCCGCAGCATACGCCTCGGAGTGAATATAAGAGATCTCTTTCAGCTTCAAAGATCCTTCTTGAGCTACTGCATAGTCAAGACCACGGCCAATGAAGAAGAGATGTTCATGTTTGGAGATTTGCTCTGCATATCCTTTAATTGCTTCCGCTTGCTCCAACATGGATTCCACTTGCTCAGGCAATGCTTGCATTGCTGCCAGCGTGTGTTCAATCTCTTCTGCAGATTGAGTACCACGAACTTGTGCAAGGTACAGACCAAGCAAGTTAAACGCGATCAATTGCGAAGTATACGCTTTGGTAGAAGCTACTGCAATTTCAGGACCTGCCAATGTTGCGATAACATCATCTGCATCACGTGCAATGGAGCTGCCCACTACGTTTGTGATTGCCAGTACATGTGCCCCATTGGATTGTGCTTCACGCAATGCAGCAAGCGTATCGGCAGTTTCACCGGATTGGCTCACTACGATTACAAGTGTATCTTTGTGCACGATTGGGGAACGGTAACGGTACTCGGAAGCCACATCTGTTTCAACCGGAATACGTACCAATTGCTCAATCACTGTACGTCCAACCAGACCTGCATGGTACGCTGTACCACATGCAATGATTTGAACGTTACGGATATTTTTGATTTGTTCTTCAGTCATTTTCAACTCAGGAAGTTGAACTTTTTTGCTTTCATTATCGATGCGACCCAGCATAGTATCACGATATGCTTTTGGTTGCTCATGAATTTCTTTCAGCATGAAGTGCTCAAATCCGCCTTTTTCTGCGGTTACAGCATCCCAATCGACACGAATCATTTCCCGAGAAATAAAGTTGCCTTCAATCGTCATCAATTCGACAGCATCATGTGTCAATACAGCCATTTCACCATCATTCAGAATGTACACGTTACGTGTATGCTCCAGAATTGCCGGGATGTCGGAACCAATGAAGTTCTCGCCTTCACCAATACCAATAATCAACGGGCTTGCTTGACGCACAGCTACGAGTTTCTCAGGCTCATGCTCTGTCAATACACCCAGTGCAAATGCGCCACGCAACAGCGTAATCACTTTTTGTACTGTTTTGACGATATCACCATTGTATTCACGTGCGATCAGGTGAGAGATAACCTCAGTATCTGTCTCGGAAGTGAACGTGTGACCTTGAGCCATCAATTCGTCCTTCAGATCCAGGTAGTTCTCAATAATACCGTTATGCACAACAGAGAACTTCTGGCTTCCATCTGTGTGTGGATGAGAGTTCTCATCCGATGGTTTACCATGAGTTGCCCAACGTGTGTGTCCGATTCCGGCATTACCTACCAGTGGTGCACCATCCAGCTTGGCTTCAAGGTTCGCAAGACGACCAAGAGCTTTCGTGATTTGCAGACCTTCCGGTGTGAATACTGCGATACCTGCAGAATCATAACCACGATACTCGAGTTTCTTCAATCCTTCGACCAATACCGACTGAGTGTTCTTATTACCAATATATCCAACAATACCGCACATAATTTATTTCCTCCGTTTGTATATGAATACTGTGTCACGAAGAGAAACAGGCAGAGGCGGCATATCGGAAAAATGAGTGATTGCCTAGCGTTTCATGAATACTTGGTACTTATTCAATTATCAATGATCAGAGCGACCTCGTGTCGCCCCGCTGTCATCATAAGCTGTAATGAATGCAATCATGAATGTACATCATTTTCCCGTCCGCGTACTGTTTACGCTCTTCACGCACATTCATTTGAATTTTAGTTTAACTCTTGCACCTGCACCGGCGCGTTGTGTGGACAGTCACCTATCCATTTTCCGCAATCCGGTTTACGGCTCTGGTGCTTCACCGGGAGGTCCCCGCCGAACAATCCGAACACCTCCACCTCGTCAGCTTGATTGCCGTTGATCTTAATCAGCGTTCTTCAACCTAGAAGAAATCCTGATCAACATCATCCCGCGCAACTCCAAGCTCTGGCGCTTGTATAACTGTAACCTTACGTTCCTCACTTTCTGTGTCTGAATGACGACTCCACTCATTATATGCACGTCAGGTCCATTTTGCAATGGAGCAAAGTACCTGTGACAATTTTAGCATATTTACCTACAATCCCGACCGGATAAACAGACCTATGGTCTCATCAGGCCGGGACGCAGGAATATCCATCTTTAGAGGAAATTCAAAAAGTCCGCTTTTGATTACGAATCATGCCTATTGGCATAATCAGCATCGAATATGAAATTCAGCCGAAATGTCCGTTGCTCACGTAGTTTCCCTACGCTCCGCTACTCCATTTCTATCTTCATTCCATCTTCTCGGTACTGAAAACCAAACTTTTTGAACACGCACTATATGTCCTAAATCCTGTTATATCATACCCTTTATACACAACAATTCCCTTTAGAAAACCGTATGCACATGGGATTTCTTCCGGTCCTATACCAGTTCTTTTTGCACTACATCTGCGATTTGAGACACAAATTGTTCAAGTTCGTCTTTATCTGGTCCTTCCGCCATAACACGGATCAGAGATTCAGTACCTGAAGCACGAACGAGTACACGTCCATTATCCCCGAGTTGTTGTTCTACTGTAGCAATAGCTTGCTCGATTGCAGCATTACCCTCGTATTTGCTCTTATCTTCAACACGCACATTCACCAATACTTGTGGGTACTGGGTCATTAGCGCTTTTAGTTCACTCAGTTTTTTACCGGAAGCCTTGAGCGTATCCACGAGTTGAATCGCAGTCAGCATACCGTCTCCGGTTGTATTGTAATCCAGGAAAATAACATGGCCAGATTGTTCTCCACCCAAGTTGTAACCGCCGCGACGCATTTCCTCCATCACATAACGATCACCTACTGCCGTTTTAGCTGTTTTCAGTGCAAGTTTCTCCGTTGCTTTGTAGAATCCGATGTTACTCATAACGGTCGATACAACAGTACTGTCCTTCAACTTGCCTGCACGATTCATCGCATCACCACAGATACACAGAATGAAGTCTCCATCCACCTCAGCGCCTGTCTCATCAATAGCAATCAGACGATCTGCATCCCCGTCAAAAGCAAGACCCAGATCTGCTTTATGTTTGAGCACTTCTTGTTTCAGGTTCTCTGGATGAGTTGATCCACATTGCTCATTAATATTCAGGCCGTTAGGCTCAGCGCCAATGGCAATGACTTCTGCACCTAGTTCACTGAACAATTTTGGTGCCAGTTCATAAGCTGCTCCGTTTGCACAGTCCAAAACAATTTTAAGTCCAGAGAACGATTCATTTACAGTCGTTTTCAGGAAATCAAGATAACGATAACGGGATTCTTCATCTGTCGTTACAGTACCCAGCCCGCCACCAACTGGCCGTGGCAATTGATCAGTCTCCGCATCCATCAGTTCTTCAATCCGGTTCTCTGTTTCATCAGAAAGCTTGAAGCCATCTCCACCAAAGAACTTGATTCCGTTATCCTCAACCGGATTGTGGGAAGCCGAGATCATCACGCCCGCGTCAGCTTTCAACAAACGTGCAATATACGCCACTCCCGGAGTGGATACCACGCCCAGACGGATCACATCAGCGCCAATGGACAGCAGACCTGCAACCAGTGCGGATTCCAACATCAATCCCGAGATACGAGTATCCATGCCGATAACCACTTTTGGTCTTTCCACACCACCTGCAAGCACGTAACCACCACAACGTCCAATGCTGTAAGCCAGCTCTGCCGTTAACTCTTTATTGGCAACCCCTCTTACACCATCTGTACCAAAATATTTCCCCATGATTTAACTCCTTCTATTCGCATCATATACGAGCACTATTATTATTTTTTTGAGAATTTTAAAATTAGAACGTTTACGGATTCGCGCCACTTTTACTGCCAGTACCGCTGTTATTATTATTTAAATTACCTCGACTGCTTGTGCTCCCCTGTTGACCCTGATCCTGAGTATCCGTATTCGATTCCGTTTCTTCATCATCAGGAACAGGCTCTGTTTCCCCATTTTCAACCTCGGCTGGTGTTGGGTCAGGTGCTACCGTTCCCTCGTCCGTCGGTTCTTCGCCAGGAGTGGTCGTGGTATCTTCAGCCTTTTCGCTAATTTTGACCGTCGCACTCAATGCAGTGGATGATTCATCCAGTTTGGCATAACGGGGCAGGTCGGCTTCAAGCTTGATCTCATGCGTTCCGACCGCAAGTCCAGCAAGATCCCCGGTTAACGTGAGATCATCACTACTCAGACCCTCAAGCATACTTGCTGAGCCTGTAAGTGTGAGGTTCAGACCGCCGCTTCGAGGCGTAACCAGCGTCCCTTCCAGTCCATTCCCCGCACCGGTAAGTGTGATGGGGACGTTCGGAAAGACTTTGGTTGTCTCCTCTGCCTCGTCAAATGGTGATATGGTTACCTTGATCTGAATCGAACTAGGCTCGATTTTCTCAAAACCGGAAGGCGGCGTCAAGTCCACGTTAACTGTCGATGTACCCGACTGATCAAACTGTGTAAGATCAAGGGTTACTTGGTCGTAGGACTGTATACCTGCAAGCGCATCCTCTGATCCATAAACCGAGACTTCTTTCACGTTTGGCTCTACCGTGGAGAGTACCAGGCCTTCCGGAAGCTGTCCCGAATATTTGATTCTTAAGGGTACAGATGTATAGGGCTGATTGACCGGAACTCGGACTTCAACCGTTTGAGGCGTTATAATCGCATTTTCAAGGACCTTGCCTTCAGCATCGTATGCTTGAAGTTTCACTTTTTTCTGTATGACATCTTCCTTGGCATCTTTCACGCTCACACTGCCCTGGACCTTCGCTACAGCCTCGAGTTGCCCTTCGGGCAGAGTTACCTTAACCGGCGTCGAAGGTTCAGTTACGGGCGTTCCAGCGCTGTATCCGGCGGATGGTTCCCCTTCGGGTACAATATTCACATTGAAGGATTTGGTGCCCAATTTTTCTACGTTCACCGTAACCATGGAAGGTTCCATGCTGACCACTTCTACCCCGGAAGGCAAATCAGGTACAAGTGGCAGTGTATTGGACCCATCTTTCACCTGACTCAGATCGACCAGTACCTTGTAATCGTCATTCGTAAAAATCGATGTTAGCATCGAGCGCTGTCCTTTAATCTCCAGCCGGACCTCATCCGTACTTAATGAAGTGAGCACATAGCTGTTGCTGTCTAATCCATAAGGTTGAACAGGCACCGTACGTTCCACAACCTTGTTGGTTGTCCCTGTTGTAATCGTAGGGGTGGTTGGTACTTCATCCAGATGAATCATGAACCAGAGCAACAGGCTCACCGCAAGCGCAAGTATTTTGGCAAAGTTATTATTGTTAAACCACTTATCCATTGTTACGTCCTCCCTTCCGTTTCCAGAAGGTTGTCCAGCCATTCTTTTTCAGATTGGATGTTGGGCGCAACTCCTCATACAGTTTGGCAATCAGCGATTCTTCCTTAATATCACGAACGACCTGTCCATTCATTGCCAGTGACACTTGTCCTGTCTCCTCGGAGACAACCAAACAGATCGCATCTGCAACTTCGGTAATCCCGATTGCTGCACGGTGACGTGTTCCCAATTCCTTACTGATAAAAGGATTCTCTGATAATGGCAAATAACAAGCTGCCGCCGAAATCTGTTTTCCCTGTATAATAACGGCTCCATCATGGAGCGGTGTATTTGGAATAAAGATGTTAATCATCAGCTCCGAGCTGACCAGAGAATGCATCTTAATGCCCGATTCCGTGTAATCGTTCAGACCTGTTTCACGTTCAAATACGACCAAAGCGCCAATTTTACGCCGTGACAAATAATTAACTGACTTAATAATCTCACCAATTAACACGGTTAGTTCTTCATCACTCGCTGCCGCTGAACGTCCAAACAGCTTACCGCGTCCCAATTGCTCCAGACCACGACGTAGTTCCGGCTGAAAGATAATGAAGACCGCAACGACACCAAACGTAAACATCTGGTTCATTAACCATTTGAGCGTATACAAGTTTAGCCACGTACTTAATGCCCAGATCAGCACAAGGAACAGAATCCCTTTTAGGAGCTGAACCGCACGTGTCCCCCGCACAAGCAAAATCAGTTTGTACATAATATAGGTAACGATCAATATATCGATAACGTCCTTAATGGACTCTGTCCACGTTAAGTCAGCAAAATAATTCATAAGCCAGCCCCCGCTATCCCCATTGATGAGTAAACCCTGATCTCATATTAACCCATTAGGATTTTATATAATCCTTTGTCTCCGCATTTTTGCATTATTTGATTTGTGCAAAATGCTTATCTATATGTAGTAGTATGTTCTCTTTAGTATCTAGGTTATAACGTTAACGTTCAGGTTGCAAGTTACGGCAGTCTCAAACTGCACATAAACATCACATTTACCATTAATTACAAAGTTTGCGTATAAAAAAAGAGTACCCCATGCAATCTGGAGGTACCCTGCTTGGTATATACCATTGAAGAATTTTACCCTGTTCTAGCGATAAGCCACTTCATTTACCATATTGGTTATTTTGTACCAGAACCAGTCCAGCGCCTGATCAATACTTTTCACCTGACCTGAAATATGCGCCGTTGAAGCCTGAAACAGTTGTCCGTCGATAACCGTCAGATTGCCGTTCACATCACCATATACTTGTGCGGTTCCATTTTCTATCGTAAGATCGCCAGCAATTGACTTACCTTCAGGAACAATAACCGTGTTACCCTGAATCACGATCTGGTCCAGATTATTTCCCTTAACAACCATTTCGTTATTCTGATTCCAGAAATTCAAGGCGCTAAAGAGCATCACGACCAAAAAGAAGGCTGCCGCCGTCAGCGCGGGATGTCCTTTGACCCATTTGAGCCATGCTTGCTGTCTCTTGGGCTGGGGCAGAGCATTCATAATTCGATTGGTCAGCTCATCAGAGGCAGACGGTGAATAGTGTTTCATGGCAAAGAGTAACATTTCCGTCTGTTCCAACTCTTTAAAGCGCATGCGACAATCCGGACAGATCACAAGGTGACTTTTCAGTTCAACCTTCTGGGCCGGGGACAACGACTCATCCAAACATTCATGCATTAAAGAGACGGCCGAGTTGCAATCCATATGAGAGCCAATCCTTTCTTAAATCACTTAGTCCATGTGCCATTAAAAAGCACGCATAAGACTTGCATACATTACATACGCATCCGTTTCGGATATGTTTCAAATAATTTCGCCCATATTTAAAGGCGCTTAACATTTATAACTTATACTCCAATTTTTTACGTAGAAAATCACGGCCCCGATGAACGCGTGTCTTGATCGTTGTTACGGGCATACCTGTCACATCACTGATTTCCTGTAGCGACAAGTCCTGTAAATATCTCAGAATCATAACGGACTTATACTTGGCTGGCAAACTGTCAATGGCCTCACGAATGAGTGTCTGCGTTTCTGACAGGAGAGCTTCACTCTCCGGTGTACGATCATCACTCGGGAGCATCGCATAACCATCAGATCCTTCCTGATCATTCAGTTCAGCATCCAATGAGTATGAAGGTTTCTTTCTGCGCAGTCGGTCAATACACAGATTCGTTGCGATCCGGTAGATCCAGGTTGAGAACTTCTGGTTCGGATCGTACTTCTCCATATTACGAAACACACGCAAAAACGTCTCCTGCACAACGTCTTCAGCTTCATGACGATTGTTCAGCATCCGGTATGCCAAATGAAATAGCTTGTCCTTATATAGTTCAACGATTTCTGCAAAGGCTCTCTGGTCGCCCTTGAGCACCAGTTTAATAAGCCTATTCTCCAAATTGTCCACCCTTATTCCCCCAGACATGCTGATGGGTCTTCCGTCTTCTGATACCCGTCCACACTTGTAATTCACCAATCAAATCGTAAATCAACTTTGGTCAAAAATCAAGACTGTATGACAAATATCCGCCAAAAACAGTAAAAACGGGAACTCCCGCAGGAGTCCCGTTTCATCTCTTACTCCGTAGAGCAGAGAATGGAGCTTTTTAGTTAACAAAGTAATGGGTACTTTGTTACATATAATTATTCAAATGCAGCAGTTCAATCATCAACCTGTGTTACGCAGTCCTGCAGCGATGCCATTGATTGTCAGCAACACTTCTCTGAGCAGTTCTGTATCATCCTCACCACGTTCACGCATATCTCTGAGCTCGCTCAGAAGTTGAACTTGCATGTAGGACAACGGATCTACATAAGGGTTACGAAGGCGAATGGATTCTTGAATAACCGGTACATCATCCAGAATTTCAGCTTCTCCGGTAATTTTCAGAATCAGCTCTTTTGTGAGCTTGAATTCGGCTTCAATCTGACCGTAGATGCGATCACGGGCTTCCTTGTTCGAAGTCATGGCTGAATATTCTTTGGCAATGACCAGATCTGCCTTAGCTACGGCCATCTGTACCGTATCAATTAATGTACGGAAGAATGGGAAGCTTGCATACATTTCTTTCAGGACAACCAGATTTTCCTCTTTATCCTGATAGTAACTTTGCAATCCTGTTCCTGCCGCATACCATGCCGGAAGCAGATAACGACTTTGAGTCCAGGCGAATACCCAAGGGATCGCTCTCAGATCTTCAAACTTATCACTATTTTTACGCTTGGATGGACGGGAACCAATATTCAGCTCACCAACCTCCGGAAGCGGCGTTGATTCTTTGAAGAAGGTGAAGAAGTCTGGATCACGGAAAATCAGATCCTGATATTTCGTCAGAGATACTTCCGAAATCTCTTTGATGATGCTGTCCCAATGACGTTCGGATGCTGACTCTTGCGGCTCAAGCCCGTTAAGTGCTGCTGTGATTAGAGCCGAAGTTGCCTGCTCCAGACTGCGGTATGCAATCCCCTGAAGGGAATAACGGGAAGAAATAACCTCTCCCTGCTCCGTAATCTTGATGCCCCCACCAATCGTATGTGGTGGTTGAGCAAGAATACTGCGGTTGAGTGGCATGCCGCCACGTCCAAGAGCCCCGCCACGTCCATGGAAGAACTTCAGCTTAACGCCGTGTTCATTACCTACAGCCGTGATGGCATTCATTGCTACACGCAATTCCCAGTTTGCTGTAACCACGCCGCCATCCTTGTTACTGTCTGAATAACCAAGCATGATTTCATGCAGTTCATTCCGTCCTTTTACGCTTGCGCGGTATACAGGAAGGTTGAACAGCTTCTGCATAATGTCCGAAGCCGCATGTAGATCATCAATCGTTTCAAACAGCGGTACCGCTTGAAGTGTAGATACAACGTCACCGTTGTGACCTTTGGTGAATAAGCCCACTTCTTTGGCAAATACCATAACCTCCAGCAAATCACTTGCGCCCTGCGTCATACTGATCAGGTAACTTGTGATACAGCCGTTCCCAAATTCGTTCTGGGCACGCTTGATGGTACGGAAGACATCCAGACACTCTTTGGTTCCCTCCGTGTATTGGTGATAAGGAGAAGTAAGTGGACGTGGATCATCCAGCAAACGAGCAAGCAGATCGATTTTACCGTCTTCAGTCAGACGCGCATAATCCTCTACAATGTTCATTTTCGCCAAAATCTCAGACATCGCATTTTCATGTTCCTTACTGTGCTGACGCACATCCAATGCTGCGGTATGGAAACCAAACAACTCGACTTGACGAATCATTTTGCGAATGGTCGTATCTGCTACGTAATCGGCAAAATGATGGCGCAGACTTCGATCAATAATCATCAGTTCATCAATCAAATCCTGTGCGCTATGATAACGGTCAGGCTGACCTAATTTGTTTTCATCCAGTACATTGTTCAGCTTGGCAATCATATAAGCCAATTTGATGCGGTATGGCTCTTTTTCATTCCGCCAGATATCCACTTTTTTCAATGTAACAGAATTACGATCCTGCTCAATCGACTGCACCAGCTCATCCGATACATGAATGATGTTTGTGCTGAAGCTGAGATGGCCCATAAGTTCAATCATAATCCGTTGGTATTCACGCAAAGCAAGCTTGCGTTGCATCAACAGTGTCTGCCATGTTACATCTGAAGTTACCGAAGGATTTCCATCCCGGTCTCCACCGATCCAGGAACCGAACCGCAAATACGTCGGCACATGCCAGTCATGGTCAGGATAAAATTTGTTCAGGCAGCGTTCCAGCTCCTGATATACATCCGGAAGTACGTGGAACAACGTTTCATGAAAGTAATACATCCCGTTCCGCACTTCATCAAGCACAGTCGGTTTGCGGTCGCGAAGTTCATCTGTCTGCCAGAGTGTAATAACCTCATTCAGCAGCTTCTCACGCAACTGTTCACGTTCACGCAACGTCAGCGTAGGATTATCAAGTGACATGACATCTTCGGATATCCGTTTATGAATGTCCAGAATAACCCGGCGCATAGCTTCGGTTGGGTGAGCTGTCATAACGAGTTCCAACGACAAATCGTCGAGAATCTCTTCCACCTCTATATGAGACAGTCCACGTTCCTTAAGATCCTGTACTGCTTTCTCAATCGATCCTGGCTGCACAGCGTCCCCAGCAGAACGTTCATAATCCCGTTTACGCCGGATCCGATGGTTTTGTTCAGCAATATTAACTAATTGAAAATAAATAGCGAAAGCCCGAATAACCTGGTGACGATTGTCCGAGTCTAATTCCTGGATCATCGTTTTGAACTCTGCATAGAGTTCTGGCAGAAATTCTGCACGTAACGATTTGCTCGTTTCCCGAATCTTCTCAACGATATCTAGAAGCTCCGTGCCGCCTTGATGGACAAGAACTTCTCCGAGTATATTGCCCAGGAACCGCACGTCTCGCCGAAGCAGGTTGTTGGATTGGCTTTTGCTGGCGGTTACCATAGTTTCAGTCATGCTTATCCTCCCATCTGATCGTTCCATTCGTACACGTAAATTTGACACCTTCATAACATCATACAATAAAATGGTACGAAAATCTTTATTTTTCTACTAGAAAAAATGGGGATTATCCCCGATTTACAGCACAAAAACACGCTTTTTTATTCATTTTCTTGTTCTGCTTCAATTAATGGTCATATACTGTCGCATGATACCTTTTTCACGTACTTTAGATAAATCAAAAGTCTCATACCTATTCTTAAAAACTCATAAATATACAGTTCTTTTAGATATGATCCCATGTACCTGATATTAAGGTTAAACCGCATAATTTCATTGTTTGAGAACAGATGATATACAAAGAAACATGACCGGCAAAGCAAGCTTTTGTATACTTTACCACAGTGACGCAATAAATTAAAGGTGTAATTATAATTTTCTTCCCACTACAGTCTGCTTACTAGGCAAGTTTCTTATGTATGTTGTTATTCAATTGGACTCAAAGGTATATCTTAACAGACTTTTTCTACATATTGTACTTGTCTTCTTGGGCAGATTAATCTGTAGCTCTTACTAAAAAGGAGGAATCCACATGATGAAGAAAGGTACAACAATTATTGCTTCCGTGCTTCTGGTGGCCGCGATGGCTGGCCCTGCTGCTGCTGATGGTCATATGTCCAAAGGAATGGATACAACCGGCTCACGTGTCCGGTCTTATCAGGACACCAACTACATGGACCGCACAAACACTAATTCTAACATGAATATGAACATGGATGGAAACTACCGCAACAATGGTGACTATCGTACCAACAATGTTCGGGCAAACGCCACAACAACCGACCGTGACAACGGCATGGATTGGGGCTGGCTTGGTTTGTTGGGACTGCTTGGATTAGCGGGCATGCGTAAAAGAGTGACGGATCGCAACGAACGTTAAATTGTACTCACGTCACTATACAATAGCTGCTACGTCTTAGAAGCAGCTCATCCACAGAGGTAAACAGAAGAGCCAAGACCCCTTTACTATTAAAATAGGGAGGTCTTGGCTCTTTTTTAAATAAACCTGTATTATACTTTACATAAAGTATAATATAAAATAACTGCTGATTATTTCGTTAAATAAAATAAAAAAGCCTCTGCATCTGCAAAGGCTCTTTCATTATATTCTGTAAGCGGGTGATGGGAATCGAACCCACGCTATTAGCTTGGAAGGCTAAAGTTCTACCATTGAACTACACCCGCGTAAACAAAAATCGGGATGACACGATTTGAACATGCGACCCCCTGGTCCCAAACCAGGTGCTCTACCAAGCTGAGCTACATCCCGATACTAAAAAAATAATGGCGCGCCCTGAGAGATTCGAACTCCCGGCCTTTTGATTCGTAGTCAAACGCTCTATCCAGCTGAGCTAAGGGCGCAAAAATATTGGAGCGGAAGACGGGAATCGAACCCGCGACCCTCGCCTTGGCAAGGCGATGCTCTACCGCTGAGCCACTTCCGCAAATAAAGGATGCGCGTGGAGGGACTTGAACCCCCACGTCAAAGACGCTAGATCCTAAGTCTAGTGCGTCTGCCAATTCCGCCACACGCGCATATAATGGTGAGTCATGAAGGGCTCGAACCTTCGACACCCTGATTAAAAGTCAGGTGCTCTACCAACTGAGCTAATGACTCATACTAAAATGGCTGGGGATATAGGATTTGAACCTATGCATGACGGAGTCAAAGTCCGTTGCCTTACCGCTTGGCTAATCCCCAATAAAAATATGGTGGAGGCTGAGGGGATCGAACCCCCGACCCTCTGCTTGTAAGGCAGATGCTCTCCCAGCTGAGCTAAGCCTCCAACTATATGACCCGTAGGGGATTCGAACCCCTGTTACCTCCGTGAAAGGGAGGTGTCTTAACCCCTTGACCAACGGGCCCCATTTCCAAAGCTCTCAACCGGGATCGAACCGGTGACCTCATCCTTACCATGGATGCACTCTACCTACTGAGCTATGAGAGCAAATGGCTCCCCGAACAGGGCTCGAACCTGTGACAACTCGATTAACAGTCGAGTGCTCTACCAACTGAGCTATCAGGGAATAATATGCATTTGCAGGGCAAATGCAATTCATCGTACAACGTCCACATGCAGAGCCTGTTTTCTATGTATGATGAAAGAGTTCGCTTGGCGGCGTCCTACTCTCCCAGGACCCTGCGGTCCAAGTACCATCGGCGCTAGAGGGCTTAACGGTCGTGTT